>NZ_CP122407.1:6000000-6600000 GCF_029834475.1 Rugamonas sp. DEMB1 | reverse complement strand
CGCCTCGGTGCGCCAGGTGGCCGACATCATGGGCGAGATCACCGCCGCCAGCATCGAGCAGAGTTCCGGCATCGAGCAGGTCAACCTGGCGATCACGGCGATGGACAGCGCGACCCAGCAGAACGCCGCCCTGGTCGAACAGGCGGCCGCCGCCGCCGCCAGCATGCAGGAGCAGGCGGTGCGGCTGTCGCAGGCGGTCAGCGTGTTCCGCCTGGACGGCCACGGCCCGTACTGAGGCTCAGGCCGGGGCCGGGGCCGCGCCAAGCGCGCGCTGCGGCGCGACGGTTCCGGCTTATTCAAACGGGAATGTTGCATTAAAGAATGCTACACTGGACGCACCATGTCCATCCGCCGCCCCACCGCGCCGCGCCGCCTGTTGCGCCTCGCCGTCTGCCTGTTGGCCGCCTTGCCGGCGGCGGCCCAAGCCTTTTCCTGTCCGGCGCTGACCCGCGTCGGCCTGAGCGACCTGGGCTACTCGTCCTACCGCGACGGCGCGCGTTTTCGCGGCACCTCGGTGGCCATCGCCGAGGAGCTGGGCCGGCGCACCGGCTGCCGCATCAAGCTCGAATGGTTTCCGCGCGGCCGCCTGTTCGTCGAGTTCGACGCCGGCCGGGTCGACCTGGCGATGGCCTCGCAGCGCAACGCCGAGCGCGAGCGCAGCGGCCGCTTCATCCCCTACGCCACCACCCGCTTCGAGCTGCTGCTGACCAAGCGCGGCGGCGGCAACTACGCCAGCCTGGCCGACTTCGTCGCGCACGGCAAGGGGCGGCTGAACCTGACGCGCGGCGTGTTCTACCCGCCCGAGGCGCAGCAGCTGCTCGAGCGCCTGCAGCGCGCCGGCCGCCTCGAATACGTCAACGACTACGAGGTGGTGTTCAAGAAGATCATCGCCGGCCGCGCCGACGGCACCTTCGCGCCGCCCATCATCCACCTGCTGCACCGGCGCCGCCTGGGCCTGCTCGACAGCATGCAAGCCCACGCCGTCAGCGAAACGCCGGCGCGCCTGGTCGGCGCCTTCGTCTCGCGCGCCAGCGTGGCGCGCGACGCCCGCGACGCCTACGCCGACGCGCTCTACGAGATGGTGGCCGACGGCACCGTGCAGAAGATCTACGAGCGCGAGCTCGGCGCCGAGGCCGGCCGCCAGGTGTTCCAGAACGGCGTGGCCGAGATCCTCGCCACCATCCGCCGGCCGCAACGGCCCTAGCCGCCCCGCGCGCACCCCCCGATGGCAGATGGCGCGATGGCGGTGGGCCACGGGGCCGCGCCGCAGGACGGCATCGGCACCGGCATCTTTTCAGCCCGCCAACGACCTTTTTACGAAATATTTCTAAAAGCCCTTGCGGATGGCGGCGATCACACATAAAATACGGCCTCCTTCAGACGTTGTGACAAACCCTGAAGGGTTTTCTGAGGTTAGCGTGGGGTGCTTAGCTCAGTTGGTAGAGCGGCGCCCTTACAAGGCGTAGGTCGGGAGTTCGAGCCTCTCAGCACCCACCAAGTCAGAAAACGTTGTAACGAATTAGGAGTGGTAGTTCAGTTGGTTAGAATACCGGCCTGTCACGCCGGGGGTCGCGGGTTCGAGTCCCGTCCGCTCCGCCAACATTCAGCTGGCCCGCTTCGGCGAGTCGGCAAAGATTTACAGTAGTACAGCATTCGAAAGAATGTGGAGTGGTAGTTCAGTTGGTTAGAATACCGGCCTGTCACGCCGGGGGTCGCGGGTTCGAGTCCCGTCCGCTCCGCCAGCATCTTAAAAACCGCCGCGAATCTCAGATTCGCGGCGGTTTTTTCCATTCCTCCGCCATTTTCCTTGCGTCGCGTTGCGCTGTGATTTTTTAGCAACATGGCGCGCAAAGCCGGCAAAACCGGCGACAATGATGTTGCCTGCACGAATGATCCACCCTATGGAGTCGCCTTGCTCTTTGGTTTACTGAAAGCACCGCCGCTGTCGCCGCGCCTGCACCGCTTGAAAGACTCGCCGCTGTTCGCGTCGCTGACCCCGCTCGAACTGAAAATCGTCGACGGCCTGATGCACGAGCGCCGCTACCTCGGCGAGGAGATCATCTTCGACGAGGGCGAGGAGGGCCAAGCGCTGTACCTGGTGATGTCGGGCCGGGTGCTGATCAGCCGCAAGCTCGACAGCAGCGTCGAGGTGGTCGCCGAGCTCTCGCCCGGCGCCTTCTTCGGCGACCTGGCCCTGCTCGACAACTCGCCGCGCAACGCCCAGGCGCGCGCCATCGACAACTGCGAGCTGGCGGTGTTCTTCCGCGCCGACTTCATGGGCCTGATGGAGACCGACGCGGTGATCGGCTACAAGATCTCGCTGGCCCTGGCGCGCCACATCGGCGGCCGGCTGCGCGAATGGATGTCCGGCCAGCCGCAGACCGAAGCCCTATGAACACGCCGCACCGCTTGAGCGAGGCGCACAGCGCCGGCCCGGTGGTGTGGAGCGGCATCATCGCCACCACCTGCGCGCTGCTGTTCCTGCTGCAGCAGATGCTGTGGCTGGCCGTGCCCTTCCTGTTCGCCATCATCCTCTACTACATCCTGCTGCCGCCGATGCAGCGCCTGATCCGCCTCGGCCTGAGCCACAACGCCGCCGCCCTGCTGGTCGGCGGCCTGTTCCTGCTGGCGCTGAGCCTGGCCGGCATCGCCGCCGTGTTCTGGTCGTCGGCGCCGGCCGAGTCCTGGCAGGGCCTGCTCGGCCACTACCTCGACGGCGGCCTGGCCTTCGTGCGCGGCACCCTGGTCGCGCTGGAGGACAAGTTCCCCATCCTGCGCCAGGCCCGCCTGGGCAAGGTCATCAACAGCCGCTTCGCCAGCTTCACCGGCAGCTTCATGCAGAAGCACCTGACCGACATCCTGGTCTCGGTGGCGGCCTGGCTGCCCTCGCTGCTGCTGGCGCCCTTCCTCACCTTCTTCTTCCTGCGCGACGGCCTGCGCTTCAAGAAGTTCCTCGCCCGCGCCGTGCCCAACGCCTTCTTCGAGAAGACCCTGTACCTGCTGCACGAGGTCGACCAGACCGCGCGCCGCTACTTCCAGGGCCTGATCAAGCTGACCGTGCTCGACACGGCGGTGCTGGCGCTGGGCCTGTGGGCGATCGGCGTCTCGGCGCCGCTGACCCTGGGCCTGATCGCCGCGCTGCTGGCCTGGGTGCCGTATGTCGGGTCGATCGTCGGCTGCATGCTGGTGGTGACGGTGGCCTCGACCGACGCGCCGGGCGATCCGCTGGTGGCCTACAGCGCCATCGGCGTGTTCATCCTGGTGCGCCTGCTCGACGACTTCGTCTTCATGCCGCTGACCCTGGGGCGCAGCCTGCACATCCACCCGCTGATCACGGTGCTGATGATCTTCGTCGGCGGCTCGGTGGCCGGCGTGGCCGGCCTGATGCTGGTGCTGCCGCTGCTCGGCGTGGTGATGGTGGTCGGCGAGACCATGGGCAAGCTGATCACCAACCCGCGCCTGCGCGCGCGCCACCGCAACGCCATCGCGCTGCGCGTGCGCCAGGCCAGCGCCGACCTGGTGGTGTGAATTTGTCGCGCCTGCCGCGACGGTAAAAAACCCAAAGGCACAAAACGAGGGTCAGACCCTAGGGTCTGACCCTGGCTCCGCGCCTTTGGGTGGTGTTAAAGCCGCTGGCGCCTTGACCGCGCCGCGTCACGCTACATATCAGGCGGCGATGGCCACCGGCGCCGCCGTCTCCACCGCGTCGTCCGAACGGATCAGGTGGTCGAAGGCGGCCAGCGCCGCCTTGGCGCCCTCGCCCACGGCGATGACGATCTGCTTGAACGGCACCGTCGTCACGTCGCCGGCGGCGAACACGCCCGGCACCGAGGTCTGGCCACGCGCGTCGACCTCGATCTCGCCGTGGCGCGACAGGCCCACCACGCCCTTCAGCCACTCGGTGTTGGGCACCAGGCCGATCTGCACGAACACGCCCTCCAGCTCGACCCGGTGGCTGGCGCCGCTGTTGCGGTCGGTGTAGCTCAGGCCGTCGACGATCTTGCCGTCGCCGTGGATCTGGCTGGTTTGCGCCGACAGGATCACCGTCACGTTGGCCAGGCTGCGCAGCTTGCGCTGCAACACCGCGTCGGCGCGCAGCTCGGCGCCGAACTCGATCAGGGTGACGTGCTTGACCAGGCCGGCCAGGTCGATCGCCGCCTCGACGCCGGAGTTGCCGCCGCCGATCACCGCCACCCGCTTGCCCTTGAACAGCGGGCCGTCGCAGTGCGGGCAGTAGGCCACGCCGTGGTTGCGGTATTCCTTCTCGCCCGGCACGTTGATCTCGCGCCAGCGCGCGCCGGTCGCCAGGATCACCGATTTACTCTTGAGCACGGCGCCGCTGGCGGTGGTCACCTCGATCAGCTTGCCCGGCGCCAGTTGCACGGCGCGCTGGGTGTTCATGATGTCGACCTCGTACTGCTTGACGTGCTGCTCCAGCGCGACGGCGAATTTCGGCCCGTCGGTCTCGGTGACGGAGACGAAGTTCTCGATCGCCAGGGTGTCGAGCACCTGGCCGCCGAAACGCTCGGCCAGCACGCCGGTCTTGATGCCCTTGCGCGAGGCGTAGATCGCCGCCGCCGCGCCGGCCGGGCCGCCGCCGACGATCAGCACGTCGAACACGTCCTTCTTGCTCAGCTCGGCCGCCTGGCGCGCGCCGGCGTTGGTGTCGAGCTTGGCGAGGATCTCCTCGACGCTGGTGCGGCCCTGGCCGAAGTGCTCGCCGTTGAGGAACATCATCGGCACCGCCATGATCTGGCGCGCCTCCACTTCCTGCGGGAAGACGCCGCCGTCGATGGTGGTGACCTTGATGCGCGGGTTGATCACCGCCATCGCGTTGAGCGCCTGCACCACCTCCGGGCAGTTGTGGCAGGACAGCGAGATGAAGGTTTCGAACACGTAATCGCCGTCGAGGTTGCGGATCTGTTCGATCACCGCGTCGTCGAAACGGATGGTGTGGCCGCCCACCTGCAGCAGGGCCAGCACGAGGGAGGTGAATTCATGGCCCATCGGCACGCCGGCGAAACGCACGCCGATGTCGCTGCCGGGGCGGTTGATGCTGAACGAGGGCTTGCGCTCCTTGTCGTCGCGGCGCTCGACCAGGCTGATCTTGTCGCTCAACAGGACGATCTCCTGGAGCAGTTCCTGCATCTCGCGGGCGGTGGCGCTGTCGTCCAGCGATGCGACGATCTCAATCGGTTGCACCACTTTTTCCAAATAGGATTTCAACTGGGACTTGAGGTCTGCATCTAACATGGTTTTTCTTCCTTACAAAATTTTGGGCGAATGCCGGACCGGACGCCCGGTCCGGCATCGCGGTACTACTGTGTTGCTGTTGCTGCTGGCTTCAAGACTTAGATCTTGCCGACCAGGTCCAGCGATGGCTTCAGGGTGGCGGCGCCTTCGGTCCATTTGGCCGGGCACACTTCACCCGGGTGGGAGGCGACGTACTGGGCCGCCTTGACTTTGCGCAGCAGTTCCGAGGCGTCGCGGCCGATGCCGTTGTCGTGCACTTCCAGCACCTTGATCTGGCCTTCTGGATTGATGACGAAGGTGCCGCGCAGGGCCAGGCCTTCTTCTTCGATCATCACTTCGAAGTTACGCGACAGCAGGCCGGTAGGATCGCCGATCAGTGGGTATTGCACTTTCTTGATCGCGTCCGAGGTGTCGTGCCATGCCTTGTGGGCGAAGTGGGTGTCGGTCGAGATGCCGTAGACTTCCACGCCCAGTTTGGAGAACTCGGCGTAGCTGTTGGCCAGGTCTTCCAGTTCGGTCGGGCAGACGAAGGTGAAGTCGGCTGGGTAGAACACGAATACCGACCACTTGCCTTTCAGCGAAGCTTCGGTGACGTCAACGAATTTGCCGTTGTGGAAAGCGGTGGCTTTGAAAGGTTTGACTTGGGTGTTGATCAGAGACATTGTGGTTTCCTCGTGGGGTTGTGAATCATTGAGACTGCAGTGTAAAGTTTTTCCGCCCATATGGAAAATTGATTGTGCAAATTGTTTCAATACAATTTGCCTATCGATGGCCGATATGGAAACGTTATTATCCCCGTTCCACGGCGCGCCGGTGCGGCGTCGGTTCAGCCGGCCGGCGGCTGGGCCTTGAGCAGGGCGTCGAACTGCGCGGCCGGCATCGGCCGGGCGAACAGGTAGCCCTGGCCGTAGTCGCAGCCGGCGCCGGCCAGCAGGGCGCGCTGCTGCTCGGTCTCGACCCCCTCGGCGATGACGCGCAGGCCCAGCTTGTGGGCCATGACGATGATCGCGTCCGACAGCGCCATGTCGCTCGACTCCGGCGCCAGGTTGCGGGTGAAGGAGCGGTCGATCTTCGAAGTAGTCGATGTCGAACTTCTTCAAATACGACAGCGAGGAGTAGCCGGTGCCGAAGTCGTCCAGCGCCACCTGGATGCCCGCGTCGCGCAGCAACAGCAGCTTGTCGGTGACGGCGCTGCTGGCGTCGAGCAGCAGGCCCTCGGTGATCTCGACCACCAGCGACTGGCCCGGCAGGCCGCGCGCCTGCAGCTGGCCGAGCCAGCCGCGGTAGCCGCCCTCGCGCTGGAACTCCAGCGGCGACTGGTTGATGCTGACCTGGAACTCCGGATGGTGCTCGCGGCGCCAGCGCGCCACCCACTGCAGCGACTGCTGGAAGACCCACTCGCCGATGTCGATGATCAGGCCGCTGGCCTCGGCCAGCGGGATGAACTCGAGCGGGCTGACCAGGCCGCGCAGCGGATGGTTCCAGCGGATCAGCGCCTCGGCCTTGTGGATGCGGCCGCTGCGCAGGTGGACGATGGGCTGGTAGTACAGCTCCAGCTGGCCGCCCTTGAGCGCGCCGCGCAGGTCGTTGGTCAGGCGCATGCGGTTCTGCGCCGCCACCTGCAGCACCGGGGTGAAGTAGCTGAAGCGGTTGCGCCCGGCGCCCTTGGCGGCGTACATCGCCTGGTCGGCGTGCTTGAGCAGGTCCTCGATGTCGACGCCGTCGTCGGGGAACAGGGTGATGCCGATGCTGGCCGAGACGAAGGCCTGCTCCTGGCCCAGCGCGAACGGCGCCAGCAGGCTGTCGATGATCTGCTGGGCGATCCGTTCGACCCGCTCCAGCCCGCCCGCCGCCGGCAGCTCGGGCAGGATCACGGTGAACTCGTCGCCGCCCAGCCGCGCCACCGTGTCCGACTCGCGCACGCAGGCGCCGATGCGGCGCGCCGCGTCGATCAGCAGGATGTCGCCCTGGTGGTGGCCCAGCGTGTCGTTGACCTCCTTGAAGTGGTCGAGGTCGATGAACAGGATCGCCACCCGGCCGCCGTCGCGCCGGCTCTTGGCCAGGTCGTGCGCCAGGCGGTCGTGGAACATGCGCCGGTTGGGCAGCTCGGTGAGGGCGTCGAAGTTGGCCTGCTGCCAGATCAGCGCCTCCGCCGCGCGCTTCTCGGTGACGTCCTCGATCATGCACAGGTGGTGCGGATGGCCGCCGGCGGCGCTGCCGATGGCGGCCACCGAGGCGTCGACCCAGACCACCGCGCCGTCCGGCCGCAGCAGCCGCTTCGACAGCTTGTAGCCGCCGACCCGGCCGGCGTTCAGGCCGGCCATCTGCTCGCGCTCGGCGGCGGCGTCGTCCGGATGGCTGATCGCCAGCCAGCTGGCGGCCTTCAGCTCGTCCTCGCCGCGCCCGGCGATGGCCAGGCAGCGCGGGTTGGCGTCGCGGAACTGGCCGCTGGCCGCGTCGATCAGGGCGATGCCCATCGGCGCCGCCTCGAACATGGTGCGGAAGCGCAGCTCGCCCTTGCGGATGGTCTCCTCGGCGCGGCGGCGCTCGCGCGCCAGCAGGCTGAAGTGGACCGCCGCCGCCAGCGCCAGCAGCGCGCCGACGCCGCCCAGCACGCGGTACAACCACTTCAGGCGGGCGTTGCCGTCGTCGCCCTGGTAGAGGAAGCCGTCGAAGTTGACGCCCCTGGGCAGCAAGCCCAGGTCGGCGTAGACGTCGGCGATGTGGCGCCAGCGCGCCGGGTTCATGTAGCCGATCTCGACCAGCACGGGCTGCACCAGCGGCACCATCTGGCGCGCCTCGTAGAGCAGGTGCTGGCGGTCGTGGCGGCGCGAGTACTTGTTGAGGATCAGTTCGGCGATCTCCTCCTGGTGGGCCATGGCGTACTGCCAGCCGCGCATGCTGGCGGCGCGGAAGGCCTGCGCCCGCCGCGGGTGGTCGGCCAGCTCGCGCTCGCTGGTAAACAGGTTGTCGCCGTAGAAGTCGATGCCGGCCGCGCGCGGCGTGTAGATGTCGTAGGGGAAGCCGAGCCGGTCCAGCAGGTCGGGCTCGTTGGTGACGTAGATCGACTGGGCGTCGACCTTGCCGCTGACCAGGTCCCTCGGGGCGGTAGCTGTGTTCGACGCGCTGCAGCCGGTAGCTGGGGATGCCCTCCTTCTTCAGGTAGGCCAGCAGCTCGTCGGCGTGGGTCAGCTCGTCGGTCAGCGAGCCGATCATCACGCGCTTGCCGTCGACGCGCTGGATGTCCGGCTCGCCGCCGCTCTGCCGCATCACCAGCGCGTAGGGCGAATGCTGGAACACCACGCCCAGCACCACCAGCGGCTTGCCGGCCAGGCGCGCCAGCAGCAGGCTGCTGCTGCCGACGCCGTAGGCGGCGCGGCCGGCCAGCACGGCGCGCTCGGGCTCGTTGCCGTCGCTGCCCTCGAGCAGGCGCACGTCGAGGCCGGCCTCGCGGTAGTAGCCCTGCTCGAGCGCGGCGTAGTAGCCGGCGAACTGGAACTGGTGGCTGTGCTTGAGCTGCAGCACGACCCGCTCGAGCGGCGGCGCGGCGGCGGCGGCGGCCGGCAGCGCCAGCAGCAGCAGCAGCCGCACGCCGCGGCCGAGCCGGCGCAGCGCGGACAAAACCAAGGTGGAACGGGCGGCGGTGGGGGACGGGCGGTCGGGCACTGAACTATCCAAAACGGGGTGGGCGGGGCGGCGGCCTTAATTGTAGCCGCTCCGGCCGCACCGCCGGGGAACTTGTGGACGCGGCGGCAAGAATCGCGGCGCCCGTCCGGGCGTGAAAAAGGGCGGCCGGGCTCGCGCCCGCCGCCCCGCTTGGCCGTCCCGTCCGCTTACGGCATTTGGGTCGGCTGCGCCACGTAGGTCGTGTTGCCGTTGCCCTGCTGGCCCTCGGCGTTGCGGCCCCAGCCCCACAGGCTGTTGTCGGTCTGGCGGCCGAAGGAATGGTTCAGGCCGGCGGCGATGCCGACCCAGTTGGTCGACAGGCCGATCTGCGTCGGCGCGCCCAGGTCCTGGCCCAGGCCGTCGCCGAGCTGGCCGTCGCCGTTGGCGCCCCAGGCCCACAGCGTGCCGTCGGCGCGCAGCGCCAGCATGTGGTTGGCGCCGGCGGCCACGCCCAGCCAGTTCAGCGTGATCGAGGCCTGGAACGGCGCCAGCACCGGCTGCGCGCCGCTGTTGCCGATCTGGCCGTTGCTGTTGTCGCCCCAGGTGAACAGCGCGCCGTCCGAACGGATGCCGGCCGAATGCAGCGCGCCGCCGGTCACGGCGACCCAGTTCGAGGTGCCGATCGGAATCGGCGTCGGCGAGCCGACCGTGCTGGCGTTGCCCAGCTGGCCGCGCAGGTTGTTGCCCCAGGTGTAGAGGCTGCCGGACAGCAGGCCCAGCGAATGGTTGGCGCCCGCCGCCACGGTGGTCCAGCCGGCCGAAATGGCGGTGCCGCCGGCGGCCGGCGCCGGCAGGATGATCTTGGTCGGCACCAGACGGTCGACGGTGGTGTTGTCGCCCAGCTGGCCGTCGGCGTTGCGGCCCCAGGCCCACAGCAGGCCGGTCTTGCCGCCGATCGCCAGCGTGTGGGCCTGGCCGGCGGCGACGTAGGTCCAGTCGGTGGCGGTGCCGATGCGCACCGGCGTGGCGCGGTTGATCTTGGTGCCGTCGCCCAGCTGGCCGTTCTGGTTCAGGCCCAGGCCCACAGCGAACCGTCGGACCGCAGCGCCACGGTGTGCCGCTCGCCGACGGCGATCTGGCGCCAGGTGGTGACGCCGCCGGCCACCGGCGTGGCGCTGGTGCGGTCGATGGTGGTGGTGTCGCCCAGCTGGCCGAGCAGGTTGCTGCCCCAGCCGAACAGCGTGCCGTCGGCCTTGCGGCCGAAGCTCTGGTTGCCGCCGGCGGCCACGTCGACCCACGGCAGGCGCACGGTGACGACGGTGCCGCCGCTGACGCCGCTGGCGGTGGCGGTGATGGTGTCGCTGCCGACGGCGGCGCCGGTCACCAGGCCGTTGGTGAACACCTTCAGCACCTGGCCGCCCTTGGCGGCGGTCCAGGTCACGCCGGTGCTCAGCACGGCGATCTTCGAGTCGGAGTATTTCCCGGTGGCGATCATCTGCTGGCTGCCGCCGACGGTGATCGACGGGTTGGCCGGCGTGACGATGATTTCCGTCAAGGTGACGGTCGGCGTGGTCGGCGTGGTCGGCGTGGTGCTGCTGCCGCCGCCGCCGCCGCCACAGGCGGCCAGCACGGCGAGGACGGGCACCAACACCAGGGAGGACAGGCTAAAGGTTTTTTTCATGATCTTCCAATATTTTCACATAAGCGACCGGGCGTCGGGCGGCGGCGCGGACTGGCGGAGTGGGTGCAGCGTCCAGCCAGTGTAGCCGCGGGCCCTCGATTTGCATCGCAGGAGCAAGCCTGAATTATCCACGCTATTGAACCGATCCGGGGATTTAACAACATTTCCCTTGGGGAAACAAGCAAAAAAAGGAGCCGGACACCAACGGTGTCCGGCTCCCCGGCGGCGCCGCGCCGGGCGGGCGGCGCGGCCGCCTGCGACCCGCGCCGGCCCGCTTATTTGCGGTCGGCTTATTTGCGGCCGGCTTATTTGCGGTCGGCTTACTTGCGGCCGGCGCGGCCCTGCGGCGCCGGCGCGGCAGCCCGGCCGCCCTTGGCGCCGCGCACCGGCGTGGCCGCCGGCGCCGGCTTGGCCTTCACCTTGATGGTGTCGAGGATCGAGGCGCGCGGCTTGTTGTCGATGCTGGCGCGCGCCGTCAACGAACCGGTCAGGGCGTTGGCGCGCGGGCCGCGCGCGGCCGGCGCCGACGGCGCCATCGCCGCCGGGCCGGCGCGGCGGGCGCCGGCCGCCGGCGCCTGGCCGTTGCCCTCGCCGGCCGTCCAGGACGGGATCAGGTGCTTGTCGCCGTTGCCGATCAGGTCGCCCCGGCCCATCGCCACCAGCGCCTCGCGCAGGATCGGCCAGTTGTCCGGGTCCTGGTAGCGCAGGAAGGCCTTGTGGGTGCGGCGGATCTTGCCGCTGCGCGCCGTCTCCACCACCTCCGAGTCGGCCATCACCTTGTGCAGCGGGTTCTTGCGCGTGTGGTACATGGTGGTCGCCATCGCCATCGGCGTCGGCATGAAGGTCTGCACCTGGTCGAGCTTGAAGTTGTTCTTTTTCAGCCACAACGCCAGGTTCAGCATGTCCAGGTCGGTGGTGCCGGGGTGGGCGGCGATGAAATACGGGATCAGGTACTGCTTCTTGCCGGCCTCCAGCGAGAAGCGGTCGAACATCTCCTTGAACTCGTCGTAGGCGCCGATGCCCGGCTTCATCATCTTCGACAGCGTGTTCTCTTCGGTATGCTCGGGGGCGATCTTCAGCAGGCCGCCGACGTGGTGGGTCACCAGCTCCTTGACGTACTCGGGCGAGCGCACCGCCAGGTCGTAGCGCAGGCCCGAGCTGATCAGGATCTTCTTCACGCCGGGGATGGCGCGCGCCTTGCGGTACAGCGAGATCAGCTTGCTGTGGTCGGTGCCCAGGTTGACGCAGATCGACGGGTAGACGCAGGACAGGCGGCGGCACGACACCTCGATCGCCTTGTCCTTGCAGGCCAGCCGGTACATGTTCGCGGTCGGGCCGCCGAGGTCGGAGATGGTGCCGGTGAAGCCCTTGGTCTTGTCGCGGATGTGCTCGATCTCGCGCAGGATCGACGGCTCCGAGCGGCTCTGGATGATGCGCCCCTCGTGCTCGGTGATCGAGCAGAAGGTGCAGCCGCCGAAGCAGCCGCGCATGATGTTGACGGAGAAGCGGATCATCTCCCAGGCCGGGATGTGCGCCTTGCCGTAGCTCGGGTGCGGCGCGCGGGCGTAGTTCATGTCGTAGACGCCGTCCATCTCGTCCATTTGCAGCGGCAGCGGCGGCGGGTTCAGCCACACGTCGCGCTCGCCGTGCGCCTGCACCATGGCGCGCGCGTTGCCGGGGTTCGACTCGAGGTGGAACACGCGCGAGGCGTGGGCGTACATCACCGGGTCGGCCACCACCGTCTCGTAGGACGGCAGCCGCACCACGGTCTTGTCGTGCTTCTCCTTGGCCATCGCCAGCCGCTCCTCGCGGCTCATGATGCGGATCGGCTTGACCACCTCGGGCGCGGCGACGGCGTTGTCGGTGGCGCAGGCGGCCTTGTCCTCCTGCGCCATGGCGTAGGGGTTGGGGTGGACGTCGACCTTGCCCGGCACGTCGACCCGGGTCGAGTTGTGCACGCCCCAGTCCTCGCCCGGCAGCCAGCCCGGCGGCACCATGAAGGCGGTGCCGCGCAGGTCGCGGATGGTCTTGATGTCCTCGCCGGCGGCCATGCGGTGGGTCAGGTCGACCAGGGCGCGCTCGGCGTTGCCGAAGATCAGCAGGTCGGCCTTGGAGTCGGCCAGCACCGAGCGGCGCACCTTGTCCGACCAGTAGTCGAAATGGGCGATGCGGCGCAGCGAGGCCTCGATCGAGCCGATGACGACCGGCGTGCCGGGGTAGGCCTCGCGCACGCGCTGGGCGTAGACGGTGACGGCGCGGTCGGGCCGCTTGTTCGGCTCGGCGTTGGCGGTGTAGGCGTCGTCCGAGCGGATCTTGCGGTCGGCCGTGTAGCGGTTGACCATCGAGTCCATGTTGCCGGCGGTGATGCCGTAGTACAGCGTGGGCTTGCCGAGCACGCGGAAGGCCTCGGCCGACTGCCAGTCCGGCTGGCTGATGATGCCGACGCGGAAGCCCTGCGCCTCGAGCAGCCGGCCGACCAGGGCCATGCCGAAGCTGGGGTGGTCGATGTAGGCGTCGCCGGTGACGAGGATGACGTCGCAGGCGTCCCAGCCCAGGGCGTCCATTTCGGCGCGGGACATGGGAAGGAAGGGCGCGGCGGCAGCGCGGGCAGACCGTTTAGGAACGGTCGCGAATAAATTGGTAGGGGAGCTCATATCGGACGGATTGTACCGGAAATGCCTGGCGTCTGCCCGCGGCGTGGCGCTTTTTCCGCCCGGCGGGCGGAAAAATCCTTTTAGAATTCAATCACTTGTACAAATTGCACAATTTTTCAGCAGTGCCGCGGCGGGCCGGCGCCGATGTCAGACTCCCATTGCTTTGTCAGACAACTTTGCTATAACGAATAGACCCGCCATCCACCGGAGACCACCATGCGACGACGCCTCTACTTCATGTTGCCCGACGTGCCCAGCGCGCGCGCCATGCTCGACGAATTGCTGCTGGCCCGCATCGAGATCGGCCACATGCGCTTCATGGCGCGCGACGGCACGCTGCCGGCGGACATGCCCGACGTGAGCGTGCTGCAAAAGACCGACGTGGTGCACGGCGCCCAGCTGGGCATCGTCATCGGCGGCATCGTCGGCCTGGGGGCCGGCATCTTCCTGATCATGTTCCCGCCCGAAGGCCTGACCCTGCGCACCGCCGCCATTTTGCTGGTGGCGCTGGGCGGCGCGCTGTTCGGCGGCTGGGCCTCGGGGATGAACGCGGCGGCCGTGCCGAACAGCCGGCTGGCGCAATTCGCCGAGCGCATCGAGCAGGGCCAGGTGTTGATGATGATCGACGTGCCGGTGCGGCGCGTACAGGAGATCGAGCAGATGATCGCCAAGCGCCATCCCGAAATCAGCTTTGGCGGTAGCGAACCGCCGATGCTGGCGTTTCCGTAGCGCCAGCCGCCCGGGGGTCGGCGGCGCTGCCGCCGGCGACCCCGGGTACTCGTCCCCAGCCGCCCTAGGGTCAGACCCTAGGGTCTGACCCTCGATTGTTGGCCTGGCGGCTCCCCGTCAAATGCCCATGCTGGCCAGGATGGTGCCCAGTTCGCGCAGCGCCGGCTCCAGTTGCGGATGCTGGGCGGCGAATTTGGCCGAAATCTCCTGGGTGCGCTCGGCCAGGCCGTAGGTGGTGGTGTCGCCTTCCGTGGCGGCGGCCTCGCCGCGCGTCAGCAACTGCTTGATGTCGCCGTCCAACTGCTTCAGCAGCGGCTGCAATTCCTCGTCCACCGGACCGGCGCTGGCCAGTTTGGTGTGCAGGGTTTTCAACGATGCCTTCAGGTTGCTGTCCATAGTACTTCCTCAGTCTGCTTCGATTTAATCGGTGAACTTCGTTCCCTGGTACAGCTCTTCGACGCGGGCGCGGGCCCAGGGTGTCTTGCGCAGGAACTTCAGGCTCGATTTGACGCTCGGCTCGCTGATGAAGCAATTGATGTCGATGCGCTGGCCCAGCTGTTCCCAGCCGTAGTGGGCGTGCAGGCGCGTGACGATCGCTTCCAGGGTCACGCCGTTCAAGTCGTTCATGGTTCTACTTTGCTCAAAATTGTTGCTCACTGCGGTTGCCCGCTGCGCCGGCCCGTCGCTTGCGCGCGCCGGCCGGGCGTACTCGGCGGGAACGGGCCGTCGGCGCCGCCCCCGCTGGCTCTACTTTACTCCATTACTGCCCGGTCAGGCCACGGCGTTCCAGCAAAGCTTCGATCTTGGCGTCGCGGCCGCGGAAGGCGCGGAACATCTGCATGGCGTCCATCGAACCGCCGCGCGACAGCAGCATCTTGCGGAAATAGTCGCCGTTCTTGCGCAGCATGCCGCCGTTTTCCTTGAACCACTCGACGCTGTCGGCGTCCAGCTTTTCGCTCCACAGGTAGCCGTAGTAGCCGGCCGAGTAGCCGCCGGCGAACACGTGCGAGAAGTAGGTGGTGCGGTAGCGCGGTGGCACCGGCGCGAAGTCGACGCCGGCGTCCTTCAGCGCGGCCGCCTCGAAGGCCAGCACGTCGCCCGGGATCTGCCCGGCGCCCAGCTGGTGCCAGCGCTGGTCGACGATGGAGGCGGCCAGGTACTCGGTGGTGCGGAAGCCCTCGTTGAACTTCTTCGAGGCGACCACCTTGTCGAGCAGCTCCTTCGGCATAGCCGCGCCGGTCTGGTAGTGCTTGGCGTAGTTGCCCAGCACCTCGGGCCAGACCGACCACATCTCGTTGACCTGCGAGGGGAACTCGACGAAATCGCGCGGCACGCGGGTGCCGGCGAAGCGCGGGTATTTGACGTCGGAGAACATGCCGTGCAGGGCGTGGCCGAACTCGTGGAACAGGGTGCGCAGCTCGTCGTAGGTGAGCAGCGTGGCCTCGCCGTCGGCCGGCTTGGGAATGTTGAGGTGGTTGGCCACCACCGGACGCGTGCCCATCAGCTTGGACTGCGAGACGTAGGCGTTCATCCAGGCGCCGCCGCGCTTGTTGCCGCGGGCGTAGAAGTCGGCGACGAAGATGGCCAGCGGCTTGCCGTCGGCGTCGATGACGTCGAACACCCGCACGTCCGGGTTGTACACCGGCAGGTTAGTTGCGCTCCTTGAAGCTGAGGCCGTAGACCTTGTTGGCGGCGAAGAACAGGCCGTTGTTGAGTACGTTGTTCAGCTCGAAGTAGGGCTTCAGCTGGTTCTGGTCGAAGGCGAAGCGCTGGGCGCGCACCTTGTCGCTGTAGTAGGACCAGTCCTGGGCGGCGGCGGCGAAGCCGCCCTTCTCCGCGTCGACGAGCTGCTGGATCTCGGCCGCCTCCTTGCGCGCGTTGGCCACCGCCGGCTTGGCGAACTCGGCCAGCAGGCTGTTGACGGCCTCGGTGCTGCGCGCGGTCTGGTCTTCCAGCGCGTAGGCGGCGTGGCTGGCGTAGCCCAGCAGGGCGGCGCGCTCGGCGCGCAGCTTGGCGATCTTCAGCACGATGGCGCGGTTGTCGAACTCGCCGCCGTGGCTGCCGCGCGTGGTCGACGCCTCCAGCAGGCGCTGGCGCGTGGCGCGCTCGCTCAGCACGGCCAGCGAGGCCTGGCCGGTGGTGTTGGTGACGGGAATGGCGAACTTGCCCTCCAGGCCGCGCGCCTTGGCGGTCGCGGCGGCGGCGTCGATCGCCTTGTCGGACATGCCGGCCAGTTCGGCGCGCGTGTCGACGATCAGCGCCGAGGCGTTGGCCTCGCGCAGCACGTTCTGGCTGAAGCTGGTCTGCAGCACGGCCAGCTCGGCGTTGTAGGCCTTCAGCTGGCTCTTGTCGGCGTCGGACAGCTTGGCGCCGGCGCGCACGAAGTCGGTGTTGTAGCGCTCCAGCAGGTACAGCGACTCGGCGTCCAGGTGCAGCTTGGCGCGCCGCTCGTAGAGCGACTTGATGCGGGCGTACAGCTTGCCGTTCAGGCGGATGGCGTCGCTGTGGGCGGCCAGCTTGGGCGACAGGTCGCGGTCCAGCGCCTCCAGCACGTCGTTGGTGTTGGCGCCGGACAGGTTGCCGAACACGCTGCCTACGCGGCCCAGCAACTGGCCGGAGCGCTCCATGGCGACGATGGTGTTGTCGAAGGTGGCGGCCTTGGGATTGTTGGCGATGGCCTCGACCTCGGCGGCCTGCTGGCGCATGCCCTCGGCGTAGGCCGGGGCGTAGTCCTCGTTCTTGATCCGATCAAAAGCGGGGAACTGGAAGGGCAGCGTGCTGGGCTTGGCGAAGGGGTTGCTGGCGGCCAGCAGGGAGGCCGGCTCGGCGAAGGCGCTGGCGCTGCAAACGGCCGCGACGGCGGCGGCGCTGAACATCAGGTGGGAACGGGTCATGGGGTGCTCTGGGAAATGGTGGGACGAATGGGGGGATGCCCCGCCCGCGCCTGGGGCGCGGCGGGTGGGCTGGCTGGTGCCCGCCATGGTTTTGGGGGGGGCCAGGGACGGCGAAGCCAGGGTCAGACCCTAGGGTCTGACCCTCGATCACGGCGTCCAGTCTTGCCGGCGTTCCAGCTAGCCGAACGAGGCGCTTACTTGCCGCTCAGGCCGCGACGCTCCAGCAGCGGCTCGATCTTCGAGTCGCGGCCGCGGAAGTTGCGGAACAGTTCCAGCGCGTCGGCCGTGCCGCCGCGCGACAGCAGGGTCTTGCGGAACCAGTCGCCGTTCTTGCGCAGCAGGCCGCCGCTTTCCTTGAACCATTCGACGGTGTCGGCGTCGAGCTTCTCGCTCCACAGGTAGGCGTAGTAGCCGGCCGAGTAGCCGCCCGAGAAGGCGTGCGAGAAGTAGGTGGTGCGGTAGCGCGGCGGCACCGGCGCGAAGTCGACGGCCATGTCCTTCAGCGCGGCCGCCTCGAAGCCCAGCACGTCGGTGGGGATCTGGCTAGGCGCCAGTTGGTGCCAGCGCTGGTCCAGCAGCGAGGCCGACAGGTATTCGGTGGTCAGGAAGCCCTGGTTGAACTTCTTCGAGGCGACCACCTTGTCCAGCAGCTCCTTCGGCATAGCCGCGCCGGTCTTGTAGTGCTTGGCGTAGTTGCCCAGCACCTCGGGCCAGACCGCCCACATCTCGTTGACCTGCGACGGGTACTCGACGAAGTCGCGCGGCACGTTGGTGCCGGAGAAGCGTGGGTACTTGACGTTGGAGAACATGCCGTGCAGCGCGTGGCCGAACTCGTGGAAAGTGGTCTTGACCTCGTCGTAGGTCATCAAGGTCGGCTCGCCGGCCGGCGGTTTTGGAATGTTCAGGTGGTTGGCCACCACCGAATGGGTGCCCATCAGGCCGGACTGCGAGATGTACTCGTTCATCCAGGCGCCGCCCTGCTTGTTGCTGCGGGCGTACATGTCGGCCAGGAAGATGGCCAGCTGCTTGCCGTCGGCGTCGAACACGTCGAACACGCGCACGTCTGGGTTGTACACCGGCAAGTCCTTGCGCTCCTTGAAGGTCAGGCCGTACAGCTTGCCGGCGGCGAAGAACACGCCGTTGGTCAGCACATTGTTCAGCTCGAAGTAGGGTTTCAGCTGGTTCTCGTCGAAGGCGAAGCGCTGGGCGCGCACCTTGTCGGTGTAGAAGGCCCAGTCGGCGGCGCCGACCTGGAAGCCGCCCTTCTCCGCGTCGACCACGGCCTGCAGGTCGGCCGCCTCCTTGCGCGCGTTGGTCACGGCCGGCTTGGCCAGATCGGTGAGCAGCTGGTTGACGGCGCTGGTGGTCTTGGCGGTCTGGTCTTCCAGCGAGTAGGCGGCGAAGTTGGCGTAGCCCAGCAGCACGGCCTTGTCGGCGCGCGCCTTGGCGATCTTCAGCACGATGGCGCGGCTGTCGAACTCGCCGCCGTGGCTGCCACGGTTCAGCGAGGTGGCCATCAGGCGCTCGCGCACGGCGCGGTTGGTCAATTCGGCCAGCGGCGCCTGGCCGGAGGTGTTGGTGATGGCGACCAGGAACTTGCCGTCCAGACCCTTGGCCTTGGCGGCGGCGGCGGCGCCGTCGATGGCCGCCTCGCTCATGCCGGCCAGCTCGGCGCGGCTGTCGACGATCAGCGCGGCGGCGTTGGTCTCCTTCAGCACGTTCTGGGTGAAGCTGGTTTGCAGCGTGGCGATGTCGCCGTTGATGGTCTTCAGCTTGTCCTTGTCGGCGGCCGACAAGTTGGCGCCCGAGCGGACGAAGTCGGTGTGGTAGCGTTCCAACAGGTGCTTGGACTCGGCGTCCAGGTGCAGCTTGTCGCGCTGCTCGTAGAGCGACTTGACGCGGGCGTACAGCTTGGCGTTCAGGTAGATGGCGTCGCCGTGGGCGGCCATCTTGGGCGACATGTCGCGGTCGACGGCGTCGAGGGTGTCGTTGGTGTTGGCGCCCTGCAGGTTGGCGAAGGTGGCCTGCACGCGGGTCAGCAGCTGGCCCGAGCGCTCCATGGCGACGACGGTGTTCTCGAAGGTGGCCGGCTTGGCGTTGTTGGCGATGGCGTCGATTTCCTTCAACTGCTGGCGCATGCCCTCGGCGAATGCCGGCGCGAAATGCTCGTCCTTGATCTTGTCGAAGGCCGGGTACTGGAAGGGCAGCGTGCTGGCCTTGAAGAAGGGGTTGGCGGCGACGGCGGCGGCGGGCGCGGCCGGTGCGGCTTGAACGATCTGGGTCATGGCAAGGCCGAGGCTGGCCGCGAGTACGAGCATTTGAGGACGGGACATGTTTTCATCTTTCAAAGTACGCCAAAGGATGCTGACGCGGATAGCGCAGCATGGAAGCGGCAGATCATAGCAGGCCGATCTGCGGGCGTCATCCGCAAAAAATGCTGCGCTGCGGGGGCGGCGCGCCACCCTTGACGGGTTTCACCGTCGGCTGCTGATATTTTTGCTACTATTTAGACTGTTGCAAGAATATGCGGGCCGATAAGGGCTTTGTTTCGGTCGTCGCCATGTTGGCGCCCGCCTTGCGACGATAACCATACCGGCCCTCGACCATGTTCAATTTCATCGCCCGCCTGCTGATCTGCGCCACGCTGGTCGGCGCCCTGCCCGCCGTTGCGGCGGAATCCGCCTACAACCTCGGCGTGCAAGCCTACCGCGCCAAGGACTACGCCGGCGCGCGCGAGCAATGGTCATTGGCGGCGCGCGAGGGCGAGACCTCGGCCCTGAACAACCTCGGCTATCTGCTGTACGAGGGACTGGGCGGCGGCACCGACCAGGCCAGCGCCGTGGTGTTGTGGCGGCACGCCGCGATGCGCGGCCACGCCGAGGCGCAATGGCATCTGGGTGCCGCCTTCGAGCAAGGTGCCGGGGTGGACGCCAGCCTGCTGGAGGCCTACGCCTGGTATCGCTGCGCGCTGGCCAACAACGATACCTCCGCCGACGCCGACGCCGCGCAGGAAATCGCGCGGGACGCGGGCAAGTCGCTGTCGGCCTTGATGGGGCGCCTGCCGACGGAACAATTTTCGGCGGCGGAACAGCGGGCCCGGGAGTACATTGAAAAATACGCCCGCGCGGCGGCGACGAACTGAACGCACGCTGCCCGGCAAACACCTGCGCCGACACCACCAACAGACCCGGGACACATGAATACCGAACAGCTACAGCAACACTGCCGGCGGCTTGCCGGCGCCACGGAGACCTTGCACGGCGCGCCCAGCAACATCCTGGTCTACGCCGTCGGCGGCAAGACCTTCGCCTATTTCAAGACCAGCGAGCCGGAGCAGTGGCGCTTCAGCCTGCGCGTGTCGCCCGAGCACTTCCTCGAACTGACCGACCGGCCCGGCATCAAGCCGGCCCGCTACATGGGGCGCTTCCACTGGATCACCATCGTCGAGGTGCACAAGTTCCCCGCCGACTACCTGGCCGAGCTGCTGGACTGGTCCTACCACAAGGCGGCCGGCGCGCTCAGCAAGACCAAGCGCCTCGAGCTGGGCGTGCTGCTGGCTTGAGGGCGGTTTTGTCAGGAGGGAGCGAGCGATGAAAGTCAAACGATTGCTGGCCAACATGGACGTGCACGACGTCGGCCGCGCGCGCAGCTTCTACCACGACGTGCTGGGCCTGGAGCTGCTGATGGACCACGGCTGGATCCACACCTACGGCACGGCGGCGCAGATGGGCGTGCAGATCAGCTTCGCCACCGAGGGCGGCTCCGGCACGGCGGCGCCGGACCTGTCGATCGAGGTGGACGATGTCGACGAGGCCTTCCGCCGCATGACGGCGGCCGGCTTCGTCGCCGAGTACGGCCCGGTCGACGAGCCGTGGGGCGTGCGGCGTTTCTACGTGCGCGACCCGTTCGGCAAGCTGGTCAACATTTTGGCGCATTCGGCCTAGTGATAGTCGTCCTCGCGCCGGCCTTTTCTGCGGCCAGCATTTCTTTCAGACGCCCCATCACGGCGTCGGCCGCGACATAGTTTCCGCTGCGCTTGGTGTTTTCGCGTGAGGCCAAACCGCGTGCGATAAATTCGCGCTGGTGGCCAAGATGCGCGGTATTCTCGCGGATGGCTTGTCCGATGAAACTAGAGATCGTTTCGCCTTCTTGCCGGCTTTGCTTCCCCGCAGCGCTCAGTTCGGGTTCAACATGTACAAACGGGAACGAGTCCGTTTTCATCATCACTCCTGTGCGTTGCGTTACGACCCATGGTGAGCCGATTTGGTCTGCGACGCAAACGAAACCCGCAGGGTTAGTGCTGCAAGTATTTCTCGATGCGGCGGTCCGGCAGGAACCACAGGATCGCCACGCCGATGTAGACGGCGAAGGCCAGCCAGACGTGCACGAACGACAGTGGCACCGCCAGCAGGTACAGCGTCGACGATATCGGCCCCTTGTAGTCCTTGCCCACCGCCAGCACCAGCGGCGAATTGTTGGCGTTGCGCGAGACCAGCGCCCGCTCCAGGATCAGGTAGGCCAGCGAGGACATAAACAGCATCGCGCCATACAGCGCGACCGGCACCGGCGCGAAGTGGTTCTCGCCCATCCAACCGGTGGCGAAGGGGATCAGCGACAGCCAGAACAGCAGATGCAGGTTGGCCCACAGCACGCGGCCGTCGATCACCGAGGCGGCGTGCAACATGTGGTGGTGGTTGTTCCAATAGATGCCGACATAGACGAAGCTGAGCACGTAGCTGAGCAGCACGGGAATCAGCGGCATCAACGCCGCCATGTCGGCGCCGTGCGGCACCTTCAATTCCAGCACCATGATGGTGATGATGATGGCGATGACGCCATCGCTGAATGCTTCCAACCTGCCTTTACCCACAGAATCTCCCAGAAACAATAAACACCCGCAGCCCTTCCAGGCCTTGCGATGACAACGCATTGTGGTCCAAATCGCACTAGGCGACAACCATTGGCCCTGAGGGCAAGGAAAATCGTGAAGCCATGAGCAGTTGATTTTTCTTAAAGTTGCGGCGAACGAAAATCGCTATGATTTCTTGGCGGAAATGTGTCGCCGCCCCCGGCGAATATCAATTTTTTGAGGAGCAAATTCATGGCATCTATTCGTTCGTCCTGGTCGGAAAATCCGGTCAAATCCTTGCCCGCGCTGCTCGCTGGCGGCGTGCTGGTACTCTCGGCGTTTGCCAGTCCCTTGGCCGGCGCTCTCGATTTGGGTGGTCTCACCAATTCGGCCAGTCTGGCGGTCAAGGCGGCCACCTTGAGTGACGCGGAAGTGGTTGATTTGGCGGACAAGTCCTGCGCCGCGCTCGATCGCACGAATAAAATTGCCGCGCCGGGCAGCAAATACGCGAAACGCTTGGCGGCGGCATTAAAGCCGCTGAACATGAGCAAGTTCAATGGCAAAAAGCTGGACGCCAAGGTGTATCTGGTCACCGACGTCAACGCGTTCGCGATGGACAACGGCTGTATCCGTGTCTTCGCCGGCCTGATGGACATCATGAACGACGACGAGGTGCGCGCCGTCGTGGGACATGAAATCGGCCATGTGCTGCTGGGCCATTCGAAGAAGTCCATGCAAACGGCCTATACCTTGCAGGCGGCGCGCGGCGCGGCCGGTGCCGTCAGCGGCACCGTTGCGACACTGAGCCAGTCGGACCTCGGCGACCTGGGCCAAAAATTCATCCTGGCGCAGTTTTCCCAGTCGCAGGAAACGGACGCGGACGACCAGTCGTATGGCATTCTCTACAAAGAAAAACTGCCGCGGACGGGGCTGGTGACGCTGTTCCAGAAATTGGCGAAACTGGAAGGCTCCGGACACAGCATGTTCAGCTCGCACCCGTCGTCGCCGGACCGCGCGCAGCACATCCAGTCCCGTATTGATAAGGACGGCTAAATAGAAAACACCAATGGCGCGGGACTGTGCATCCATGGCGAGTCCCTTCGCTCAGCATGAATTTCTCGGCTACAGCGCTGCCGGATTCGGGCGTTAGGTAAGCGAGCAGGACGCTAGTATCGACGTAGCGCATTAATACCGGTCGCTTTCCCTCAGTTGGCGGATGAACTCGCCAGCCGGTTGGGCTTGCTCCGGCAAGCCCGCCCGAAACTCCGCCAAACTGGGCAGTTGCTGGCGGGGTGGCGAACTGGGGACAAGGCGCACAACGGCTCGGCCACGCTTGGTAATGGTGACATCCTCGCCCGCCTCGACCATGTCGATCAAGCGACTCAATTGGGCCTTCGCCTGGGCCAGCGTAAAGGTGTGCATGATTTCCTCATGACTATCCAGATGGTCATTTAATCATAGCACGCGAAATTCCGACGCAAGGGCAAAGTGTGCCGCCGCCCCCGCCAATTCATCGGTCTTCCTGGTTGACGAAGATGAGCACCACACCGAGGATGACCACGAAGCGGAACGCGCTGTCCTGGCCGTTCCAAATGTGCGATTGCCACATCAGGAACCACTCGCCGCCGATGGTGATGAAGCCGGTGAACCACAGCACCACGCCGGCGGCCAAGCCGAGCACGGCGCCGCCTTTCGCGCGGTTGAACTGGGCGGCGTCGCCGCGCGCCTGGAACAGCAGCAAACCGCCGCGCAGGCACAGCACGGCAACCACCGCTTCGCTCAGGATGATCAGCGCATAGGCCGCATGATGGAAGGCCGGCGCGGTGATCGCCCGCCACATGCCTTGGTTGCCGGGGAAGGTGGTGTCCATGCTCAGCACATGGGAGACGAACTGGTAGTTGGAGTTGTAGTCGGTCAGGTTGTTGAACACGACCAGCAGTGCGAACAGGGCCACCATCCACACCAGCAGGATCTTCGTTATGCGTGTCGTCATGCCGCGCCCGTGCAGGAGTTAAAAACGCATATTCGCGCCAAAACAACATTTACACAAGTGCAATTATTTTGGTGGGTTCGAACGGCCGGACTTGCCGCGTCAACCGACTAGCTTGCCATCAACCGCGCCTTGCTGAGCGGCTTGACCGCGAGTAGTCTTTTCGGATCTTGGCCTACCTCCCATAAGCTCAAGGCTTCCTGCGTTCTGAGCCAGCTTTCGGGCGTGGTTCTCAGCAAGGTGGCAATTCGCACCGCCATCTCGGGCGAGAGCGCTCGCTTTTCGTGCAGCAAGTCTGACACGCTCAACCTGCTTACACCGATCAGCTGGGCGAATTCGGTTTGCGTCATTTTCAACGCCGGCAAGACATCCTCTCGCAATATGGCCCCTGGATGGGTCGGGCGCCGATTTTTGTCGCGTAACGATTTCATCAGTGACAGGTCTCCAAAATCACTTTGGCATCAACCTCATTGCCAAAATTTTCACGCACACACCCATTGGTACTCCACACTCCGCCAAGCTGACGGGAAGCGGAACAGCATACGTTGCGCACTGCATGCCGCGGTACGTTCGCGTATCAGCGCTGTGCGCCACAATGGCCGCGCGACGAGTTCTACTGCGGTGAAGTTATCTTCGCGGCACGCTCCAATTGTGACGATAGCACCGTCGCCGGACGTATCGCACCGGTCATTTCTTGTTGCGCGAAGACTCAGTGGTTGAATTTCCAACCCGGGCAGCGCTGCACGTAAAGCAATCATGCTGGCGGGCAGCGGGTCACGTCCATCAAACGAGATGTAGCGAGGCCCGGACTGCTGGCCTAGCCGGCCGAGCGAGGCGACGACAGCCGCGCTGAGCGCCTGCTCAGCATCGCCCTCCTCTGCTCTAAAAGCGGGCGCCGCACAATGCATGACGAGCAAGCTGCCACCAACGATGGCGAGCAGCACAATCAACAACTGTACAGTCCTGCGCATGAGAAAGTAGAACATGAATGTCCTCGAAACGATGGCTTGGCCCGTAGCGGTGCCAGCAAACCGGCGCTGCTTCGCCTATGCCCTAACAATAGTGAACCCCTCGTCATCCGATGGTGGCACGAAATGCGCCGTGATCGCGTCGAACTCGGCGTCGCTGGTGCTGAACTGGTGCGCGCCGGCCTCGTTGCGCTGGCGCAGGCGGCGTTTGCATTCCTCGTCGGACACGTCCAGATAATACAGGCGATGCGCGGCGTTGGCGTTGGCGAAGATGGTTTTCATCCACTGCCGGCTGGCGCGCGTGTTGGCGGGAAAATCCAGCACGACGGAATTGCCGGCGCGCAGCAGATTTTCGATATGCCTACCCATCACTCCACGTAGCATGCTTGTGCAGCGCACATAATCGGCGAGGCTGGCGATCTCGCCGGGGGCGGAAGCTTCGGTCGCATTAACCTTGCATAGCATTTGCATGCGACGCTTCGTCAAACAGCCTTAATGCGAGAAGACCGTGGCCGACGGCCGCGCCAGCACGAAGAGCGGATGCAATAAAAACCGCTTCGGCGATTTCTTCTCTAGTGGCGCCTGCCCTGGCTGCGTTCTTTGTATGCGCATCGATACAGTATGAGCACTGCGTGGTAAGGGCGACCGCAATGGAGATGAGCTCGCGGTACTTCTCAGGGATGACTCCATCGTTGCGCTCGGCGGCCGATTTCAAGCCAAGAAACGCTTGCGCTTCTTTCGGTGCAAGTCGAACGAGCTCTTTCGCAAGGGATAAATCTTCGGGGCGCTGATATTCAGACATCATCTCTCCCACCAATGTTGCGTTAAAAGGGTGCCTACATCGCGTTCGCAAGCACAGCCGCTGCAAACAGTCCCGTGGTACTGCGTTTGAAAGTTTTCATGTGGACTTTTCGGGTAGCAAGTATTCCTTGACCATGGCACGCGCGCGATGCAAGCGACTTTTTGTCGCTTCACGCGTAATGTCCAGGCAGCTGGCAATTTCACTAATGGTCATTTCCTGCAAATCTCGCAGCAGAATAATTTCGCGATGCGTCGGCGACAAGGACTCTAGTGCCCTGACCAAATCGATGCGCAGTTCATCTATCGGCATCCTGCTGAAGTGGGACGAGTCTTCCACTCGCCTCAGATCCTCCACTCCCCTCATAAACATTAGGGCTGGCAACATACATAGGCGCGCGACAATTTTGAACAGCCATCCGCCCAGTGCTGACACGTTGCGCACAGTGCCTATCCGTCGATGCAGAATGATAAGCGCCTCCTGGACAACATCGTCTATGGCGGATGAGCGCTGACATTGGTAGAGAGCATAGCGCCGGATATCTGGACGCAGCTGTACCAGCATGTGCTCCAACGCCACGGGATCACCCGCTTGGGCTGCCGCAAAAGTGTTCTCTTGGACTCGCATCACATACCCATTCAGCCGTTGTCGATGGGCTTGCGTCCGGCCATGGCGCATGCAGGGCAGTATCGGACTGCTCCGGTGACCATGCCCACAACGCCGACGCCAGCGATGGCCAACCCTAGCGCCGTGGCGTGGAGGGGGACCAGCCCGAACAATATCATCAGGCAACCGCCTATTACTCGGGCAATTCTTTCTTTGCTACCTACATTTTTTCGATTGAACATAACGGTTCTCCTTTGGGTTGAATAATTGGCCACCACAAACGGATTCTTCCGTGCTGGCAAAGACAAAGAGGCCCAGAATGCTCAAAAGGATTCGCGGAATCGAAAATATTTTTCGACTCGTGTGAAGTGTAGCGATTAGTCGAACGGCGGCGACCCATGGTCGACGCGATGTTCTGTGGTCAAAATTTGGAATTTGCATCCGATTGAGTACGTTGCGCAAAGGAAGGTTTGCGCAACAAGGTGCATGCTACCCCTAGTAGTGCGGCGGCCGCTCGTGCGCGGCGCCACCGGCACCACCGCTTTGCGACTGGTCGCGCATGTGTTGGGCCAGCGCGGCGCACATCCCCTCCAGCTTGTCGATCTGCTTTTGCTGCTCGTAGACGCGCAGGTTGAGCGCCTCCACCAGGTTACTCCTGGTGCGCCAATTTGATTTCGATATCGATGAAGCGGTCTTCGGTACTCACGTCTTACTCCTGCTTGAAATGGTGTTGCGGATGTGCGGAAAAATCCGCACTTAAGTTTTTGGCGTGGCCAGCAATTCCTTCATGCGCGCCAGCCGCTCCTTCGGCGAGATCACCTCGGACTCCATCGGCGCGGCCGTGCCGACGTCGAGCTCCATCTCCTTGATGAAGCGCGA
This sequence comes from Rugamonas sp. DEMB1, assembly GCF_029834475.1. GTDB lineage: Bacteria > Pseudomonadota > Gammaproteobacteria > Burkholderiales > Burkholderiaceae_D > Rugamonas > Rugamonas rubra. Next base: position 6,573,092 of record NZ_CP122407.1, on the reverse strand, counting down.
GGGGTCGCAGTGGACCTGCTCGCCGCCGCGCTTGCGCTTCTTGCACCAGGTGAGGTGCAGGGTGCGCTGGGCCCGCGTGATGCCGACGTACATCAGGCGGCGCTCCTCCTGCACGCGCGCGCCGATGGTCTCGGCCGGCGCGTCCGGGTCGCCCTTGTGCGGCAGGATGCCCTCCTCCACGCCGACCAGGAACACGTGCGGATACTCCAGCCCCTTCGAGGCGTGCAGGGTGGACATGCGCACCGCGTCCGGCTCCTCGTCCTGGCCTTCGAGCATGGACATCAGGGCGACCATCTGGGTCAGTTCGAGCACGTTCTTTTCGTCGCCGTCGCGCTCCTTGCCGCCCCGGCCGCGATCCTTCAGCCAGTTGGTGAATTCCAGCACGTTCTGCCATTTGCTCTGCGCGGCGCGCTCGTCGAACATGTCGTACAGATAGGACTCGTAGTTGATCGCCTCGAGCAGGTCGTCGAGCACCTGGGCGGCGTTGTCGCCGCTGCCGCTCGGGCCGGGCCGGCTGGCGCGCGTCTCCAGGTTGTTGATGAAGTTGCAGAACTCGCGCAGCGGCAGCAGCTGCCGGTCGTTCAGCTTGCCTTCGATGCCGCCCTTGAAGACGGCCTCGAACAGCGAGCACTGCCATTGGCCGGAGAAGGTGCCCAGCGCCTCCAGGGTCGACTGGCCGACGCCGCGCCGTGGCGTGGTGACGGCGCGGATGAAGGCCGGGTCGTCGTCGGTGTTGGCGAGCAGGCGCAGGTAGCTGATGATGTCCTTGATCTCGGCCTTGTCGAAGAAGCTCTGGCCGCCGGAGATCGAATAGGGGATGCGCTCCTTGCGCAGGCATTGCTCGATGACGCGGGCCTGGTGGTTGCCCCGGTACAAAATGGCGTAGTCGGACCACTTGTTCTTGCGGTCGAAGTGGTCGGCCGAGATCATGATGGCGATCTGTTCGGCCTCCTGGTCGTCGTTGGCCATGCCGAGCACCTTGATCGGCTCGCCCAGGCCGTGCTCGGACCACAGCTTCTTGTCGAACAGCTTGGGGTTGTTGCCGATCACCGCGTTGGCGGCCTGCAAAATGCGCGTGGTCGAGCGGTAGTTCTGCTCCAGCTTGATGACCTGCAGGTCGGGGAAGTCGGTTTGCAGGGTCTTCAGGTTTTCCACCGAGGCGCCGCGCCAGGCGTAGATGGCCTGGTCGTCGTCGCCCACGGCGGTGAACATCGGCTTCTTGCCGACGCCCGTCACCAGCAGCTTGACCAGCTCGTACTGGCAGGTGTTGGTGTCCTGGTACTCGTCCATCAGCAGGTAGCGCAGGCGGCGCTGCCACTTGTCGCGGATCGGCTCGTTGTTGCGGAACAGCTCGACCGGCAGGCGGATCAGGTCGTCGAAGTCGACCGCCTGGTAGGCCGACAAGGTGGCCACGTAGCTGGCGTAGATGCGGGCCGACTGGGCCTCGTCCTCGTCCTTGGCGTTGAACAGGGCGGTGGCGGGCTCGACCAGGCCGTTCTTCCACAGCGAAATGTCGGTCTGGATGCGGCGGATCAGTTGCTTGTCGGTGCTGATGGCCATGTCCTGGATCAGCGAGCCGCAGTCGTCGGCGTCCATGATGGAGAAGCGGTCCTTCAGGCCGACGCCGTTGGCCTCCTGGCGCAGGATCTTCACGCCCAGCGAGTGGAAGGTGGAGACGGTCAGCTGCTTGGCCTGGCGCGGCTGCTTGAGCAGCTTGGCGATGCGCTCCTGCATCTCCAGCGCGGCCTTGTTGGTGAAGGTCAGCGCGGCGATGGTGCGCGGGTCGTAGCCCCGGTCCTCGATCAGGTGGGCGATCTTTTGCGTGATCACCCGCGTCTTGCCCGAGCCGGCGCCGGCCAGCACCAAACAGGGGCCGTCGAGGTACATGACGGCTTCGCTTTGCGGGACGTTGAGACCGAATTGTGGTGCTTTGGACATCGGGGGACGATCTGAGGGGGGAGTAGCCTTGCATTGTAGCAGCAGGGGGCGGCGGCCCGCCCCCCCCCCCACCGCGACCTTAGAAACCGCTCAGCACGATCTTGCCGATGGTGCGGCGCGCCTCCAGCGCCTCGTGGGCGCGGCGCAGGTTGGCGGCGTTGATCTTGCCGAAGTTTTCGCCCAGGGTGGTGCGCAGCTGGCCGCCGTCGACCAGCACGCCGATCTGGTTGAGCAGGTGGTGTTGTTCAATCATGTCCGGCGTGCCGAACATGGAGCGGGTGAACATCATTTCCCAGACAAACTTGACGCTCTTGCCGAACAGTTTCTCCATCGGCAGCGGCGCGGTGTTGCTGACGATGCTGCACACGCTGCCCTGCGGCGCGATCACTTGGGCGATGGCGTCGAAGTGCGGGTCGGTGTCGCTCAGGCACAGCACGTAGTCGACGTTGGCCAGGCCCAGCGCGGCCAGCTGGGCCGGCATGTCGCCGTTGTGGTCGACGATATCGTCGGCGCCCAGCGCGCGGCACCACTGCGCCGACTCGGCGCGCGAGGCGGTGGCGACCACGCGCAGGCCGGCCAGCTGCTTGGCCAGCTGGATGGCGATCGAGCCGACGCCGCCGGCGCCGCCGATGATCAGCAGGCTCTTGCCGGCGTGGGCGCCGTCCCGGCGGATGGCCAGGCGGTCGAACAGGGCCTCCCAGGCGGTGATCGAGGTCAGCGGCAGGGCCGCCGCGTGGGCGAAGTCCAGGCTGGCCGGCTTGCGCCCGGCGATGCGCTCGTCGACCAGGTGGAACTCGCTGTTGGCGCCGGCGCGGGTGATGCTGCCGGCGTAGTAGACGGTGTCGCCGACCTGGAACAGGCTGGCCTCGGGGCCGACCGCGACGACGGTGCCGGCGGCGTCCCAACCGAGCACGCGGGGGGCGGCCTCGTCCGGGCCTTGGGCGCCGCGCACCTTGGTGTCGACCGGGTTGACCGAGATGGCCTCGATCTTGACCAGCAGGTCGCGGCCGAGGGCGAGCGGCTGCGCCAGTTCGACGTCCCGCAGGGACTCGGGGTGGTTGATCGGCAGGTGTTGGGTGAGGGCGATGGCTTTCACGGGGGTTTCCTTGGGAAATTGAACGATGGGGCAGTCTAGCCCCGCCCATTTGATTTGATAATTGGCATAATGCTGAATTGACTCTTCGGCTAAACAAGCGAATCCAGCCCATGTCCCTCGATCTGACCGATGTCGCGCTGTTCGTGCGGGTTTGCGCCACCCGCAACCTGTCGGCCGCCGGGCGCGAGTTCGGCCTGTCGCCGGCCGCCTCCAGCGCCCGCATGGCGCAGCTGGAAAAGCGTCTGGGCGCCCGCCTGCTGCACCGGACCACGCGGCAGATCACGGTGACCCAGGACGGCGACGTCTTCCTCGAGCGCGCGCTGTTGTTGCTGGCGGCGGCCGAGCAGGCCGAGGCGGCGGTCGGCCACGGCAGCGTGGCGCCGCAGGGCCTGCTGCGGGTGGCGGCCTCGACCACGTTCGGGCGCGGCTACATCGTGCCCTACGTGGCCGAGTTCCTGCGCGAGTTTCCCGGCGTGCAGCTGGACCTGCGCCTGTCCGACCTGGTGGTCGACCTGGCGGCGCAGGGCATCGACGTGGCCATCCGCATCGGCCCGCTGCGCGATTCCAACCTGGTGGCGCGGGTGTTGGCGCCGAGCCGGCTGGTGATTTGCGCCTCGCCCGACTATTTGGCGGCGCACGGCGTGCCGCAACACCCGGCCGAGCTGGCCGAGCACCAATGCCTGGTGCTGGAGGCGATGAACCCCTGGCGCCTGCGCGAGCGCGACGGCAGCGAATTGCACGTGCGGGTCGGCGGCCGCTTGCGCAGCGACAACGGCGAGGCGCTGCGCGACGCCGCCGTGGCCGGCCTGGGCATCGGTCTGCTGTCGACCTGGCTGGTGCCGGAGCAGTTGCGTAGCGGCGCGCTGGTGCGCATCCTGGCCGACTATCCGGCGACGGACTCGGTGGTGTCGGCGGTGTATCTGCACCGGCAATATCTGCCGCCGAAGAGCCGCGCCTTCATCGACTTCTTCGCCCAACGCTTCGGCCCCGAGCCCTACTGGGACCGCGATCTGTGATATCGCGCATGCATGGGGCGCGCCGAGTTGCGCTACCATGCGGGAATGGGGCGCGCCTGCGTCCGGCTCACTTGACGGCACTATTATGAAATTTGAACATTTAATCGAAATCAACGATCCACTCAACCCGCTGATCGACTCCCTCAGCCTGGAGCAGCTGTGGCGCGGCCTGGTGCTGCGCGCCGAGTCGCCGAAGCTGTTCGTGCCGCACCTGGACGAATGCGTGATCGAGCAACGCACCGAGCACGGCTTCCACCGCCGCCAGCGCTACGGCGAGCTGGTGATCGTCGACCAGGTGGTGCTGGAGCCGATGCGCGAAGTGCGCGTCGAAGTGGCGGAGCAGAAGGACATCAGCGCCTCCAGCCTGCGCATGATTATCGAGGCGCCGCATCCGGACACCCTGTTCGTGCGCTTCAAGTACGACGACGGCCACGACGCCGCCACCGACGCGGCCAACGCCATGTACGACGAGTTCCGCCGCTCGGCCTACCAGGAGTCGGACATCGACACCATCGGCATCCTGCGCGACCTGGCGGCCGAGGGTCGGCTGGACGCGCTGCTCAACTAGGCGGCGCACGCCGTGGCGCACGCTACAGGCTGGCGACGCGGCCCCAGATCTGCTCCATGCGGAACGGTGCGTTGACCTGGGCGGCGCCCAGCACCTCGCGGATGCCGTGCAGCTCGCCCCGGGTGTCGCGGCGCAGGAAGACGTCGAGCGGCGCGCCGCGCGGGCCGACGATGGACTCGACGTGCGGCGTGGTCGGGTTCAAGCCCTTGCGCGAGACCACGCCGATCTCGCCGTTTAGCAGGCGCACATAGGTGCCGATAGGATAAATCCCCAGTTCACGAATTAGCACGGCGGCCAGTTGGCCGTCCAGTGTGCGCCCCGCTTCGAGCAGAATCTCGCGCAGCGCCGTGTTGGGCGGCAGGTTCTTGCGGTAGCCGCGCTCGGCCACGCGGGCGCTGTAGCGGTCGGCGATGGCGATTATTTTGGCGGCCTCGGCCAGGTCGGCGCCGTTACGGCCGGCCGGATAGCCGCCGCAGTCCTCGTTCTCGTGGTGCGACAGCACGCAGTCCAGCCACAGCGGATCGTCGATGCCGGCCTGGCGCAGCAGGTCCACGCCGCGTTGCGGATGGGCCTGCAGCATGGCCTGCTCGGCCACGGTCAACGGGGCGCGGCTGGCGTGCAGGCGTTCGTGCTGCTCCAGCATGCCGACGTTCATGGTCAGCGCCGCCAAGGTCATCGACAACATGGGCGCCGGCGCCATCTTCAAGGCGCGCGCCAACACCTGGGCCAGCACCGCCGTGTCGACGCTGTGGCGCACCGGGTAGGGCATCGCCTGCTGGTTGTGCAGGATGGCGGCCAGGGCGGTATCGGCGCTCAACGCCACGGCTTCGTCCACCAAGCGGGCCACATCCTCCAGCTGGCGGCGCAAGTCGGGCGGCGTCACGCGCAGCGCGATCGCCTTCAGCAGCATCTGGAGTTCCAACTGGGCGGCGTTGAGCTTGCGCAGCACCGAATCCGGCCCGCGCGTCTGCGCACCTTGTTCGCTGTCGTCCTCGAAGGAGCCGCGTTCGACCAGCGCCTCGATCTGCGCCGCGCTGGCGATCAAATGCCCCTTGCGGACCAGCAAGCCGCCGCTCTCGTTGTACACATTCCAGGGAATCAACATCCCGACCTTCAAATCGGCCGGGCTGACCTTGCGAATTTTCACTTATTGCCTATTTACAATTATTATTGTCGGACGAGAAGCATATCGTGTTCCTGTGACGGACAGGTGATTTCCTTGCGTCCCATAGGCAAAATGCGCACTGCGGACCTTGTATTTCTGCGCGTCGGCCGCCGTCCGCTCAGGTGCCCGGGGTACAGTCCTGGCAGACCTCCTCCGGTTCCTTGCTCAGATGGTGGGCCAGGTCGCGCAGCGCGGTGCGCACGCCCTCCTCCACCACCGGATGGTAAAAGGGCATGTCGAGCATGGCCGCCACCGTCAACTTCGCCTGGCAGGCCCAGGCCAGCAGATGGCCCAGGTGCTCGGCGCGCGGGCCGGCCAGCTCGGCGCCGAGGAAGCGGCCGCTGCCGAACTCGCCGTAGACGCGCAGCATGCCGTGGTTTTGCAGCATCACCCGGCTGCGCCCCTGGTTCTCGAAGGAGACCTGGCCGATGGCGAAGCGGCCGCCGTGCGATACGCATAACTCCTTGTAACTGGCGCCAACGACGGCGATCTGTGGCTCGCTGAACGCGATCGTCAGCGGCGTGCGGCGCAGGCCCGGTTGCGTGCGGGGGAAGCGCGCGGCGTTGTCGCCGGCGATACGGCCCTGGTCGGCCGCCTCCGGCAGCACCGGCCGCTCGTTGTCGGCGTCGCCGGCGATGAAGACGGCGCTGCTGCCGCATTGCATGGTGTGCTTGTCGTACAGGGGGATGCCGTGGCGGTCCAGCGCCAGCTGGGCCGACTCCAGCCCCAGCCCGCCCACGTTCGGGCTGCGGCCGATGGCCGCCAGCACATAGCTGAACCGCTCGGTGCGCAAGTTGCCGGCGGCGTCGCGGCTGGTCAGCGCCACTTGCCCGCCGTCCTTGTCCGCGTCCGCCTCCAGCGCGGCGATCTCGGTCTGGAAGCGGATGTCCAGCTCGTCCGCCAGCGCGCGCGCGGCCACCTCGCGCACCAGCGGGTCGCTCAGCTGCACCACGCTGCCGCCACGGGCGAACAGGGTCACCCGCACGCCCAGGCGGTGCAGCGCCTGGCCCAGCTCCAGGCCAATGACGCCGGTGCCGACCACGGCCACCGAGTCGGGCAGGTCGGTCCAGTCGAACACCTGGTCGCTGGTGATCACGCGCGGGCCGGCGCGGCGCCACTCGTCGGGCACGATCGGCGTCGATCCGGTCGCGATCACCACGCTATCGGCCTCGATGATGGTGTGATCGTCCAGTTGCAAACGGCCCGGGCCGAGAAAGCGGGCGTGGCCGCGCAGCTTGTCCTCGGCGGGGATCTGCTCGATGCCGTCGAGGACGAAGCCGACAAAGCGGTCGCGCTCGCTGCGCACCCGCGCCATCACTTCCTTGCCGGCTATGCGCAAGGGGCCGGGGTGGACGCCGAAGGCCGGCGCCGCGCGCACCGCGTGGGCGGCCTCGGCGGCGGCGATCAGCAGCTTGCTGGGCATGCAGCCGACGCGGGCGCAGGTGGTGCCGTAGGGCCCGCTCTCGATCAGCAGGGCGCGCTTGCCGCCGGCGCGCGCGGCGCGGTAGGCCGACATGCCGGCCGTGCCGGCGCCGATCACTGCCACTTCGGTTCGTTTGGTCTGCATGCGGTCTCCCCCGGCTAGGTGTCGATTCAAGGCGGAGGCTGGTCCAAAATGAACGGCTCCGGTTTGATGTATTTCAAAGGAATACTATACCCGCGTTGCGAATTCCGGTTTTCCTTTGGGAAAAAACCCATTAGTATCACTTATCCTTTTTAATTTTTATAAGTACAGCTTATGGGAAACCTAGACTATCGGGCCTTGGCCGTGCTTGACGCGGTGGCCAGCCATGGCAGCTTCGAGCGGGCCGCCGTGGCCATGGGCATCAGCCAGTCGGCGGTGTCGCAGCGCATCAAGGCGCTGGAGGATGCCAGCGGCCGCCTGCTGATCGTGCGCGGCCAGCCGGCCGTGCCGACCGGCCTGGGCCAGCGCCTGGTCTCGCACCACCGCAACGTCAAGTTGATGGAGGCGGCGCTGGACATCGACCTGGGCAACCGGGTCAGCATGCCGGAAATCTCGCTGGCGGTGGACGCCGCCAGCCTGGCCACCTGGTTCCCGCTGAGCCTGCAACCGCTGCTGTCGCCGCCGCGCTGCCAGCTCGACGTGCGCGTCAGCGAGCAGGCGATGGCCCTGCACCTGGTGCACGAGGGCAGCATCTTCGGCTGCGTGGCCGAGGCGCAGGAGGCGCCGGCCGAGCAGCTCAACGGCCCCGGCGTGACGCCGCTGGGCCTGCTGCGCTATGTCTGCGTGGCCACGCCGGCCTTCGCCGGCCACTGGTTCGGCGACGGCTTCTCGGTCGAGGCGGTGCGGCTGGCGCCGGCCGTGGTGAGCGAGCGCAACCTGATGGCGCGCTTCCTGGCCGACACGGTCGACCTGCAAGGTCCGTATCCCCACCACAACATGCCGCTGTCGGCCGGCTTCAACGAGTGCATCCACGGCAGCCTGGGCTACGGCCTGATGCCGCAACTGCTGGCGGCCAACGCGCTGGCCAACGAGCGCCTGGTCGAGCTGACGCCGGGGCGCAGCATCGACGTCGCCCTCAACTGGCACGCCTGGAACCTGGACACGCCGTTCACCCGCGCGCTGTCCGAGCAGGTGGTGGCCACCGCCAAGCGCTACCTGCTGCCGCCGGCCTGAGGCGCCGGGACCGCCGGGGCGGTCAAATATCCAGTGGATCGACCTCCAGCGACCACTTGACCCGGCTCTTCATCGCCCGCAGCGTCTCCGTCCACAGCTTCAGGAAGGCCTGCAGCGCCGGCCGCGAGGGCGACTCCACCAACAACTGGGCGCGGTCCACATTGTGCACCCGCGTCATGCTCATCGGAATCGGATCGTTGATCGTGATGCCGGGATGCTCGACGCAATCGCGCGCCATGCTCAAAAATTCGATCGCCGTGGCCAGCTCGGCCGCCTCGGCGCGCAGCAGCGCCTGGAACAGATAGGGCGGCAGGTCGGCCTGCTCGCGCTCCTCCAGCAAGGCCGTGGCGAAATGGTCGTAGTCGTGGTTGACCACCGCGCCGTACAGCGGATGCTGGGTGTAGCGGGTCTGGATCAACACCTCGCTGGCGCTGCCGCCCTCGGTCTGGGCGGCGCGGCCGGCGCGGCCGGCCACCTGCATCAGCTGGGCGAACAGGCGCTCGCTGGCACGGTAGTCCTGCGAGAACAGCGCGGTGTCCGGGTTCATGATGCCGACCAGGGTCAGCTTCTTGAAGTCGTGGCCCTTGGCGACCATCTGCGTGCCGATCAAAATGTCCACCTCGCCCCGGTGGACGCTGTCGAAGGCCTCCTGCGCGCTGCCCTTCTTGCGGGTCGAGTCGGCGTCGATGCGCAGGATGCGCGCTTCGGGGAACAGCGCCTGCAGCCCTCCTCGACGCGCTGGGTGCCGCGTCCCAGCGGCTGCAGGTCGACGTTGCCGCAGGTCGGGCAATGGCGCGGGATGCGCATCTCCAGGCTGCAATGGTGGCAGCGCAGGCGGTGCTCCGGCTTGTGCAGCACCATGAACGAGGTGCAGCGGGTGCATTCGCTGATCCAGCCGCAGGATTCGCAGCAGATCACCGGCGAGTAGCCGCGCCGGTTGAGGAACAGCAGCGACTGCTCGCCGCGTTCGAGGCGCTGGCGCAGCGCCGCCACCAGTTGCGCCGTCAGGCCGTCCTTGGGCTTGTCGCGCTCCATGTCGAGCAGCTTAACCTGCGGCAACACGGCGTTCTTGACGGCGCGCTCGCGCAGCTCGAGGCGGCGGTAGCGCCCGGTCTGGGCGTGGTGCCAGCTCTCCAGCGAGGGCGTGGCCGAGCCGAGCACGATGGGAATGCCGAGCTGCCAGGCGCGCCACACGGCCAGGTCGCGCGCCGAGTAGCGCAGCCCCTCCTGCTGCTTGTACGAGGGGTCGTGCTCCTCGTCGATGACGATCATCTGCAAGTGCGGCAACGAGGCCAGGATGGCCAGCCGGGTGCCCAGCACGATGCGCGCCTGGCCCTGGTGGGCGGCCAGCCAGTGCAGCATGCGCTCGCCCTCGGACAGGCTGCTGTGCAGGGTGGCCAGCATGACGCCGGGGAAGCGGGCGCGGATGTTGCCCTCCAGCTGGGGCGTCAGGTTGATCTCCGGCACCAGGATGAGGATCTGGCCCTGCGGCTCGCGCGCCAGCACCTGGGCGCAGGCCTGCAGGTAGACCTCGGTCTTGCCGCTGCCGGTGACGCCGTACAGCAGGGTCGGCTTGAAGCCCTTGGCGCCGCCGATGGCGTCGGCCGCCTCCTGCTGCGCCGGATTGAGCTGCGGCATGTCGAGCGGCGTGCCGTCGTGCACGGCGTCGTGCTTGGCCAGCTTTTTCAGCGCGCGGTCCAGCGCCACCGTGGTCAGCACGCGCAGGTTCTTCGGCAGGCCGGGCAGGGCCACCTCGCCCAGCGGCCGCTGGTAGTAGTCGGCGGCGAAGCCGGCCAGCGCCAGCCATTGCGTCGACAGCGGCGCGAGCTGCTCGCGCACCGACAGCGCGTCCTTGAGCTTGCCCTCGGGCACCTCGGTGCTGTGGGCGACGCCGACGATCAGGCCGACCACCTCGCGCCGGCCGAAGGACACCAGGGCCAGCTGGCCGATCCGCGGTTCGTTTGCGGCATCGCAAACCCAGCGGTAGTCGAAAACGGCGTTGAGTGGCGTATCGAGCACGATTTGGAGAATGCAATGATGGGGAATGCCGTGCATCAGTCCTGCCGATCTACAAAAGTCACACTGGGAATCATGGAAAACCGCTGGGAAAACCGTGCCCGCCGGGGCGCCGGAAGGTATCCACAGTTTGTGTGGATAACTTTGTGGACAAAGGAAAATTAATACGGAGAAACGGCCCCCGATGTGCTCCCCAGTATCGTAAACCGGGCAAAAAATCGAAATTATTTCCCTTTAAAATCAACAACTTGGAAAATGCCTCCTAGGGGATGGGAAATTTCCGTTTTTTCCCCGCCGCTGTGCATAAGTGAAGTATTTAGGTCGCAATTTTGCGCGAAATCAAGTGTTTTTTGAACCCGGGCGAAAAAGTTATCCACTGATGCGGCGCGGCATGGATGCGGCCGGGCGATCAGCATTCTACACATGCCTTCGCATCAAGGTTTGTTTAAGGACAAGCGAAATATCGCGCCAAAAATCGTGCCGGCGGATAGTGCAGCGCAACATGAACCTCGTCCGAAACCTCAACTTGACGGCTAAGTAGCGGTTTACTAAGTACTTTTCATTTTTATCCACAGTTTGTGTGGATAACTTTGTGGACAATGAGTAAATAAGCCCTTACTACCCTTGGGATAAGGTTTACAACTTACTAAAACTTGGTCAAAAGACCAATAATTAAACTGTTTAAAATCAATTACTTGACAGTTTCTTCAGAGTGGAAGGAATTGTTCTGCCTGTTATTTCCGCAGTAAAAAAAATTGTGCATAAGTCGGTTTTCAGGGCTAGACAACAGGATGAAAAAAGGGCACGTTTCAGCCGAAACGTGCCCCTTGTTCGGCAACTACATCAGCCCGCGCGTTGCGCCCGGCTCTGTGTGTGCACCGCTTCGACCATCGCCGCCACCGCCTCGGGCTGGGTGAACTGCGAGATGCCGTGGCCCAGGTTGAAGACGTGGCCGCTGCCCTCGGCCGGCTTGCCGAAGGCGGCCAGCACCTTGGCCACCTCGGCGCCGATCTGCTCGGGGTTGGCGAACAGGATGGCCGGGTCCAGGTTGCCCTGCAGGCCGACCTTGTGGCCGACCAGCGCGCGCGCCTTGGCCAGGTCGACGGTCCAGTCCAGGCCGACGGCGTCGGCGCCGATGTCGGCGATCTGCTCGATCCACTGGCCGCCGCCCTTGGTGAAGACGATGGCCGGGATCTTGACGCCGTCCTTGTCGCGCTTGAGCTGGGCCACCACCTGCTGCATATAGCGCAGCGAGAACTCCTGGTAGGCGCCGTCGGCCAGCGCGCCGCCCCAGGAGTCGAAGATCATCACGGCCTGGGCGCCGGCGTCGATCTGGGCGTTCAGGTAGTCGGCCACCGAGCGGGCGTTGATGGCCAGGATGTGGTGCATCAGCTCGGGGCGGTTGTACAACATCTTCTTAATCGTGTGGAACTCGCGCGAGCCCTGGCCCTCGACCATGTAGCAGGCCAGCGTCCACGGGCTGCCGGAGAAGCCGATCAGCGGCACGCGGCCGTTCAATTCGGTGCGGATCTGGGTGACCGCCTTGAACACGTAGTCCAGCGAGTCCGGCTCGGGGGCGCGCAGCGCCATCACGTCCTGCTCGGTGCGCAGCGGACGCTCGAACTTCGGTCCCTCGCCGTCGACGAAGTACAGGCCCAGGCCCATCGCGTCCGGCACCGTCAGGATGTCGGAGAACAGGATCGCCGCGTCGAGCGGGAAGCGGTCGATCGGCTGCAGCGTCACCTCGGTGGCGTAGTCGGGATTTTTCGCCAGGCCGAGGAAGGAGCCGGCCCGCTCGCGGGTGGCGCGGTACTCGGGCAGGTAGCGGCCGGCCTGGCGCATCAGCCAGACAGGCGTGTATTCGGTGGGCTGGCGCAGCAGCGCGCGCAAGAAGGTGTCGTTCTGGAGCGGGGCGAATTGTGGCATGAATGGCAGTCGGAGCTGGAGGAAAGACGCTATTATCGCACCCCCCGGCCGGTTTTTACGCATTCCCGACCGCCCGGCCCGGCCAAGTTTCGCTGGAAGATTGTCCTTCCTTTCACTATGATGCCTAGCAGCCCGCGCCGCGAACCGGCCATCCCACCCTCTGGAGCGACCATGACCACCGATACCGCCACCGACCACGCCGTCCCCACCAGCGCCAGCGCCCCCTTCGGCACCTGGCCGTCGAGCATCGGCGCGGCGCGCGTGGCGGCCGGCGCCACGCCGCTGAGCCAGTTGGCGCTGGGCGGCGCCGACGGCGCCGACATCTTCTGGCTGGCCGGCCGCGCCGCCGAGGCGGGCCGCAACACCCTGCTGCGCCACCACGGCGCGCGCAGCGACGAGCTGACCCCGGCGCCCTTCAACGTGCGCAGCCGGGTCCACGAATACGGCGGCGGCGCCTACGCGGTCGACGGCGCCAGCGTCTACTTCTCGCATTTCGCCGACAACCTGCTGTACCGCTGCGAGGTGGACGGCGACGGCGACGCCGCGCCGCGGGCGCTGACCCGGCCCGGCCGCCAGCGCCACGCCGACTTCGTCGTCGACCGCCGCCGCCAACGCCTGATCAGCGTGCGCGAGCTGCACGGCGAGGGCGCGGCGCAGCCGGACAACTGCCTGTGCGCCATCGGCGCCGACGGCGCCGAGACCGTGCTGGCCCAGGGCCACGACTTCTACGCCGCGCCGCGCCTGTCGCCGGACGGCCGCGCGCTGGCCTGGCTGAGCTGGGACCACCCGCGCATGCCGTGGCAGGGCAGCGAGCTGTGGCTGGCCGCCGTCAACGACGACGGCAGCCTGGACGCGCCCACGCTGGTCGCCGGCGGCGCCGAGGAGGCCATCTGCCAGCCGGAATGGTCGCCCGACAACCGCCTGCACTTCGTCTCCGACCGCAGCGGCTGGTGGAACCTGTACCGCCTCGACCAAGCGGGCGGCCAAGCGGACGGCGGCCGCCGCGTCGAGGCGCTGTGCCCGATGCAGGCCGAATTCGCCACGCCGCACTGGACCTTCGGCGGCTCGATGTACGGCTTCCGCTCGGCCGGCGAGATCATCTGCACCTACATCGAGCAGGGCGTCAGCCGGCTCGGCCGCCTGCTGCTGGGCAGCGGCAAGCTGGAGGCCATCGCCAACCCCTACCAGGAGATCCGCGAGCTGCGCGTCGGCCCCGGCTTCGTCGTCCTGCTGGGCGGCGGCCCGACCATCGCGCTGGAACTGGCGCGCATCGAGTTCACCAGCGAGGAGGTGGAGGTGCTGGCGCAGTCGATCGCCGAGCTGCCCGCCACCGCCGACCTGTCGCTGCCGGCCAGCATCCGCTACCCCAGCGCCAACGGCCGCGAATCGCACGCCTTCTTCTACCCGCCCTGCAACAGCCGGGTGCACGGAGCGGCCGGCGAGCTGCCGCCGGTGATCGTCATCGGCCACGGCGGCCCGACCGGCATGACCACCAACACCTTGAAGCTGGCCACCCAGTTCTGGACCAGCCGCGGCTTCGGCGTGCTCGACGTGAACTACGGCGGCAGCAGCGGCTTCGGCCGCGCCTACCGCGACGCCCTCAAGGGCCAGTGGGGCGTGGTCGACGTCGAGGACTGCATCGCCGGCGCGCGGGCGCTGGTGGCGCGCGGCCTGGCCGACGGCGAACGGCTGATCATCCGCGGCGGCAGCGCCGGCGGCCTGACCACCTTGTGCGCGCTGACCTTCCACGACGTTTTCAAGCTCGGCGCCAGCTACTACGGCGTGTCCGACCTGAAGGGACTGGACCTGGACTCGCACAAGTTCGAATCGCACTACAACGCCTACCTGATCGCGCCGCAGCCGGCCGCCGAGGCGCTGTACCTGGCGCGCTCGCCGATCCACCACACCGACCGCCTGGCGCGGCCGATGATCTTCTTCCAGGGCCTGGACGACAAGGTGGTGCCGCCGCAGCAGTCCGAGACCATGGTGGCGGCCTTGCAGGCGCGCGGCGTGCCGGTCGCCTATGTGCCGCTGGAGGGCGAGGGCCACGGCTTCCGCAAGGGCGAGAACATCGTCCGCACGCTGGAGGCCGAGCTGTACTTCTACCAGCGCATGTTCGGCCTGCACACGCCGGGCGCCGCCGCCCCGCTGGAGATCCACAACCTGCCGGACGTCCCGGCCGCATGACCACGGAAACCGCATGACCGACCCGCAACTGCTCGCCGAATTCGACGCCCTCGCCTTCAATGAAAAAATGATCCTGGCGCTGCTCGCCCTGCTCGGCGAGCCGACCGGGCGCACCAGCATCCTCGACCACATGCGCGCCGCCGGCTTCAAGGACCCGCAGGAGCGCACCTACAGCGCCACCACGCTCGACGAACCGATCCGCCACCTGGAGCGGTTGGCCTTCGTCAGCGTCGTCACCGGGCGCGGCTACGTCTGCAACCCCAAGCTGCGCTGGCCGGCGCTGCGCGCCGCCATCGGCGCCCACACGCTGGACCAGCTGTGCCACGCGCACGACGTGGTGGTGCCGCTGCGACAAAGCTGGAGCACGCACGAGCCGCGCAGCTACCGCGCCGGCGTGGCGCGCCTGCGCATGGCGCTGCTGCGCGGCCAGGCGCCGCAGCAGGTGGTGCCGCTGCTGAGTTTTTGCATGGCCAGCTACGAGGCGGCCCAGCTGCACCCGGTGATCGAGATCCTCGGCCGGCCCTTCGAGGCCGGCATGCTGGCGCGGGTCCACCCGCTGATGCAGGACGACGTGCTGACCCTGTTGCTCAACAACGCGCAGCGCGAGCCGGCCGGCGCGGCCCAGCTGCGCGGCCACGCCGAGCAGCATGTGCAGCGGCGCCAGGCGGCCGGCGACGAGGTGGCGCCGGCGCTGCGCCTGGGCCTGGCCGAGGACGCCATCCTGTGCGGCCGGCTGGACGACGCGGCGCGCTACCTGGAACGCTGCGACGGCGCCACGGCGCTGTTCCTCGCCAGCGTGGTGCGGCTGCTGCGCGGCGAGCACGGCGCCGCCGTGGACGGCTTCGAGGCGGCCTTGAAGGCGCTGCGGCGCGAGTCCGGCAAGCGCAAGCAGCTGTTCCACGGCATCGGCGGCCACCTGTACGCGCTGGCCCTGATGCGCGGCGGCGACGCCAAGCTGGCCAAGACCGCCGAGGCCTACCTGGACGCCGCCGTGCGCGCCACGCAGAACCACGACAGCGCCGTCTACCAGCAGCTCGACCTGCTGCGCCAGGTGCGCGCCGGCACGCTGCAGGCCGAGGCCATCCCGACCCGCGCCTGGGAGACCACGCTGCAGGCGCAGATGTTCCAAAGCCTGCTGTACTACTGGCTGTCGCTGCCGCAACTGGCGCAGCGCCGCCTCGAGCTGGAGGAGCTGGCGCAGCAGGCCGAGGCGGCCGGCTACCTGCTGCTGGCCGGCCAGGCGCTGGCCCTGCTCGGCCACCTGGGCGAGCCGGCCCAGGCCAAGCGCGCCGCCGCGCTGCGCGAGCGGCTCGGCTTCGCCGACCTGACCCAGTGGTTCGAGCGGCAGGAGGCCTGGCAGCGCCAGCTCACCGCGCTGATCAACCTGCACCAGCCGGCCGCGCCGGAACAAAGCGGCGCCGTGCGGCTGGCCTGGATGCTGGTGTACGACGCCCGCCACGGCCTGACCGAGGTCGAGCCGCGCGAGCAGAAGCGCGACGCGCGCGGCGCCTGGAGCAAGGGCCGCGCCGTCGGCCTCAAGCGGCTGCGCTTCGAGTCCGAGCAGATCGACTACCTGACGCCGCAGGCCCTGCGCGCCGCCGAGGCGATCAGCGTGGCGCACCGCAACTACCACTCCTCCGGCCTGGCCTACGAGGTCGACCCGCAGCGCGCCGCCGCCGCGCTGGTCGGCCACCCGCTGGTGTTCTGGCAGGAGGCGCCGGACACCCGCGTCGAGCTGCTGGCCGGCGAGCCGGAACTGCTGATCCGCAAGCGCGGCGGCAATCTGCACCTGAGCCTGCAGCCGGCCATCCCCGACAACAACTCCACCGTCGTCATCAGCCGCGAAACGCCGACCCGGCTGCGCGTGATCGCCATCGCCGACGAGCACCGCCGCATCGCCGCCATCGTCGGCGACGGCCTGATCGTGCCCGAGCACGCCGAGCAGCAGGTGCTGCAGGCGATCGGTTCGATCTCCTCGCTGGTGACGGTGCAGTCCGACATCGGCGGCGCCCACAGCGACGTGGCGCAGGTCGAGGCCGACGCCCGCCTGCACGTCCACCTGCTGCCCTACCAGCACGGCCTGAAGATGCAGCTGCTGGTGCGTCCGCTCGACGGCGGCGCCTACTACGCGCCGGGCGACGGCGCCGAGACCCTGATCGCCGACGCCGGCGGCAAGCCGGCGCAGACCCGGCGCGAGCTGAACGCCGAGCGCGAGGCCGAGCGCCAGCTGGTCGGCAAGTGTACTATCCTCGACGAGGCCGAACAGGACCACGGCGAGTGGCTGCTGGGCCAGCCGGCGCTGTGCCTGCAACTGCTGGCCGAGCTGCAGGAGCTCGACCCGGCCGGCATCGTGCTGGCCTGGCCCGAGGGCGAGAGCTTCCGCATCACCAAGAAGGTCGACAGCAAGCAGCTGCGCCTGGCCATCAAGAGCCACAAGGACTGGTTCGCCGCCAGCGGCGAGCTGCAGGTCGACGAGGAGCAGGTGATGGACCTGCGCACTTTGCTCGAGCTGGTGCGCAGCGGCAAGGGCCGCTTCATCGAGCTGGGCGAGAACCGCTTCCTGGCGCTGGCCGAGGAGCTGCACCGCCGCCTGTCCGAGGTGTCGGCCTACGGCGAGCTGAACGCCGACGGCGTGCGCCTGCACCCGCTGGCCGCCTTCGCGCTCGAGGAGCTGGCCGACTCGGCCGGCGGACTGAAGGCCGACCAGGCCTGGCGCGAGCACCTGGCGCGCCTGCAGTCGCAGACCGAGTTCGTGCCGCAGCTGCCCAGCACCCTGCAGGCCGAGCTGCGCGACTACCAGCACGAGGGCTACGACTGGCTGGCCCGCCTGGCCCACTGGGGCGTGGGCGCCTGCCTGGCCGACGACATGGGCCTGGGCAAGACCCTGCAGGCGCTGGCGCTGATTTTGTCGCGCGCGCCGCAGGGACCGACCCTGGTGGTGGCGCCCACCTCGGTGTGCATGAACTGGATCAGCGAGGCGGCCCGCTTCGCGCCGACCCTGAACGTCAAGCTGTTCGGCGCCGGCGACCGCGCCGACACGCTGGCCACGCTGCAACCGTTCGACCTGGTGGTGGTCAGCTACGGCCTGCTGCAACTGGAGTCGGCGCTGTTCGCCGGCGTGCACTGGCAGACCATCGTGCTCGACGAGGCGCAGGCCATCAAGAACAGCACCACCAAGCGCTCGCAGGCCGTCATGGCGCTGCGCGGCGGCTTCAAGATGGTGGCCACCGGCACGCCGCTGGAGAACCACCTGGGCGAGCTGTGGAACCTGTTCCGCTTCATCAACCCCGGCCTGCTCGGCACCCTGGACCAGTTCAACCTGCGCTTCGCCGGGCCGATCGAGAAGGCGCAGGACCACCGCGCCGAGGTCGGCGCGCGGCTGCGCCTGCGCCGCCTGATCCAGCCGTTCATCCTGCGCCGCACCAAGTCGCAGGTGCTGGCCGAGCTGCCGCCGCGCACCGAAATCACGCTGGAGGTCGACCTGTCGGCGCCGGAGATGGCGCTGTACGAGTCGCTGCGCCGCAGCGCGCTGGAGAAGCTGGCGGCGGTCGAGGGGCCGGCCGAGAAGAAGTCGATGCAGATCCTCGCCGAGATCATGAAGCTGCGCCGCGCCTGCTGCAACCCGGCGCTGGTGGCGCCCGAACTGGGCCTGGCCAGCAGCAAGCTGGCCGCCTTCGCCCACCTGCTCACCGGCCTGCTGGAAAACGGCCACAAGGTGCTGGTGTTCAGCCAGTTCGTCGACCACCTCAAGCTGATCCGCCACCACCTCGAGGAGCAGGACGTGTCCTACCAATACCTCGACGGCAGCACCAGCATGGCCGAGCGCAAGAGCCGCGTCGACGCCTTCCAGGCCGGCACCGGCGACGTCTTCCTGATCAGCCTGAAGGCGGGCGGTGTCGGCATCAACCTGACGGCGGCCGACTACGTGATCCACATGGACCCGTGGTGGAACCCGGCCGTCGAGGACCAGGCCTCGGACCGCGCCCACCGCATGGGCCAGTTGCGCCCGGTGACCATCTACCGCCTGGTGGCGCGCCACACCATCGAGGAGGGCATCGTCGAGCTGCACCAGCACAAGCGCGACCTGGCCGACAGCCTGCTCGAGGGCAGCGACACGGCGGCCCGCCTGTCGGCCCGCGACATGCTCGACATGCTGGCGCAGGGCCTGCAGCGCTAGACGCAACACGGCGGCCGGCCTCAGCCGACCGCCCCCGCCGCGATGCGCACGCGCAGGCTGAAGCGCTCGGCCACGCCGGCCTCGCCCTGCCAGGCGCGCCACTGCTTCAAATGCAGCTCGTGGCTGCCGGCCGGCCCGGCGCGGAAGTGGAACTCGCGCACGCCGGCGCCGCCGGGCGCGGCGCCGGCCTCGTTGTGCTCGCCCTCGAGCTGCAGGCCGGCCGCGCTGTCGACCGCCCAGCGGTAGCCGGTGCCCGGGTTCTCCCGCAGGCGCACGGTCAGCTCCTCGCCGGGCGCGAGCTCAACCTCGCCGCCGGCCTGTGCCTCGTTGACGATCATGCTGCGCCCTCCCCCGGCCCGCCGCCGCTACCAGACATACATCTCGTAGATCATGCCGTCGCTCTCCTCGCGGTAGCTGACGGTGGCGTCCTTCTCGCGGGCGTGGGTGGCCAGCAGCGTCAGGGCGACCACCGAGCTGTCGTTGCTGTTGGCCAGCTTCTTCCAGCCGATGCCGTCGACGCCCACCCAGGAGTTGCGGTCCTGGTTGATCGACCACAGCGCGCTGAGCTTCTTGTTCTGCTGCCACAGGCTGACGCCGCGCGCCGCCACCGAGGCCAGCGGCAGCGTCGGCGCGGCCTGCCCCGGCGGCGCGCCTGCAAGGCCGGCCGTCGCCGCCGTCGCCGTCGCCGTCGCTGCCGCCGCCATCATCACCGGCCGCGCCGCGCCGGCCGCCTGAACCGCCGCGCCGCCCTGCTGCGGCCCCTGCTGCGGGCCCTGGTCCGGCGCCTGGCCGCGCGACTTGGCGCGAGCCGCGCTGGCCGGCTCCATTTGTGGTTTGGTTTCAATCATCATGATTCTCCTGTTTGAAAAAATGGCTGGGCGCGGACCTTAGAACACATAGGCCTGCTTGATGACGCTGTTTTCCTCGTAGAACGTGACCGGCCGCGCCGCCGCCTTGGCGGCGATCATCTGCGACAACATGTCGTAGAACACCGTGTCGGTGTCCGACGAGATCTGGCGCCAGCCCAACGCGTCGAAATACACCCAGGCGTTGCGCTCCTGGTTGACGGTCCACAGGCCGAGCACGCGGGCGTTGTTCTGCCAGCCGGTGTTCTCGATGCCGTCGACGCCGAAATTGCCCCAGCTCTCGATGCCGCACTCGCCGTAGGCGATGCGGAAGTAGCCCTGCTCGCCCCAGCCGCTGCCCCAGCTGTTCTTGCAGATCCAATAGCCGGGGTTGTCGTTGTAGCCGACGATGGCGACACAGTGGCCGCCGGCGACGTCGCCGCTGACATGCTGGTAGACCCCGCTGGTGTAGCTGAAGAAGTCGGCGTAGACGACGAAGCAGGCGTCGACCGGCCCCTTGGTGGCGATGAAGCTCTTGATGTCGGCCGGATTGTTGGTCAGCTCGGAGTAGCCGCTGATCTTGGTCAGGCGGTCGGCCGCGTTGGCGCACAGGCCGCTGCAATCGCGGTTGGCCAGGTCGTAGGGATAGCAGGCCTCGTCGACCAGGCCCTTGGCCTTGCAGTCGTCGAGCGCCTCCTTGGGCCACCAGCCGGTGTCGCAGTTGGCGCCGCGCGCCCGGCCGTGGCAGAAGAACAGATGGGCCTCGCTCAGGTCGACGGCCAGGTCGGGGTTGCCGCGCTGCACCCGCAGCCGGCTCTCGATCGCCGCCACCGTGCCGAAGGCGACGCAGGAGCCGCAGGCCGACTGGTCGACCACGGGCGTGACGAAGTTCTGCCCGCCGACGTTGCGCAGGTCGTATTCAGCCGGCGCGCCGACGCTGGCGCGCGCCCGCGCCTGCATGTCGGCCTGGATCTGCTGCGAGCGCTGCGCCACCTCGGCGATGCCGGGCTCGCCCGGCGGCGGCTTGACGCCCAGGCGCACCTGCTGCTCATCCGGGTGCAGCAGCGACATGCTGGTGGCGCCGGCCTGCCACGGGTCGCCCTGCGCCTGCAGCGCGTCGCGGATTTGGTTCAAACTGATACCGTTGATGGTCATTGCTGGTCTCCTGTCGGGTGGCGGGGTGGCGGACGGGCCGCGCCGCCGCGGCACGCCTCCCCCAGTCATGCAGGGTAGGCGCGATCGCGGCCGCGCGCAGGCCGGATCGCGCCGCGCTTGAGGTCCGCCACGTCGGCGGCGGAACGGCGGAACTATTCGGCGCCGGCGGACTCGGACGGGGCACGCAAATTCGTCGCGGCGGCGGCGCAAATCATGTACTCTTCCGTTTTCAGCCCGCCACTCCGGAACATCCATGGAAGAAGACAACGCCGCCCACATCGCCAGCCACGGCACGCCGCTGTGCGGCAAGGCCTGGACCGCCTACGTCGGCACCGCGCTGCTGGCGCTGATCCTGTTCGGCGCCGTGCTGCCGCTGGCCTTCAAGTGGACCGAGCTGGCCGCCGCCGCCGTGCTGCTCGCGTCGGCGCTGCTGGTCGGCTACCGCGTGCTGGCCATCCGCAGCTACCAGCTATACTACGACGACGTCGGCGTCTGGCTCTACCACGGCATCCTGCCCTGGGCCAAGGGCGTGGCCGGCGTCAAATGGCGCGACATGGACGAGGCCACCTTCGTGCCCTCGTTCTGGAGCTGGCTGTCGCGCTCCTACACCATCCGCATCGGCCACCGCTTCACCAAGGACAGCGAGATCCTGCTCGGCCAAATGGCCAACGGCAAGGACGCCGTCGGCCTGCTCAACGCCCGCCACCAGGAACTGATCCGCGCCAACGCGCTGGTTTGAGGCGGCCGCCAACTGGCGCGCTCAAGCACGGAAATTAGTGCTACTCTCCCACGCTTGGCCTTGGCGCGCCCGCCCGAATCTGCGAATATGCGCGTCTTGCCCCAACCATCAAGAGGCTGTGTACGATGATCAAGACCAAATTTGCGCTGGCTGTGCTGCTGACGAGCCTGACGCTCGCGCCGGCCGGCGCCACCACCCACCACGGCCAGGACAAGGCCGCCAGCAGCAAGAGCAAGGCCGGCGCCAAATCCAGCGCCAAGGGCGGCGCCAAGGCCGCTGCCAAGGGCGGCGCCAAGGGCGGCGCCAAGGCCGCTGCCAAGGGCGGCGCCAAGGCCGCGCACGCCGGCAAGAATGCCAAGGGCGGCAAGCAGGACAAGCACGGCAAGGGTGGCAAGGGTGGCAAGGGCAAGGCCGTCGCCGCCGCCGCGGTGGCCGCGCCGGTCGCCGCCATGGCCCGTCCGGCGCCGCCGTCCGAGCGCCGCCAGGACCGCAACCTCGACACCCTGAGCAACCAGTTCCTCGGCGCGCTGTGGCGCATCGACCCGGAGGCCGCCATCGCCGCCGGCAAGTACGACACCGCCGCCAGCCTGACCATTCCCGACCAGGCCGCCCGCGCCCGCCAGCTGGCCTTCACCGACGACTGGCTGGCCCGCTTCGCCAAGATCGACGCGCGCCAGCTGTCGGCCAAGCAGCGCACCGACCTGGCGCTGCTGACCAACAAGCTCAACAGCGACCGCTTCTACCTGACCACGCTGCGCGAGTGGCAATGGAACCCGGCCAGCTACAACGTCGCCGCGCCGATCGACGCCATCCTCAACACCGAATACGCCGCCAAGCCGCAGCGCCTGCGCACCCTGCTCAAACGCATCGCCGGCGTGCCCGCCTACTACGAGGCGGCCCGCGCCAACATCGCCAAGCCGACCCGCGAGCACACCCAACTGGCGATCGCCCAGGCGCCCGGCGTGCTGAGCATGCTCACCGAGCTCGACAAGGCGGCCCAGGCCTCCATCCTGAACCCGGTCGAGAAGCAGCTGTTCACCCAACGCGTCAACGCCGCGCTGACCGCCGTCGACGGCTACGTCGCCTGGTTGGGCGAGCTCGACAAGACCATGGCGCAAACCGGCGAGGCCCGTCCCTTCCGCCTCGGCAAGGAGCTGTACGAGCAGAAGTTCGTCTTCGACATCCAGGCCGGCAGCAGCGCCGAGCAGACCTACCAGAAGGCCCTGGCGGCGCGCGAGGCGCTGCTGGTCAACATGGACCGGCTGGCCGACGAGTTGTGGAACAAGACCATGGGCCTGTCGGCCAAGCCGCTCGACCGCACCCGCAAGATCGGCATGGTGATCGACAAGCTGTCCAGCCAGCACGTGGCGCGCGAGAACTTCTTCCCCGAGATCCGCCGCCAGATCCCGCTGCTGCAGGACTGGGTGGTCAGCCACGACCTGCTGACCATGGACCCGAAGAAACCGCTGGAAGTGCGCGCCACCCCGGCCTACCAGAGCGGCGTGGCCGGCGCCAGCATCGAGGCGCCCGGCCCGTACCGGCCGCAGGACCGCACCTACTACAACGTCACGCCGCTCGACGGCGCCACGCCGGAGGCGGCCGAGAGCAGCCTGCGCGAGTACAACCACTGGATCCTGCAGATCCTCAACATCCACGAGGCCATTCCCGGCCACTACACCCAGCTGGTGTAC
The DNA here is from genome assembly GCF_029834475.1 of Rugamonas sp. DEMB1. Lineage (GTDB taxonomy): Bacteria > Pseudomonadota > Gammaproteobacteria > Burkholderiales > Burkholderiaceae_D > Rugamonas > Rugamonas rubra. The sequence goes on along the minus strand of NZ_CP122407.1, from coordinate 6,549,935 downwards.
GCCAACAAGTCGCCGTCCATCGTCAAGTCGATCTTCGGCAACGGCGCCATGGTCGAGGGCTGGGCCGTCTACGGCGAGCGCATGATGCTCGAGTCCGGCTATGGCGACAACACGCCCGAGATGTGGCTGATGTACTCGAAATGGAACCTGCGCAGCGTCACCAACACCATCCTCGACTACAGCGTGCACGTGCTCGACATGGGCGAGCAGGAGGCCATCGACCTGCTGGCGCGGCAGGCCTTCCAGACCACCAGCGAGGCCAAGGAGAAATGGCGCCGCGTGCAGCTGACCTCGGTGCAACTGACCAGCTACTTCAGCGGCTACAGCGAGATCATGGAGCTGCGCGAGCAGCGCAAACAGGCGTTGGGCAACAAGTTCGTGCTGAAGGATTTCCACGAGCAATTCCTCAGCTACGGCAGCGCGCCGGTGCGGGTGATCCGCGACCTGATGCTGCAACAGGCGGCGCCGCAGTAGGCGCGGCGGGCATCTGGCGGGCGCCGCGACGGCGCGCCGCCAAGCTACAACGGGGCGCTCATGCGCCCCGTTTTGCGTGCGCCGTTCGGATCGGCACTTGCGCACGATTGAGGCAGGTCTGGCGCAGAATAGGTTTTCTGCTACGATTAACTGCAGGAGCGTACATGACCATGCCCATCCGATTCGACACACTCAAATACGCCAAACGGTTGGAAGTGGCCGGCATTGCACCCAGCCACGCCGAGGCGTACGCCCAGGCGCTCAGCGACGCGCTCACCAACACTGTCGTCGCACCCGGCGACCTCATCCTGCTCAAGGCGGATGTGACCTACTGTATCGAAGCGGTCAAACAAGAACTGACCGACAGTATTGAGCAGGCCCGTACAAAAACTGATCGCTAGTCTTGAGCTAAGCCGGCAAAAGCTGGCCCTCGGCAGTGAGCTTGACCGACAAGAACTGACCACTAGTATTCAGCTATTCAGCCAAGAAGCACGGGCAAAGTTCGAATTTGCCCGGCAGAAGCTCATCGCGCTGTAGCAGCTCGGCTTTCCCGCAGGCATGCGGGCCGCGCTTGCGGCGTCTCAAACCGCCGAGCTAGCATGACGCTACCATGTCCTTTCCCCATGCGCGGCCGGTCCGCCATCTCCCAGGAAAGGAATCCACATGACAAGCCCACTTCGTTTGCTCGCCTGCGCCGCCGCGCTGTCCCTGGCCGGCTGCGCCGGCACCATGACCATGGGCGACCACGGCGCCAAGACGGTGGCCACCGGCTCGGCCGGCGGCGCCAACGCGCAGGGCGCCAACCAGCAGCTGGAACGCTGCGCCAAGCCGCTCGGCACGCTGACCATCGTCGAGGAGGCCAACCAGCCCTGGCTCTACCAGCTGACGCAGGAATACCATGTGCAGAGCACGGTGCCGCTGCTGCGCCTGATCATGCAGCAGTCGAACTGCTTCGTCATCGTCGAACGCGGCCGCGCCTTCAACAACATGCAGGGCGAGCGCGAACTGATGGCGCGCGGCGACCTGCGCAAGACCAGCAACCTGGGCAAGGGTCAAATGGTGGCGGCCGACTACACGGTCACGCCGTCGATCAGCTTCAGCGCGCGCGGCACCGGCGGCGGCGGCGCGGCCATCGGCGGCATGCTGGGGGCGATCGGCTCGCTGGTGGCCGGCTCGCTCAGGTCGAACGAGGCCTCGACCATGCTGCTGCTGACGGACAACCGCTCCGGCATCCAGCTGGCCGCCGCCGAGGGCAGCGCCAAGAACTGGGACTTCGGCGCGATGGGGGCGTTCTTCGGCGGCGGCTTCGCCGGTGGCGGCGGCTTCAGCAACACGCCGCAGGGCAAGGTGCTGGCCGCCTCCTTCATGGATTCCTACAACCAGCTGGTCAAATCGGTGCGCGACTACCAGGCGCAGGCGGTCGACGGCGGCCTGGGCAACGGCGGCACGCTGAAAACCAATTGAGCGGGAGGGACTGCGGCGTATCGGCGCCGCAGGGGGCGCCACAGCGGGGCCGCGCGGCAAGGCAGACCCTCGCGGCGGCCCAGCGAAAAGTAGCTTACTCGACCTGCTCGGGCGCCTGGGTGGCGCGGACGAAGACCGGCGCCACCAGCAGGCCCAGCTCGAACAAGATCCACATCGGCAGCGCCAGCGAGAACTGGCTGACGATGTCCGGCGGCGTGACGATGGCCGCCACCACGAAGGCGCCGACGATCACATACGGCCGCACCTCCTTGAGCTTGGCGACGGACACCAAACCCATGCGCACCAGGATCACCACCACCACCGGCACCTCGAAGGTGGCGCCGAAGGCCAGGCACATCGACATGACGAAGTCGAGGTAGTTCTCGATGTCCGGCGTGACGGCGATCGAGGTCGGCGAGAACTCGCTGATGAACTTGAACACCCGGCCGAACACGAAGAAGTAGCAGAACGCCACGCCGGCCATGAACAGCGCCGACGAGGAGATCACCAGCGGCGCGATCAGCTTCTTTTCGTGGGCGTACAGGCCGGGCGCGATGAAGGCCCACAGCTGGTACAGCACCCACGGCAGGGCCAGGATGAAGGCGATCACCAGGGTCACCTTCATCGGCACCAGGAAGGGCGAGATGACGCCGGTGGCGATCATCTTCGAGCCGACCGGCAGCGCGGCGATCATCGGCATGGCGATGATGTCGTAGATGCGCGATGGCCCCGGCCAGATCATCAGGCCGGCGCACACCAGCACGATGCCGATCGAGGCCTTGACCAGGCGGTCGCGCAATTCGATCAGGTGAGAGATAAAGGTCTCTTCGCCTGCTGCAGGTGTAGTCATTTAAAGAACGAGGTAGGGGAGGAATTGCCGCGCGGACGGAAACGGGCGACCCGCGCCGCGCCGGAGGTGACGTGCATCTTGCCGCCGTTGCGCTGCTTGTACCAGGCCGGAACGGCCGAGCTGCGCACCAGCTTCTTGCGGCGGAACTCGCGCGCCTTGCGCGCCAGGTCGTCGCTGCTGGCGCCGCTCGGCTGCGCCGACGGATGGTTGTCGTGCCAGGCGTTCTCCACCTCGGCCAGGTTCTCCGAGATCGAGTTCTCGACGCCCTGCTTGATCGACTGGGCGGCGTCCTGCACGTCCTTCTGCAGGTTTTTCAGCTCCTCCAGTTCGATCTCGCGCGAGACCTCGGATTTCACCTCGTTCAGGTAGCGCTGCGCCCGGCCGTACAGCGAGCCGGCCATGCGCGCCACCTTGGGCAGCTTTTCCGGACCGATGACGACCAGCGCCACGACGCCGATGATGGCAAGTTTGGAGAGACCGAGATCGATCATAGGATGTCAGCAAAAGCCGGACGGGGCCGTGGCCCCGGCCCGCTTAGTGCTTGCTTTTCTCTTTCGCGTCGACGTCGATGGTGCTCTTGTCGGCCACCTGCGACGGCGCGGCGGCAGCGGCCGGAGCGGCCTTGTCCTCGTCGCCCTTGACGCCGTCCTTGAAGCCCTTGACGGCCTTGCCGATGTCGGAACCCATGTTGCCCAGTTTCTTGGTGCCGAACACCAACATCACCACCACCAGCACGATCAACCAGTGCCAAATACTCATTGAACCCATCATTTTCCCCTAGCAAGGCGGTAACGCCCAAAAAATTCGGTTGAACCCAACGCAGACTACTCCGCACAGTATACTTTGAAGCGCGCATGTCATGTGCCCGTCATATTGCCATAATGCAAAAGGACTAGGCCATCCGACAAAAGGACTAGATCCAGGCTAGATCCAGGCTAGATCCAGCCCGGCGCCGGCTCAGCGCATGCCGCGCCAGGGGCGCGGACCGCCCACCACGTGCAGGTGCAGATGGTACACCTCTTGGCCGCCGTCCGGGCCACTGTTGATCAGCGTTTTGTAACCGCCGCCCGGTTCGCCGTCGGCGTCGTAGCTGACGGCGCAGCCGGCCTCCTCGGCCAGGCGCGGCGCCAGCGCCAGCATCTTGCCCAGCAGCGCGGCGTGGCTGGCGTTGCAGTCCGACAGGGTGGCCAGGTGCTGCTTGGGGATCACCAGCAGGTGCACCGGCGCGGCCGGGTTGATGTCCTTGAAGGCCAGCAGCTCCTCGTCCTCGTAGACGATGCTCGAGGGGATTTGTTTGGCGGCGATCTTACAAAAAAGGCAGTTTTCCACAAAGGCTCCACTAGTCATGTTTTTGGGTTTCGGCCGCGTCGCGCAGCTCGTCCTTGCGCGCCGCCTTTTCCTCCAGGCCGGACAGGCCCTCGCGCCGCGCCAGCTCGTCGAGCACCTGCTGCGGGCTCAGGTCGAACTGCGCCAGCATCACCAGCGAATGGAACCACAGGTCGGCGCATTCGTACAGCACCTTGGCGTTGTCGCCGTCGACGCGGGCGTCCTTGGCCGCCATCACCGTCTCGGTGGCCTCCTCGCCGATCTTTTTCAGGATCGCGTCGTCGCCCTTGGCGAACAGGCGCGAAACGTAGGAGGTGGCCGGGTCGCCGCCGTTGGCCAGCTTGCGCGACTCGATGATCTCGGCCAGGCGGTCTAAAATTGTGCTCATGTCGGTTTCGTCTTGTTCGGTTTGGTCGGTTGCGGGTACATCTCGGCCGGGTCCCTTCAACACCGGCTCGACGACCTGCCAGTCGCCCTCGTCGGCGTCGCCCTCGAACTTCTGGAAGAAGCAGGAATGGCGCCCGGTGTGGCAGGCGATGCCGCCGTGCTGGGCTATCTTCAGCAGCACCACGTCCTCGTCGCAGTCGAGGCGGATCTCCAGCACCTTTTGCGTGTGGCCGGACTCCTCGCCCTTGTGCCACAGCTTCTTGCGCGAGCGGCTCCAGTACACCGCCTCGCCCAGCTCGACCGTCTTGGCCAGCGCGTCGCGGTTCATCCAGGCGAACATCAGCACGTCGTTGCTGCCCGCTTCCTGGGCGATCACCGGCACCAGGCCGTGCTCGTCCCACTTGATTTTTTTCAACCATTTGGCCTTGGCGAGGCTTGGGGAATTCAACATCGTTCTTTCCTGTGTGTCCGTGCTCAGTCCAGGCGCATCGGTATGCCCTGGGCGGCCATGAAGCGCTTGGCCTCCTGCACCGTGTGCTGGCCGTAGTGGAAGATGCTGGCGGCCAGCACCGCGTCGGCGCGGCCCAGCTTGATGCCGTCGGCCAGGTCCTGCAGGCCGCCGACACCGCCCGAGGCGATCACCGGGATGCCGACCGCGTCGGAGACGCCGCGCGTCAGGCCCAGGTCGAAGCCGATCTTGGTGCCGTCGCGGTCCATGCTGGTCAGCAGGATCTCGCCGGCGCCCAGCTGCTCCATCTTCTTGGCCCATTCGATGGCGTCGAGGCCGGTGGCCTTGCGGCCGCCGTGGGTGAACACCTCCCAGCGGCCCGGCGCGGTCTGCTTGGCGTCGATCGCCACCACGATGCACTGCGAGCCGTGCTTCTGCGAGGCGTCGAACACCAGTTGCGGGTTGCTCACCGCAGAGGAGTTCATGCTGACCTTGTCGGCGCCGGCGTTGAGCAGGCGGCGCACGTCCTCGACGGCGCGCACGCCGCCGCCCACCGTCAGCGGAATGAACACCTGCGAGGCGACCGCCTCGATGATGTGCAGGATCAGGTCGCGCTCGTCGCTGGTGGCGGTGATGTCGAGGAAGGTGATCTCGTCGGCGCCCTGCTCGTCGTAGCGGCGGGCGATCTCGACCGGGTCGCCGGCGTCGCGCAGCTCGGTGAAGTTGACGCCTTTGACGACGCGGCCGTTGGTCACGTCGAGGCAGGGGATGATTCGTTTTGCAAGCATGATGGTACCTGTCGGCCTGTGAAGCCTTGTGTTCGCCTTGATGGAGCGCGGCGGCGGCGGCGGATGGTCGATCCGCGCGCCGGCCCGCGCCTGGGTGCTGCGGTCGCGCCGGGGCCGCGTGCTACTCGGCGGCTTCCTCGTCGAGGTCGCCGCTGAGCTCGTCGGCGCGCAGCTGGGCCGAGTTCAGGTCCAGCGTGCCCTCGTAGATCGAGCGGCCGCAGATGACGCCCTCGATGCCCTCGTCCTGCACCGCGCACAGCGCTTCGACGTCGGCCAGGTTGTGCAGGCCGCCGGAGGCGATGACGGGGATCTTGACGGCCTGGGCCAGCTTGACGGTGGCCTCGATGTTGACGCCGCCCATCATGCCGTCGCGGCCGATGTCGGTGTAGATGATCGATTCGACGCCGTAGGCCTCGAACTTGCGCGCCAGGTCGATCACCTCGTGGCCGGACATTTTGCTCCAGCCGTCGGTGGCGACCTTGCCGTCCTTGGCGTCCAGGCCGACGATGATGTGGCCGGGGAAGGCGCCGCAGGCGTCGTGCAGGAAGCCCGGCTCCTTGACGGCGGCCGTGCCGATGATGATGTAGGTGATGCCGGCGTCCAGATAGCGCTCAATGGTGTCGAGGTCGCGGATGCCGCCGCCGAGTTGCACCGGGATCTCGTCGATGCCGTTCTCTTCGGCGAACTCCTGCACCACCTTCAGGATCGCCTTGACGGCGGCCTCGTTCTTCGGCTTGCCGGCGAAGGCGCCGTTCAAGTCGACCAGATGCAGGCGGCGGGCGCCCTGCTTGAGCCAGTGCAGGGCCATGTCGGCCGGGTTGTCGGAGAAAACGGTGGCGAGTTCCATATCGCCCTGTTTGAGGCGAACGCAGTGACCGTCTTTGAGGTCGATGGCAGGAATGAGCAGCATGGTCGGTGTAATGGGTTAGAAGTTCAGGATCGGGTTGGAATGCGGTTTAACGATGCGGCAGCGGCGGCAAAAAATCAAGGCTTCCAGTGGACGAAATTCTTGTACAGCTGGAGGCCGGCCTTGGCGCTCTTCTCCGGGTGGAACTGGGTGGCGAAGATGTTGTCGCGCGCCACGGCGCTGCAGAACGGCGCGCCGTAGACGGTTTGGCCGACCACGTGGGCGGCCTGCTCCGGCTGCACGTAGAAGCTGTGCACGAAGTAGAAATAGCTGTCGTCCGGGATATCCTGCCACATCGGATGAGACGCCGTTTGCTTGACTTGGTTCCAGCCCATCTGCGGCACCTTGAAGCGCGAGCCGTCCTCCTGCAACTGGCCGTCGAGCTGGAAGCGCACCACCTTGCCGGGCAGCAGGCCGAGGCCGGCGGCGTCGCCCTCCTCGCTGACGTCGAACAACATCTGCTCGCCGATGCACACGCCCATCAGGGGCTTGCTGGCGGCCGCCTTCAACAGCGCCTCCAGCACGCCCGATTCGCGCAGGCTGCGCATGCAGTCCGGCATGGCGCCCTGGCCGGGCAGCACGATACGGTCGGCCGCCTCGATGTCGGCCACCTCGCCGGAGATCAGCACGTCGGCCTCGGGCGCGACGGCGCGCAGGGCCTGCGCCACCGAGCGCAGATTGCCCATGCCATAGTCAACCACAACAATTTTATTCATTTTGCCATTCAAGCGAAAAGGTCGGCGCGGCGCCCGTGGGCCGCGCCGTGGAGATCACAGACTGCCCTTGGTGGACGGGATGGTGCCGGCGGCGCGCTCGTCGCGCTCGCTGGCCATGCGCAGCGCGCGGCCGAAGGCCTTGAACACCGTCTCGCACTGGTGGTGGGCGTTGGTGCCGCGCAAGTTGTCGATATGCAAGCTCACCAGCGCGTGGTTGACGAAGCCGCGGAAAAACTCCAGCGTCAGGTCGACGTCGAAGCCGCCGATCATCGCCCGGGTGAAGGGGATGTGGTATTCGATGCCGGGGCGGCCGGAGAAGTCGATCACCACGCGCGACAACGCCTCGTCCAGCGGCACGTAGGCGTGGCCGTAGCGGCGGATGCCCTTCTTGTCGCCGATGGCCTGCGCCACCGCCATGCCCAGCGTGATGCCGACATCCTCCACCGTGTGGTGGTTGTCGATGTGGGTGTCGCCGGTGGCCTCGATGTCGAGGTCGATCAAGCCGTGGCGGGCGATCTGGTCCAGCATGTGGTCGAGGAAGGGCACGCCGGTGTTGAGCTTTTGCTGGCCCGTGCCGTCGAGGTTGATCGCGACGCGGATTTGCGTCTCGTTGGTGTTGCGCGTGATTTCTGCGGTGCGGTTCATGAAAGGCTCTTGCGGTGGTCTTAGGCTGCCAGCGATGCCGTGATGGCAGCGAGGAATACGGAGTTCTCTTCGGGGGTGCTGACGGTGATGCGCAAACAATTGGCCAGCACACTGTGCATTTTACTCACATTTTTGATTAATACCTTGTCAGCGAGCAGTTTCGCGTAGGCATCATCGGCGTCCGGCACACGAATCAAGAGAAAATTCGCCGCCGACGGAAACACCGTCACACCGGGCAGCGCGGCCAGTGCCTGCGCCAGTTCGCTGCGCGCGGCGCGCAGCGCGCGGGCCTGTTCGTTGAGCACATCGACGTGCTCGAGGGCGAATTCGGCGGCCGCCTGGGTCAACACGTTGATGTTGTAAGGAGGCCGCACTTTATCGAATTGCGCCAGCAATTGCGGCGCCGCCGACATGTAGCCGAGGCGGATGCCGGCCAGGCCGAGCTTGGACACGGTGCGCATCACCACCAGGTTGGCGAACTCCGGCAGGCGGCCCATGAAGCTTTGCTGGGCGAACGGCTCGTAGGCCTCGTCGACCACGGCGATGCCGGTCTCGCCCAAGGCCTCGATGATGGCGACGATGTCGGACTCGGCGAACAGGTTGCCGGTCGGGTTGTTCGGGTAGGACAGGTAGACCAGCGCCGGCTTGTGCTCGGCGATGGCGGCCAGCATGGCCGGCAGGTCGAGCGACAGGTCGGCCTTCAGCGCCACGCCGACGTAGTCCATGCCGGCGAACTGCGCCGAGCGCTGGTACATGACGAAGGACGGCGTGGGCGCCAGCACCACGGCGCGGCGGTCCTGGTGGGCGCAGGCCATGTCGAGGATGGAGATCAGCTCGTCGGAGCCGTTGCCGAGGATGACGTCGTAGCCGGCCGGCACGCCCAGCTGCTGGCAGACGCGCTGCTTCAATGTGGCGTAGGAGGCCACCGGGTAGCGGTTCAGCGTGACGGCGGCCAGGCGCTGGCCCAGCTCCTGCAGCAGATGCTCGGGCAGGTGGTAAGGGTTCTCCATCGCATCCAGTTTGACAAAGCCACTCGCGTCGGCCACGTGGTAGCCCTTGATGGCGCGCACGTCGGAACGAATGGTGTTGCTGATGAGGCTGTCGAGGGATGACATCTTACTTATGCTCCTGGGTTGGGGAACTGCACTACGCGATGGTTTCCGCCGGCTCCGCCTTGACGGCGCGCCGACTTCGTTTGGCCGGCGTATCGGCCGGTGGTTTGCTGGCCGCCTTGCTTGCGGTCTTGCTGGCTGGTTTGCTGGCTGGTTTGCTGGCGGCCTTCTTCACGGCGGCCTTCTTCGCGGCCGGCTTGGCGGCGCGCTTGACGGCGGCGCGCTGCTTGGCCGGCGCCGGCTTGGCCAGCGCCTCGGCGTCGGTGTCGGCCAGGCGGGTCTGGATGATCGCGCAGTATTCCGGGTTCAGCTCGAAGCCGACGAAATTGCGGCCGCAGCGGCGCGCCGCGATGGCGGTGGTGCCGCTGCCCATGAACAGGTCGAGCACCACGCCGTCCGGCGGGCAGGAGGCCTTGAGCATGCGCTCGATGATCTCCAGCGGCTTCTGGGTCGGATGGTCGGCCCGCTCGGGATGCTCGCGGTGCAAGCGCGACACGCTCCACAAATCTTTCGGGTTATAGCCCATCTCCAGCCATTTTGCGCCGATGAAGATCGAGCGCGAACGGGCCTTCTTGGTCGCCGCGTCGTAGGGGATGCGCACGGCGTCGAGGTCGAAGTAGTAGTCCTTGCGGCCGACGAAGAAGCCGATGGTGTCGTGCACCGACGAGTAGCTGCGCACGCTGCCGCCCATCGACGGCACGCGGCGGTCCCAGATGATCTCGTTCATCATCGTCATGCGTTTTTTCAGCATGACGAAGATCTCCGGCGAAAAGCGCCAGGTCAGGAAGATGTACAGGCTGCCGTTGGGCTTCAGCTTGGGCAGCGCGGCCGCTATCCACTGCTCGGTCCAGCGCAGGTACTCCTCCACCGTCTGCTGGTCGGAGGCGTTGCCGTAGTCCTTGCCCAGGTTGTACGGTGGATCGGTCAAGATCAGATCGATGGAGCCGTCCGGGATGCGCGCCAGTCCGGCCAGCGCATCCTCGCAGAACACCTGGTTGAGCCAATCGCTCATGCCGCCGCGATCATGCGTTCGATTTCAGGCGCAGCTCGGCGCTGCGGGCGTGCGCCTGCAAGCCCTCGCCGTAGGCCAGCTCGGCGGCCACCTTGCCCAGCGTTTGCGCGCCGGCCTCGCTGACGAAAATCACCGACGAGCGCTTCTGGAAGTCGTACACGCCCAGCGGCGACGAGAAGCGCGCCGTGCGCGAGGTCGGCAGCACGTGGTTCGGGCCGCAGCAGTAGTCGCCCAGCGACTCCGACGAGAAGCGGCCGAGGAACATCGCGCCGGCGTGGCGGATCTGGTCGGCCCACTGCTGCGGGTCCGTCGGCCGAGATCTCCAGGTGCTCGGCGGCGATGCTGTTGGCGATGGCGCAGGCCTCGGCCATGTCGCGCACCTTGACCAGCGCGCCGCGGTCGGTCAGCGAGGTGCGGATGGTGTCCTGCCGTGGCATGGTCGGCAGCAGCTTGTTGATGCTGGCCTCGACGCGGGCGATGTAGTCGGCGTCCGGGCACAGCAGGATGGCCTGGGCCAGCTCGTCGTGCTCGGCCTGGGAGAACAGGTCCATCGCCACCCAGTCCGGATCGGTGCTGCCGTCGCAGATGATCAAAATTTCCGACGGGCCGGCGATCATGTCGATGCCGACGATGCCGAACACGCGGCGCTTGGCCGCCGCCACGTAGGCGTTGCCGGGGCCGACGATCTTGTCGACCGGGGCGATGGTGGCCGTGCCGTGGGCCAGCGCGCCGACCGCCTGGGCGCCGCCGATGGTGATCACCCGCGTCACGCCGGCGATGGCGGCGGCGGCCAGCACCATCTGGTTCTTCACGCCGTCCGGCGTCGGCACCACCATGATGATCTCGGCCACGCCGGCCACCTTGGCCGGCACCGCGTTCATCAGCACCGACGACGGATAGGCGGCCTTGCCGCCGGGGACGTAGATGCCGACCCGGTCGAGCGGGGTGATCTTCTGGCCCAGCACGGTGCCGTCCGCCTCGGTGTAGCTGAAGCCGCACAGCTCCTGCTTCTGCCGCTGGTGGAACAGGCGGATGCGCTCGGCCGCCGTCTGCAGCGCCAGGCGCTGCGCCTCGGGCAGGCCGGCCAGCGCCGCGTCCAGTTCCGCCTGGCCGATGTCGAAGGCGGCCATGCTGGCGGCGCCGCCGTCGGGAATGCGGTCGAAGCGGTTGGTGTACTCCAGCACGGCGGCGTCGCCGCGCGCCTTGACGTCGGCCAGGATCGCCGCCACCGACCGTTCGATCGCCTCGTCGGTGCTCGCCTCGAACGCCAACAGGGCGCTCAGGGCTGTGTGGAATCCGGCTTGGCTTGAATCGAGCTTGGTGATCTGAATCGGCATGATGGGTTCTTCTGGCTGGGACGGTGGGCGGTGGCGGGTGAACTTATTTTTTCATCTTGGAGGCGCGTTCGAACGCCGCCAGGATCGGTTGCAGGCGCTCGCGCTTGAGCTTGAGGGCGGCCTGGTTGACGATCAGGCGCGAGGAGATCTGCATGATCTCCTCGACCTCGACCAGGTCGTTGGCGCGCAGCGTGTTGCCGGTGCTGACGACGTCGACGATGGCGTCGGACAGGCCGACCAGCGGCGCCAGCTCCATCGAGCCGTACAGCTTGATCAGATCGACGTGCACGCCCTTGGCGGCGAAGTGTTCGCGCGCCGTCTGGACGAACTTGGTGGCCACGCGCAGGCGCGCGCCCTGGCGCACGGCGGTGGCGTAGTCGAAGCCGTTCTTGACCGCCACCGACATGCGGCAGGCGGCGATGTTCAGGTCGATCGGCTGGTACAGGCCCTCGCCGCCGTGCTCGAGCAGCACGTCCTTGCCGGCCACACCGAAGTCGGCGGCGCCGTGCTGCACATAGGTCGGCACGTCGGTGGCGCGGACGATGATGACGCGCACGTTGGGGTCGTTGGTGGCGAGGATCAGCTTGCGCGAGGTCTCCGGATTCTCGGTCACGATGATGCCGGCCTCCTCCAACAGGGGCAGGGTGTCCTCGAAGATGCGGCCTTTCGACAGCGCCAGGATCAGCTGCGACTGGTCGCGCGCCTGGCTGTTAAATACGGTCATGATGGATTCCGATGTGTCGTTGCGATGTGTCGATGTGTCGTGCTTGCGCCGCGCCTACTTGACGCGGACGATGTCGGCGCCAACCGCCGACAGCTTCACTTCCATGCGGTCGTAGCCACGGTCGAGGTGGTAGATGCGGTCGACCAGGGTCTCGCCGCGCGCGGCCAGGGCGGCGATCACCAGCGAGGCCGAGGCGCGCAGGTCGGTGGCCATGACGGGCGCGCCGATCAGGTGGTCGACGCCGGTGATGAAGGCGGTGTTGCCGTCGGTCTCGATGGCGGCGCCCAGGCGGTTCATCTCCTGCACGTGCATGAAGCGGTTCTCGAAGATGGTCTCGGTGACGCGGCTGGCGCCGTCGGCGACGGTGTTGACGGCCATGAACTGGGCCTGCATGTCGGTCGGGAAGCCGGGGTATTCGGTGGTGCGGAAGGTCACCGGCTTGGGCCGCTGGTCCATGCGGGCGCGGATCCAGTCCGGGCCGATGTCCATCCGCAGGCCGACTTCGCGCAGCTTGTCGAGGGCGGCGTCGAGGATGTCGGTGCGGGTGTTGCGCAGCGTGATGTCGCCGCCGGCCGCCGCCACGGCGCACAGGAAGGTGGCCGTCTCGATGCGGTCGGAGATGACGGCGTGCTTGGCGCCGTGCAGTTCGGCGACGCCCTGGATCACCAGGCGGTCGGTGCCGATGCCCTCGATCTTGGCGCCCATGGCCACCAGCAGGTGGGCCAGGTCGGTCACTTCCGGCTCGCGCGCGGCGTTCTCCAGGATGGTCTCGCCCTCGGCCAGGGTGGCCGCCATCAGCAGGTTCTCGGTGCCGGTGACGGTGATCATGTCGGTGACGATGCGGGTGCCCTTGAGCTTCTTGCACTTGGCGTAGATGTAGCCGCCCTCGATGGTGATCTCGGCGCCCAGCGCCTGCAGGCCCTTGATGTGCTGGTCGACCGGGCGCGAGCCGATGGCGCAGCCGCCCGGCAGCGACACCTTGGCCTCGCCGAAGCGGGCCAACAGCGGGCCCAGCACCAGGATCGACGCGCGCATGGTCTTGACCAGCTCGTAGGGCGCCTCCAGCTTGTCGATCGCGTCGCCTTGCAGCGTGACGCACTCGTCGTCCTGCGCCACCTTCAGGCCGGTCTGGCCGAGCAGCTTGAGCATGGTGGCGACGTCGTGCAGGCGCGGCACGTTGCTCAGCTCCAGCTTGCCGGCGGTCAGCAGGCCGGCGCACAGGATGGGCAGGGCGGCGTTCTTGGCGCCGGAGATGGTGATGTCGCCGGCCAGGCGTTTGCCGCCTTGAATGAGGAGTTTGTCCATGCTGTGCTTATCCTTGGTATTCGTCTGGGGTCAGGGTTTTCATCGACAGCGCGTGGATCTCCTCGCGCATGCGGTCGCCCAGCGCGGCGTAGACCAGCTGGTGGCGCTGGATCAGGCGCTTGCCGACGAAGGCCGGCGAGACGATGACGGCCTGGAAGTGCTGGCCGTCGCCCTCGACTTCGAGGTGGGTGCATTCAAGGCCGGCGGCGAGGTAGCTGTGGATCAGTTCTGGGGTGGTGGTCACGATTATTCCTTGGGGCGTAATGAGCAATCTGGGCTCAGGTATCAACGATATAGCGGTTTGGCGCGGCCGGCGCGGCCGCGCGGAGAAATTTTTCCTCGCTCAATGGCGCAGGCGGTAGCCGCTCCTGAGCAAACGGATGGCCAGCAGCGCCAGCAGCACCAAAAAGCCGCCGACGATGGCCAGGCTGAGCAGCGGGTCGACGTCGGACTGGCCGAAGAAGCCGTGGCGGAAGCCGTCGATCATGTAGAAGAAGGGGTTCAGGTGCGACACCGCCAGCCAGAACGGCGGCAGCGAGTGGATCGAGTAGAACACGCCGGAGAGGAAGGTCAGCGGCATGATCAGGAAGTTCTGGAAGGCGGCCAGCTGGTCGAACTTCTCGGCCCAGATGCCGGCGATCAGGCCCATGGTGCCGAGGATGGCGGCGCCGAGCAGGGCGAAGACGAGGATCCACAGCGGCTCGGCGAAGCTCAGGTGGGCGAACCAGGCGGTGACCAGGAACACGCCGAGGCCGACCACCAGGCCGCGCACCATCGCCGCCAGCACGTAGGCGGAGAAGATCTCCCAGTGCGACAGCGGGGTCAGCAGCACGAACACCAGGTTGCCGGTGATCTTGGACTGGATCAGCGAGGACGAGGCGTTGGCGAAGGCGTTCTGCAGCACGCTCATCATCACCAGGCCGGGGATCAGGAAGGCGGTGTAGCTCACGTCGGCATACACCTGCACGCGGCCCTCGAGCACGTGGCCGAAGATCAGCAGGTAGAGCATGGCGGTGAGGATGGGCGCGGCGACGGTCTGGGTGGCGACCTTCCAGAAACGCAACGTTTCCTTGTAGACCAGCGTGCGGAATCCGGTGGAAATCAAGTTCATAGGCTGCCCCCGTCCATGATCTGCAGGAAGATGTCCTCCAGATCGGCTTGTTGCAACTGCATCTCGTCGATCACCACGCCGGCCTGGCGCAGGCCGGCCAGGATGGTCTCGACCTCGGCGTAGTCGTTGATGCGCAGGCTGTATTTGTGCGGCTGGTCGGCCTCGGGCGGGTGGATCAGCAGCGGGCGCAGCGCCTCGGGCAGCGTGCCCTGCTGCATGTGCAGCACCAGCTGCGAGCCGGAGATGCGGCGGATCAGCGCGGCCATGGTGTCGAGCGCCACCACCTTGCCCGACTTGAGCATGGCGACGCGCTTGCACATCGCCTGCGCCTCCTCCAGGTAGTGGGTGGTCAGCACCACCGTGTGGCCTTCGCGGTTGAGCCGCGAGATGAACTTCCACAGGGTCTGGCGCAGCTCGACGTCGACGCCGGCGGTCGGCTCGTCGAGCACGATGACGGGCGGCTTGTGCACCAGCGCCTGGGCCACCAGCACGCGCCGCTTCATGCCGCCCGACAGCGCGCGCATGTTGGTGTCGGCCTTGTTAGTCAGGTCGAGGTTGTGCATCACCTCGTCGATCCAGGCGTCGTTGTTGGCCAGGCCGAAGTAGCCCGACTGCAGGCGCAGCGTTTCGCGCACGGTGAAGAAGGGGTCGAACACCAGTTCCTGCGGCACCACGCCGAGCATTTTGCGGGCGGCGCGGAAGTCGCCGGAGACGTCGTGGCCGTGGATGGTGACCTTGCCGGCGTCGGGCCGGATCAGGCCGGCGACGATGGAGATCAGGGTGGTCTTGCCGGCGCCGTTGGGGCCCAGCAGGCCGAAGAACTCGCCCTCCTCGATCGAGAGGGAGACGCCGCCCAGTGCCTGCAGCGACTTGTAGCGCTTTTCGACATTGCTAATTTGGATCGCTGTCATGCTTGGCTTATCGGTTGGTGCGGCGGCCTTGGACCGCCGCGAAACTGCTCAAAAGGCGGAGGATCGCGGGCGCCGCGGCACTGTTCGGCGGCGGCAACGTTCAATTATAGGGGAAATTTGCTGCGGCAGAGCCGGATGGGTCCGGCTTGCCGCCACGGTTGTAGCGGGGGAGAAACGATCAATGATGGTGGTGCGACTCGGCGGGCGCGTTGCCCAGGCCGAGTTTGGACGGCTCGGGCGCGCCGACGACGGGGGCGAACTCGGCGTGGGCCGGGTTGTCCGCCAGCGGCGCGCCCGGCTCGAGCTGTTCCGTGGTGGGGAACAGCAGCGAGCAGACGCCGTACAGCTTGGTCAGGCTCTGCAGCGCCGGCGGCAGGTGCTTGAGTTCGAGCTCGACGCCGGCGTCCTGCGCCGCCTTGCGCCAGGCCAGCATCACCGACACCGCCACCGAGTCGACCATCAGCACGTGGCGCAGGTCGAACGTGGTCTGGCCGGCGCGGATGGCGGCCAGTCCGCGCTCCAGCGCGGCGGTGGCGTTGGCCACGGTCAGCGAGGAGAGCGATTGCAGGTTGTCGTTGGCGGCGATGATGGACATGGGCGGGTCTGGTGGATGGGCGGGATTACTTGGCGGCGGCTTTGAGCGGCCGGTTGGCCAGCTTCTTGTTCTTCTCCGACAGCGCCTTGATCAGGCCGTCGATGCCGCCCTTGCCGATTTCGGAGGCGAAGGTGCCCTTGTAGGTCTCGACCAGCCAGGCGCCGAGCACGTTGATGTCGTAGATCTTCCAACCGTTGGCCGGCGACTTGGCGACGCGGTAGTTCAGCAGGATCGGTTCGCCGCGGGCGACGTTGACCTGCGAGCGCACCTCGACCTCGGTGTCGGTCGGATCGGCGCGCAGCGGCTTGAACTCCAGCGTTTCGTTCTTGATCTGCGACAGCGCGCCCGAGTAGGTGAAGATCAGCAGGGTGCGGAACTCGGTCGACAGCTGTTGCTTCTGTTCCGGCGTGGCGTCGCGCCAGAAGCGGCCCGAGGCCAGCGCGGTCATGCGCTGGAAGTCGACGTAGGGCAGGATCTTGCTCTCGACCAGTTCCATCACGCGCTTCTGGTCGCCGGCCTGGATCGCCTTGTCGGCCTTGGCCGTCTCGATCACGTCCTGGCTGATGCGTTTGACCAGGGCGTCGGGCGCCTCGTTGGCCGGGGTCGGCGCGGCGCCGGCGTGGTTGGCACCGAAGGCCAGGGCCACGGTTGCCATTGCGATAAGTTTTTTAATCAAAGTCATGGTGGTTCTACCTATGTTGGTTCAGTTCGGATCACAGGCTGGCGTTGGTCGCAGCCGGGGGTTCCGAGTTTAACTCTTTTGGTGCCGTCGCGGATGACACGGGCGCCGAAGTTTCCATGCCGTCGGGCCCGGCGTCGAGCTCGGCCTGCTTGGGCTGGCGCTTGCGCGGGTTGCTCTCGCCGTCGAAGATCTTGCTCTCGCGGCGCTGCAGGAAGCCGTCGCGGATGAATTCGTAGCGGTCCAGCGCGGCGTCCTCCAGCAGGGTGGAGGCGTCGAGCAGGTTGGAACGCTGGTCGACCACGCGGGTGGCGGTGCCGATGTTGCGGATGTAGATGGGTTCCTTGTAGCGCCAGACGTCGCCGGTGATGTCGAGCGGCAGGGCGCTGGTGTCGCGCACCGTGGACGGGCCCAGCAGCGGCAGCATCAGGTAGGGGCCGGACGGCACGCCCCAGCGGCCCAGGGTCTGGCCGAAGTCCTCGTTGTGCTTCTGCAGGCCGGCCTCGGAGGCGATGTCGAGCAGGCCGAGCAGGCCGAAGGTCGAGTTCAAGGTGACGCGGGTGACGTCGGACATGCCGGCCTCGCCCTTGCCCTGCAGCAGGTTGTTGACGGCGCTCCAGACATCCGACAGGTTGCCGAAGAAGTTGTTGACGCCGGTTTGCACAAAGGTCGGCAGCACCGCCTTGTAGGCGGTGGCGGCCGGCTTGAGGGCGACCTGGTCGACCGTGTCGTTGAACTGGAACATGGCGCGGTTGAAGCCCTCGTAGGGGTCGCGCGGGTTGGGGCCGGCGCAGGCGCTCAGCAGGACGGCGACGCCGGCGGCCATGGCGGCGCGGCGCAACATTGGGACATACTTGGCGTAGTGGCTCATTTGCTATCCTTACCTTCAGCAGCCTTGCTGTAGATGAACTGGTTGATCAAGTCTTCCAGCACGGTGGCCGACTGGGTGCGGGCGATCTTGTCGCCCTCGGCCAGATTGTTGGTGTCGCCGCCGGCCTCGAGGCCGACGTATTGCTCGCCGAGCAGGCCGGCGGTGAGGATCTTGGCGGAGCTGTCCTTGGGGAAATTGTATCCCTCTTGCAGGTTCAAGGTGACCAGGGCCTGGTAGTGCTTGTCGTCGAACTCGATCTTGCCGACCCGGCCCACCACCACGCCCGAGCCCTTGACCGGGGCGCGCGGACGCAGGCCGCCGATATTGTCGAACTTGGCGGTGACGCTGTAGGTCTTGGCGAAGGACATCGAGCTCATATTGCCGGCCTTCAAGGCCAGGAACATCAGCGCGGCGACACCCAAGACCACGAACAAACCGACCCAGACATCCAAAGATTTACGTTGCATAGTACATATCCTAGTTTATTTTCTCTTGCCGCGGCACACGTCGCGTTGTGCGGTGTGGACCAAATAGATTCTTTTCAGACTTATTTGCCGAACATCAAGGCTGTCAACATGAAGTCCAGCCACCAGATCATCAGCGAGGAGATCACCACCGTGCGGGTGGTGGCGCGGGCCACGTCCTCCGGTGTCGGCTGCGACTCGTAGCCCTGGTAGAGGGCGATGAAGGTGATGGCGATGCCGAACACCACGCTCTTGATGAAGCCGTTGAAGATGTCGTCCCACAGGTCGACGCCGCCCTGCATCTGCGACCAGAAGGTGCCGTCGTCGACGCCGATCAGTTGCACGCCGACCAGGTAGCCGCCGAACACGCCGACCGCGCTGAACACCGAGGCCAGCACCGGCACGGCGATCACGCCGGCCCAGAAGCGGGGCGCCAGCACGCGCTGGATCGGGTTGACGGCCATCATTTCCATCGCCGACAGCTGCTCGCCCGACTTCATCAGGCCGATTTCGGCGGTCAGCGAGGTGCCGGCGCGGCCGGCGAACAGCAGCGCGGTGATGACCGGCCCCAGTTCGCGCGTCAGGCCGAGGGCCACCAGCTGGCCGAGCGCCTGCTCGGAGCCGTACTTGGCCAGCGTGTAGTAGCCCTGCAGGCCGAGCACCATGCCGACGAACAGGCCGGACAGGCCGATGATCAGCAGCGAATAGTTGCCGATGAAGTGGAGCTGTTCGACGATCAGGCGCGGCCGCTTGAGCAGGCCGGGCGAGACGCCGAGCAGGGTGAAGAAGGAACGGGTGCCGTAGCCGATGCTCTCGACGTAGTCGCGCACGGTGGCGCCCAGGCGGGCCAGGAAGGATTCGATCATGCGTGCGCCTCCAGGCCCAGGTCGTCGGCCAGCGACTTGCCGGGATAGTGGAAGGGCACGGGGCCGTCGGCCTCGGCGTGGACGAATTGTTTGACGTAGGGGTCGGTCGAGACCCACATCTCGGCCGGCGTGCCGTGCGCGACGATCTTGCCCTGCGACAGGAAATACACGTGGTCGGCGATGGCGAAGCACTCCTTGACGTCGTGCGAGACCAGGATGGTGGTCGAGCCGAGCGCGGTGTTGAGGTTGCGGATCAGGTTGGCGGTGACGCCCATCGAGATCGGGTCGAGGCCGGCGAAGGGCTCGTCGTACATGATCAGCTCGGGGTCGAGGGCGATCGAGCGGGCCAGCGCGACGCGGCGCGCCATGCCGCCGGAGATCTCGGCCGGCTTCAGCTTGGCGGCGTTGCGCAGGCCGACGGCGTGCAATTTCATCAACACCAGGTTGCGGATCAACTCTTCCGGCAGGTCGGTGTGCTCGCGCAGCGGGAAGGCGACGTTCTCGAACACGGTCAGGTCGGTGAACAGGGCGCCGTGCTGGAACAGCATGCCCATTTTGCGGCGCAGCAGATACAGCGCGTCGGTGCCCAGCTTGTGGACCACCTGGCCGTGCACCTTGACCTGGCCCTTCTTCGGCCGCAGCTGGCCGCCGATCAGGCGCAGCACCGTGGTCTTGCCGCTGCCGGAACCGCCCATGACGGCGACGACCTTGCCGCGCGGGAAATCCATCTGGAGGCCCGTCAGAATGGGGCGCTTGCCATAGGAGAAGTGCAAATCACGGATTTCGACAAGATTGGGCACGAACGAACTCATTTTTTTGAATGCCGTATTGTAGTGCAGAAAAGCAAATCTCTGCTGGCGCCCCCGCTTTCGGGGGAGGGAAGTGAGGGATTTTACAACACTAATGAACCAAAAGTCAGCAATTTACATATGATAAATAATGTAATTTGCTGCAACGCAGCATACCACGTCCGCCGACTACCAGGAGACCTCATGGATTGGTAGGGGCGCCCGCCTTACCCCGCCAGCGCAGAGGTCTGACCCCGCATGGGGTCAGACCCCGGTTGCCGCGTCCCGGGTTGGGGGTAAAAAAAACCGGCAGCCGGCGGGCGCTAGACCCCTCGGCTCCCGGCTGGGAATAGTGGCGGCCGGCGCGGCCGGCCGGCCCGGCGAACTAGCGCGGCAGCTCGGACGAGCCCATCAGGAACTCGTCGACCGCGCGGGCGCACTGGCGCCCCTCGCGGATGGCCCACACCACCAGCGACTGGCCACGGCGCATGTCGCCGGCGGCGAACACCTTGGCCGCCGAGGTTTTATAGCAACCTTCGCCGTCGGTGCTCGCCTTGGCGTTGCCGCGCGCATCCTTGTCGACGCCGAAGGCGTCCAGCACCTGTTGCACCGGCGACACGAAGCCCATGGCCAGCAGCACCAGGTCGGCCTTCATCTCGAATTCCGAGTTCGGCATCTCGCTCATCTTGCCGTCCTTCCATTCGACGCGGCAGGCGATCAGCTTCTCGACCTTGCCGTTCTTGCCTTCCAGGCGCTTGGTGGCGACCGCCCAGTCGCGCTCGCAGCCTTCCTCGTGCGAGGAGGAGGTGCGCAGCTTGGTCGGCCAGTAGGGCCAGACCAGCGGCTTGTTTTCCTGTTCCGGCGGCATCGGCATCAGTTCGAACTGGGTCACCGAGGCGGCGCCGTGGCGGTTCGAGGTGCCGACGCAGTCGGAGCCGGTGTCGCCGCCGCCGATGACGACGACGTGCTTGCCGGTCGCCTTGAGCTGGTCCTTGACCTTGTCGCCGGCGTTGACCTTGTTCTGCAGCGGCAGGAAGTCCATGGCGAAGTGCACGCCCTTCAGTTCGCGGCCGGGCACCGGCAGGTCGCGCGGCTGCTCGGCGCCGCCGGCGATGATGACGGCGTCGAACTCCTTCTCCAGTTCCGTCGGGGAAGATGGTTTCCTTGGCCCAGTTGTTGACGGTGGCGGGGAAGTCCTTGCCGACCAGCACGCTGGTGCGGAACACCACACCCTCGGCCTCCATCTGCTTGACGCGGCGGTCGATGTGCGACTTCTCCATCTTGAAGTCGGGGATGCCGTAGCGCAACAGGCCGCCGACCCGGTCGCTCTTCTCGAACACGGTGACGGCGTGGCCGACGCGCGCCAGCTGCTGGGCGGCGGCCAGGCCGGCCGGGCCGGAGCCGACCACGGCGACTTTTTTACCGCTCAGCTTGGCGGCCGGCTGCGGCACCACCCAGCCGTGCGCCCAGCCCTCGTCGATGATCTTGTGCTCGATCGACTTGATGCCGACCGGGTCGTTGTTGATGCCCAGGGTGCAGGCCGACTCGCAGGGCGCCGGGCAGATGCGGCCGGTGAACTCGGGGAAGTTGTTGGTCGAGTGCAAGGTCTCGAGCGCCTCGCGGTAGTTGCCGCGATACACCAGGTCGTTCCAGTCGGGGATGATGTTGTTGACCGGGCAGCCGGTGTTGCAGAAGGGGATGCCGCAGTCCATGCAGCGCGCGCCCTGCACCTTGGCCTGCTCGTTGCTCAGCGTGATGACGAACTCCGAATAGTTCTTGAGCCGCGCGGCGGCCGGCAGATAGGCCTCTTCCTGGCGCTTGAATTCCATGAAACCGGTGATTTTACCCACGATAAATCCTCTGTATATGTTCTAAGGGGACGGGCCGCCGGCCCGTCCGCTATCTGCGTATGTTCTACGGGAACGGGCCGCCGGCCCGTCCACTATCCGCTTATGTTCTAAGGGGACGGGCCGCCGGCCCGTCCGCTGTCCAATTAGGCGGCGATCGGCTGCACCACGGCGGCCTCGTTGGCCAGGTCCGTCGGCCATTTCGGCCAGCGCGCGCTTGTACTCGCTCGGGAAGACCTTGACGAACTTGCTGCGGCCCTCGGCCCAGTTGTCGAGAAGGAAACGGGCGCGGGTGCTGCCGGTGTGCTTGAAGTGGCGCTCGATCAGGCGCTTGAGGATCACCTCGTCGGCCTCCGGCTCGCCGTCGCGGTGCTGGCTGTGCCAGGTGGCGCGGTCGACGTGCTGCTCGGCCGCCGTCAGCACGCTCTCCAGGCTGACCATCGCGGTGTTGCAGCGCAGGGCGAAGTCGGCGTCCGGATCGTAGACGTAGGCGATGCCGCCCGACATGCCGGCGGCGAAGTTGCGGCCGGTGGCGCCGAGCACCACGACGGTGCCGCCGGTCATGTATTCGCAGCCGTGGTCGCCCACGCCCTCGACCACGGTGGTGGCGCCGGAGTTGCGCACGGCGAAGCGTTCGCCCGCCACGCCGTTGAAGAAGGCCTCGCCGGCGATGGCGCCGTACAGCACGGTGTTGCCGACGATGATGTTGTCCACCGCCCAGCCGCGGAACTCGGTGTTCGGCCGCACGATGATGCGGCCGCCCGACAGGCCCTTGCCGACGTAGTCGTTGCCCTCGCCGACCAGGTCGAGCGTGATGCCGTGCGCCAGGAAGGCGGCGGCGGACTGGCCGGCCGTGCCCTGCAGCTGGATGTGGATGGTGTCGTCGGGCAGGCCGGCGTGGCCGTAGCGCTGCGCCACCTCGCCGGACAGCATGGTGCCGACGGTGCGGTTGACGTTGCGCACCGGCGAGATGAAGGAGACCCGCTCGCCCTTCTCCAGCGCCGCCTTGGCCTGGGCGATCAGCTTGTGGTCGAGGGCTTTTTCCAGACAGTGGTCCTGGAACTCGCTGTGGTAGATGGTCTGGCCGTTCTGCACTTCCGGCTGGTGGAAGATGGCGGAGAAGTCCAGGCCACGGGCCTTCCAGTGCTCGACCGCCTTCGACTTGTCGAGCAGGTCGACCCGGCCGATCAGCTCGTCATACGTGCGGATGCCCAGTTGCGCCATCAGCTGGCGGGCCTCTTCGGCGACGAAGAAGAAGTAGTTGACGACGTATTCCGGCTTGCCGGAGAACTTGGCGCGCAGCACCGGGTCCTGGGTGGCGACGCCTACCGGGCAGGTGTTCAAGTGGCATTTGCGCATCATGATGCAACCCTCGACCACCAGCGGCGCGGTGGCGAAGCCGATCTCGTCGGCGCCCAGCATGGCGGCGATGACGACGTCGCGGCCGGTGCGCATCTGGCCGTCGGCCTGGACGCGGATGCGGCTGCGCAGGCCGTTCAGCACCAGCGTCTGCTGGGTTTCGGCCAGGCCCAGCTCCCACGGCGTGCCGGCGTGCTTGACCGAGGACAGCGGCGAGGCGCCGGTGCCGCCGTCGTGGCCGGCGACGACCACGTGGTCGGCCTTGGCCTTGGTGACGCCGGCGGCGACGGTGCCGATGCCCACTTCCGACACCAGCTTGACCGAGATCGAGGCGCGCGGGTTGGCGTTCTTCAGGTCGTGGATCAGCTGGGCCAGATCTTCGATGGAATAAATATCATGGTGCGGCGGCGGCGAGATCAGGCCGACACCCGGCACCGAGAAGCGCAGGGTGGCGATGTATTCGGACACCTTGTGGCCCGGCAGCTGGCCGCCCTCGCCCGGCTTGGCGCCCTGCGCCATCTTGATCTGGATCTGGTCGGCCGAGTTCAGGTAGGCGGCGGTGACGCCGAAACGGCCCGAGGCCACCTGCTTGATGCGCGAGCGCAGCGAGTCGCCGGCCTGCAGCGGGATGTCGACGACGATCTGTTCCTTGCCGACGATGGAGGCCATGGTCTCGCCCTGTTTGATCTTGATGCCCTTCAACTCCATGGTGTAGCGGGCCGGGTCTTCGCCGCCCTCGCCGGTGTTGGACTTGCCGCCGATGCGGTTCATCGCCACCGCCAGCGTGGCGTGCGCCTCGGTGCTGATCGAGCCGAGCGACATGGCGCCGGTGGCGAAGCGCTTGACGATTTCCTTGGCCGATTCGACCTCGTCGAGCGGGATGGCCTTGGTCGGGTCGAGCTTGAACTCGAACAGGCCGCGCAAGGTCAGGTGGCGACGGCTCTGGTCGTTGATCAGCTGGGCGTACTCCTTGTAGCTGGAGAAGTTGTTGCTGCGGGTCGAGTGTTGCAGCTTGGCGATGGCGTCCGGCGTCCACAAGTGGTCCTCGCCGCGCACGCGGAAGGCGTATTCGCCGCCGGCGTCGAGGTTGTTGGCCAGCAGGGGATCGTCGCCGAAGGCCAGGTGGTGCAGGCGCAGCGCCTCCTCGGCCACCTCGAACACGCCGATGCCCTCGACGTTCGAGGCGGTGCCCTTGAAGTACTTGTCGACCAGCGACTTGTTCAGGCCGATGGCTTCGAAGATCTGCGCGCCGCAGTAGGACATATAGGTCGAAATGCCCATCTTCGACATGACCTTCATCAGGCCCTTGCCGACCGCCTTGGTGTAGTTGTAGATCGCCGTCTCGCCGGACAGCTCGCCGGGCAGGCCGGCGGCCAGTTCGATCAGGGTCTCCATCGCCAGGTAGGGATGGACCGCCTCGGCGCCGTAGCCGGCCAGCAGGGCGAAGTGGTGGGTCTCGCGGGCCGAGCCGGTCTCGACGACCAGGCCGGTCGAGGCGCGCAGGCCCTTGCTGACCAGGTGCTGGTGGATGGTCGAGGTGGCCAGCAGCGCCGGGATGGCGACGCGGTCGCTGCAGATCGAGCGGTCCGAGACGATCAGGATGTTGTGGCCGGACTTGACGGCGTCGACCGCCTCGGCGCACAGCGAGGCCAGGCAGGCCTCCACGCCTTCCTTGCCCCAGGCGATCGGATAGCAGATGTTCAGCTCATATGACTTGAACTTGCCGCCGGTATGCAGGCTGATGCCGCGCAGGCGGGCCATGTCGTCGAAGCCGAGGATCGGCTGGGAAACCTCCAAACGCATCGGCGGATTGACGTTGTTGGTGTCGAGCAGGTTGGGTTTCGGTCCGATGAAGGACACCAGCGACATCACCATCGCCTCGCGGATCGGGTCGATCGGCGGGTTGGTCACTTGCGCAAACAATTGTTTGAAGTAGTTATACAAAGGTTTGAGCTTGTTCGACATCACGGCCAGCGGCGAGTCGTTGCCCATCGAGCCGGTGGCTTCCTCGCCGGCGACGGCCATCGGCGCCATCAGGAACTTCAAGTCTTCCTGGGTGTAGCCGAAGGCTTGCTGGCGGTCCAGCACGGAGGCGACGGCCTTCTCGCCCGGCGCGGTGGTGTACTTGACGCGGTTGTGCGCCAGCTGGCTTTCGCTCAGCTTGATCTCGTTCAGCTTGATGCGCACGGCGTTGATCCAGGCCTTGTAGGGCTTGGCGTTGGCGTAGGTGTCCTTGAGCTCTTTATCGTCGATGATGCGGCCCGCTTCCAGGTCGATCAGGAACATCTTGCCCGGCTGCAAACGCCATTTCTGGATGATCTTCGATTCCGGGATCGGCAGCACGCCCGATTCCGAGGCCATCACCACCAGGTCGTCGTCGGTGACGATGTAGCGGGCCGGACGCAGGCCGTTGCGGTCCAAGGTGCCGCCGATGTAGCGGCCGTCGGTGAAGGCCATGGCGGCCGGGCCATCCCACGGTTCCATCATGGCGGCGTGATATTCGTAGAAGGCGCGGCGATTGTCGTCCATCGTGCCGTGGTTTTCCCAGGCTTCCGGGATCATCATCATCATCGCCTGGGCGATCGGGTAGCCGGCCATCAACAGCAGTTCGAGCGCGTTGTCGAAGCAGGCGGTGTCCGACTGGCCTTCGTAGATCAGCGGGAACAGCTTTTGCAGCTCTCGCCCAGCACGGCCGACTTCATCACGCCTTCACGGGCGCGCATCCAGTTGAAGTTGCCCTTGACGGTGTTGATCTCGCCGTTGTGGGCGATCAGGCGGTAGGGGTGGGCCAGCGGCCATTCCGGGAAGGTGTTGGTGGAGAAGCGTTGGTGCACCAGCGCCAGCGCCGAGATGCAACGGGCGTCCTGCAGGTCTTTATAGTAGACGCCGACCTGGTCGGCCAGCAGCAGGCCCTTGTAAACAATGGTGCGCGCCGACATCGACGGCACGAAGAATTCCTTGCCATGCAGCAGTTTGAGCGCCTGGATGGCGTGGCCCGACGATTTGCGGATCACATACAGTTTGCGCTCGAGCGCGTCGGTGACCATGATGTCCGGGCCGCGACCGATGAAGATCTGGCGGATCACCGGCTCTTTGGCGCGCACGGTGGGCGACATCGGCATGTCGCAGTCGACCGGCACGTTGCGCCAGCCCAGCACGACCTGGCCTTCGATGCGCACGGCGCGCTCGATTTCCTGTTCGCAGGCGATGCGCGAAGCGTTTTCTTTTGGCAGGAAGACCATGCCCACGCCGTACTCGCCCGGTGGCGGCAGCTCGACGCCCTGTTTGGCCATCTCGTCGCGGTAGTACTGGTCGGGAATCTGGATCAGGATGCCGGCACCGTCGCCCATCAGCGCGTCCGCGCCAACGGCACCCCGGTGGTCGAGGTTCTTCAGGATCAGCAGACCCTGCTCGACGATGGAATGGCTCTTGTTGCCCTTGATGTGGGCGACGAAACCGACGCCGCAGGCGTCATGTTCATTGGACGGATCGTACAGACCTTGGGCTTTCATGGGCATTCTCCACTGCATATTGGAATATCGAAAGGCTAGAGTAGTGCAATGCAGCAGAAAGTTCAACAATAACAATTAGGGTCGGAGTCGAATTAATTTTTCACGAGTCGCTAGAAAAATTTAATAGGGACGGAGTGGTAGGAATTTCAAAAAAACCGTGGCGCCTGGCGGCTGGCCACGGTTTTTGGCGGGTTGATTAGTCGCTTGGCGCGGCCCGCCGCCCTATTCCTGCGGCGCCGCCTGCTTGAACGGCCGGCCCCGCTTGGCCGGCAGCACCTGGCGTTTGACGCGCAGTTGCAACTCGGTCTTGAACTTCTCCGAGCCCAGCGGCCAGCCCTTCAGCACGGCCTTGCCGATCTCCTCCACCTCGGCCGCCGTCAACGGATACTCGGTCAGGGCCAGATAGGCCGCTTCGCGCTGGAACGGCGTGTTGCCCAAGGCCCAGTAGTTGGCGTGGTCGGTGATCAGGCCGTCGACGCGGATGCCGGCGTGGTGCTGGTAGCTGGACCAGGGATACTCGGCCGCGCTGGCCACCAGGCCGGCGCGCACCGGGTTGAACTCGATGAAGCGGGCGCAGGGCATGAAGTATTGCTCGGCGTCGATCAACGAGGTTTTGTAGCGGCCATGCCACAGCGTGCCGCTGCGGCCGTATTTCTGGTTGAAGTAGGGCACGTAGTAGCGGCCGATCCACTGCATCATCTGGCCCAGGCCGTCCTCGTCGGACGGCGTGACCAGCAAATGCAGGTGGTCGGGCATCAGCACATAGGCGTGCAGCGCCACCTTGTAGGTCTTGGCGGCGCTGCGCAGCCAGCCCAGGAAGGCTTGATAGTCCTCGGCGTCGTGGAAAATCACCTGGTCGTTGTTGCCACGCTGGATGACGTGGTGCGGCTGGGACGGAATAATCAAGCGGGGAAGACGGGCCATGGGAACGCGGGGAGTGGAGTGAATACCGCGATTCTACCGCGCCAATACCACTCCGTCCCCGATTAATTCACCACGGCGAAAAAATCGTCCGACTCTGTCCCCGATTAGCAACTTGGCGCTCCGCCCAATCCACCGACACCTCCATCTCGACCGCGACCATACGGTCTGCCTCCATCACCGATCCTCCGATATCTCCACCCGGCAATAGCTTTGCGCAAACGCAAAGCTTGCGCCTGACCACTCGTTACAGTGCAATTCTGCCATCCCGTTTCCTAGTGATAAGGAACAGCCGCCATGAAGCCGCAGCCGGGCGCCACCGAACTCCTTGCCGCATTCAATGACGACCCGCAGGGCCAGCGCCATTTGCGACCGGACTTCTCCCTCCGACGACGGCCCGCAAAACATCAAGCTGGCCCATTCGCGGGTCGCCGACAAGGCCATGTCGCGCGACTTCGCCTTCATGGCGCAAATGTTGTCAAACGAGAGGTCGTCGTATGAGTGACAAACTGAAGCTAGCTGATGGCCACGGAGATGCCGAGATCGAGAAGATTTCTGAGGCAAAGGGGATGGACGAGCTGAATCGGCGGGTCCGGGAGCTGGAGCAGAACGTCACTCGACTGAGAGCGCTACAGCTGGAACGAGAGCGAGAGCGGGCGGCCCGCGAAGCGGCGGCGCCGAAAGCCGCCGGCGGCAATAAAACCGGCGCGCGAAAGCACGCCGGGTTCAAGGCCATCAGCACCGCGCCATCCATCAACAAGACGCCAATTGGCCCGTCCATGGTGCCGCTTCCCTATCCGACGGTGCAGGACCTGTCGAACAGTGCAAGCCCAGCCCGCTCGGTGAGGTTCAACGGCGCACCCGCGTATCTGCTCGACGGCACCACGCAGCCAAAGTGTACGGGGGACGAGCCGGGCACCGGCAAAGGCATCAGGTCTGGCACGGTCAGCGGGGAGGTCAAACCCGTCAAGGGCAGCAGCACCGTTCGAATCGAGGGCAAGCAGGTCGTCCGGGAGGGCGACGCATGCACCATGAACGGCGGAAACAATCCGGGTATTTATGTCACGACCACAGCGCCAAGTTCGGCATCGCCGAAGGATGCGATAAAGACGTCGAACCCTCTGATCACTCTGACGACGCCCGAAGAGAAGTCAGCGTTTGGCAAGTGGTTGGCACAAGCCGAAAACGACATTCGGCAGGCGGCCAAGCACCCTATCGAGGGTGTGAAAGGCGCAGCGAAGGGAATAGTCAACATGGTGCCCGGAACGATGGAGTTGCTGCTGAAGGCTGCTGCCGAACAGCGAGCTACCGAACTGGACGATTCGACGATGACTCTCACCATGTTCGGACAGACCGGCGCTGCGACGACACTGTCGGAGGCGGCCAGTGGAACACGGAAGAACGCAGACAGCATCAACCTGCCGAACCTCGCGATGAGCAACCAGGCGCAAGAAGGAGGTGATACGATTTCGACGATAGTTCAGCTGTTCGCCGGCGGCGTCGGGATACTGAAGGGCGGCGCAAAGTGGGTGGGTGGATTGGGCAAGGCAGGAAAGGCGGCGAGGACGGCGGAAGTCGCGTCAGACGTTGGAAAGATAGACAAGGCCGCTGGTGCGGCAGCTGGACCGGCGGGAGACGGCGTAAAGATTGCTGGGGCAACTAGCTCCCGGCCTATCTCCTTCACTAATCTTGTTCCAGGTGAGTCGTTCAGTATTGATCCGGTTCCTTATCTCAGTCTCGAGCAGGCATTGCGCACGCCAGGAAAGATCCTCTATGTCGTGAAGGAAGACGGTTCGCTGATTATCGCACGCACGAACAGCGACAATTTATTCGGCCACTTTGACTTAGCAAATGGGAAAAATATTCTGGCTGGGGGCGAGGGAAGAATATATTCTGGGCAAGTAAAATCCCTGGATAACGCTTCCGGTCACTATTTGCCGGAAGGGAAGTCGGCGCGAGATGCCGCTGTAAATGCGTTTAGAGAGGCTGGATTCAAGGTGCCGGAGGCTGCATACGTTGAGAAGGTATATGATTTCAAACTTGGGAAGTGGGTGCCGAAAAATGAATGAAATTATTGACCGTGAGTTTGATGCGATTTCACAAAGTCTAATTGATGCTTGTGCCGATCCGACGTTCGGAGAGGATCGACTTGAGCCGCTGTATATTCAGTTCCTGGAGCTCCTCGCGAGGAATGAAGAGCATCGGCCGCAGCTTGTCGAACGTATCCTTGGCGTGATGAAGAGATATCGCACAGCGCGTGAAGTGAAAGGCCGGTTATTGCCGGGTACAGCGATTGCATATGCTATGCATGAGTTGCGGTGGCCCGAGATATTTGCTTTTGCTGAGACGGAAAATCGCGAATTTTACGCCCCGCGAATGGAAACGTCGATGTCGAATCTGATGGATGCGTATTCGGATGAATGGGAAGATCGCATTTTTTACGAGCGTTTCCAGTAGCGCTCGCAAAGATCGATGCGATGACCGTGAGTGCATTAAAGAACGAGTTGCTTGCCGCAGAAAATATTTTGAACACTGAGTATTCGTTCGAAAAAGCTGAACCGAACTACATACGATGTCTTGACATCATAAAGAGTGCGCCGGAAATGCGGCCCCAATTTGCTAAGTTGTTGACATCACTTTTCGACGCAAATGAAGTGAGTGACGAACCTCTGGCATTTCTCATGCATGTACTGCGCTGGCCTGAAGTGCGTGAATGGGCTGAAGACAATATGCGCCGGATGGCAAATCCGATTGCAACAGGCCGTCCGCTTGAAAAGGTAATTGAGGCATTCAGTGACGACTGGGAGAATCAAGAATTCTACGAACTGTTCGCTAGGAAATAGACCGCTCCAATGCATGCGTTCATATCTCGGCAGGAATCGTGGGAAATGACTGCAACGTTAGTCCCCAAAGATGGCCGTTTCTAGCGGCTAGCTACTTGCAGCGCAGCCCCCGCGTCCACACGGAGAGTCTGCGCTGTTTCATTTTCGCCAGCGTCAGAACTCCTCCCACTCCGGCGCCTTGGCGGCGGCGCTCCTGGCCGTTTGGCTGACCGCCAGCGCCTTGCCGGCCGGCTTGCGCGCCGCTTGCGGCCGCGCCACGGCCATCCGCACAGGCGGCGCGGCGAGGGCCGGCGCGCTCGGCCGCGTCGTCCGGTTGCCGCTCAGCTGGAATACGCTGACCACCTCGGCCAGCGCGAAGCTTTGCTCCTGCAGCTGGGCGGCGGCGGCCGCCGCCTCCTCGACCAGGGCGGCGTTTTGCTGGGTCACCTGGTCCATCTGGGCGATGGCGTGGTTGACCTGCTCGATGCCGACGGTCTGCTCGCTGCTGGCGGTGGTGATCTCGCCGATGATGTCGGTCACGTGGCGCACGTGGACGACGATCTCCTTCATCGTCGTGCCGGCCTGCTCGACCAGGCGGGCGCCCAGCTCGACCTTGTCGACCGAGTCGCCGATCAGGGTCTTGATCTCCTTGGCGGCGGCGGCGCTGCGCTGGGCCAGATTGCGCACCTCGGTGGCGACCACGGCGAAGCCCCGGCCCTGCTCGCCGGCGCGGGCCGCCTCGACGGCTGCGTTCAAGGCCAGGATGTTCGTCTGGAAGGCGATGCCGTCGATGACGGTGATGATGTCGACGATCTTGTGCGCCGACTCGTTGATCATGCCCATCGTGTCGACCACCTGGCTGACCACGGCGCCGCCCTTGAGCGCCACCTCGGAGGCGGTCAGCGCCAGCGTGTGGGCCTGGCGCGAGTTGTCGCCGTTCTGTTTGACGGTGGCGGTCAGCTGCTCCATCGACGAGGCGGTCTGCTGCAGCGAGCTGGCCTGCTGCTCGGTGCGCGAGGACAGGTCGAGGTTGCCGCTGGCGATCTGGCTCGACGCGGTGGCGATGGTGTCGGTGCCGCCGCGCACCTGGCCGACGATGCTGACCAGGCTGGCGTTCATCTCCTTCAAGGCTTGCAGCAGCATGCCGGCCTCGTCGCGGCTGCGCACGTCGATGTTGCTACTGAGGTCGCCGGCGGCGACGGTCTGGGCGATCTTCACCGCCTTGTGCAGCGGCGCGGTGATCGAGTGGGTGATGACGTAGGCGAACCAGGAGCCGAGCAGCAGGGCGCCGCCGGCCAGCGCCAGCAGGAAGGTCTGGCCCTGGTGGTATTGCTCCTGCACCTGGGCGGCCAGGGCGCGGCCGACGCCGGCCTCGTATTGGCCGATCTTTTCGACGTTGGCCAGATAGGCGATGAACTGCGGTTCGAGCTTGTCGTCGACCAGCTTGCGCGTGCCGTCGATGTCGCCGCCCTTCTTCAGCTTGAACACCTGGTCGCGCGTGGCGGCGTACTGCTTGCGCACGCCGGTGACGGCCTCCAGCAGGGTCTTCTCCTGCTCGCTGACCAGCATCGGTTCGAGCTGCTTCTGGATCTCGTTGACGCGGGCGCGGGTGGCGGCCGCCTTGTCGCTCTCGGCCTTCGATTCGGCCTGCTCGGCGTTCTTGGCGTAGGCCAGCACGCGCACGCCGCTGACGCTGATGAGGTTGTGCCATTCGGCGGTCAGGCGCTCCTTCAGCATGGCGCTGCCGACCATCTCCTCGCTCAGTTGGCCGACCGCCTGCAGGCGCCAGATGCCGGCCGCCGCCATCGCCACCATCAGCAACATGACCAGGCCGAAACCGCCACCCAAACGCATACCGATCTTCAAATCTGCAAATTTCATACGAGCTCTCCCTGAGACTGACGAGCGCCGCGATGTCAAATGTAGACACTTAATTGGCGCTTGGAAAGTTCATACTACGTCACGGATTGCATGGGGAAACTCTCACATTCCCACCACCGAAAAATTCATTTCGGCAGAGCGAAATGCAAGCTTGGCAGAAGCATCAAGCAAGCTTATCGAAAGGTTTACGAGAGGTTGAAGCTGGCAGAGAGGGAGTAGCCTTCGCCGTAGGCGCTGCGCAACGGCAGTCCTGGCCGAGGCCGGTGCGGGCTTTTTTGCGTAAACGATACACCAGCATGTCGACGCGGCGGCCGGCGTCCGGATCGTCGCCGCCGATGCCGGCCACGATGACCTGGCGCGGCACGGGCCGGGTGTTAATGGTCAGCAAGTGGAGGAAGTTGCATTCCTTTTCCGTCAGCGTGATCGCCATGCCCTGCAGCTCGAGCTGGCGGGCGCTGACCTTCAGCGTCCACTTGCTGGGCAGCGGCACCGGGTCCTGCGGGCCGACGCGGCGGTCGAGCGCCTCGATGTGGGCGGCCAGCTCGGGGAACTTGATCGGCTTGGTCAGGTAGTGGTCGGCGCCCAGGCGCAGGCCGAGGATGCGGTTGTCGAAGGCGACCCGGCCGGTCAGCACCAGCAGGCCGATCTGCGGATACAGCTGGCGCATGCGGGGGATGACGTTGAAGCCGTCCTCGTCGGGCAAACCCAGGTCCAGCACCACCACGCCGACGTTACCCTGGCTCAACGCGGACCACATGTCGCTGGCGTTGTTGGTGATGTGCACTTCGTGTTCCAGCTCAGTCAAGAACTCGGCCATTTCTTCGGCGTAGTCCAGATTGTCTTCCACGATGAGTATTTGCGTCATTGATGCGCCATTCGTTTTGATTATTGAGCAAGCGTGCTCAGTTCCGCCCTCTGGCTTTGTCAGTTTGCGTCTGGGAATTATCACTGCTGCAATCATCCGGCGCAAGGCTTTTCCCGGCAACGGCAGCTATCGGCAGCCAAATCCGAAATTCAGTGCCGCTTTCAGAAACATTTCTTGCGCTGAGGCTACCGCCGTGGACCTCCACCACGGCGCGCGCCATGTACAGGCCCAGGCCGGAACCCGGTATGGCTGCTGCGTTGCTTCCACGGAAGGACTTGTCGAAGACGCGCGCCAGTTCGTCGGCGGGCAGGCCGGCGCCGTGGTCGCGCACCAGGAACTCGACGCCGCCCTCCGTTGCTTTTTTGCCTAGCAGTTCGATGGCGCTGCCGTCCGGCGTGTACTTGATGGCGTTGTCGAGCAGGATGTCGAGGCACAGGCGCATGCCGTTCGGGTCGCAGCGCAGCCGCGCCGGCAGCTCGACGCTGCGCGCCGTCAGCTGCAGGCGGCGCTTGCGGCCGGCCGCCGCGACGGCCTCGAGCAGCTCGGCCGGGGCGATCTCGTCGGCCTGGCGCTGGCGGCCGATGCTGGCCATGCGCTCGGGCGACAGGTAGTCGTCGAGCATGGCCAGCAGGCGGTCGACCGCCTCGCCGATCTTGCGGTAGCGCTTGCGGGTGGCCTCGTCGTGGTGGCTGCCGGTCATCTCCAGGCGCTGGATGGCGCCGTCGATGGTGGCCAGCGGCGTGCGGAACTCGTGCGACAGCATCGAGGCGAATTTCTTTTGCTGGACGAGCTGCTCGCGGCGCGGGCCGATGTCGCGCAGCACGCCGAGCAGGGATTGCGGCCGGCCTTCGGCGCCGTCGAGCACGGTGGACTCGATCTCGACCGCCAGCACCACGCCGTCGGCGCGCGCCAGCTCGGCCTCGCGCAGCAGGCGGCGCCGGCTCTGGTCGCCGGCGGCCAGGCGCGCCAGGCGGGCCGGCAGTCCGGCCAGCAGCTGGCCGGCGAGTTGTTGCATGTGGGGGTTGTCGTGTTCATGGCCGGGCGCGGCGGCGAAGCCGAACAGGCGGCGGGCGGCGGGACTGAGATAGCCCAGGCGCGGGCCGGCCGGCCCGGCCAGGTCGACCATCCAGCTGACCTCGCTGGTGTGCGCCAACAGCAGGCGCAGCCGCTCCACCTCCTGGCGGGCGCTGCTCAGCTCGGCGGCGAGCTGGGGATCGGTGGGCGTTGTCGATTCGAACATTTTGAATATCGGAAACTATCCGGTCCCCAGTATAGACGGGCTATTCGGCCAGCGGGGCAAAGATCTGCTGCAGGTTCGTCTTGCGTCAAGGCCATCTTGTGCGATTCGCCCTCGGCCAGGATGGATTGCGCCAGGTCGGCCTTCTTTTGTTGCAGGATCTGGATCTTTTCCTCCAGCGTGCCCTTGGCGATCAGCTTGTAGACGAACACCGGCTTGTCCTGGCCGATGCGCCAGGCGCGGTCGGTGGCCTGGTTCTCCGCCGCCGGGTTCCACCACGGGTCGTAGTGGATCACCGTGTCGGCCGCCGTCAGGTTCAGGCCGACGCCGCCGGCCTTCAGGCTGATCAGGAAGATCGGCACGGCGCCCTGCTGGAAGGCGGCCACTTGGGCGCTGCGGTCCTTGGTGTCGCCGGTCAACAGGGCGTAGGGGATGTCGCGCTCCTCGAGCTCCTGCTCGATCAGCTCGAGCATGCTGGTGAACTGCGAGAACACCAGGATCTTGCGGTTCTCGTCGAGCAGGTCCTCGACCATCTGCATCAGGTCGATCAGCTTGGCCGAGCCGGCGGTCTGCTTCTTGGCCGGCAGCGACTTGACCAGGCGCGGGTCGCAGCACACCTGGCGCAGCTTGAGCAGCGCCTCGAGGATGACGATCTGGCTGCGCGCCACGCCCTTGCGGTCGATCTCTTCGCGCACCTTCTGGTCCATCGCCAGGCGCACCGTCTCGTACAGGTCGCGCTGGGCGCCGGTCAGCTCGACCTTGCGCACCATTTCCGTCTTGGGCGGCAGCTCCTTGGCGACGCTGTCCTTGGTGCGGCGCAGCAGGAAGGGCTTGATGCGGCGGTTCAACAGGGCGCGCCGCAGCGGGTCGTCCTGCCGCTCGATCGGGTGGCGGAACTGGCTGTTGAAGCCCTTCTCGTCGCCCAGCAGGCCGGGCAGCAGGAAGTGGAACTGCGACCACAGCTCGCCCAGGTGGTTCTCCAGCGGCGTGCCGGACAGGCACAGGCGGTGCCGCGCGCGCAGCAGGCCGGCGCTCTGCGCCGCCTTCGAGCGGGTGTTCTTGATGTAGTGCGACTCGTCGAGGATGACCAGGTGGAAGTCGTGTTCGCGCAGCTTCTCCTCGTCGCGCGGCAGCAGGGCGTAGGTGGTCAGCACCAGGTCGGCCTGGGCGATCTGGTCGAACTGGGCCAGCCGGTCCTTGCCTTGCAGCAGCAGCACGCGCAGGCCGGGGGCGAAGCGGGCCGCCTCGTCCTGCCAGTTGCCCATCAGGCTGGTCGGCGCGATGACCAGCGCCGGCGCCGTCAGCCGGCCCGCCTCCTTCTCCACCAGGATGTGGGCCAGGGTTTGCACCGTCTTGCCCAGGCCCATGTCGTCGGCCAGGATGCCGGCCAGGTTGTATTCGCGCAGGAACTGCATCCAGGCCAGGCCGTCGGACTGGTAGTCGCGCAGCGTGGCGCGCAGGCTGGCCGGGGTGGCCACCTTCTTCACCGCGCCGAACTGGTTGAGGCGGCGGCCCATCGCCAGCAGCTCGTCGGCGCCGCTCCAGCGCAGCTCGAGCTGGCGCGCCAGCTCGTCGAGGCGGGCGGCGTCCAGCGTGGCCATGCGCAGGGTGGTTTTGATCTTGTCGCTGAAATACAACTCGCCCAGGGTCGCCAGGATGGGCCGCACGCGCGCCCACGGCAGGGCGACGCGGCTGCCGTCGGCCAGGGTGGCCAGCATCTGGTCCTCGTCGCCGTGCGCCGCCAGCACCTTGGGGTTGAAGTCGTTGGGGGCGTTGCGGATCATTTGCACCAGCACCGGCAGCAGCGCCACACGCTCCTGGTTGACCACGATGCCCAGCTCCAGCTCGAACCAGGCGTTGCCGCCGTCGGCCTCGTCGGCCTCGACGTTGGCGTACCAGTCGTCGACCTGGCCGAGGTCGTAGCGGTACTTGGCCGCCTTCTCGACGCGCCAGCCCTGCGCCGCCAAGGTGGCGATGGCGTCGGCGGCGAAGCGTATCCACTCGGCCTGGCTGGGCAGCAACTGGGCGCCCTTGACGCTGCTCAACGGCAACTGCGCCGGCTTCTTGAAGCCCAGCGCCTGCAGGGTCTCCAGCGCCACCGCCTCGGCGGCGGCGTTGCGCTCGATGATCTCGGTCACCTCGCCGCGCTGGCGCACCACGCGCTGCGCCGGGTCGAAGGAGACGCGCTCGCCGTCGTAGTCGTAGGACAACACGGCGTAGTCGTGCCAGCGCTGCACGCTGCCGTCGGCCAGCATGGCGGCGTCGAGCACCAGCACCGGGCGCGGCGCGACGTCCTGGCGCACCCGCTGCGGCAGCGGCTGCGGCAGCGGCATCAGTTGTTGCAGGCCGTGCGCCAGCAACAGTTGCGACACGCGCACCTTGTCGTTGGCGGTCAGCAGCGGCGCCTGCGCCACCAGCGCCTGCAGCTCGGCCAGCGGGATGGCGGCGCCGCCCTGGTTCAGGTTCAGCACGCCGCAGGACAGGTTGTCGATGTACCACGGCGGGTCGGTCGGCAGCATGTAGTCGATCTGGTCGGCGCCGTGGTGGCGCGCGCCCTCGGGCGCGGCGACCTGCCAGCCCAGGCGCAGGCCCTTGCCCTCCTCGCGCCACACCAGGTTGGCCTGGCGCAACACCCCGCCCTTCAGCGGATACACCAGGCCGTTGCCGACGTCGGCCCACGAGTTTGCCCACAGCAACTTGTCCTGCTCGGCCAGCATCTGCAGCAGGGCCGCGCCGATCTTGCCGCGCGGCTCGGTGGCGCTGCCGGTCTGCGAGGCGGCGCCGCTGCGCATGGCGACGAAGAAGCGCACCAGGTTCCTCGTCGCCGGGCAGCAGGAAGCTGGGCGGCGCCGACAGCAGCGAGAACACCTCGCTGACCGGGCTGGCGGCGGCGACGTCGCCGTTGGCGCGCAGGCGCGCCTTGTACAGGCACAGGGCGACGTGGCGGCCGCCGCTGGTGGGCGCCATCACGTAGATCAGGCGGTACTGGGTCTGCGCCTGGGCCTGGGCCTGGCCGGCGGCCGGCTTGGCGTCGGGCTCGACGGCGGCGGGCAGCTTGGGTTTCGGATGGGCGGCCGCGTCCACCCGCTGCAGCCAGGTGGCGACCGCATAGGACAACTGGGTCGCCGGCACGCTGGCCGGGGCGGAAACGGCGGGGGCTTCAGGGGCGTCGTCGCGGGTAAAATCCATAGGGCGCATTGTTGTTCAAATCTGCTTCAAAAACGGCAACAGGCAATATTATCCGCCATAGACGGCTCCGTGTTTGCGTAATATTCAATGTCGGTGCTGCGCACAGTCCTTTTGGACTGTCAAGACTGGCACATTCGCGGCGATTGCGTATGATTCCGAGCTTGACCGCTTAGGATAGCCACCCATGTTGCCTTCAATCGAACAACGTCTTGCCCTCGAACTCGCCGCCAAACCGGTGCAGGTCGCCGCCGCCATCGCCCTGCTCGACGAGGGCGCCACCGTGCCCTTCATCGCGCGCTACCGCAAGGAGGCCACCGGCGGCCTGGACGACATCCAGCTGCGCCTGCTCGAGGAGCGCCTGCGCTACCTGCGCGAGCTGGAGGAGCGGCGCGCCAGCATCGTCGCCTCGATCACCGAGCAGAACAAGATGACGCCGGCCTTGTTAGATGCCGTCATGCACGCCGAAGACAAGACCCGGCTGGAGGATTTGTACCTCCCATACAAACAAAAACGCCGCACCAAGGCGCAGATCGCCATCGAGGCGGGCCTGGCGCCGCTGGCCGACGCCCTGCTGGCCAACCCGGAACTGACTCCCGATATGGAAGCCAACAAATTCCTGCGCGAGGCCTTCACCACCGCCGAGGGCAACAATGCCGGCGTCGCCGACACCAAGGCGGCGCTCGACGGCGCCCGCCAGAT
Source organism: Rugamonas sp. DEMB1 (assembly GCF_029834475.1). Classification (GTDB taxonomy): domain Bacteria; phylum Pseudomonadota; class Gammaproteobacteria; order Burkholderiales; family Burkholderiaceae_D; genus Rugamonas; species Rugamonas rubra. The sequence continues at coordinate 6,511,823 of NZ_CP122407.1, read as the reverse complement.
CCTGATGGAGCGCTTCGCCGAGGACGCCACCCTGCTGCAGGCGCTGCGCGAATACGTGCTCGACCACGGCGTGGTCGAATCCAAGGTGGTCGAGGGCAAGCAGGACGAGGGCGAGAAGTTCGCCGACTACTTCGACTACTCCGAAACGATAGGCACGGTGCCCTCGCACCGCGCGCTGGCCCTGCTGCGCGGCCGCCGCGAGGGCATCCTCGACGTCGTGCTGCGGCTCGACACCGAGGCCGAGAAGCCGAAGTGGGACGCGCCGCACAACCCCTGCGAGGGCCGCATCGCCGCCCGCTTCGGCATCAAGAACCAGGGCCGCGCCGCCGACAAGTGGCTGGCCGACACGGCGCGCTGGACCTGGCGCGTGAAGAGCTTCATGCACCTGGAAACGGAACTGATGGGCGCGCTGCGCGAGCGCTCCGAACTGGACGCCATCAACGTCTTCGCCACCAACCTGAAGGCGCTGCTGCTGGCCGCGCCGGCCGGCCAGCGCGCCACCATGGGCCTGGACCCGGGCCTGCGCACCGGCGTCAAGGTGGCCGTGGTCGACGCCACCGGCAAGGTGGTCGACACCGCCGTCATCTACCCGCACCAGCCGAAGAACGACTGGGACGGCTCGCTGCACACCCTGGGCAAGCTGGCCGCCAAGCACAACGTGTCCTTGATTTCGATCGGCAACGGCACCGCCTCGCGCGAGACCGACAAGCTGGCGCAGGGCCTGATCAAGCAACACCCCGAGCAGAAGATGACCAAGATCGTCGTCTCCGAGGCCGGCGCCTCGGTCTACTCGGCCTCCGAATTCGCCTCGCGCGAGCTGCCCGACATGGACGTGTCGCTGCGCGGCGCCGTCTCGATCGCGCGCCGCCTGCAGGACCCGCTGGCCGAGCTGGTCAAGATCGACCCGAAATCGATCGGCGTCGGCCAGTACCAGCATGATGTGTCGCAAAGCCAGCTGGCGCGCTCGCTCGACGCCGTCGTCGAGGATTGCGTCAACGCCGTCGGCGTCGACGTCAACACCGCCTCGGCGCCGCTGCTGGCGCGGGTGTCCGGCCTGTCGGCCACGGTGGCGCAGGCTATTGTCACCTTCCGCGACCTGAAGGGCGCCTTCACCTCGCGCGCCGGCCTGAAGGCCGTGCCGCGCCTGGGCGACAAGACCTTCGAGCAGGCCGCCGGCTTCCTGCGCGTGATCGGCGGCGACAACCCGCTCGACGCCTCGGCGGTGCACCCGGAATCGTATCCGCTGGTCGAAAAGATCCTCGGCGACATCAAGAAAGACATCAAGGCGGTGATCGGCGAGACGGCCCTGATCAAGAGCCTGAACCCGGCCAAGTACGCCGACGAGAAGTTCGGCGTGCCGACCATCAGCGACATTTTGAAGGAGCTGGAGAAGCCGGGCCGCGATCCGCGCCCCGAGTTCACCACCGCCACCTTCAAGGAGGGGGTCGAGGAGATCCGCGACCTGCGCCCGGACATGATCCTCGAGGGCGTGGTGACCAACGTGGCCGCCTTCGGCGCCTTCGTCGACATCGGCGTGCACCAGGACGGTCTGGTGCACATCTCGGCGCTGTCGAACACCTTCGTCAAGGACCCGCACAGCGTGGTCAAGGCCGGCCAGGTGGTGCGCGTCAAGGTGCTGGAGGTGGACGAGAAGCGCAAGCGCATCGCCCTGACCATGCGCCTGACCGACAGCGCGCCGCAGGCCGGCGCCAAGCCGGAGCAGCGCGGCGACCGCAACGACCGCAAGAGCATGGGCGTGCAGCAGAAGCAGCAGGCGCGCCAGGAGCCGGCCGGCGGCAGCATGGCGGCCGCCTTCGCCAAGCTGCGCGGCTAGCCTTTATGGGCCGTGGCGCCAGCGCCAGGGTCAGACCCTGAGGGTCTGACCCTCGGTTTGCCGTCGGGCTCCGCCGGCCCAGCCAACGCCCCGCCGGGGAAACCCGCAATTAGTCAGCAAGCGCCCCGCCGGCGCCATCGGCCAAGCTGATTAGCCCCCTTGCCGGCGTTTTTGTATAAAATGTCGGCATCTATCATTTTTTACCCTGAGGCAGCCATGAGCGACGTACAAACCTGGATCAAAGAAACCGTGACGAGCACGCCTGTCGTGTTGTTCATGAAGGGCACCGCCCAGTTCCCGCAGTGCGGCTTTTCCGGCCGTGCCATCCAGATCCTGAAAGCCTGCGGCGTCGAGAACATCGCCACCGTCAACGTGCTGGACGACGCCGAAGTGCGCCAGGGCATCAAGGAATACTCGAACTGGCCAACCATTCCCCAGCTCTACATCAAGGGCGAGTTCATCGGCGGTTCGGACATCATGAACGAAATGTTCGAGTCCGGCGAGCTGAAGGCCCTGCTGGATGCCTGATCGGCCCAGGCGGATCGTTCTCGCCATCACCGGCGCCACCGGCGCCGTGTATGGCGTGCGTCTGCTGCAACATCTGCAACACCATGCCGGCGTCGAGACGCATTTGATCGTCTCCGACGCCGCGCTCCTCACCCTGCACCAGGAAACCGGGCTGCAGCGGCGCGATGTCGAAGCCCTGGCCCACGTGGTGCACAAACAGCGCGACGTCGGCGCGGCCATCGCCAGCGGCTCCTTCCAGTCGGCCGGCATGATCGTCGCCCCCTGCTCGATGAAAACCCTGGCCTCGGTGGCCCACGGCCTGTCCGACAACCTGATCGCCCGCGCCGCCGACGTGGTGCTCAAGGAGCGCCGCCGGCTGGTGTTGATGGTGCGCGAAACGCCGTTCAACCTGGCGCACCTGCGCAATATGACGGCCGTCACCGAGATGGGCGGCATCATTTTCCCGCCCTTGCCGAGCTTCTACCACAATCCCAAGAGTATCGAAGAGATGGTCGACCACACCGTTGCGCGGGTGCTGGACCTGTTTGACATACAACATGCATTGGCGCCGCGCTGGGGCGGCATGAAGGAAGGCAGCGTCGCGCCGGCGACGGACGACGACACCGGCGACGCCTAACATTACACGGCGTAGCGGCTACTCATCATCAGTGTGACGAAGAACTGCGCGGCGCGCTGGCGCCAAAGTGGACGGGGTAAAGCAGGCAGCGCCGTAGGCCGCAAGGGCGCGGCGGACGGTGGTTCAGCCCGGCGGTACTGGCCCGCCGGCTGGTGCAGCAACCCAGGGCCGTTTCCGCGGCCTGGAACTAGCGTTTCTCGAACTGGATTCCACTCGCCAACTTCAAATCCCTGGCTTCCTCGACCATGCGGCGGTGCGCGATGCGCTTGCGCATCACTTCCGCGTGCTGGGCGGCGGTCATCGGTGGAACGGTCATCAAATCTTTTAGCTGCGCTACATTGCTGTAATTACTTTTCATAAGACGGCTCAAATGTTGGCTCCGTAGTGAATGCTGCACTGTCGCAAAAACTCATGTGATTATGAGCCACTATTCGAATGCACGCTGCTTCCGCGATCATTCTTGCCCAAAAGAATTACCATCCAGACCAAGCTTCCCTATTGTGCACTAGTTTCGTGTCGAAATCGTGACAATTCGCAAACGTGGCGGTCTGCACAAGGCGCCTGCGGCGGCCGGCGGGGCAAAGTGGTATGGTCGTTCGCACGCAGTAAAAACAGACTATTTCCAGGCGGAAAGCCAGCAAACATCAGGGCTGGCGCGGACATGCCCGGCCCGGCGCAACCGAACAAAAACCGGTAGCGGTCTTATCCGGAAGGCAGTTCTGCGGCGGCGCGGCGGATTACCAAAAAGACAAATAAGATGCCGTATGGCGACACTAAAAAGCTACTTTTGGTAGTTTACACGCACCAGCATGCGGATAAATTCACGGGCGATTTGCCGGTGGTGCTCGTCGAGGCGCTGCAAATCGGCGATCAGCTTGACGTCGGCCGACTCGAAGCGGGCCAGCGCGGCGGAATTATCGCCGGTCGGCGCGACCGCGTCCGGGCCGCCGAAGCGCAGCCACTCGGCCGGCACGCCCAGCCATTGCGCGATCATGCGCAGCTTCTCTTGGGTCGGAATAGCCTCGCCTACCAGCCATTTGCGGGCGGCGTGGACGGTGATCGGGCGGCCGTCGAAGCGAATATTGAATTCGCGCGCCAGGCGGGTCGGGCTGTCGGGGGAGTAGTGGGCGTTCTTGAGCGCCTGCTGCAGGCGCTGGCTGAAGCTTTCGCGTTCATTAGAAGAATTCATAGTTGCACTATTTCATGTTGCGACATGAAAGTCAGTCTCTTGGCTGGCTGCTGGGAATGCAACAAAACCGGCTGTTAAATTGAACAAGTATCGCTCCCTGCCGGCACGGGAGGCCGTGGCGGCGACCGAATAATATTTCGTGCATTGCCTCAAAACAGGGCAAACACCATGTTCGGCCATGCCCGGGAGGCTTGTCGATACAATAACACCTTGCACGCCTCAGCGGGCCGGAATTTCAGCGGAATCCGGCCCTTTGACCACACTCGCTTGCAATTTGCTACGCTGGCTCGCCCAGGCGGAAGCGTATGATGCCGTCCGGCCCCATTTCGCGTCGCACGATACCGTCGTGCCACAGCTTGTGCAGGTGGGCCAGCGCCTCGCCGAGGGCGAAACTGAGCTGGTGGGCGTCCAGCGCGCGCTTGAACATCAGCGGCACGATGTCGGCCGCCGACTGCCATTGCCGGCAGGCTTGCACCACCTCGGCCAGGCGCTCGACGTGGTGCGCGCGCAACTGGGCGATGCGGGTGTGCAGGCCACGGAAGGGCCGGCCGTGCGAGGGCAGCACCAGCACGTCGTCCGGCAGTCCGGCGAACTTGCCCAGCGAGTCGAGGTACAGGGTCAGCGGGTTGGCCTCCGGCTCGATGGCGAACACCGAGACGTTGGTGGAGATGCGCGGCAGCACCATGTCGCCGGAGATCAACACGTTCAGCGCGGCGCAGTACAGCGCGGCGTGCTCGGGGGCGTGGCCGAAGCCGGTGACGACCCGCCATTCATGGTCACCAATGACAACCGACTCTCCGTCCTGGATGCGGGTGTAGGCGGCCGGCACGGCCGGCACCAGCGAGGGGTAGTAGTTTTTGCGGCTTTGCATCTTTTCCAGCATGTCCGGGTCGGCCAGGCCGTGGCGGCGGAAATGCGGCAGCGCCGCCGCGTTGTCGACCCCGGGCAGGGCCGCCGCCATCATGCGGGCGAAGGCGTATTCGCCGGTGGTGGCCCACAGCGGCGCCTGCCAGCGGCGGCACAGCCAGTCGGCCAGGCCGATGTGGTCCGGGTGGCAATGGGTGGCCAGCACGCGGCGCAGCGGCAGGCCGTCCATGCCGCCGGCGAACACCGCCTCCCAGGCGGCGCGCGTGGCGTCGCTGGCCACGCCGCAGTCGACCGCGCACCAGCCGGCGCCGGCGCCGACCTCCGCATCCGCGTCCGCGTCCGCGCCGGGGCCGGGGCCGGCCACGCCGAGGCCGGCGAACTCGTCGCGCAATAACCACAGATTGATGTGGTCCAGCGCGAACGGCAGCGGCATGCGCAGCCAGCGCAGGCCGGGCACGATCTCCAGCACCGCGCCGGTGGCCGGCAACTGCTCGCCGAGGGGGTAGGAAAGCTGGGCTTCGAGTGGATTCATTTTTTATCTTTCACGCGCTACAATGCGATTGACGTTGACGTAAACGGAAGTTCCCGCCCATTGTAGGCCGCTTCGCGCCGCCGCGTCCCCTCCTCACTTTATACCGCCAGCCCACACAATGCCGACCTATACCATTACCGAACTGTCCCGCGAATTCGACATCACGGCGCGCGCGATCCGCTTCTACGAGGACCAGGGTCTGCTCAGCCCCTCGCGCGAGGGCGCGGGCGGGCGCAACCGCGTCTACACGCCGCGCGACCGCACCCGCCTCAAGCTGACCCTGCGCGGCAAGCGCCTCGGCCTGTCGCTGTCGGAGATCAAGAGCCTGGTCGACATGTACGAGTCGCCCAAGGACACCAGCGCGCAGATGAACCGCTTCCTCGGCGTGCTGGCGCAGCACCGCGAAACGCTGGAACAGCAGCGCGAGGACATCGAAATGTCGCTCAGCGAGATCACCGCCCACGAGGACGAGTGCCGCCGCCTGCTGGCCGCCATCGCCGACGGCAAGGGCGAACCGGCCGCCGCCGACTGAGCCGCCACGCCGTCATCACATCTTCGCGAATCTTCGCTTTACCGCGCGCCGCTTTACGTTTACGTTTAACGTCACACCGGCGTATCATTGACGCTTCAACTAAAACCACAACACGAGGATGACATGCTCCATCTCCCAGGCCTGACCTTTGACCACGGCGAAGACATCGCCGCCCTGCGTGAAGCGGTGCAACAGTTCGCCGCCGCCGAGATCGCCCCGCGCGCCGCCGAGATCGACCGCAGCGACCAGTTCCCGATGGACCTGTGGCGCAAGATGGGCGAGCTGGGCGTGCTCGGCGTCACCGTCGGCGAGGAGTACGGCGGCGCCAACATGGGCTACCTGGCCCACATCGTGGCGATGGAGGAGATCTCGCGCGCCTCGGCCTCGGTCGGCCTGTCCTACGGCGCCCACTCGAACCTGTGCGTCAACCAGATCAAGCGCAACGGCAGCGAAGAGCAAAAACGCAAATACCTGCCGAAGCTCATTTCCGGCGAGCACATCGGCGCGCTCGCCATGTCCGAGCCGAACGCCGGCTCCGACGTGGTCAGCATGAAGCTGCGCGCCGACCTGAAGGGCGACCGCTGGGTGCTCAACGGCACCAAGATGTGGATCACCAACGGCCCCGACGCCGACGTGCTGGTGGTCTACGCCAAGAGCGACCTGGCGGCCGGCGCCAAGGGCATGACCGCCTTCCTGATCGAGAAGAGCTTCCCCGGCTTCTCGGTGGCGCAAAAGCTCGACAAGCTGGGCATGCGCGGCTCGCACACCGGCGAGCTGGTGTTCGAAAACTGCGAGGTGCCGCTGGAAAACGTGCTGGGCGGCGAGGGCAAGGGCGTCAACGTGCTGATGTCCGGCCTCGACTTCGAGCGCACCGTGCTGTCCGGCGGCCCGCTGGGCATCATGCAGGCCTGCATGGACGCGGTGGTGCCGTATATCCACGATCGCCAGCAATTCGGCCAGCCCATCGGCGAATTCCAGCTGATGCAGGGTAAGATTGCGGACATGTACTCGACCATGATGGCGTGCAAGGCATATGTGTACGCCGTCGGTCAGGCTTGCGACCGGGCCAAAACCCCGGAAGCGGTCCGCCAGCTGCGCAAGGACGCGGCGGGAGCCATTTTGTATAGCGCGGAAAAAGCGACCTGGATGGCCGGCGAGGCGATCCAGACGCTGGGCGGCAACGGCTACATCAACGAGTATCCGGTCGGCCGCCTGTGGCGCGACGCCAAGTTGTACGAAATCGGCGCCGGCACCAGCGAAATCCGCCGCATGCTGATCGGTCGCGAACTGTTCGCGGAAACCAAGTAGGCAGGGCGCGCGCATTAGCTGGACTACTATTGCCGGCGATTTTATTAGACCAGCTAATGCACCCTAGCGCCCCCAGCGAGACGGACCCATGACCCAAGCCGCTTTTCCCAAACTGCTGAGCTCGCAGATCGCCTTCGACATCGCCCGCACCATCCGCGACGGCTTCGACAAGCACTACCGCCTGTTCCGCGACACCAGCCGCCAGGCCAAGATCCACTTCGAGCAGGGCGACTGGGCCACCGCCCAGCAGGCCGCGCGCGAGCGCATCGGCTTCTACGACCAGCGCGTGCAGGAATGCGTGCATTTGCTGGAGGACGAGTACGACCACTCCGAGCTGACCGACGAGGTGTGGCGCGAGCTCAAGCTGCACTTCATCGGCATGCTGTCCGACCACAAGCAGCCCGAGCTGGCCGAGACCTTCTTCAACTCGGTCTGCTGCAACATCCTGCACCGCACCTATTTCCACAACGACTTCATCTTCGTGCGCCCGGTGGTCTCCACCGAGTACATCGAGACCGAGGAGCTGGCGCCGACCTACCGCGTCTACTACCCCGGCACCGACGGCCTGCGCTTCACGCTCAAGCGCATCATCACCAACTTCCAGCTCGACGCCGCCTTCGCCAACCTGGACCGCGACGTCGAGCAGGTCGAGACGCGGCTGCGGCAGATCTTCGGCAGCAACAAGATCGAGCCGAACCACCAGATCCAGGTGCTGTCGAGCCTGTTCTACCGCAACAAGGGCGCCTACATCGTCGGCAAGGGCATCAACGGCAACAAGGAATACCCCTTCGTCGTGCCGATCCTGCACAACCGCAACGCCGAGCTGATCCTCGACACCGTGCTGTTCGACCAGGAGCAGATCACCGTGCTGTTCTCCTTCACCCGCGCCTACTTCCTGGTCGACATGGAGGTGCCCTCGGCCTATGTGCAGTTCCTGCGCAGCCTGCTGCCGCGCAAGCCGCGCAGCGAGATCTACACCATCCTCGGCCTGCAGAAGCAGGGCAAGACGCTGTTCTACCGCGACTACCTGCAACACCTGAAGCACTCGTCCGACCAGTTCGAGATCGCCCCCGGCATCCGCGGCCTGGTGATGCTGGTGTTCGCCCTGCCCTCCTTCCCCTACGTGTTCAAGGTGATCAAGGACTTCTTCCCGGCGCCCAAGGAGACCACCCGCGCGCTGATCAAGGAAAAATACCTGCTGGTGAAGAACCACGACCGCGTCGGCCGCATGGCCGACACGCTGGAGTATTCCAACGTGGCCTTCCCGCGGCACCGCTTCACCGAGGGCCCTGATCGCCGAGCTGAAGCACTTCGCCCCCTCGCTGGTGGAGGAGGACGGCGAGCAGCTGATCATCAAGCACCTGTACATCGAGCGGCGCATGGTGCCGCTCAACATCTGGCTGTCGAACGCCGAGAAGGAGGGCGACGACCTGCAGATCGAGCACGGCGTGCTGGAGTACGGCAACGCCATCAAGGAGCTGGTGGCGGCCAACATCTTCCCCGGCGACATGCTGTACAAGAACTTCGGCGTGACCCGCCACCAGCGCGTGGTGTTCTACGACTACGACGAGATCGAGTACATCACCGACTGCGTCTTCCGCGACATCCCCGAGGCGCGCACCGACGAGGAGGAGATGTCGGCCGAGCCCTGGTATCCGATCGGCAAGCACGACGTCTTCCCCGAGCAGTTCGGCCGCTTCCTGCTGGGCAACGCCAAGATCCGCCGCTACTTCATGAAGTACCACGCCGACCTGCTGACCCGGGCGTGGTGGCAGGCGCGCAAGCAGCGCATCGCCGACGGCTATGTCGAGGACGTCTTCCCGTATCCGCAGAACATACGTTTCAGCAACCAGCACCAACCCACACCCACGGCGACGGTGACGCCGCCACCCTTCATGGAGACTCTTGAAAATGAATGATCCTATCGTAATCGTCGGTGCCGCGCGCACCCCAATGGGCGCCTTCCAGGGCGACTTTTCCAACGTCAACGCCAGCGACCTGGGCGCGGTGGCCATCAAGGCCGCCGTCGAGCGCGCCGGCGTCAAGCCCGAGGCGGTCGAGCACGTCTACTTCGGCAACTGCCTGATGGCCGGCCAGGGCCAGGCCCCGGCGCGCCAGGCCGCGCTGAAGGCCGGCCTGCCGACCTCGGCCGCCGCCGTCACCCTGTCCAAGATGTGCGGCTCGGCCATGCAGGCCACCATCTTCGCCCACGACGCCCTGAAGGCCGGCAGCGCCGACCTGATCGTCGCCGGCGGCATGGAGTCGATGACCAACGCGCCCTACCTGGTGCCGAAGGCGCGCGGCGGCTACCGCATCGGCCACGGCATGATCTACGACCACATGATGCTCGACGGCCTGGAGGACGCCTACAGCAAGGACGAGAAGGGCAACGGCCGCTCGATGGGCACCTTCGCCGAGGAATGCGTCAGCACCTACAAGTTCACGCGCGAAGCGCAGGACGCCTTCGCCATCGCCTCGGTGCAACGCGCCCAGGCGGCGGCGGCCGACGGCAGCTTCGCCTGGGAGATCGCGCCGGTGACCGTCTCCGGTCGTGGCGGCGACACCGTCATCGACAAGGACGAGGGCCCGCTGAAGGCCAAGATCGAGAAGATCCCCTCGCTGCGCGCCGCCTTCAAGAAGGACGGCACCATCACCGCCGCCTCCTCCTCGTCGATCAACGACGGCGCCGCCGCGCTGGTGCTGATGCGCGCCTCCAGCGCCAAGGAGCAGGGCCTGACCGTGCTGGCCACCATCGTCGGCCACGCCACCCACGCCCAGGCGCCCAACCTGTTCACCACCGCCCCGGTCGGCGCCATGCAAAAGCTGTTCGCCAAGACCGGCTGGAGCAGCGCCAGCGTCGACCTGTTCGAGGTCAACGAAGCCTTCGCCGCCGTGCCGATGGCCGCCATGCACGACCTCGACATCCCGCACAGCAAGATCAACATCCACGGCGGCGCCTGCGCCCTGGGCCACCCGATCGGCGCCTCCGGCGCGCGCATCATCGTCACCCTGATCGGCGCGCTGCGCAAGACCGGCGGCAAGCGCGGCGTGGCGGCGCTGTGCATCGGCGGCGGCGAAGCGACGGCCGTGGCGATCGAACTGGCCTGAGCGCCCAATCCAGGGTCAGACCCTAGGGTCTGACCCTATGGCCCGCCCCGTCAAAACCCCGGGGTCAGTGCCGACATTCGGACACGGGCTCAGGCAGAAGACCAGTCCGGCAAGCGGTATTTGTCCGATTGTCGGCACTGACCCCGACTGCTGAGCGTGCTTGCTGGAACACTGAATCGGGCGGCATTTTGGGGATAGGGGCTTGCCCGATCCCGCCCGACTTTTCACTTGGAGGTGACAATATGCCCACCGCACTGATCATCGGCGCCTCGCGCGGCATCGGCCGCGAGCTGGCGCGGCAATACCTGGCCGACGGCTGGCGCGTCATCGCCACCGCGCGCACCACCCCGGACTGCGACGCGCTCGCCGCGCTGGGCACGGAAAGCCACCTGCTCGACGTCACCAACCTGGAGTCCTGCGCCGGCCTCGGCTGGAAGCTCGAGGGCGAGCAGCTGCAGGTGGTGTTCCTCAACGCCGGCGTCTACGGCCCGCGCGACGACGGCTTCCCCCTGCAGACCGACTTCGACAACGTGATGCACACCAACGTGCTGGCGGCGATGCGCCTGCTGCCCATCATCGCGACTATGGTCTGCGCGGCGCGCGGCAAGCTGGCCGTGCTGTCCTCGCACATGGGCTCGCTCAGCGAGCGCGGCAACGCCAGCGGCTCGCTGTACCGCGCCAGCAAGGCGGCGCTGAACTCGGTGCTGATCGACACCGCCCTGACCTTCGGCAACAAGGGCGCCACCTGCGTCGCCTTCCACCCCGGCTGGGTGCGCACCGACATGGGCGGCGCCGAGGCCGACATCTCGGTCGAGGAGAGCGCCAGCGGCATGCGCGCCACCCTGGCCAAGCTGCCGCACAACGACCACGCGGTGTACCGCAACTACGACGGCCGGGTGATCGGCTGGTAAGGCCGGCCACGCGCCGGCCCACGCAACACCCCAGAACAACGACAACACACTGAGACCCCATGATACTGAGCGACGAACACAATATGATCCGCGACGCCCTGCGCACCTTTGCCCAGGAGCGCCTGGCGCCCAACGCGGCGCGCTGGGACAAGGAGCACTACTTCCCCAAACAGGAGTTGAAGGAGCTGGCGGCGCTGGGCGCCTTCGGCGTGGCGGTGCCCGAGGCGCTGGGCGGCGCCGGCCTCGACTACGTCTCGCTGGCCCTGGTGCTCGAGGAGATCGCCGCCGGCGACGGCGGCACCTCGACCATCATCTCGGTCAACAACTGCCCGGTGTGCAGCATCGCCATGATGTACGCCAACGACGCGCAGAAGGAGCAATGGCTGCGTCCGCTGGCCCAGGGCGACATGCTGGGCGCCTTCTGCCTGACCGAGCCGCACACCGGCAGCGACGCCTCGGCGCTGCGCACCACCGCCGTGCGCGAGGGCGACGAGTACGTGCTCAACGGCGTCAAGCAGTTCATCACCAGCGGCAAGTACGCCGACGTCGCCATCGTCATGGCGGTGACCGACAAGGCGGCCGGCAAGAAGGGCATCAGCGCCTTCTGGGTGCCGACCTCGGCGCCCGGCTACATCGTCGCCGGTCTGGAGCAGAAGATGGGCCAGCACTCCTCGGACACGGCGCAGATCCTGTTCGAGAACTGCCGCGTCCCGGCCGGGAACCTGATCGGCGAGGAGGGCCAGGGCTACAAGATCGCCCTGTCCGGCCTGGAGGGCGGCCGCATCGGCATCGCCTCGCAGGCGGTCGGCATGGCGCGCGCCGCCTACGAGGCCGCGCTGCACTACGCGCGCGAACGCGAGAGCTTCGGCAAGGCCATCTTCGAGCACCAGGCGGTGCAGTTCCGCCTGGCCGACATGGCCACCCAGATCGAGGCGGCGCGCCAGCTGATCCGCCACGCCGCCTCGATGAAGGACGCCGGCCTGCCCTGCCTGAAGGAGGCGGCGATGGCCAAGCTGTTCGCCTCGGAGATGGCCGAGCGGGTCTGCTCGGACGCGATCCAGGTGCACGGCGGCTACGGCTACGTGTCCGACTTCCCGGTCGAACGCATCTACCGCGACGTGCGCGTCTGCCAGATCTACGAGGGCACCAGCGACATCCAAAAAATCCTCATCGCCCGCGCCTTGTAACGCACGACACCAGCGACATACGGACGAAAAAAAAGACAGGAAACCCTGTCTTTTTTTGGCTAGAGACTAGCTTATTTTGCTGCTGCGGCTGGCGCGCCTGCTGGTGCTGGTGCCGCTGGTGCTGCCGGCGTCGCCGCTGGTGTTGCTGCGGTGGTCACCTTGGCCGCTTCGTTCGGTTCGGTTTTGGCCTTGGCCGCCTTGTGATGCGACTTCTTGACCTTGGCTACTTTCGCCTCTGGCTTGGCCGCTTCGCCGCCGGCTTTCACTTCGCCGGTGCTGGCCGCTTGCTTGGCCTCGGCCTTGACCACTGCCTTGGTTTCGCCCTTCACTGCGGCCTTGCTTTCCTTGGTCGCCGACTGGGCGGCGACCGGCGCGCTGCTGGCGGCGGTGGCGCTGGCGACTGGCGCCGGAGCTTGTGCGAAAGCGGCGCTGGCGAACAGGGTGGCGATCAGGCTGGCGATGATTTTGCTCATGATATAAATCCTTTACATTGTTTTCGGTGTGGTGGGAACAATTCCCGTTTTAGTCTTTGTTACTGCGTCTTGCGTGTTCTTGCTGCTCAATCCGGTCAGGCTTATTTGCTCACAGGCGCGGCTTTCGCTGGTTCCGTCGTCGCTACCTTGGCGGCTTCGGTGTGCGGCTTGGTTTTGCCGTCGTCCTTGTGGGGTTCTTTGCTTTTCTCTGCCTTGGCTTCGGTCTTGGCTTCGGCTTTCACCTCGGTCTTGGCGGCGGTCTTGGCTTCGCCTTTGACTTCGGTTTTCGCTTCGGTTTTGACGACGTCCTTGCTGTCTTTCACTTCGGCTTTGACCGCGACGGGCGCGCTCTTGGCGGCGACGGTGGCGGTGCTGGCGGCAGGCGCTTGAGCGAATGCGGCGGTAGCGAACAGGGCGGCGATCAGGGAAGCGATGATTTTGTGCATGATGTAATCCTTATCTGGTTTTTCGGCGCCGGGACAATTCCCGTATCACTGAGCAGAAAACGGCGGCCGCCACGGTTGAGTTGACGGCTATTACATACGCTTACCGAGTCTTACATCCGCTTACAACTGGGCGGGATGCAGACAAACACACGGACTAAAAGTAGAAAAAGAGAGGGGAAGGAAAACGCGGACGAAAAAAAAGCCCACTTTCGCGGGCTTTGTTCCAATGTATTACCAATAGTTTAATCGTGTGCCGGATGCCAGTGCTATCTGCAAAGTGCCTCCAGAGTCTCGGGCGCCCATGCTATCTGCGTGGTGCCCCCAACGTGTAAATCGACCATCGTATTCGGAATTACAAATCCAAGCTTTTGTCGCCATGCACAAACCAAACTTACACAACCCGGTTTGTGGCGCATGCCTTGGATAGTGGGACTGTCTGCATGCAAACCTCACCACAGAACGTAGTGTATCACAGATATTTGTGCAGCGCACAAATTATTTACATCCACTTTTGCCGGCGCTACAGCACCGCCGGCTCCAGCAGGGTCAAGCTCTGCTGCTCGGTGTCGAAGCGGGCCTGCAGGCCGAGCGGCAAGGTGAACTGGTCGCGGATGTGGCCGAAGGAGTAGCCGGTGGCCGACGGCAGCTTGAGCGGCAGCAGGTGCTGGTCCAACGTCTGCTCCAGGCTCAGCGACACCTCGTCGGCGGGCGGCGCGCATTTTTCGAACACGCCCAACATCATCGCCGCCGCGTGCTCGAAACCCTCGCTCAATTGCAGCTGGGTCATCATGCGGTCGATGCGGTAGGGCTCCTCGCTCACGTCCTCCAAGAACACGATGGCCTGGCGGAAATCGGCGGCGTAGGGCGTGCCGGCCAGCGCGGCGACCATGCTCAGGTTGCCGCCCATCAGGCGGCCGCTGGCCTGGCCGGCGTGCACGGTGCGCAGAGCGTACTGCGGCGCCGCCACGGCGCGGGCGCGGTTCTCCTGCGCCATGGGGATGGTGTAGTGGGCCTGCGGCGCCATCAGCAGGTTCTGCAGATGGTTGCGGGTGTAGTCGGAGAACGGCGTCGACAGCACCGGGCCGTGGAAGCTGACCAGGCCGGCGCGCCGCTGCAGCGCCAGGTGCAGCGCGGTGACGTCGGAAAAGCCCAGCAGGATCTTGGGATTGCTGCGGATCAGCTTGTAGTTCAGGTGGGACAACAGGGCGATGCAGCCGGAGCCGCCGCGTATCGCCCACACGGCCTTGACCTCGGGGTCGAGGAACATGGCGTGCAAGTCGGCGACGCGGTGTTCGACGCTGCCGCCGTAGTTGCCGTAGACCTCGCCCAGGTGGGCGCCCAGCTTGGCGCGCAGGCCCAGCGCCTGCAAATTCTGCACAGCCTGTTCGAGGGCCGCCGGATTCGACGGCCCGGCCGGCGCGACGATGCCGACCAGGTCGCCGCTGTGCAGCCTGGTCGGCTTGAGCAGGTGTTGTTTCATGGCTTTGCCTCCCCGGGTGGTGCGCGCGCCGGCCAGCGCCGTGGCCGGCTGGGCCGCCGCCACGGCGGCGCCGGCCAGCAGGGCGCCGAAGCGGCGCCGGCTCAGTGGTGCTGGATCGGACATCACTGCCTTTCTGTTGGTTCAACACGCCGTCAAGCGGACGTGGCCGTTGCTGATAAAAAAACGGCGCCGCAATCGCGGCGCCGTCCGGTTCCCGCTTAGAGGAACTTGTACTTGAACAGCAGCGTCAACTGGCGGCCGCGCGCGTCGGCGACGCGCGGGTCCCAACCGGCGCCAACCACCTCGTCGACGTTGTGCGCGGTGAACGGCGGGTCGGTGTTGAGCAGGTTCTTGATGCCGACGGTGAAGGTGGCGTTCTTGATGCCGCCGTAGGTGGCCGACACGTCGTACGTGGTGTAGCTGCTGACGTCGGCCTTGAAGCCGGCCGGCGGCGTGCCCTTGCCACCGTTGGGCAGCTGGTCCTTGTAGCCGGAGCTGTAGTTCTGCGTCAACAGGCCGCTCCAGTCGCCGCGCGCCACGCCCAGGCTGGCGTTGTGCTTCCAGCGCAGGTAGATGTCGCGGGTGTAGAAGTTGCCCACCAGTTCCTTGTACTGCTGGCCCTGGATCTCGGCGAACTTGAAGCTCTTGGTCCAAGTGCCGTCCAGCGCGGCGTTCCATTTGTAGCCGGACAGCAGCCCTCGCCGCGCAGGCCGAGGTCGGCGCCACGGGTGCGCAGGCCGGCGGCGTTGATCCAACCGGCCTGGATGTAGTTGATGGTGTTGTCCGGGTTGCGGATGATGTTGGCGGACAACGCGGCGGCGTTGGCCAGCACCACCTGCGGCGTGCGGTTCAGGATGCGGTCCTGCACGTTGATGGCCCAGAAGTCGAGCGAGGCGGAGTAGCCCTTGACCGGCTCGATCACCATGCCCAGCGTGCCCTGCTTGGAGGTCTCCGGACGCAGGCTGCTGTTGCCGCCGGTCAGGTAGGGCTGGCGCGCGATGGCGCAGAAGGCCGGGTCGCCCGGATGGGTCGGGCAGAAGATCGGGTCGATGATGCCGTTCGGCAGTTCCTGCGACAGCTGGGCCGAATACAACTGGGTGAAGCTGGGCGCCAGGAAACCCTTGTTGGCCGAGCCGCGGAACAGCAGCGTGCTGGCCGGCTGGTAGCGGAAGGCCACCTTGGGGTTGGTGGTGGCGCCGAACACGCTGTAGTGGTCGCGGCGCAGCGCCAGTTGCAGTTCCAGGTCCTTGGTCACCGGCACCAGCAGCTCGGTGAAGATGGCGCGCACGTCGCGGCTGGTGTTGCTCAGCGCGGCGTTGCCCGGCGCCAGCAGGACCTGCGTGGCGTCGACGTTCTGGCCGAAGTCGTAGCCCTCGCGGCGCAGGTCGAAGCCGGCGGCGATGGCCAGCGCGCCGGCCGGCAACTGCAGCAGCTCGCCGGAGACGGTGCCGTCGAGCTGGGTCAGGGTGGTTTTGCCGTGCTGGAAGTCGCCACGGAACTTGGTCGACTCGATCAGGCTGTTCGCCTCGGCGGTCTGGCTTTGGCCCGGCGCCAGCCACGGGTTGATGACGCCGCTGGCCAGCGCCGAATAGATCTTGCTGGTGTAGCCATAGCCGTCGGTCAGCGCGGTCTTGGTCTGGCTCTCGGCGCGCGACAGGCCGGCCTTGTAGTCCCACTTGCCGAGGAAGGTGCCCTCGGCGGCGATCAGCAGGCGCGCGCTGTCGGTGACGTTCTCCTGGGTGCGGTCGCCCCACTCGGTGGCGCGCCACTTGTAGATGATGGGCTTGGTCTTGTCGAAGCTGGGGATGAAGGCCGACAGGTCCTGGTAGTAGGCGCCGCCGACCGGGTAGGCGTTCTTGTTGGCCAGGCTGGTTTGGATCTGCACCGGCGTCAGGATCGCCGTCGCCTTGGTGCGCGAGTACATGCCCTCGAACACCAGCTTGTGGTCGGCGTTCAGTTGCAGCGCACCGCGCGCGATGGTGTTCAGGCGCTCGACCGGGAAGCTGATGGCGTAGTCGGCGCCGTAGTCGTAGGCGCAGGAATACTTGCTGCGCAGCGGGGAGGTGACGTCCTTCCACAGACCGGTCTGGTACTGCGACATGCCGGACACGCTGTCGCACTTTCCTTGCAGGCTGAGCTGGTTGGCCTGCAGGTAGGTGCTGCTGTCGCCGGGCACCTGGAAGCCGGTGCCCAGCGCCGTGCCGGCGCCGCTCAGCTGAGTGGCGAAGGGCGTGCCGGTGGTGTCCGGCGACAGGCCGCGCGCCGGCTGGAAGCCGTTGACGAACTTGCGGTCGGACGAGCTGAGCTTGTCGTCCTTGTCGTAGGTCACGCTGGCCATGATGTTGTAGCCGTCGTCGGCCAGCTTGCCCTTGCCGGCCAGCAGGGAGAGGCGGCGGGTCTGGCCGCCGCCCTGTTGGGTGACGTTGGTCGAGGCGCTGGCCTCGACGCCGTCGTAGTTCTCGCGCAGGATGAAGTTCATCACGCCGCCGACGGCGTCGGTGCCGTAGATGGCCGAGGCGCCGTCCTTGAGGATCTCGACGCGGGCGATGGCGCCCAGCGGAATCGAGTTCAGGTCGACCGCCTTGCCGCTGGCGCCGTGGGTGGCGATGCGGCGGCCGTTGAGCAGCACCAGCGTCGAGTTCGGTCCCAGCCCGCGCAACGAGGCGAAGGAGGCGCCGCCGCTGACGCGGTCGGCGTCGGCGCCGAAGACGTTGTTGCCGGAGGTCATGTTGTCGGCGCCGGTGCCGTTGGCCGACAGGGTGCGCACCAGTTGCTCGGTGCTGGTGATGCCGGATTTTTCGATGGTGTCGAAGCTCACCACCTGGATCGGCAGCGCGCCTTCCTTGGCGATGCGCTTGATGCTACTGCCGGTGATTTCGATCCGCTGGATGGGCGCCGCGTCCTGCGCCATGGCGTCGTTGGCGAACGGTGCGACCGCACCGATCAGCGCAAGCATGTGCGCCAGTTTCTTGACCTTCAAAGTGGTTCTCCCTAAATGTGCCTGCACCGAATGCGCTTGTTTCCGCGCTTGTTTCCGCTCTTTTTTACCGACTTGTTGACCGGCGATGGCGGCAAAATCCACGCCTTGCCTAGATCATTGCTTTATTACTAGCAAATCAGAGTAGCGCCATGCAAACCCGGCCAGCCAATGAAATGTTCTAAGGCAACCATAACCTTTTGGAATGGTCGCGCCGTCCGTCAGGGTGTTATCTTAGCGGATCGTTGGCGTTCGGAAATATTGATGTCGAGGTAACGCCACGCGGTGAACTCGACTGGATGGCGTTTGTAGTTTTTTAACCACGGTTGGCGGATGTCGGCCGAGATCGGATGGGTCAGCAGCACCCACGGCGCGTAGGCGTGCAGCAACTGCGCCATCTCGCGGTAGAGGCGGGCGCGCTCGGCCGAGTCGGGCAGCTGGCGGGCCTGCTCGTAGCGCTGGTTGAAGGCCGGCAGGTTGAAGCGGGCGTAGTTGGCGCGGCCGCTGTTGGCGCCGTACAGCAGCTGGTAGAAGTTGTCGCCGTCGGGGAAGTCGGCGATCCAGTTGGTTTCGAACATCATCACCTTGCCCAGGCGCGAGGCCTTGATGACCTCGGTTTTCTTGTCGCTCTTGAAGGTTACGCGCAGGCCGATGGCGTTCAGGCTCTTGCGCCAGAACTCGTCGCGCAGCCGGCCCACGGTGGACGGCTCGGAGTGCATCAGCAGGGTCAGCGGCTTGCCGTCGGGCAGGCTGCGGAAGCCGTCCTTGCCCAGGCGGTAGCCGAAGCGCTCCAGCAGCGCGCGCGCCAGCGCCGGGTCGTAGCCCTCGGGCGCGCGGTAGGCCGGGTCGTAGCCCAGCACGTTGGGCGGCAGCGGCGTTTCGGCCGGCAGCGCCAGGCCCTTCTTCAGCAGGGCGATGTCCTCGGCGCTGTTGTAGCCGAGCGCGATGGCGCGGCGCAGCGCCACCTTGTCCTTGCCGTAGCCGCCGATCAGCGGGTCGTCCATGTTCATCCACATGTAGTAGGTCTGCAGCACCGGAAAGGTGGACAGCGCCAGGCCCTGGCGCGCCAGCGCCGGCTTCAGCGCGGGCGCGCCGCCGCCGGGCGCCAGCACCATGTCCTTCAGCGATTCCGGCACCTGCTCCAGGTAGTCGAACTCGCCGTTGAGGAAGCCCAGCATGCGCGACTGGTACTCCTCCATGATTTTCACCTCGACGCGGTCGACCAGCGGCAGGCGGCGCCCCTCCAGGCCGGCGGCCAGCGCGCGGGTCCTGCGGCGCGACGTTGGCGCCGGCGTGGAACACGGTGGGGCGGAAGTCCGGGTTGGCCAGCAGGGTGATCTTGTCGCTGTGTTTCCACGTGCCCATCATGAAGGCGGCGCTGCCGACCGGGTGGTTGCCGGCTTGGCCGGGATAGGCCTCGATCACCTCGCGCGCCACCACGCCGGTGGCCGGGATCGCCAGGTAGAAAAGGAAATTCGGGTCGGGCTTGGTCAGGCGGATGCGCAGGGTGTATTTGTCGACGGCTTGCAGGCCGGCGACGGCGCTGTCGTAGCCGAACTTGTCGGCGGCCAGGGCGCCGTCGCCGACGATTTTTCCTTCGAGCAGGAACAACCAGGGCGACTTCAACGTGGGGTCGTACAGGCGCTTGAGGCTGTAGACGTAGTCCTGCGCCACCACCTCGCGCTTGACGCCCTTGAAGGCCGGGTCGGGCGTGAAATAGATGCCGGGCCGCAGCTCGAAGGTGTAGCTCAGGCCGCCGTCCTCGACCTTGGGCATGGTGCGCAGCGTGTTTTCCTGCAACTTGACCGGGCGCGCCAGGTAGTCGTAGCGCAGCAGCGGGTCGAACAGGTTTTCCAGTAGGCTCAGGCTGGCCAGGTCGGAGGCGACGGCGGGGTCCAGGCCCGTCTCGCCGGTGCTGAGGAAGGCGTGCAGCACCTTGGCGGGCGCGGCGGCGGCGGCGGCATCGGCGGCGGCATGGGCAGTGCCGGCCAGCGCCAGCAGCGCGGCCACGGCGGCCACGGCGGCCATGCTTGCCTTGTTACACAGTTTCTTCATATGCGATCCAGTCAATAAGGGCTGCCCAGCGTGATCCGGCCTGTCCACCGGGCGCAGGCTAAGCCCGGCCGGCACGGCGCGCCAATGAAATCAGACCGGCAGCATATAACTTTTTGGCATGTTCCAAGCGCATTCTTTCACTAGGCGAAGGCGGGCTGGCCCTATACTTTCAACATTGCTCAATATGCTTCAGGAAAATTTCGATCTATGTCGCTCAATTACATCTGGTCCGGCTTCTTTCTGGTCGGCTTCGCCGCCGCCTTCGCGCAGTGGATCTTCCTTGGCGACACCGAGATTTTCAAACGCATTATCGACGGCACCTTCGACTCGGCCAAGTCCGGCGTGATGGACATCGCCCTGCCGCTGGCCGGCGTGATGACGCTGTGGCTGGGCATCATGAACATCGGCGAGAAGGCCGGCGTGGTCGACCTGCTGGCGCGCGTCATCGCCCCCTTCTTCTCGCGCATCTTCCCCGACGTGCCGAAGAACCACCCGGCCACCGGCCACATGGTGATGAACTTCTCGGCCAACCTGCTCGGCCTGGACAACGCCGCCACCCCCTTCGGCCTGAAGGCGATGGAAAGCCTGCAAACCCTCAACCCCAACAAGGACGAGGCCAGCAACGCGCAGATCATGTTCCTGGTGCTGCACACCTCCGGCCTGACCCTGATCCCGCTGGCCATCATGGCGCAGCGCTCCATCCTCGGAGCCGCCGACCCGTCGGACATCTTCATCCCCTGCATGATCGCCACCTATGTCGCCACCCTGGTCGGCATCATCGCCGTGTCGATCCGCCAGCGCATCAACCTGCTCAACCGCGTCGTGCTGAGCTGGCTGGGCGGCATGACCGCCGCCATCGCCGGCATGATCTTCTACTTCACCCAGTATTTGAGCAAGGAGGAGATCGAGCTGGTCTCCAAGGTGGTCAGCAACCTGGTGCTGATGCTGGTCATCGCCACCTTCATCATCGGCGCGCTGCGCCGCAAGGTCAACGTCTACGAGGCCTTCATCGAGGGCGCCAAGGGCGGCATCCAAACCTCGCTGACGGTGATCCCCTACCTGGTCGGCATGCTGGTGGCGATCAGCGTGATCCGCAACGCCGGCGTGTTCGGCTTCGTCGTCGAGGGCTTCAACTGGTTCTTCTCCCTGCTCGGCATCAACACCGACTTCGTGCCGGCGCTGCCGACCGCCATGATGAAGCCGCTCAGCGGCAGCGGCTCGAAGGCGATGATGATCGACGCCATGAAAACCTACGGCGTCGACTCCTTCGTCGGCCGCCTCGCCTGCGTGTTCCAGGGCTCGGCCGACACCACCTTCTACATCGTCGCCCTGTACTTCGGCTCGGTCGGCATCCGTAAGACGCGCTACGCCATCTCCTGCGGCCTGATCGCCGACTTCGCCGGCGTGGTGGCGGCCATCTTCGTCGCCTACCTGTTCTTCCATTGATACCGTGAGCACGCCCATGATTCGTCGCCTCCTGTCGCCCACCCTGCTGGCCGGCCTGCTGGCCGCCGCCGGCGCCGCCCACGCCATCTTGCCCGAGCCGATCGCGCAGATGCTGCAGGCCGCCAACATCCCGCAGGACGCCGTCGGCGTCGTCGTGCTGCGCGGCCCGCGCACCCTGCTGTGGCACGGCGGCGAGCGCAGCATGCAGCCGGCCTCGACCATGAAGGTGCTGACCACCATGGCCGCGCTGGAGCAGCTCGGCCCCGTCTTCCGCGGCCGCACCGAGCTGCGCAGCGAAGCCGAACTGGTCAAGGGCGTGCTGCAGGGCGACCTGTACCTGCGCGGCGGCGCCGACAGCGACTTCAACGAGGACGCGCTGTACCACATGCTGCAAGCGCTGCGCAACCAGGGCATCCGCAAGATCAAGGGCGACATCGTGCTCGACCGCCAGCTGTTCCAGCCGGCCCGGCTCGACGCCGAACTGCCGGCCTTCGACGAGTATCCCTACGCCTACTACAACGTGGTGCCGGACGCGCTGCTGGTCAACACCAACCTGCTCAAGCTCGACATGGAGGCCAGCGGCAACAGCATGAAACTGGTGTTGATGCCCGAGCTGGACAAGGTCAGCGTGGCCTCCGAGCTCAAGCTGATCGACGCCCCCTGCGCCAATTGGGAGGCCGGCTGGAAAGCGCCCGAGGTCGAGCGACACGGCGGCAAGCTGAAGGTGGTTCTGCGCGGCACCTTTCCCAAGGATTGCAGCAAATCGACCAGCATCAACGTGCTCGACCGCCACGACTACCTGGAGCGGCTGCTGCGCACCACCTGGCGCCGGCTGGGCGGCAGCCTGGGCGGCGAGGTGCGCGAGGCCGGCGCCGACCAGGCCACCCCGGCCGGCGCCCGCCTGCTGAGCGCGCACCAGTCGCGCACCCTGGCCGAGGTGCTGCGCGACACCAACAAGCAGTCCGACAACACGCTGGCCCACACCCTCTTCCTCAGCCTGGGCAGCCTGGAGGCGGACGCCGCGCTCGGCAGCAAGCCCCTGCCGCCCGAGCCGTCCGGCCAGACCACGGCGGCGCGCGCCAACCTGGCGGTGCGCAACTGGATGAGCGAGCGCGGCATCGACCAACAAGGCCTGGTGCTGGAGAACGGTTCCGGCCTGTCGCGCGTCGAGCGGATCCGGCCGGCCCAGCTGGCCGCCGTGTTGCAGGCGGCGCAGCGCAGCCTGTGGGCGCCCGAGTTCGCCGCCAGCCTGCCCATCGCCGCGCTCGACGGCACCATGCGCAAGCGCCTGAAGGACAGCCCGGCGGCGTTGCGCGCCCGCCTGAAGACCGGCAGCCTGAGCGGCGTGGCGGCGCTGGCCGGCTTCGTGCCCGACGCCGCCAACCAGCAATGCGTGGTGGTGGCCATGATCAACGACGCCCACACCGCCAACGGCGCCGGCCGCGCCGTGCTCGACGCCCTGGTCGACTGGGTCGCGCGCAGCGACGCCAACACCCTGCCCTGACAGCGCAGCAAAGGGCAGGGTCAGATACCGTCTTGATTTGCAAGCCCTTTCGATAGATAGTTTGCGTCGAAGGGTTTGCCGGTGTGGATGACCCCGTAGATGAGGTGCGTCAGCTTGTGCATGACCGCGCCGATCACGGCCTTCTTCGCCATGCCGGTTGCCAGCAGTCGCTCGGCAAATTGGGCCAGTATCGGGTTGTGTCGGCGCGCGACCAGGCTGGGCATGTAGAGTGCCGCGCGCAGCGCGGTACTGCCCGTTCTGCTGATCATGGTTCGCCCTCGCACCGAGGTTCCCGAACTGCGCTGCTTCGGCGTCACGCCAAGAAACGCCGCGAACGCCTTCGCGCTCTCGAAGCGCCGAATGTCGCCCAGGTGGCCTAGAATCCTCGCCACCGTGGTCGCACCGACACCGGGGATGCTGGCGATGAGGTCGGCGTCGTGCTTGAGGCCGGGGTGGCGGTCGATATGGTCGTCGATCTCGTCCTCCAGCTTCGCGATCTCGGCGCTCAGCCAGGCGATGTGCCCCCTCACATGCTCGGCCACCTCGTCCATTCCCGTGACGGTGTGGGCCTCGAGCCGGTTCTCCTCCTGTTGGCGGATGTCCTTCAGGGCCTGCACGCGCATCGACCAGGCGCGCAACTGGCGCTGCTCGATCGGTGGCGGCGTCCAGGGCGCCGGAGCCATCGCGACGCAGTATCGGGCGATGAGCCCGGCGTCGACCGCGTCGTTTTTGTTGCGGATATTCTCGCTGTACCCGAACCCCTTGATGCACGCCGGATTGACCACGCTGACACGCAAACCGGCCGCGTGCAGGGCCAGCGCCACCGGCTCGTAGTAGACGCCGGTCGCCTCCATGCAAACGTGCAGCTCGGCCATCGGAGCCTTCGACTTGCCCAACCATTCCAACAAAGCCCGATGTCCCGAAGCGGAGTTGTCGACCACCTTCGACTTCGTCTTGCCGTTGACCAGCAACGCCACGTCGAGCTTCTTCTTACTCACATCAATGCCTACAACAGCGTGTACCGTATCCATTTTTGACCTCTCTCGTATGCGGGCTTACGCGCCATGGCGATGGCCCAAGATACCGTTCGGACTTGTAAAATGAAACGGGCGAAGGCACCTATCTGACCCACGTGCTCAATGGCACTCGTGCCGATCAATGTCACTTCGCCCGGCCGCTTCAACGCCATCATTATCCAACGCCGTTGCGGTACGTTCAATATACGAGTGCCGACATTAGGACACGAGCTCAACAGCATCGCAGGATATTGCTGGGCAAGTGCACTCAAATGACGAATGGTTGAGGCCGTGTCCGAATGTCGGCACTGACCCCGGTTTGCGTATTGCGCGGCCTCTAGCTAACATGGCCCCCATGACACTCATAGAACGATTCGCCTTCATTTTCCTGCCGGTTGTTGCCGCTTTTTGTGGGCTGTGGCTCGGCGAACATCAAGCCGGGCCGCTGCCCGTTCGCGACCTTCTTGCCGCCGTCGCCATGGCCGCCGTTACCGCATTGGCGCTTTGGCGTGTCGGCCGCGCCTTGGCGGTGAGTGCGGCTATTGGTGTTGTCCTGATCTTCGGCACAACGTGGACAATTGGTGCACGCGAGGCCACGCAAGCCTTCAATGCATGCGTTCAAAACGGCGAGCAGGTGCGTGTGGCGCTGGCGGACTACCGTTCGAAACAAGGACGCTATCCGGCCACGCTTGCCGGACTTGCCGTGCCGGTGCCGGGTGCGCTACGCTTGCCGCCGCACGTGCTGCGCTACAAGCGCGGCAGCACCGGCTACGCGCTGTGGTTCGCCGATTGGCTGGTTCAACATGAGGCTGATGAGTCCCATGCATTCGGTGTCCACAAGTAGGCGCCTCGGTTGCTTGCTACTCATCGCGGGAGCAAGCGTCGCGCGGTCCGATCATAAGGGTCTGGTTTCGTCCAACGCCAGCGTCCGCTCGGCGAAAGCAGCCTCGAACGCAAGCTCAATACGCGCCAACTCCTCGTCCGTAATTTCCCTAAACAGCGAGCGCTTTCCTTTGGAAAGGCTGCCCCTATTCTGGTAAAGCAGCTTGATCAGCAGATCAAGGCGCGCGTTCGGCATGTCCACCACTTCGCAGATCGCTACCTTAGCCTGGTCATAACTGCGGATGAACAGAATTTCCGTCACGAGCTCGGTATTGATGGTTTGTTCGACCGCACGCAGTAAATAGAGGGCCTGGTAAGTCAGATCCGGGTAGCGGTACGAGCCGGAAGCCTCCAGGGGATTGTTTATCGTCAGCTGTTCGTCGTCGTCGACGCTGATACTGACAACCGTGCGCAAGGGCTTGGAGTACGATTCGAGCACGCGATCGTATTCCTGGGGCTGGTGCAACATGTAGGCCGAAACGGGGAGCACCATGCCGGCCGGCACGACACCGTCGCGGCCGAGGAAATCGTGGATCAGGAATCGGTGGATGCGCCCGTTTCCATCCTCGAACGGGTGGATGAAGAGAAACCCAAACGACATCAAGGCGGCGCGTACAACCGGGTGCACGCCCTGTGCCTTGCCGGCGCAGTCGACCAGGCCTCCCATCAGGTCGCGCACCATAGTGCCCGGCGGGCAGACGTAGTGCACGACGGGAGCGCGACCAGGCATCGATTCCCCGACGTAATTCTGCCAATCGCGAAAAGAAGTCTGGCAATAGCGCGGCTCGACGATCAGATTCTGCAGGCCAGCGAGCGCGGACTCCGACAGGCAGCCTCGGCGAACGTCGCCTTGCCGGCTTCGCGCAAGGCGCGCACGAAACGTTGCTCGCGGTCCGGCGTTGGCGTTTCGCGCTCGATATCGAAGGACGAACGGGTCTCCTTGAAATACAGGTAATCGACGGCACGCTGGAATAGCGCAGGATCGACTTGTGCCTTGAAGGCCTGCAAACGCGAAGTGAAGTCGACTTCCAGCAGCGGCCTGATGGCTTGGATTCGGCGCACGACCGGGCAAAAGCGCGCCGATCCAAGCAGGTTGTCGTTGACATGCCAACGCTTGCTCTTGTCAGACTTGATGGCGACCAAGTACTTGTTTGGATCGAGCAGATCCACGTAGCCGCCGCCGATCGCCACCTTCAACGCCAGCTGTTCACCAGTCAGCAATTCGTAGAGATAACCGAGTTGGCGCGCATATTTGCCGTTTGGCTGGCTTTCCACATGGGCCAGGACGCGGTCGGGGCCGAGCCGGCTGAGCGACTGAACGAGAACGTCGAGATTGAAATCGTCGTACTTGAGGGCGAATACTAAATGGTCAAATGGATCGTCTCCAGGCCAATAGTTTGGCTGGAAAATCTCGTGGACCACCCCCGGCTTGGTAGCGTCCGAACGCGCCCGCGCGCCTATATACGATTCGTGCGATAGTGGAAACGTGGTAAGGCTGAATTCCTTGATAAGCCACGTGTACCCTACCGGTCGGTCGTGTACATCCATTGCATCCTCACAATATTTTTGTGCCAACGTGACCCAGTCTCTCACAAAACATTCGGTATCGAATATAAACGTTAAGTTTGACGCTAGTTTGCATGGAAATATTAAATGGGAATTGACTAAAGCGAGTGCGGGACAGCCTGTCGCGGATACCAGTCCTGCCGTCTCAAACGGCGGACCACGGCTTCGCCAAAGACGCGGCACCGGCTTGGGGCGCTACAGCACCCGCGTGTAGTTCTGCCGCACCAGCGCGCGGTCGCCGCAGTCGAAGTGCCACCACTCGCTGTGGATGCCGACCCAGCCGGCCTGGAACATGGCGTCGCGCAGCAGCTGGCGGTTGGCGACGTGCTGCGCCTCGAGCTCGCCGGCCGCCAGCAGGCGGTCCTCCAGCGCCGGATGGGAACGCTCGCTGAGGTCGTCGAAGCCGGTGCCCATGTCGAGCTCGCGGCCGGCGGCGTCGACGATGGTGAGGTCGACCGCCATGCCGAAGGAGTGGATCGAGCCGCGCCCCGGCTCGGCGATGTAGCCCAGCAGCTCGGTGCCCTGCAGCGCCTGCCACAACTGCTCCTGCACCCGCTGCGGACGCAGCGCGTCGAGCACCAGCAGGCGGTGGTCGGAGCGGCGCATGGCCAGCCAGGCGACGGCCCGCTCCAGCGCGGCGGCGGCGTCGCGGTGCAGCCAGGCGCAGTCGAGCGGGTTGTACAGGTCGCGGCCGACGAAGTTGTCCGGCGTGGCGTAGCGCAGGTCGATGCCGATGCCGTCCACCGCCGACAGGTGGCGGAAGTCCGGGTCGGCGGCGATCGCCTCGCAGGGGATGCGGGCGCTCACGCCGGCCCCCGCGCCAGGCAGGCGCGCGCGGCGCTGCCGATGCAGTTGGCCAGCTGGCGGGCGCCGTGCGACAGCGGCGAGTGGCTGGCCGTCAACAGGAACAGCTGCACCGGGATGGCCGGCGCCCACGGCCGCCGCTGCACCAGCGCGGCCGAGGCGGCGGCCGCCGTGAACGGGTCGACCACGGCCATGCCGCCGCCGGCCTCGACCAGCGAGCGGGCGATCTGGTAGGTCTGCACCACGGTGCGGAACACCGGCTGGATGTGCTGCGCCTCGCAGGCGGCCACCACCAGCTCGCCGAGCGGGTCGTTCTCGGCGTGGCCGATCAGGTCGCCGACCAGGCCGGGCGCGCTCAGCGGCGCCTGGCACTCGTCGGCGCGCCAGTAGCCGGCCGGCGCGATCACCGTCATCACGCCCTGGGCGATCGGCTCGGCGACGATGCCGGGGTGGCGCGGGTCAGTGCAGCGACAGGGCCAGGTCGGCCTCGCCCAGGCGCAGCGTGTTGACGATCTCGCTGGTGTGGTGGGTGGCCAGCTGGCAGGGCGTCTGCGGGAAGTCCTGGCGCCAGGCGCTCATCGCCTGCGGCAGCACGCTGATGGCGATGGTCGGCGTGGCGCACAGGCGGATGGTCTCGACGGCGCGCCCCTTCAGGCTGGCGGCCAGGCGGCGGATGCCCTGCAGGTCGCGGTTGAGTTTTTCCGTCTCGGCGAACAGGCGGTGCGCCTCGGGCTTGGGGTAGAGCTTGCCACGGACGCGCTCGAACAGCGGCATGCCCAGCTGCAGCTCGCAGTGCTGCAGCACCTTGGTCACGGCCGGCTGCGAGATGTGCAACACCTGCGCCGCGCCACTGATGGTGCCGACCTGCATGATGGCGTGGAACACTTCAATGTGGCGCAGACGCATGTGCTTCTTTCATAAGTGGGGCTGCAGTGCCGGGCGACGGTTCAGTTCGACTCGACCGGCTCGGTCGGCGCCGGCGCCGACGGTGCGGCCGGCACCGCCGCCGCCGCCGGCGGCGCGGCCGCCCGCACCGACAGCGCCGCCGGGCTGGTCAGCACGTCGAGGATGGCGGCGCACTCGGCGTCCGGCACGCCGTCGAACTTGGCGGGCCGGTATTTGGACTGGAAGGCGATCAACACGTTGCGCGTGGCCGGGTCGAGCAGGCCGTTCTGCGGCACCGCGTAGCCGTGCTGGGCCAACTTCTTCTGGAACCAGGCCGGGTCCGGCACCTGGGCGGCGAACACCGGCTGGCGGGCGGCGACCTGGACGGCGTCCGGCCACAACACCAGGCCGGCGTCGGCCAGTTGCTTCCACGGGAACATCGGCCCCGGGTCCTGCTTGCGCTGCGGCGCGATGTCGCTGTGGCCGAGTATGTTCTCCGGCACGATGTTGTGGCGCGCCACGATCTGCTTGAGCAGCGGAATCAGCTGGTCGATCTGCGCCTGCTTGAACGGATACCAGACGCGGCCCTCGGCCGTGTCGCGGAAGCCCGGGTTGACGATCTCGATGCCGATCGAACTGGCGTTCAGGTGGGTATAGGTCTTCCAGTTGCTGACACCGGCGTGGTTGGCCTGCCGCGACTCGTCGACCAGCGTGTAGAACAAGGGCTCGTCGCTGTCGGTGAGCAGATAGTGTGCGCTCACTTCCTGCTGGGTGAGGATCTTGATCGAGCGCGGCAGGTCGCTCACCGTGTAGTGCAGCACGATGAACTTGACCCGGTCGCTCTGGCTGCGCGCGGTGTAGCTGTGGTCCAGCCGCGGACCGGGGGCGGCGCAGCCGGCCAGCAGGGCGATCAGGGACGTCAACAGCAGGGTCTTCTTCATGGGCGGTCTCGTGGCGGGCCGGGCGGAGCGCTCGCCGCCGGGCCGGAAAATGGGATCAGACTGGAGTTTATTGCAATTCGCGCCGCCGCGTGGTGTGGCTGCGCCACCGCCTGGCGCAGGAACAGCTCCGGCGGCAGCGCGGCGCGCATCGACGCGGCGATCAGCGGGTGCAGCTGGGCGGCGCGGCCGGCCAGCACGATGGGCCGCGCGCCGTAGCGGGACACCAGCGCCAGCGCCAGCCGGGCCAGCTCGACGCCGGCCTGTTCGAGGATCTGGCGCGACTGCGCGTCGTCGGCGGCGCTGGCGGCGACGGCCAGCGCCAGCTTGCCGATGGCGCCCCGGTCCTGGCCGTAGATGAACTGGCGCGAGGCGTCCCAGTCGCTGCCGCCGACGTGGGCGAAGACGGCGCGCGCCAGCGCCGAGTCCTGCCAGGCGCCCGGCGCCTCGTCCTCGCGGCGC
Source organism: Rugamonas sp. DEMB1 (assembly GCF_029834475.1). Taxonomy (GTDB): domain Bacteria; phylum Pseudomonadota; class Gammaproteobacteria; order Burkholderiales; family Burkholderiaceae_D; genus Rugamonas; species Rugamonas rubra. The sequence continues at coordinate 6,482,277 of NZ_CP122407.1, read as the reverse complement.
CAGATGTGGCGCATGGCCTCGCGGGCGATCCAGAAGCCGCCGCCGCCGTCGTCCAGGGTCACGCCCCGGCCGCCGGCGCGGTGGAAGGCGCCGGCGGCGTCGATCCAGGCGGCGATCGAGCCGGTGCCGGCGTAGACCAGGTAGCCCTGGCCGGGCTGGAAGCTGTCGAGGTAGGCGATTTCGATGTCGTTGCGCAGTTGCACGGCGGACGCCGGCACGGCCAGCAGCTCGGCCAGCCAGGCGGCCAGCTGGGCGCCGTCGCCGCCGAAGCCGGTCAGGCCGGCGCAGACGGCGGCCGGCCGGGCCAGCGCGCGCACCTGCCCGGCCAGGGTGGCGAAGATGGCGCGCACCGCGTCGCGGCCGGCCGGGGTGGCCAGTTGCAGGGCGGACAGGCCGTCGACATTGCCCTCGGCCATAATGTGGCCGGCCGCCGAGGCCAGCGCCCAGCGCGTGCGGCTGCCGCCGGCGTCGATGCCCAGGCCGGGGGCGGAGTCGGGGGCCTGCTCAGCGTGTCGATTGCCAATCTCTCCTGCGGGTGTCTACGGCGGCCCGGGATGGGGCGGGCCGCCAACGAGTGTAAAGCCAAACGCGGCGTGGTCGTTCATGAAAGCTTGCGCGCATGCTATTCCAAAAGGTTATAGCCTAGGATTGAGCGTTGACCCCGCCCCCCTGAGACCGGGGTCGGACCCCGTACGGGGTCCGACCCCTTTCGGCTGCATTGCGGGGTGGTGCGGCGATCCGCCACGCTCTAGCGCAGCACCTGCACCCGCTCGCTCTCGTTGCCCAGCCGGTCGACGGCGCTGACCACCACCGCGCTGACGGCGCCGCGCGCCGCGTCGTCGGCCAGCAGCAGGTTGGCGCGGCCGGCCGGGGCCACGGCGAAGCGCCACTCGTTGCCGTAGCGCGACCAAATCGCGTACTGCACCGCCGGCCGCGCGGCGCCACCGTTGCCGCCCAGCTTGAGCGCCAGGCCGCCGCTCTCGCGCCGCGTCGCCACGCTGGGCGCGGCCGGCGGCTCGGCGCCCAACCAGGGCGTGGCCGGCACCAGCGCGGCGCTCTGGTAGGACGCGCCCTTCAACTGGTCGCTGACGCCCTTGCGGTTCTCCATCAGCGCGGCCACGCTGAAGTGGACGTGGCCGTTGCCGCCCACGCGGCTGCGCAGCACGCCGATCTGCTTGACGATCTCCTCCGGCGCGAAGGCCTTGGCGGAGTTGTCGATGCGGCTGGTGGCCAGCCCCGGCCAGACGTGGCGGCCGCGCGTGTTCTGCGCCAGCCAGTAGTCGAGCAGCACGTCGAAGGCCTGCGGCGCCTGCGCCACCGGCCAGTACAGCTGCGGCGACAGGTAGTCCAGCCAGCCCTTGGCCAGCCAGGTTTCGGCGTCGGCGTACAGCTTGTCGTACTGGCTGAAACCGACGATGCCGGCCGGGCGGCGGTCGGGCCGGCCGATGCCGAACGGGCTGATGCCGAAGCGCACCCAGGATTTCTCCTTGTGGATGCCCTGGTACAGCGCCTCGATCAGCTGGTTGACGTTCTGCCGGCGCCAGTCGGCGCGGCCGAGCTGGCCGCCGCCCAGCAGGTAGCGCTGCCAGCTCGGCTGATCGGGAAACTCCAGCTCGCTCTTGGCGCCGGACGGCGTGTCCAGCGCGGCGGCCTCGGCGCCGCCGTTGGCCGCCGTGGCGCCGCGCGCCTCGATCGGGTAGGGATAGAAGTAGTCGTCGATGTGCACGCCGTCGATGTCGTAGCGGCGCACCACGTCGAGGATCACCGCCTGCGTGTGCGCCGAGGCGGCCGCCTCGCCCGGGTCCATCCACAGGTAGCGGCCGTAGGACTTGACCGCCGCCGGCCGGGTGTTGGCGATGTGCTCGCGCGTCAGCGGCGTTTTGGCGGTGGCGTGGCGGGCGCGGTAGGGGTTGAACCAAGCGTGCAACTCCAGTCCGCGCGCATGGGCCTGCTCGATCCAGAACAGCAGCGGGTCGTACAGCGGACTCGGTGCGCGGCCCTGCTGGCCGCTGAGGAACTCCGACCACGGCTCCAGCTCGGACGGGTAGATGGCGTCGGCGCTGGGGCGCACCTGCAGCACGATGGCGTTCAGGTTCAGGTTCTTGGCGCGGTCGAGGATGGCCAGCGCCTCGGCCTGCTGCTTGGCGACGCTCAGGTTGCTTCGGCTCGGCCAGTCGATGTTGGCGACGGTGGAGACCCAGGCGGCGCGGAACTCGCGCGGCGCCGGCGGCGGCGTGTTGCCGTCCACCAGCGGGGCCGGAGCGGGACCGGCGGCGGGGCCGGCGCCTGGACTTGGACCTGGGGCCGGGCCGCCGGGCGTGGCGCCGGGCCGGCCGGAGGTGTCGGGAGGCATGGGCGTGGTGCCGCAGCCGCTGGCCAAAACGGCCAGCGCGCCGGCCACGCAGGCGGCCATGGACTGCCGCTTCTTCGCATTAAAAACCAAAACCATTCCCCGATCGTTGCAGCCGTACAGCCTTGAAAAAACGTATTGTAATGCGGCGCGGCCTTATTTCTTGCCGAACTCGGGTGCGATGCGCACCAGCGCCGCCATGCCGAAGGCCGGCAAGGTCGCGAAGCAGACCCAGATGAAGAAATGCTGGTAGCCCAGCTGCTGCTGGATCCAGCCGCTGACCATGCCCGGCAGCATCATGCCGAGCGCCATGAAGCCGGTGCAGATGGCGTAGTGGGCCGTCTTGTGCGGGCCGTCGGCCACCATGATCATGTACAGCACGTAGGCGGCGAAGCCGAAGCCGTAGCCGAACTGCTCGACCGCCAGGCAGGCGGCGACCAGGTAGATGTTGTCCGGCAACGCGCTGGCCAGGTAGACGAAGATCAGGTCCGGCAGGTGGACGGCGAACACCATCGGCCACAGGCAGCGCTTGAGGCCGAAGCGCGAGATCACCAGGCCGCCCAGCAGGCCGCCCAGCACCAGGAACAGCATGCCCAGCGAACCGTAGACCAGGCCGACCTGGGCCGTGCTCAAGGCCAGGCCGCCCTTGTCGGCCGGGTCGAGCAGGAAGGGCACGGCCAGCTTGAGCAGTTGCGCCTCGCCCAGGCGGAAGGTGAGCAGGAAGCCGAGCACGATAAGGATGTCGGGCTTGGCGAAGAAGCTGCGGAAGGTGGCCAGGAAGTCGGCCACCAGGCTGCCACGGCGCTCGCCGGGCTGGTCGGCGGCCGGCGCCGGCAACATCAACAGGTGGTAGACGAACAGCAGCAGGAACAGCGCGGCGAGGACGACGAACACCACCGACCAGGCCAGGCGCGGGTCGCCGGTGGACTCGGTCAGCTTGCCGGCCAAATACACCAGGCTGCCCTGGCCGGCGATCATCGCCAGCTTGTAGAAGGTGCTGCGCACGCCGGCGAAGGCGGCCTGCTGGTGTTGCGGCAGGGCCAGCATGTAGTAGCCGTCGGCGGCGATGTCGTGGGTGGCCGAGCTGAAGGCGAGCAGCCACAGGATGGCCAGGCTCATCTGGAAGAAGGCGGGCAGGTGGGTGGTCAGCGCCACCAGCGCCAACGCGGCGCCGATGAACAGTTGCATGCCGACGATCCAGAAGCGCTTGGTGCGCAGCAACTCGACCACCGGCGACCACAGCGGCTTGATGACCCAGGGCAGGTACAACCAGCCGGTGTAGAGCGCGATGTCGGTGTTGGAGAAACCGGTGTTCTTGTACATCACCACCGACAGGGTCATCACCACCACATAGGGCAGGCCCTGGCCGAAATACAGCGTGGGGATCCACCACCACGGACTAGCTCGTTGCACTCTTTGCATACATCCTTAACATGATTCGGTTCAGGCCAAATACAGCCTGAACTGTATCATTTTACCAACGCCGCGCGCACGCTCCCGTTGGCTTGCTCCAACAGCGCGCCGGCCTGCGCCACGCTGGCCTGGCGCAGCAGCGCGACAATGGCCACCTTGACGTGGAAGCGGCACTGCTCCAGCACGGCGCGGGCGGTCGCCTCGTCGGCGCCGGTGGCGTGCATGGTCAGCCGCACCGAGCGCTGCACCAGCTTGGCGTTGGTCGGCTTCAAGTCTACCATCAAGTTTCCATAGACTTTGTGCTGGCGCACCATCAGCGCGCTGGAAATGGTGTTGAGGACGATCTTCTGCGCCGTGCCGGCCTTCAGCCGCGTGCTGCCGGAAATGATTTCCGCGCCGGTGTCGAGGGTGATGCCGACGTCGGCCTCGCGCGTCAGCGGCGCGCCGGCGTTGTTGGCGATGCCGATGGTCAAGGCGCCGCGCTCGCGCGCCGTCCGCAGCGCGCCCAGCACGTAGGGCGTGGCGCCGGAGGCGGCCAGCAGCAGCACCACGTCGTCGGCGCCCGGCGCCAGCGCGTTCAAGTCGGCGCCGCCCTGGCGCAGATCGTCCTCGGCGCCCTCGACGGCGGTGAACATGGCGTCGCGGCCGCCGGCCAAAATGGCCAGCGCGCGGCTGTGCGGCCAGGAGAAGGTGGGGTAGAGTTCGACGCTGTCGAGCACGCCGAGGCGGCCCGAGGTGCCGGCGCCGACATAGATCAGCCGGCCGCCGGCCGCCAGCCTGGGCGCGGCCGCCTCGATGGCGGCGGCGATGCTGGCCGAGGCGGCGCGCACCGCCTGCACCGCGTGCGACTGCTCGTCGACGAAGGCGTGGACCAGCTCGGCGGCGCCGTACTGGTCCAGGCCGCTGTGCGCCAGACTGGGGGTTTCGGTTTTCAACATCGCCATATCGAACGTCTCGCGACGCCAGCCTATAGAATTCGATGAAACCAGTGTAATACCGAACCCGGCCGCCAAGCCATGAAAGCTGGCGGCGCGGCCATGACTAAAGGTTATGCGCCGGCGCGGCGCATCTCGGCGACGAAATCGTAGTGGTCGCTGCGGCAATACGAATGGGTCAGCTCGACCGCCTCGCCCGACTCCAGGTAGGCGATGCGGGTGATGAACAGCACCGCCTGGCCGAGCGGCACGTCGAGCCGCGCGGCCAGTTCGGCCGAGGCGTTCATCGCGCGGATGTGCTGCAGCGCGCGCGCCGGCGGCTTGCCGATGCCGTCCAGATACTGGTACAGCGAGGCGCCGATCGCCTCCGGGTCGGCCACTATGCTGTGCGGCAGCACGCTGACCTCGTAGGCCATCACCACGTCGTCGGCCAGGCGCAGGCGCTCCAGCCGCGCCACGCGGGCGTTGGGCGACAGGCCCAGGCTGAGCTGCTCGTCGGCGCTGGCGCTGACCACGGCGCGCTTGAGCCAGCGCGAGCCCGGCTGGTAGCCGCGCTGCGACAGCTGCTCGGAGAAGCTGGTCAGGTTCGACAGCGGCTGCTCGATGCGCGGCGCGATGTAGTTGCCCGAGCCGCGGCGGCGCACCACCAGGCCCTGGTCGACCAGCTGGTCGATGGCCTTGCGCGCCGTCACGCGCGACACGCTGAGCAGCTCCGACAGGTTGCGCTCCGACGGCAGCGCCTGGTCGACCTGGTAGCGGCCGTTGCGCACCTCGTCGCTCAGCTTGCGGGCAATTTGCATATACAAGGGCGAGCTATCGTTGCCGTCGGCCTTGAATTCGAAACTGGTGTGGCTCATACAATTCTCCTATCGCCTCTAGTGTAATAGCGATATGCCCGTCCGGTGTAATTTTGCTACATGAAAAATGCGTATTCGCGCATAGGACACGGTTATGCCCCAAACCATGGCCTGAAATGATAGGCGAACGGGGAAAATCCCATCGGCCGCGCCGGAAAACTGGCCGTAGGCTCGATTCTACCTCTGTCCGGCATACCTTCCGGTTATGGCCGGCGCACCACGATTCATTGGCCGCCGGCCGGCCCAGCCGCCACACTGTACTAATCCCAACACAAAGCCTGGCGGGCCACAAGCGAGGCGCAATGCGGCAGCAAGTGATCGTGATCGGTGGCGGCGTGATTGGCCTGTCGACAGCCTGGTGGCTGCTCGAGGCCGGCTATCGCGTGACGCTGCTGGAGCGCGAGGCCAAGGTGGCCGGCGCCGCCAGCTTCAGCAACGGCGGCCAGCTCAGCTACCGCTACGTGGCGCCGCTGGCCGACGCCGGCGTGCCGCTCAAGGCGCTGCTGTGGCTGACCCAGCGCGACGGCCCGCTGCGCTTCCGTCCGGAAGCCGACCTGCGCCAATGGCGCTGGCTGGCGCAATTCCTGCGCAAGTGCAACGCCGGCAGCAACCGCCGCACCACCGCCACCCTGCTGCGGCTGGGCGAACTGAGCCGCCAGGCGATGGCGCAGCTGGCGCCGACGGTGCCGCCGTCCGCCTTCGCCTGGCGCGACGCCGGCAAGCTGGTGGTGTACCGCTCGCCCAAGGTGTTCGCCACGGCGGTGGCGCGCGCCGACCAGGAGCGCACCGAGCAGGCCGACCAGGCCACCCCGCCCGGCCAGCCGGCCCGCGCCGCCCAACACTGGCCGCAGGTGCTGACGCCGGCCGAGGCGGTGGCGCGCGAGCCGGCGCTGGCCGCCCTGCAACCGGCCTTGGCCGGCGCCATCTTCACCGCCGGCGAGGCGGTGGCCGACTGCCACGCCTTCTGCCTGGCCCTGGAGCGGCGCCTGCACGCCCACCCGGGCTTTTTGGGCGTGCTGCAGGCCGAGGCCTACGGCTTCCACCGCGAGCACGGCAAAATCTCCGCGCTGTCGACCAGCGCCGGCTGGCTGGCGGCCGACCAGTTCGTGCTGGCGGCCGGCGTGCAGAGCCGCGACCTGGCCGCCACCGCCGACCTGTATCTGCCGCTGTATCCGCTCAAAGGCTACAGCCTGAGCGCGCCGATCCGGCCGCGGGACCGCGCGCCGGAGGTCAGCGTGACCGACTTCGAACGCAAGGTGTTGTATGCGCGCATCGGCGGCCAGCTGCGCGTGGCGGCGATGGTCGACCTGGTCGGCGAGGACCACCGCGTCGACCCCGGCCGCATCGCCGGGCTGACCCGGCTGGCGCGCGAGGCCATGCCGGCCGCCGCCGACTACGCCGCCGCCACGCCCTGGTCCGGCCTGCGCCCGGCCACGCCGAGCAGCGCGCCCATCGTCGGCGCCACCCGCTACGACAACCTGTGGCTCAACGTCGGCCACGGCCCGCTCGGCTTCACCTTCGCCTGCGGCACCGCCAGCCTGCTGGCCGGGCTGATGCGCGGCAAGAATCCGCCGTTCGCGCTGGACGGGCTGACCCTGCGGCGCTGAAGCCCTCTCGCCCCCAACCCCGCAAGCCAGGGGTCAGACTCCCCGCCTTGGCGCCATGCGGGGTCTGACCCCGACCGTGGCGTAGCGGGGTGCGGGGTAAACTCCGCGCAACGCCACGGCTTGCACCCGGGCCATGGAATTGGCGGATAATGCTGGATTGTTCCGCAGCCCGCCCCCCGACCACGATGCCCAAGAAGCCCTCCTCGCCCGCGACCTGCCCCTGCGGCGGCCCCTCCCTCGCCGCCTGCTGCGGCCCGTATCTCGACGGCAGCGCCATCGCCCCCACGGCCGAGGCGCTGATGCGCTCGCGCTACACCGCCTACACCCAGGGCAACGAGGCGTATCTGCGCGCCAGCTGGCACGCCAGCACCGTTCCAAGCGAGCCCATCGTAAGCAAAGAGGAAAAATTGCACTGGCTGGGACTTGAGGTAAAATCTGCTTTACGTTTACGTCAACGTAAAGCAGAATCGCCGGACCGCGATGCCGTCCCGGATCGCGACACGGTCGAGTTTGTCGCCCGCTGCAAGGTCGACGGCCGCGCCCAGCGCCTCCACGAAGTGAGCAACTTCGTGCGCGAGCAGGGCGCGGACGGCCTGCGCTGGTATTACGTCGACGGTAGTTTTCCAGAATAGAACGCGTCGGAGACAACGCGACCACAAAAGGGACAGCAATGCCGCACATCGAAAGCAAACTCAATCCGCGCAGCGACGACTTCAAGGCCAACGCCGCCGCCATGCAGAGCATCGTCGACGACCTGCGCGACAAGGTCGCCAAGATCGCCGAGGGCGGCGGCGCCGCCGCCTCGGCCAAGCACCTGGCGCGCGGCAAGCTGCTGCCGCGCGACCGCGTGCAAATGCTGCTCGACCCCGGCACGCCCTTCCTCGAGTTCTCGCAAATGGCCGCCTACGGCATGTACCAGGACGGCAACGGCGTCGACGCCGCGCCGGCCGCCGGCATCATCACCGGCATCGGCCGGGTCTGCGGCCAGGAGTGCGTCATCGTCTGCAACGACGCCACCGTCAAGGGCGGCACCTACTACCCGATCACCGTCAAGAAGCACCTGCGCGCGCAGGAGATCGCCGACCAGAACAAGCTGCCCTGCATCTACCTGGTCGACTCGGGCGGCGCCAACCTGCCCAACCAGGACGACGTCTTCCCCGACCGCGACCACTTCGGCCGCATCTTCTACAACCAGGCCAACCTGTCGGCCAAGGGCATCCCGCAGATCGCCGTGGTGATGGGCTCGTGCACCGCCGGCGGCGCCTACGTGCCGGCGATGAGCGACGAGTCGATCATCGTCAAGGAGCAGGGCACCATCTTCCTCGGCGGCCCGCCGCTGGTGAAGGCGGCCACCGGCGAGGTGGTCACGGCCGAGGGCCCTGGGCGGCGGCGACGTCCACACCCGCCTGTCCGGCGTGGTCGACCACCTGGCGCTGAACGATTTGCACGCGCTGTCGCTGGCGCGCACCATCGTCTCCAATTTGAACCGCGTCAAGCCGCAGCAGATGGCGCTGCGCGAATCGGTCGAGCCGAAGTACCCGCCGCAGGAGCTGTACGGCGTGATCCCGGTGGACACCCGCAAACCGTTCGACGTGAGGGAAGTCATCGCGCGCATCGTCGACGGCAGCGACTTCGACGAGTTCAAGGCGCGCTACGGCACCACGCTGATCTGCGGCTTCGCCCACATCTTCGGCATGAAGGTCGGCATCATCGCCAACAACGGCATCCTGTTCTCCGAGTCGGCGCTGAAGGGCACCCACTTCATCGAGCTGTGCTGCCAGCGCAAGATCCCGCTGGTGTTCCTGCAGAATATCACCGGCTTCATGGTCGGCCGCAAATACGAGAACGAGGGCATCGCCCGCAACGGCGCCAAGATGGTCACCGCCGTGGCCACCGCCGCCGTGCCCAAGTTCACCGTCATCATCGGCGGCAGCTTCGGCGCCGGCAACTACGGCATGTGCGGCCGCGCGTTTTCGCCGCGCTTCATGTGGATGTGGCCGAACGCGCGCATCTCGGTGATGGGCGGCGACCAGGCCGCCAGCGTGCTGGCCACGGTCAAGCGCGACGGCATCGAGGGCAAGGGCGGCCAGTGGTCGGCCGAAGAGGAGGCCGCGTTCAAGCAGCCGATCAAGCAGCAGTACGAGCAGCAGGGCCACCCCTACTACGCCACCGCGCGGCTGTGGGACGACGGCGTCATCGACCCTGCCGACACCCGCATGGTGCTGGGCCTGGGCCTGTCGGCCGCGCTCAACGCCGAAATCCCGGACACCCAGTTCGGCGTGTTCCGCATGTAATGGAGAGACTACGATGACATACCAAACCCTGAACATCAGCATCGTCGGCGCGCTGGCCACCGTCACGCTGGACCGGCCCGACGTGCGCAACGCCTTCAACGAGACCACCATCGCCGAACTGGCGCGGGCCTTCACCGAGTTGGGCCGCTACGCGACGGTGCACGCCATCGTCCTGGCCGCCCACGGCCCGGCCTTCTGCGCCGGCGCCGACCTGAATTGGATGAAGAAAATGGCCGGCTACACGCACGCCGAAAACCAGGCCGACGCGCTGCACCTGGCGCAGATGCTGCGCACCATCTACCTGTGCCCCAAGCCCGTGGTGGCCAAGGTGCAGGGCGATTGCTACGCCGGCGGCATGGGCCTGGTGGCCGCCTGCGACATCGTCGTGGCGGCCGAGGAGGTCAACTTCTGCCTGAGCGAGGTGAAGCTGGGACTGATCCCGGCGACCATCTCGCCGTATGTCATCAAGGCGATGGGCGAGAACGCGGCGCGCCGCTACTTCCTCACGGCGGAGCGCTTTTCCGCCCAGGAGGGCCACCGCATCGGCCTGGTCCACGAGCTGGTCAAGGCCGACGCGCTCGACGCCAAGGTGGCCGAGATCGTCAAGGCGCTGTGCCACAACAGCCCGCACGCCGTGCAGCTAGCGAAGGTGCTGGTGCGCGACATGGCCGGGCAACCGGTCAGCGACGCGCTGCTGCTCGACAGCGCCGAGCGCATCGCCCACATCCGCGCCTCCGAACAGGGCCGCGAAGGCGTCGCCTCGTTCCTGGAAAAGCGCAAGCCCGACTGGCTAGGCAGTTGAACACAAATATGCATTGAAAACGTCTGGAGTCTTCTTGGAATTTAACACACAAACCGATTTGGTCGCCCGCAGCCTGCGCAGTGTATGGCACCCCTGCACCCAAATGCAGCACCACGCCGCGCACGACAACACCGTGCCGCTGATCCCGGTCAGCCACGGCCGTGGCGCCTGGCTGTACGACCACGAGGGCCGCCGCTACCTCGACGCGATCAGCTCCTGGTGGGTCAACCTGTTCGGCCACGCCAACCCGCGCATCAACGCGGCGCTGAAGGACCAGCTCGACCGCCTGGAACACGCCATGCTGGCCGGCTTCACCCACGAGCCGGTGGTTCAACTCTCCGAAAAACTCAACGCCCTGACCGGCGGCGTGCTGGGCCACTGCTTCTACGCCAGCGACGGCGCCTCGGCGGTGGAGATCGCGTTGAAGATGAGCTTCCACGCCTGGCGCAACAGCGGCCTGGCCGACAAGCAGGAGTTCGTCTGCCTCAAGGGCAGCTACCACGGCGAGACCATCGGCGCGCTGGCCGTCACCGACGTGGCCCTGTTCAAGGACGCCTACGGCCCGCTGCTGCGCGCCACGCAGACGGTGATCTCGCCCGACACGCGGCGCGCCGCCGAGGGCGAGTCCGAGCAGGACGTGGCGCGCCGCGCCGCCGCCGACGTCGAGCTGCTGTTCCAGCAGCGCGGCGACAAGATCGCCGCCATCATCATCGAGCCGCTGGTGCAGTGCGCCACCGGCATGGCGATGCACGATCCGCTCTACCTGAAGCTGGTGCGCGAGCTGTGCGACCGCTATCAAGTACACATGATCCTCGACGAGATCGCCGTCGGCTGCGGCCGCACCGGCACCTTCTTCGCCTGCGAGCAGGCCGGCATCTGGCCGGACTTCGTCTGCCTGTCGAAGGGCATCAGCGGCGGCTACCTGCCGCTGTCGCTGGTGATGACGCGCGACGACATCTACCAGACCTTCTACAGCAGCGACGTCACGCGCGGCTTCCTCCACTCGCACTCCTACACCGGCAACCCGCTGGCCTGCCGCGCCGCCCTGGCGACCTTGCAGATCTTCGAGGAGGACGACGTGCTGGCGCAAAACCAGCTGCGCGCCGCGCGCCTGACGGCGGCGCTGGCGCCGCTGGCCGGGCACGAACAGGTGCGCCACTTCCGCCAGCGCGGCATGATCTGGGCCTTCGACGCGATCGACGCGGCGCCGGACTTCTCGCGCCGCTTCTTCACCGCCGCGCTGCAGAAGGAACTGCTGATGCGGCCGATCGGTTCGACCGTCTACATGATGCCGCCGTACATACTCGACGACGCCGAAATCGACGGCCTGGCGGCCGGCACGCTGGCCGTGTTCAAGCAAGTGATGGCGGGCCAGTGATGGAACTGCTGAGCCGCCTCGACCGCCAGCTGCAAACGCTGGAACAACACAGCCTGATCCGCAAGCGGCGCACCGTCGACACGCCCTGCGGCCCGCGCGTGCGCGTCGCCGGGCGCGAGCTGCTGGCCTTTTGCAGCAACGACTACCTGGGCCTGGCCGGCCACCCGGCGCTGGCCGAGGCGCTGCGCGAGGGCGCCAGCCTGTACGGCGTCGGCAGCGGCGCCTCGCACCTGATCAGCGGCCACGGCCGCGCCCACGCCCAGCTCGAGGAACGCCTGGCGCAGTTCGTCGGCGCCCACCTGGAGTCGCCGCGCGCGCTGACCTTCTGCACCGGCTACATGGCCAACCTGGCCGTGCTGACCGGCCTGACCGCCGGCGACAAGGACGCCGAGATCTTCTCCGAGTCGCTGAACCACGCCTCGCTGATCGACGGCGCGCGCCTGTCGCGCGCCAAGGTCAGCGTGTATCCGCACGCCGACCTGGCCGCGCTGGACGCGCTGCTGGCCGCCAGCGGCGCCGCCACCAAGGTGGTGGTGAGCGACAGCGTGTTCAGCATGGACGGCGACCTGGCGCCGCTGCCGGCCCTGCTGGCCCTGTGCGAACAGCACGGCGCCTGGCTGGTGGTGGACGACGCCCACGGCTTCGGCGCGCTCGGCGCCAACGGCCACGGCGCGCTCGAGCACTTCGCCCTGCGCTCGCCCTACCTGGTCTACATGGGCACGCTGGGCAAGGCGGCCGGCGTCGGCGGCGCCTTCGTCGCGGCGCACGAGATCGTCATCGAAACGCTGATCCAAAAAAGCCGCCCCTACATCTTCACCACCGCCGCGCCGCCGGCGCTGGCGCACGCCCTGCTCACCAGCCTGGACCTGCTCGAGGGCGAGGAGGGCCGCGCCCGCCGCGCCCACCTGCAAACCCTGGTGGCCCAGCTCGACGCCGGCCTGCAACTCAAGCGCTGGCGGCGCATGCCGTCGAGCACGGCGATCCAGCCCATCGTCATCGGCGACAACGCCGAGACCATGAACGCCGGCGCCGCCCTGTACGAACAAGGTTTGTGGGTAGGCGCGATCCGCCCGCCGACCGTCCCGCTCGGCACCGCGCGCCTGCGCGCCACGCTGTCGGCCGGCCACAGCAGCGCCGAGGTGGCGCAACTGATCACCGCGCTCAACGCATTGGAAAGGACCTGATATGAGTCTCGACGATCCCGTCACCGCCACGGCCGCCGCCCCGGCCACCCAGGTGCAGCCGGCGCCGGCCAGCGCCGGCATGGCGCCGCGCTTCGCCTGCTTCGTCACCGGCACCGACACCGAGATCGGCAAGACGCTGGTCTCGTCGGCGATCCTGCACGCGCTGGTCAAGCGCGGCGTGCGCGCCTGCGGCATGAAGCCGATCGCCGCCGGCGCCGAACTGCGCAACGGCAAATGGCACAACGAGGACGCCGACCAGCTCATCGCCGCCGGCAACGTCCACCTGCCGCAGGTGCTGACCACGCCCTTCCTGCTGAAGACGCCGGCGGCGCCGCACATCGCCGCCGAGCTGGACGACACCTACATCTCGCCGGTGCCGATCCTGGCCGCCTACCTCGAAGTGAGCGCCGCCTCGGACGCGGTGGTGGTCGAGGGCGTGGGCGGCTTCCGCGTGCCGCTCAACGAGGAGTTCGACACCGCCGACCTGGCCGAGCAGCTTGACCTGCCGGTGGTGCTGGTGGTCGGCATGCGGCTCGGCTGCATCAGCCACGCCCTGTTGACGGTCGAGGCGATCGCCGCGCGCAACCTGATGCTGGCCGGCTGGGTCGCCAACGAGCTGTCCGACGACATGCCCTACATCGACGAGAACATCGAGGCGCTGCAGGCGCGCATTCCGGCGCCGCTGCTGGGCCGCGTGCCGCGCCTGAAGGAACCCTGCGCCGCCGCCGCCGCCGCGCAGCTGGACTTCACCAAGCTGCCGAACTGGCCGGCCGACGCCAAGGCCTAGCCGCACACGCACATAAGACAAGCAGCCCAAGATACGCAACACCAGACACGCAACACCAAACACGCAACAGCAGAACAATCGAACGAAGAAGGAATCACGATGTCCCAGAACCAAGAAATCAAATCAGTCGCGCTGCACCGTCCGACCGCCGCCATCACCCTGCCCCCGGCCGCCACCTGGCCGCTGGAGGACGTGCTGGCGCTGTTCGACCTGCCCTTCAACGACCTGATGTTCAAGGCCCAGCAGACCCACCGCGCCAACTTCCCCGACGGCGACGTCGAACTGGCCACGCTGTTGTCGATCAAGACCGGCGGCTGCGAGGAAGACTGCGGCTACTGCCCGCAGGCGGCGCGCTACGACACCGGCGTCGAGGCCAAGAAGATCCTCGCCATCGACACCGTGCTCGACGCGGCGCGCCAGGCCAAGGCCAACGGCGCCACCCGCTTCTGCATGGGCGCCGCCTGGCGCGGTCCGAAGGATCGCGACATGGACAAGGTCGAGGAGATGGTGCGCGAGGTGAAGGCGCTGGGTCTGGAGACCTGCGCCACGCTGGGCATGCTGGAGGAAGGCCAGGCCGACCGCCTGAAGAACGCCGGCCTGGACTACTACAACCACAACCTCGACACCGCGCCCGAGTTCTACGACAACGTCATCTCGACGCGCGAGTACCAGGACCGCCTTGACACCCTGGGCCGCGTGCGCGAAGCCGGCCTCAAGGTCTGCTGCGGCGGCATCGTCGGCATGGGCGAAACGCGGCTGCAACGCGCCGGCCTGATCGCCCAGCTGGCCAACCTGAACCCGTATCCGGAGTCGGTGCCGGTCAACCACCTGGTGCAGGTGGAGGGCACGCCGATGTTCGGCCTCGATCCGCTCGACCCGTTCGAGTTCGTCCGCACCATCGCCGTGGCGCGCATCACCATGCCGAAGGCGCGCGTGCGCCTGTCGGCCGGCCGCCGCCAAATGGGCGAGCCGGTGCAGGCGATGTGCTTCCTGGCCGGCGCCAACTCGATCTTCTACGGCGACAAGCTGCTCACCACCGACAACCCGGAGGCCGAGGACGACCGCACGCTGTTGAACAAGCTGGGCCTGCAAACCCGTGGCGCCATGCTCGACTCGGCGCCGAAGGAAAAGTGCGGCTGCTGATCGAAGACGCCGGGGGCGCCAACAGCACCCCCGGCAGAGAGCGGGGGTCTGACCCCTGGGTTTGCGGGGTGCGCCTGCCCGTGAGAAAACGAACTCGAATAAAAAAACTTCCAGCCACGAGCTGCAAAGAAAGAGACCATGTTCACTAAAATCCTGATCGCCAACCGTGGTGAAATCGCCTGCCGCGTCGCCGCCACCGCCCGCCGCCTCGGTGTCAAAACCGTCGCCGTGTATTCGGAGGCGGACGCCAACGCCAAGCACGTCGCCGTCTGCGACGAGGCGGTGCTGATCGGCCCGGCCGCCGCCAAGGAGAGCTACCTGTGCGGCGACAAGATCATCGCCGTCGCGCTGGCCACCGGCGCCCAGGCGATCCATCCCGGCTACGGCTTCCTGTCCGAGAACGCCGACTTCGCCGACGCCTGCGCGGCGGCCGGCCTGGTGTTCATCGGGCCGCCGGCCTCGGCGATGCGGGCGATGGGCTCCAAGTCCGCCGCCAAGTCGCTGATGGAGAAGGCCAAGGTGCCGCTGGTGCCGGGCTACCACGGCGACAACCAGGACGCCGACTTCCTCCACACCCAGGCCGACAAAATCGGCTACCCGGTGCTGCTCAAGGCCTCGGCCGGCGGCGGCGGCAAGGGCATGCGGGTGATCGAGGGATCGGCCGAATTCAAGGCCGCGCTGGCCTCCTGCAAGCGCGAGGCGATCAGCTCCTTCGGCGACGACAAGGTGCTGGCCGAGAAGTACCTGCAGCGTCCGCGCCACATCGAGATCCAGGTCTTCGCCGACACGCTGGGCAACTGCATCTACCTGTTCGAGCGCGACTGCTCGGTGCAGCGCCGCCACCAGAAGGTGCTGGAGGAGGCGCCGGCGCCGAACATGCCGGTCGAGCGCCGCGCCGCCATGGGCGAGGCCGCCGTGGCCGCCGCCAAGGCGGTCGGTTACGTCGGCGCCGGCACGGTGGAGTTCATCGCCAACCAGGACGGCACCTTCTACTTCATGGAGATGAACACCCGCCTGCAGGTCGAGCACCCGGTGACGGAAATGATCACCGGCACCGACCTGGTCGAATGGCAGTTGCGCGTCGCCGCCGGCGAGCCGCTGCCGAAGCGGCAGGACGAGCTGGCCATCAACGGCCACGCCATCGAGGCGCGCATCTACGCCGAGAACCCGGAGAAGGGCTTCCTGCCGTCGATCGGCACGCTGCGCCACCTGCAGACGCCGCAGGCGGTGGTGTTCGAGCTGGGCGGCACGCCGGCCCATGGCGCCGGCCTGGGCGTGCCGGCCGGCGTGCGCATCGACTCGGGCGTGCGCGAGGGCGACGCCATCTCGCCGTTCTACGATCCGATGATCGCCAAGCTGATCGTCTGGGGCGCCGACCGCAAGCAGGCGTTGGCGCGCATGGCGCAGGCGCTGGCGCAGTACCAGATCGTCGGCCTGGCCTCCAACATCGCCTTCCTCAAGCGCCTGGTCGAAGGCCAGGCCTTCTCCACCGCCGACCTGGACACCGGCCTGATCGAACGCAACCAGGCCGAGTTGTTCCCGGCCGCCCAGGCCGCGCCGGCCGCCGCGCTGGCGCTGGCCGCCGTGGCGCTGATCGAGGCCGAGAAGGACGTCTCGGCGGCGCAGTCCGGCGCCAACCGCGCCGACCCGTGGGGCCAGGCGCTGGGCTGGCGCATGAACAATCCCTACACCCGCACGCTGTCGTTCGGCGACGAGTACGCCGCCGCGCTGCCGGCCAAGGCCTACGCCGTCAAGCTGACCTACCGCGCCAGCGACTGGCTGCTCGACCTGCCCGGCAATCCAGAACACGCGCCCTGCGTGGTCAATCTGATGGCGCAGGACGGCAAGGACTTCAGCATCAAGCTCGGCGAGCGCGCCGTGCACGGCACCGTGCGCCGCGACGGCGAACTGCTGCACGTGTTCACCGGCGGCGCCCACTATCCGCTGGTGTATAACGATCCGATGGCGCACGCCGGCGAGGCCGAGGCCGAAGGCGGCCGCCTGACCGCGCCGATGCCGGGCAAGGTGGTGGCCGTGCTGGCCGCCAAGGGCCAGGAGGTGAAGAAGGGCGACGCCCTGGTCATCATGGAAGCCATGAAGATGGAGCACACCATCGCCGCGCCGCACGACGGCCTGGTCGAGGAGGTGTTGTACAACGTCGGCGACCAGGTCGCCGACGGCGCGCCGCTGCTGGCCTTCAAAGCGGCGGCGTAAAGGGGGACATATGCGAATTCTCTTACATCGCGCCGATGGCGCGACCGAGCCCTGGATCAAGGACTTCGGCAAATACCTGCCGGACGCCGAGGTGGTGGTCTGGCGCGCCGGCACCACGCCGCCACCCTGCGACTACGCGGTGGTGTGGTCGCCGCCGGAGGGCATGCTGGCCGACCTGGGCGGGGTCAAGGCGACCTTCCTCACCGGCGCCGGCGTCGACGGCCTGCTGCGCTTCGGCGACAAGCTGCCGCGCCACGTGCCGGTGATCCGCCTGGAAGACGCCGGCATGGCGATCCAAATGGCCGAGTACGTGACCCACGCGGTGCTGCGCTACTACCGCCGCTTCGACGAGTACGAGGCGCAGGCGCGCGCCGGCCAGTGGCTGCCGCTGCCGCAGCACAACAAGGAGGACTTCTCCATCGGCCTGCTCGGCATGGGCGCGCTGGGCGGCCGCGTGCTCGAGGCGCTGGCGCCGTTCGGCTTCCCGCTGCGCGGTTGGAGCCGCAGCGCCAGGGAGGTGGCCGGGGTGCAGTGCTTCCACGGCGCCGACGGCCTCGACACCTTCCTGCGCGGCACCCGCGTGCTGGTCTGCCTGCTGCCGCTGACGGCCGACACCAACAACATCATCGACCGCAGCAACATGGCCAAGCTGCCGCAGGGCGCCTACCTGGTCAACGTGGCGCGCGGCGCCCACGTCGCCGAGCCGGACCTGCTCACGCTGATCAAGTCCGGCCACATCGCCGCCGCCACGCTGGACGTGTTCCGCAACGAGCCGCTGCCGAGCCAGCACCCGTTCTGGCAGGAGCCGCGCATCAGCATCACGCCGCACATCTCGGCGATGACGCTGCGGCGCGAGAGCGTGCAGCAGATCGCCGAGAAGATCCTGAAAATCGAGGCGGGTGAAATGGTCGACGGCATCGTCGACCGCATCCGTGGTTACTGAGCGAGGAAGAACAACATGAACAGCAACATCGCATTGCCCAAGCACGTCAAGATCGTCGAAGTCGGCCCGCGCGACGGCCTGCAAAACGAGAAGGAAAGCGTGCCGGCCGAGGTCAAGATCGAGCTGGTCAACCGCCTGTCGAGCGCCGGTTTCCGCAACATCGAGGCGGCCTCCTTCGTCTCGCCGAAATGGGTGCCGCAGATGGCCACCAGCGCCGAGGTGATGGCCGCCATCGAACGGCGCCCCGGCGTGGTGTATTCCGCGCTGACGCCGAACATGCAGGGCTTCGACGCCGCGCTGGCGGCCAAGGCCGGCGAGGTGGTGATCTTCGGCTCGGCCTCGGAGGCCTTCTCGCAGAAGAACATCAACTGCTCGATCGCCGAGTCGATCGCCCGCTTCGAGGGCGTCGCCAAGGCGGCCAAGCAGCACGGCCTGCGCCTGCGCGGCAGCATCAGCTGCGCCTTCGGCTGCCCCTACCAGGGCGAGGTGCCGCTGGCCGCGGTGGCAGACGTGGTGGGCCGCATGCGCGACCTGGGCTGCGACGAGATCGACATCGCCGACACCATCGGCGTGGCGACGCCGCGCCAGACCCAGGCGGTGATGCGGCGCGCGGCGCAGGAGTTCGCCATCGGCGGTTTGTCCGGCCACTTCCACGACACCTACGGCCAGGCGCTGGCCAACATCTACGCCAGCCTGGAGGTGGGCATCGCGATCTTCCACTCGTCGGTGTCGGGACTGGGCGGCTGCCCCTACGCCAAGGGCGCCACCGGCAACGTCGCCACCGAGGACGTGCTGTACCTGATGCAGGGCCTGGGCATCGAGACCGGCATCGACCTCGACATCGTGGTCGACGCCGGCCAGTTCATCGCCCAGTTCCTCGGCCGCAAGGGCGCCAGCCGCGCCGGCAACGCCATCGCCGCCAAGCGCGCCGGCTAGTTACCAGACCACCCACTGGCCGGAAACCAGGGTCAGACCCTAGGGTCTGACCCTAAATTTACGCCGCTGATTTGCCGTGCCACCACAAACCGAGCGCGCATAGAAAAATCCCCGTGTGATGTTTCCATCACACGGGGATTTTAAATTTTGGTCGGAGTACAAGGATTCGAACCTTGGACCCCCTGGTCCCAAACCAGGTGCGCTACCGGGCTGCGCCACACTCCGAAGAAGCAACATAATACAAGTCGGATCGAACTCCGTCAAGGGTCATCGTGAAATCAGTTTAGATCATTGCGATATTTTTTCAATGCGGGACTTTGCGCCCGCTTCCGCACTTGGCAGAAAAGCCACGCCGTCCGCTTAAGCTTCGGCGTCGCTGTCGGCCTTCATCTGCAGGGCGCGGTCGTACAGCGCGTTCTTCTTGCGGCCGGTGATCTGCGCCGCCAGGTTGGCGGCCTGCTTGACCGAGCACTCGGCCAGCAGAATCCTCAGGATGCGCTCGGCCTCGACGTCCTGCTCGTCCTCGGCGGCCGGGGCGCCGGCCAGCAGCACGACGAACTCGCCCTTTTCGCGGTGCGGGTCGGCCTTGATCCAGGCCTCGGCCTCGGACAGGGGGCAACGGTGGATCTCCTCGAACATCTTGGTCAGCTCGCGCGCGAAGACCACCTCGCGCTGCGGCTCGAACACCGCCGCCAGCGCGCCGGCGCAATCGAGGATGCGGTGCGGCGCCTCGTAGAACACCATCGTCGCGGTGACCGCGCGCAGCGTCTGCAGGAAGTTCTCGCGCTGCTTGGCCTTGGCCGGCAGGAAGCCGACGAAGTAGAACTGGTCGTTGACCAGGCCGCTGGCCGACAGCGCCGTCACCGCCGCCGAGGCGCCCGGCAGCGGCAGCACGCGCAGGCCGGCGGCGCGCACCGCGTCGACGATGCGCGCGCCCGGGTCGGACACGGCCGGCGTGCCGGCGTCGGACACCAGGGCGATCCGCTCGCCCGCCTGCAGCCGCGCGATCAGCGTCTCGGCCACCTCGCGCTCGTTGTGCTGGTGGGCGGCGATGAGCGGCTTGTGCAGGCCGAAGCGGGTCATCAATTGCGCCGTGTTGCGGGTGTCCTCGCAGGCCACGGCGTTGACCAGGCTCAAGACGTGCAGCGCGCGCAGGCTAATGTCGGTCACATTGCCGATCGGGGTCGCCACTACATACAATGTTGCGCTAGGATAGGTCTGGTGCGCCGTTTCGCCCATGACGGGCAGGCTGGCGATGGGGCTGGATTCTTGTACGGTCATTTGGGGGTAGGATGCTGGCTAAAAGTGTGAAGTTGCTGCTTGTGGGCGTGGGCGCCGCCGTCGTCGCCGGCTGCAGCACGCCGTGCGACGCGCCCGGCCGATTGTGCGCGCCTATCTCGTCAAACACAAGCATGGCGCCGCCCGTGCTGGTCTACGCGCCCGCGCCCAAGCCGGCCGAGGCCGAGCCGGCCCGCGTCGAAACCTACGCCGTCGAGCTGCCCGGCGCCGCCACGGCGGCGAGCGGCGCCCGCGCCGCCGGCCAGGACGGCGCGCCGGCGGCCCCCGCCGTCCGCATCGCCCTGCTGCTGCCGCTGCGCTCCGAGGCGCTGGGCCAGGCCAGCGCGGCGCTGCGCGACGGCTTCATGGCGGCCTGGGAGCGCGACCGCGACGGCATCGACGTCACCGTCGTCGAAACCGGCGACGTGGCGCAGGACGTGCTGGCCAGCTACGCCGGCGCGCTGCAGCGGCAGGACATGGTGGTCGGGCCGCTGTCGCGCTCGGCCGTCGGCGCGGTGGCCGCCAGCGCGCTGGTGAGCAAGCCGACCATCGCGCTGAACTACCCCGAGGGCCACGGCGGCGGCGCCGACGCCGCGCTGCCGCCGCAGATGCTGGCGATGGGCCTGTCGATCGAGGAGGAGGCGCGCCAGGCGGCGCAGTGGGCCGGCGCCGAGCATCCGAACAGCAGCGCGCTGGTGGTGGCCACGGCCACGCCGTGGCAGCGCCGCAGCGCGGCCGCCTTCGCCGCCCAGTGGCAGCGCCTGGGCCGGCCGCTGCGGCTGGTCGAGCTGACGGCGCCGAACGGCTACCTGAGCGACCCGGAGCTGGTGCAGCTGCGCGCCCGCGTGCAGGGCGAGGCGCCCGGCCTGGTGTTCGCCGCCCTCGGCGCCGACCAGACGCGCCAGCTGCGCGCCGCGCTGGGCGCCGAGCTGCCGCTGTACGGCACCTCGGCCCTGAACCCCGGCAACGGCAACAACTTCCCCGACCAGGAACTCGACGGCGTGCGCCTGCTCGACCTGCCCTGGCAGATCCAGCGCGACCATCCGGCGGTGATGGTCTACCCGCATCCGCCGCGGTCGCAGGAGCGGCGCGCCGGCGCGGCCGACCTGGAGCGCCTGTACGCGCTGGGCATCGACGCCTTCCGCGTGGCGCGCCAGATCGCCCGCCAACCCAGCGGCCGCTTCGTGCTGGACGGCGTGACCGGCCGGCTGGCGGTCAGCTTCGGCCAGGGGCCGGCCAGCTTCGAGCGGGTCGAGCAGCCGGCCGTGTACAAGAACGGCGTGCCGCTGCCGGTGGCGCCCTGAGCGCCGCCACAGCGCGCGCCAAGCCGCCATGCGCACCGAACGCCAGCGCCTGGGCAGCCAGGGCGAGGACGCCGCCCTGGCCCACCTGGAGGGCCGCGGCCTGGTCCTGGTCGAGCGCAACTTCCTCTGCAAGGTCGGCGAGATCGACCTGGTGATGCGCGACGGCGCCCAGCTGGTCTTCGTCGAGGTGCGCCGGCGCGCCGACCGCAAGCACGGCGGCGCCGCCGCCAGCATCGGCCCGCGCAAGCAGCAGCGCATGCAACGCGCCGCCGAATACTATCTGCTACGCTACGCCAGCCTGCCGCCCTGCCGCTTCGACGTGGTGGCGATCGACGGCGGCCAATTGAGCTGGCTGCGCAACGTGCTGCAAATGTAAGCATTTTTAACAGCGCTTGTCCGGCGCGCCGGGCGACTGCACTATAATCACGACACTATGAATAATCAACGCATCCTGGCGCACTTCCACGAAAGTGCCGAAATCAAAATCCAGTCCGCCACCGTGCTGGCCCAGCCCATCGCCCAGGCGATCGACATGATGTTCGCCGCCCTGTCGAACGGCAACAAGATTCTGGTCTGCGGCAACGGCGGCTCGGCCGCCGACGCGCAGCACTTCGCCGCCGAGCTGGTCGGCCGCTTCGAGCGCGAACGCTTCCCGCTGCCGGCGCTGGCGCTGACCACCGACACCTCGATCCTGACGGCGGTGGCCAACGACTACAGCTACCGCGAGATCTTCTCGAAGCAGGTGCAGGCCTTCGGCCAGGCCGGCGACATTTTGCTGGCGTTCTCCACCTCGGGCAACTCGGGCAACGTCATCGCCGCCATCGAGGCGGCGCTGGAGCGCGAAATGCGCGTCGTCGCCATGACCGGCAAGGGCGGCGGCGCCATCGGCAAGCTGCTGACCGACGCCGACGTGCACATCTGCGTGCCGGCCGAGCGCACCGCCCGCATCCAGGAAGTCCATCTGGTCACCATACATTGCATTTGCGACGGCATCGACGTCGCGCTATTCGGAGGAGACGCGAATGACTAGTTTCGACAAGGGCCCGGGCTGGAAACGCCTGCAACGTCCGCTGGTACTGAGTTTGTTGTGCGGCACGCTGCTGGCTTCCCTGACGGGCTGTGTCGAGATGATCGTCGGTAGCGCCGTCATCGGCACCGTGGCCGCCGCGGACCGCCGCACCTTCGGCGCGCAGACCGAGGACAAGACCATCGCCGTCAAGGGCGAGATCAAGCTGCAGAACCTGGTCGGCGACGCCGGCCACATCAACGTCAACAGCTTCAACCGCCGCGTCCTGCTGACCGGCGAGGTGCGCGACCAGGCCATGAAGGACGCCGCCGAACGCGAGGTGCGCGGCATCGAGGGCGTGGTCTCGGTGGCCAACGAGATGGAGATCGCCGGGCTGTCGAGCTACACCTCGCGCTCGAGCGACGCGCTGATCACCACCAAGGTCAAGGCCAGCCTGGTCGACATGAAGGACATCTCGGCCAACTCCTTCAAGGTGGTGACCGAGCGCGGCGCCGTCTACCTGATGGGCCGCGTCACCCAGCGCGAAGGCAGCATCGGCGCCGACGTGGCGCGCGGCGTCAGCGGCGTGCAAAAAGTGGTGAAGATCTTCGAGTACATCACCGAGGAGGAGTGGAAGAGCTACCAACCCACCCCCGCCGCGCCCAAGCAACAGGCCGCCGCCAACTAAGTCGGCCGACGTGGAACCGCGCCGGGTGGACGGCATGTCCGTCCCGCGCGCGCCGGTTCGAACGGTCTTAAGAATACCGGCCTATAATGTTCGCACCTGCCATTCGACGGTGAACATCCTATGCAAGCATCCAGCTCCAACTCCAAAACCTGGCTCAAGCCGGCGCTGGCCGCCGTGGCCATCGCCGCCGCCGGCGTGGCCGCCTACGCCGCGCTGAACCAGCAGAGCAGCGCCCCGGCCGTGACCTTCATGAGCATCAAGGGCGAGAAGATCACGCCCGAGAGCCTGCACGGCAAGGTGGTGATGGTCAATTTTTGGGCAACCTCCTGCGCCACCTGCGTGGCCGAGATGCCGAAAATGGTCGAGACCTACAACAAGTACAAGTCGCAGGGCCTGGAGTTCGTCGCCGTGGCGATGCGCGACGACCCGCCGAACTACGTGGTCAACTACGCCGAAACGCGCCAACTGCCGTTCAAGGTGGCGCTGGACACGGCCGGCGACGCCGCCAAGGCCTACGGCAACGTCTCCATGACGCCGACCACCTTCGTCATCGACCGCAACGGCAAGATCCTCAAGCGCTATGTCGGCGAGCCGGAATTCCCGGCGCTGCACAAGCTGCTGGAAAAAGCGCTGCAGGGCTAAGACGGCCCCGCCGCCGCTATGCGCTGGCCGGCGCCGGGCGCCCCGCCAGTTGCGGCGGGGTCAGCGGATCGAAGTCGGTCCAGTCGCCCGCCCGGATAGTCCCGTCCGCCTTTTCGATCCGCGTCGCGCCTACGCGGGCCAGCAAGTCCATCGCCTGCGCCTGCCGTTCCGGGCCGCTGGCGGCCACCGCGACCAGCATGCCCGAGACGCGCTCCTTCATCGAACGCATGCCGCCGACCAGGCCCGCGCCGCTTTGCTTGGCGCCGGGTCGCGGCGGCGCTCCCACCGGCTATTTGGGATACAGGATCATCTGTGTGCAGCGGAACATCGCGATCGTCTTGCCGCTCGCCTGGTTGCTCACCACGGCGTCCCACACCTGGGTGGTGCGGCCCGGGTGCAGCAGCTTGGCCGTGACGGCGATGGCGCCCTCGCGCGCCGTGCCGAGGTGGTTGGACTTGAGCTCGATGGTGGTGAAGCTGCTGGCCCCCTCCGGCAGGTGGGCGATGCAGCCGAAGCCGCAGGCGGTGTCGGCCAAGGTGACCACGCTGCCGGCGTGTAGGAAGCCGTTCGGCGCCAGCAGCTTGGGCGTCACCGCGCACTCGGCGCTGACTTCGCCGTCGCCCACGGCGGTGACGACGATGCCCAGGTGCGCCGGCAGGGTGCCTTCGCTGATCTGGTTGAAATACTCGGGGGTGCATTGTGGATTCATCGCGACGCTTCCTCGGTGGCTGGCCGGACGACGGCCCAATGTTATTGATGATAGCAACTTTCCGCCGACTGCTTGAGGGCGGGGTGAATTCGTCCCACATGGCCCGTGGTCACGGTGCTACCGGCCAAAATCCAACCCTCGAAGAGAATTGCTGATATCTTCATGCGACATCACCGTCGAAATAACATCGAGGTCAAGATTGAGCCCTAGTGCCACTTTTCGCCAGGCAACCGTCGCCGATATCCCCGCGATGTCGAGAATACGCCTGGAGGTTCGCGAGAACACTCTGGCCGATCCCGCCCGGATCACCCAACAGATGTATTTGGACTATCTTGAGCGCCTGGGGCGCGGCTGGGTCGCCGAGGTGCATGGCGAAATCGCCGGCTTTTGTTACGCGGCCAGCCAAGACGCCTCGATTTGGGCCTTGTTCATCGCCCCCGAGCACGAGGGCCGGGGTTGCGCCAAGCGCTTGCTGGCCTTGGCGGTCGACTGGCTATTCGAGCTGGGCAACGACGAGGTCCGGCTGAGCACGGCCGCCAACACGCGCGCCGACCGTTTCTATGCGGCGCAAGGGTGGAGCAGGGGAGCGCAGACCGGCGCCACCGACGTCCAGTATCGCGTGCGCAAGGCGCCGTCCAAGCCCAGTCAGCCCCCTGGTGCCAACTCCCGTTAAACCTACTGGGCCAAACAGCCGAACCTAGGCCCGCGCGGGGCGGGAAAGCTTACGCCGGCGCGTAGCGCATCTGCTGGCGCATCCAGCGCAGGAAGGCGGCGCGGCGCGGGTCGGCGTCGAAGGGCAGCGGCGACAGCAGGCAGTACGCCGAGCCGTCGCGCACGAAGCCGAACGGCGCCACCAGGCGGCCGTCGGCGATCTCGTCCTGCGCCATGAACACCGAGCTGATGGCCACGCCCAGGCCGGCGCCGGCCGCCTGCAGCGTCAGGTAGAAGTGCTCGTAGGTCTGGCTGCCGCTGTGCTCGGCAGCCGTCTTGCTGGCGCCGCGCCAGCTGGCCCACGCCGTCCTGCGCGACGAGGTGTGCAGGACGCGCTGCGCCGGCAGGTGCAGTTGCTTGCGCTTCAACAGGGTCGGCGCGCAGACCGGGCCGATCCACTCGTCGCACACCGTTTCGGCATGGACGCCGGCGTCCCACTTGAAGTCGTTGCGGCGCAGCGCGATGTCGACGCCGTCGCGCTGGAAGGCGACCGGGCCGCCGGAGGCGAAGATGTGCAGCTGGATCTCCGGGTGGCAGCGGTAGAAGTCGCCGAGCCGGGGGATCAGCCATTTCATCGAGATGGTCGGCTCGCAGGACAGCACCAGCGGCGCCTGCCGCGCCGGCTGGCGCAGCGCCTCCATGGCGGCGTTGAGGTGCTCGAAGGCGTACTGCGCCGCCGCCCACAGCTGCTCGCCCTGCGGCGTCAGGAACACCCCGCGATTGCGCCGCTCGAACAGGGCGATGCCGAGCGACTGCTCCAGCAAACGCACCTGGCGGCTGACGGCGCCGTGCGTCAGGTGCAGCTCCTCGGCCGCCTTGACGAAGCTGCCCAGGCGGGCGGCGGCCTCGAAAAAACGCAGCGCATTGAGCGGTGGCTGGCGGTTCATCTGCGCCTCGCTTTCTGTTAGTTTTCCTCACATGTTATCGAAAGTATAAATCGCTTTTCCGGCGCCGGCAATGTATCGATAATTTTGCTCTGGAACTGGAAGAACGGAGTCGTCTCCATGTAGAAAATGGCGATGATTTTTCACCGATAACTTTGCGTCGAATGATGCGTAACGAGGAACTTTTAACATGACTATTTTGTTGGATGAAGGCCAGATTTGCGCACCGGATATGGCCATCGATCGACTGTGCGACCTGATCACCCGCAAGGACCGCTGCTTCATTCCCGCCGAGCGGATGCGGGAACACCTGCTCGATGGCAACGAGGCGGCGCTGGCCGACCTGGCGGCCTTCCGCGACAGCTGGAACGACATGCCCTGCGACGAGTACATGGCCGACGGCGGCCGCTACCGCTCGCGCCGCCACGCCACGCTGCGCGCGCTGCCGTCTAGCCACGTGGTGTACGTCGAGCCGCACCAGCCGCACTACCAAAGCCTGAGCTACAACAACCTCAACGGCGGCATCGCGCGGCACTACCAGCCGATCGAGCCGGAGATCCTGCGCGGCCCGACGATGACGGCGATCCTGCGTTTTTGCTGCAGCATCTTCGGCCGCCTGTCGCCGTACGCCCACTGGCACATCGAGGCGCACCAGTTCCGCATCGACGCCAAGCTGGCCGCCGAGGGCAAGCCGACGCCGGAGGGCGTGCACCGCGACGGCGTCAACTTCGTGCTGATGCTGATGGTCAACCGCAAGAACGTGGTCAACGGCTGCACCCAGATCTACGACCTGGACAAGCGCAGGATCGACAGCTTCACCCTCACCGAGTTGTTCGACGCGGCCATCGTCAACGACCACCATGTGCTGCACGGCGTGACGCCGATCGTCCAGCTCGACGTCGAGCAGGCGGCCAGCCGCGACGTGTTGGTGGTGACCTTCCGCAAAAAATAGCCGCAGCAACATCGCGCGGCGCCACGCCGCGCGATCCCCCCACCCCAGAAGGAAAGAAACATGACCGAGCTCATTGCCGTCGCCCTGATCACCATACTCGCCACCATTAGCCCTGGCCCGGATTTCGCGATGGTAACGCGCAACAGCTATTTATACGGCCGCAACGCCGGCCTGCTCGCCGCGCTCGGCATCGCGCTGGGCGTGCAGGTGCACGTGTTCTACACCATGTTCGGCGTCGCCCTGATTATCGCCCACTCGCCGGCATTGTTCACCCTGATAAAAGTGGTAGGTGCCCTCTACCTGATCGTCATCGGTTGGAAGACCTTCGCCAACAAGTCCAAGCTGACCATCGACCTGCACGGCGCCGACGCCGTCGCGCCGCTGCGGATGGTCGGCAACGGCTTCTTCACCAACGCGCTCAACCCCAAGACCACGCTGTTCGTCGTCAGCACCTACACCCAGGTGGTGCAGGCCGGCACGCCGTGGACCACCCAGTTCGGCTACGGCCTGTTCATGTCGGCCACCCATTTCTTCTGGTTCGGCCTGGTCGCGCTGTTCTTCTCGCAGCAGGCCTTCCGCTCGCGCATGCTGAACCACCAAAGCGCCATCGACAAGCTGATCGGCGGCGTCCTGATGGCGCTCGGCACCTCGCTGGCCTTCGCCAATTTGAGCCACTAGGCGGGGGCGGAATGAACATCGCATGCATAGACTTGGAGGGTGTGCTGGTGCCGGAGATGTGGCCGCACGTTGGACAACTGGCCCGCATACCCGGACTGGCCGTCACCACGCGCGAGGAGCCGGACTATCCCAGACTGATGCTCAGGCGGATAGCCTTGTTGCGCAGGAGCGGCTTGCGCCTGGTCGACGTCCAACGCATCGTCGCCACGCTGCGGCCGCTGCACGGCGCCGCCGAGTTCCTGGCGGCGCTGCGGCGCCAGCACCAGGTGCTGGTGCTGTCGGACGCCTTTGTCGAACTGGCGGCGCCGTTCGTGGCGGCGTTGGGGGCGGTGGAATTGCAGTGCCACCGGCTGTCGGTCGACGCCGACGGCTTCATCGACGGCTGTTGTTTCCTACCCCGCTGCGGCAAGGAGGAAACCGTGCAACAGCTGCAGCAGGACGGCCACCGGGTGCTGGCGGTGGGCGACGCGCTCAACGACCTGGCCATGCTGCGCCAGGCCGATCTCGGCTTCCTGTTCCAGCCCTCGCCGCAGACGCTCCAGGTGGCCGGCGATCTGCGTGTCGCGCTCGACTACGACGCCATCCTGGCCGCCGTCGCGCGCGCCGCCGCGCCCGTCGAGCGGCGGCTCGCGCCGCCGCCCGGCGGTATCGTGTTGCGCAAGGCCGGCAACGGCGCCTGAGGCGCGGCGGCGGCGGCGTTGTATCGACTTCCCGGGCCGGCGGGGGGCCGCAAATGTGAGCATTGGTGACGCCGTTGGACGCCACCAAGGGCTTCGGCTATGTTATTGTTTTTGTACAGTGAATCCCACGGTCAGGAAGAATGATGCAGCCAGCAGTCGCCGGGTTTGTTCTCGCAGTCAATATCGCGCTCGCCGCCGGCGCCGTGGCGGCCGAGGCCGCGCCGGCATCGGCATCGGCATCGGCTCGGCAAACTGTCGCCAAACCCGCGGCAAAACCCACTGCGACACCGTCAGCCCCCGCCGCCACGGCGGCAAAGCCGGCGGCGGCCAAGAGCGCGCAGGCGCGCCCGACGCCAGCCTCGACAACAACGGCGCCGATGGTTATTTCCGATGCCGTCATCAAGCAGGCGATCAACGATGTGCTGCACGCCGAGGGCGCGCCGGTGTCGGCGCTCAAGTCCGGCCCCGACATCTACAGCGGCGACCCGACCAGCGCGCGCATGACGGCGGCGTTCAACGAGGCCAGGGTGCCGGACTGCCTGCATGACAACGCCCTGAAACACCAGCCCGCCAAAATCGGACCGATCGGCGTGGTCGGCCCGCTGTCGCTGCCCTGGGTCATCGCCGCCGCCATGCGAGGCAAGTGCAGCATGCCTTGAGGCGGAGGCCGATGAAAGCGGCCTGGGCCGGCGCAGCAGCCGGTTCCGCGCCATGCCACCCGGCGCCGTCCGGATGCAAATCGTGCGCCGTCATTCGCCGCCTAGTCTAGACCGTCCAGCAAGCCTTCATCGCGCAGCAGGTCGACGGTGCCTTGCTCCTCCACCGCATACATGCCGCGCGCCGCGCGCCAGACCAGCTTCTTTTCCTGCAGAGCGATGAGGGCTTGCTGCACGCCGGGCACGTCGGCCTTGAGCTCCTCGGCCGGCAAGCCGGCCAGTTGCATGGCTCGGCGGTAGCGCACCATTGTCGCCGCCTCGAACGGGGCGTAGTTGTTGCCGGATGCCGCCATCACGCGCAACACGGCCAGCTGGATCGGCGTCAGGCTGTGGATGACTTTGCGCTGCACCTCGGCCATCTCGGCGGCGAGGCGGCGCACCTCCTCGACGAACCGCTGCGGGCCCGCCGCCGGGTCCAGCTCGAAGTCGAAGCGGAAGCGGTCGCCGGCCGCGCCCAACAATTCCGGCTGGCAGCCGACCGCCGCGAACAAGGGCCAGACCTGCGCCGCATCGAGCGGGAAGGGCAGGTCGACGCGGGCACAGAACCAATCGATGAAATCGCGGCCCAGCAGGGGAAAGTTGACCATCGGGGCGCCAAAGAAGGCCTGCTCCTTGCTGTTGCGCAGCATCGCCAGTTTGTCGCGGTTGGAACCGGTGCAGACGACGCGCAAGCCATGATGCCGGCTGCTGTTGAGTTCGTCGCGCGCCGCCTTGAGGGCGAATAGTGCGGCGATGCCGGCGTCGCTGGTCATGGCGTGCTGGGCCTCGTCGACGACCAGCACGATCATGGCGGCGATCTCGTCCGACAGGGCGACCAAAGCCTCGCTCAACGACACCGTTGCGCCCAGTCCCACGCGGTCCAGGTCGAATTGCATGGCGCCGCCGACGCTGAACTTGCTCAGGCCCGCGCTCTTGGCCAGGCGCAGCAGCACACCGTCTTGGCCCAGCAACGCCGAGCGTATCGCCTGGACGATGGCATCGCCGGGGTCGGCCGGGGGATTGGCCCACAGGTCGACATACACGACCAGGGCGCCCTCGGCCTCGAAGGCCGGCCGCAAGTCCTCGCGGACAAACGTGGATTTTCCCGTGCGGCGGGGCGCGGAAAGGAAGACGCCGGAAGCGGCGGCACTGCCGACGCCGACCCGGAGTATCTGTTGCACCAGCTTGCGGGCCAGTTCCGGGCGGTGGAAAACCGCTGCTGCGGAGGGCATGGCGCTCACCTACTATAGCGAACTATAAAGGAATTATAGTCAGACTATAGGCGTCTACAAGTTCCCCCTTGGGTGCGACGAACCTCACGTTATCGATGGGAACAGCCCTGATTTTTGCACGAGCAGGAACAGCCGCACGCGCAACTCCTTCTTATGCGCTTTCGACAGGCCAAGGTTGCTCGCAACGATATCGCCATGGAGTGGATCATCGGGCAACGACGTGTCGTAAAGACGGATGCGCGCCGGCACGGCATCGACATTCACCGCACGCGCACTATGGGCGACGAAGCGGAAAACGCCGAGGTACTGTCGGTCAGGCTGCGGTGGACGTTGTGCCGACCCATTGCGGATTTGTTCGGCCAAAGCTTCCCCGCGCTGGTGAAGCACGGGAAGGGCTTGTTCCCAATCAATTTGAACGCGATTCACCGATGCGCCGAACTTAAACGCATCCAAGACAACGGTCTCGTCAATTTCGCCTGTCTGGGTCGACGTGTGTGCAGGAGCGAACACGAAACGTGCAAGCACCTCGTCGTCCTCGACCGGACCCGGCGATGTTCTGCCCACCTTGACACTCTGGCAGTCGCCCAACGGGTCAACTCCAAGGATAAAGCGGACGAATTCGTCCGCTGGTCCAATGTAGTCGCCGATATCTTCGCAGGCCATCGGCCTAGCCTAGCCGCCGATGGCGTCGCGCAACGGAGGTGGCAGCGTGCCACCCGACCACGTGCCAGACGTGACGTCGAGTTCCCTCGCGGCGGACCAGGGGAAGTCGCCATCGGCATCAAAATCGATGCTCGCGTACACGTCGCCATGACGCCAGAACGCGGCCAGCGTGCCATCGTTCAGCAGCATGAGCTTCGGGGCGGGAACCTCTTCCAGAAGAAGCATGAGGAGTCCATGTTGTGCTGCGGCAATTTGCTCGTCATTTGGCGCCACCACGGGCGAGGTCGACCAATTTGTCGGGACTGCACGGAAACGCTCAATGGCATTGAGCTGCACCAGATACGCTTCCGCATGCGGAGAATGACCTAGCGGTCCAGTACCATCACGAAGTGAACCATTCTCGATACGAGCTCTGTCTTCCGTCGAGTTCTTCATAGACACCTTTCGACGTGCGCTGTGGCACGGTGGAGCAAACGCCTCCAGTGTAGGTTTTCTTGCTTGGACGCGGAGGTCAAGGTTTGGACGGTTTGCGCGAGATCATCATAGCATCGTGGTGCTTCGCTGGCACATCCTGGCGCCAAATGGCGGCACGCAGCCGAAGGCACAGCGCGCTCAAGTCTGCAGGGGGAGTGGGGCAAGAGGGAATGCGCGGCACCCGATCCGGGCGCCGGCCGAGCGGCGGCGCAGAACGCCGCCACTTGCCCGCCGGAAACGCTCGTCCCCGGTGCGGGCTTGGATGGTGCAGATTTACAGCGGCGCCAGCACGCCGTGGGCCTGCTCGTCGGCGTGGTAGGAGCTGCGCACCATGGCGCCGACGGCGGCGTGCTTGAAGCCCATCTTGTAGGCCTCTTGCTCGAACATCTTGAACACGTCCGGGTGCACGTAGCGGCGCACCGGCAGGTGGCTGTTGGACGGCGCCAGGTACTGGCCGATGGTCAGCATGTCGATGTTGTGCTCGCGCATGTCGCGCATCACCTGCAGGATCTCCTCGTCGGTCTCGCCCAGGCCGACCATGATGCCGGACTTGGTCTTGACGTTCGGATACAGCTCCTTGAACTCCTTGAGCAGTTGCAGCGAGTGCATGTAGTCCGAACCGGGACGCGCTTCCTTGTACAGGCGGGGCGCGGTTTCCAGGTTGTGGTTCATGACGTCGGGCAGGCCGTCCTTGAAGATGGCCAGGGCCTTGTCCAGGCGGCCGCGGAAGTCGGGCACCAGCACCTCGATCTGGGTGTTGGGCGACAGCGCGCGGGTGTGCTGGATGCACTCGACGAAGTGGCCGGCGCCGCCGTCGCGCAGGTCGTCGCGGTCGACCGAGGTGATCACCACGTAGCTCAGGCGCAGCTTGGCGATGGTGTTGGCCAGGTTGGCCGGCTCTTCCTTGTCGAGCGGATCGGGACGGCCGTGGCCGACGTCGCAGAACGGGCAGCGGCGGGTGCACTTGTCGCCCATGATCATGAAGGTGGCGGTGCCCTTGCCGAAGCATTCGCCGATGTTCGGGCAGCTGGCCTCCTCGCAGACGGTGACCAGCTTGTTCTCGCGCAGGATGTCCTTGATCTCGTAGAAGCGGGTCGAGGCCGAGGCGGCCTTGACGCGGATCCAATCCGGCTTTTTCAGACGCTCGACCTGTTCGATCGGCACGATCTTGATCGGGATGCGCGAGGTCTTGCTGGCGCCTTTTTGCTTGTCGCTCGGGTTGTAAGCGGGGGCGATCTTGTCGGTGGTCTCAGAGGTCATTGGCTGCGGGCCCACAGGGGCGTAGTTTGGTTATTCGTGGTGGTTGCCGGCGGGCTGGTCTGCGGCCACGTCCAGCACTTGCGTCAGTTCTTGCGCCAGCGCCTGCTGCACCTCGGCCAGGGTCGCCCGCGCGCCGAGGCTGCGCATGTCGACCGTTTCCAGGCCGGAGTAGCCGCAGGGGTTAATCCAGGAGAACGGGGCCAGGTCCATCGCCACATTGAGCGACAGGCCGTGGTAGGTGCAGCCGTTGCCGCGCACCTTGAGGCCGAGCGCGGCGATCTTGGCGCCCTTGTGCGCGCCGTCGGCGACGTAGATGCCGGGGGCGCCGTCGATGCGCTCGCCTGCGAGATTATACGCCGCCAGCACATTGATCATCGCCTGCTCGATTTTATGCACGAATTGGCGGGCGTACAGCTTGCCGCCGGGCTTGTTGCGGCGCAGGTCCATCAGCAAGTAGATCACCACCTGGCCGGGGCCGTGGTAGGTGACCTCGCCGCCCCGGTCGGTCTGCACGATGGGGATGGCGTCGGCGCCGGCCAGCAGGTGGCCACGGTCGGCGCCCAGGCCCAGCGTGAACACGGGCGGGTGCTCGACGATCCACAGCTCGTCGCGGCTGTCCGGCGTGCGCGCGTCGGTGAAGGCGCGCATGGCGGCGAAGGTGGCCTCGTAGCCGGCGAGGCCGAGGTGGCGGATCAACGCCGGTTCGGCGTGGGGTGTGGACATGGATGCTCTGGTGGTGGGGCTCGGGGGCCGGACGGCCGGGGAACCGGAACTGCGACATTATAAGGCAGCGCGGGCCGGGCGGCGGGAATGGCGGGCCGGATTGGCGCGGCGGGACGAATCGGGGCGGGCGGCGAGGGGCGGGCGCCACCCCGCAGGCACAGCAGGGGCCGGACCCCGTACGGGGTCCGACCCCAAGATGCGCCGCCGGCCTCAGGTACGCCGGGGCCGGCGGGGTGCTGCTCAATAGATAGGCAACAGGCGCAGCCATTGCTGCACGGAGTCGCGCTGCCACTGGGCGGCGGCGTAGTCGCGCAGCCGCGCCGGCACCGCGTCGCCGTTCTTGATCAGGCGTTGCAGCATCATCGCCAAGTCGGTGTCGGCGACGCACCAAGCGCCGAACAGGTGCTCGCCGTTGCCGTCGAGCAGGGTCTCGGCGGCGTGGATCAGCTTGTCGGCGCCGGCGCGCGCGGCGGCGCCGAGCGGCTCGGTGGCCGGCTGGTAGAACACGGTCTCGGTGTCGCGCTCCCCGCGCAGGGGCAGGAAGTCGCTGCGCAGCCAGGCTTGCAGCTGGCGGGCGCGGGCCCGTTGGCGCAGGCCGGGCGGCAACAGCGCCGGGTGGCCCGGCGCCGGGAAGGCCTCGTCCAGGTATTCGCAGATGGCGCTCGACTCGGTCAGCACGAAGTCGTCGTGCACCAGCGCCGGGATGCGCGTGGTCAGCGACAGGTCGCGGTAGGCGGGCAGCAGGTTGGCGCCGGCCTCGAGGTCGAGGGTTTCCAGGGTGAAGGGCAGCCTTCTCCGTCAAGGCGACGAAGGCGGACAGGGCGTAGGGGCTGGTGTAGCTGCTGTTGGCGTATAGGACGAGGCTCATGGCGGTTTCCGTGTTGTTGAAATCTGTTCACATGGTATTCCTTGCCAAAGCAACTACATAACGATATATTTTGGGGCTTCTTGTTAGTTCTATTCACATAAAACCGGCCCGAGAAAAACCCATGAGCGAGACCCCGCGGCTGCCCAATTTTTCCGCCCTGCGCGCCTTCGAGGCGGCGGCGCGGCACCAGAATTTTTCGCGCGCGGCCGAGGAGTTGCACCTGACCCATGGCGCGATCAGCCACCAGGTGCGCGCGCTGGAGGAGGAGCTGGGCCTGGCGCTGTTCGTGCGCAACGGCCGCCACGTCAAGGTGACGGCGGACGGGCTGCGCTTCGCCCAGGTGCTGGGCCGCTCCTTCGCCGAGATCGCCATGGCGGCCGAGGCGCTGCGGCCGGGCAGCGCCAGCGCGCGCCGGCTGACGGTGTCGTCCATCCCCTCGTTCGCGGCGCGCTGGCTGGCGCCGCGCCTGGGCCGCTTCATCGAGTTGCATCCCGAGGTGGAGGTGGTGCTGCAGTCGAGCGGGCAGTTGCAGGATTTGGCGCGCGACGGCGTCGACGTCGGCATCCGCTTCGGCCGGGGCCACTATCCGGGCATGCAGGTGGAACGCCTGATGGGCGACATCTATTTTCCGGTGGTGAGTCCCCACTATCGCGGCGGCGCCCTGCCGGCAACGCCGGCCGAGCTGGACCAGGCTTGCCTGCTGCGCTCGGTGGAGCCGTGGGCGCCGTGGTTGCAGGCGGCCGGCCTGGCGCTGGCGGAGCCGTCCGGCGGGGTGATGTTCGAGGATTTGTCGATGCTGATACGCTCGGCCGTCGACGGCGACGGCGTGGCGCTGGTGCGCCGCGTGGTGGCGATGCAGGAGCTGGCCTCGGGCCAACTGCTGCGCCTGTTCGAGCTGGCCGTTCCCTGCGCCGAGCAATATTACTTCGTCAGCCCGCCGGCGGCGGCGCACAAGCCGCAGGTGCAGGCCTTCCGCGCCTGGCTGCTGGCCGAGGTGGCGGACTTCCAGCGCCAGCTCGGCGGCGCTGTTACATGACGATCTTGACCATCGGGTGGGCCGACAGTTCGGTGTAGAGGGCGTCGAGCTGCTCGCGGCTGGTGGCGCGCACGATCACCGTCAGGCCGGTGTAGTTGCCCTTGGCCGAGGGACGCACTTCGAGCTTGCCTTCATGGAAGGTGTCGTCGAACTTGAGCACCACCTCAACGATGGTCGGCGCGAAATCGACGTGGGTCGGGCCCATCACCTTGATCGGGAAATCGCTCGGGTACTCGATGAGGGACTCTGAGGGTGGGATCGCTGCCATAATCATTCCAATCAAAAACAATGTAAAAAAACCAAGCATGACGGCCGTCGCGGCCGCCACACTTGGTATTGTAGCCAATTACGTCGAGGTCTTATGAATTGCCCAGCTGCGGGGCCGGCGCGGCGCTTTTGCCGGACAGCCGTTGCAGCCGTTCCAGCGCCGACTCGGCGCCCAGCGCCGGCGTGTTGACGGAGCGGCGGATGGCGTCGATCTCGGCGGCCTGGTCGATCGGGCGCTGGCCGATGTCGTTGACGATGCGCATGCCGGCCGCCTCGTTGCTGACGGTCTGGGCGCGCCGCGTCAGCGCGTTCAGGGCGCTGGAGTTGCCGCGCATGCCGGACAGGCCGGCCAGCTCGCTCTGGCGCTCGGCGCGCACCTGCTGCAGGCCTGCTGGGCCTTGGCGGTGGCCAGCTGCTGCATGGCCTTCTTGGCGGCGGCGTCGAACTCGGAGAGTTGCTTGGCCAGCGCGTCGACGATGGTTTGCAGCTCGTCCATGTACTGCTTGGCGTCGGCCTCCTCCTGCTCCTCCTGCGGCATGCGGGCCTTGTTGGCCTCCAGCTCGTCGCAGAACAGGGTGATGGTGGCTTCCGAGATCTTGCCGGCGGCCAGGCGCTCGGCCAGGGTGCCGGTGGCCTTCTCGTCGGTGGCGATCAGCTCGCGCAGCTTGACCACGTCGGTGCGCTCCTTCTCGAAGGAGGCGCGGGCGGCGGCCAGCTTCTGCGCGGTGCTGCGCAGGCTGTCGGCCAGGCGGTCGCGGTCGGCTTCGGTGGCGGTTTCGGGATCGAAGTTGGCGATCGCTTCCGACACGCGGTCGCCCAGCGCGCCGAAGTGTTTCGAGATCAGGCGCGCGGTCAAACCCCAGCCATTCGAGTTGCTCATATCAGTTTCCTTCCAGGTTAATTTGGGTAAAACACTTCACACACTGCGGACCGCTTATTGGATGACGATCCGCTCTTGCTCTACCGGTATGCCAATGACGAAATCGACATGGATACCGCGCTTCGAGTTGTCGCCGTTCACGCTGGAGATGACCTCCGTGGTGATCAGCAAATACTCGCTGCCGCCGCTGGGCAACTTGCGCACATACGGCATGAAATACATTTCCTGGCGCAGGCCGTTGCGGCCGGCGGCGTCGTCGATGCGCGTCTCGGTGCCGGAGAACGGCACGACGAACTCGGCCTGGCTGTCGCCGGCGTCGCGCCAGAAGTCGACGCCCTCGTGCTGGCCGAAGATCAGGTCGAGGTCGGCCTGGTCGAGGCCGTAGTCGTCGAGCTGGTTGCGCCACAGCGTGTAGCTGCGGTCGCCCAGGCCGGCGCCGGACACGCCCATGTAGGCCTCCTGGTCCTCCACCGTCTCCGGGATCACCCGGGCCAGCTGGGTGCAGTACATCAGCTCGGCCACCTCGCCCTTGGCGTTCTGGTAGACCTGCAGGAAGGTTTCGCGGGCGTCCAGGTCGCCCTTGCTCAGGTAGTAGCGGTACAGGCCGCCGGCCAGGTTCAGGCGGATCTGCGACACCGCCTGGATGCGCGTCTCGCCCGGCAGCGGCAGGCGGATCAGCGAGCCCTCGGCGTTGGCGCGGATCAGCGGCGACTGCTGCAGCGTGAACAGGCTGCCGATGCGGGCGCCGAGCGGCAGGTCGGCGTCGGCGCGTGCTTCGCTCGGGTCGGCGCCGCGCTTGGCGGCGACACCGCGCAGATAATCAAATGCATTGCTCCAACCCATTTCTATTCCCTTTCGAAGGAGTAATTCGCGCCGCTGGGCGTGCGGCCGCGTTTGAGACGCTTCACGGTGAAGTAGGCCAACCAGCCCAGCACGCTCAGCAGCACCAGCCAGGCGAAGGTGCGCAGCACCGTGGCGCCGAACGAGGGCGCGGCGGGCGGCGCGGCGACCGCGCCGGCGCCGAGGCCGGTGTCGGCGGCGTTGTTGTTGCCTGCGCCGTTGTTGTGGCCGTTGTTGGCGTTGCCGCCGTTGTTATTGCCGTTGTTGCCCGGATAGTAGCTCGGCTGCGAACCGCCGCTGACGGCGCGGCCCAGCATGAAGCCCATCAGGCCATTGCTGGGTTGCTGCACGACCACCGGCGGCGCTTGCTGCGGGTAGCCGGGCTGCTGGTATTGCGGCCCCTGCGAATACTGCGGCGACTGCTGCGGACGCGACACCGGATCGGTCAACGGCGGCAACGGCGGCGCGGCGGCGGCGGCGCGGCGCGCCTCCAACGTCTGGTTGGCGCGCTGCTGGGCGGCGCTCTGGTTCATGTCGCGGCCCAAGGCCGAGCGGCTCGACGACGGTGCGGCCTCGGGCGCCGCCGTGCTGTTGGCGCTGTTGGCGCTGCGGCCGAACGAGCCGAAGCCGTTGCGTTGCGACGACGGCGCAGGCGCCGGCGCGGCCTCGGACGCGGTGTCGCGGCTGGCGCCGCGGCCGAACGAGCCGAAGCCGCCGCGCTGCGACGACGGCGCAGGCGCCGGCGCGGCCTCGGGCGCGGTGTCGCGGCTGGCGCCGCGGCCGAACGAGCCGGGAGCGCTGCGCGGCGAGGACGGCTTGCTCTTCGCCGTGCTCGACCGTTGCGACGAAAATCCGCTCTTGTACGACGATGTGCCAGAATGCGAGGTATCGCGCGCCTCGGCCGGCAGGTGGCCCGCCAGCGACAGCAGCACGGCCAGGACCACGGCAAAATGAGAGGACTTCATGATGTCTTTTCAGTTAAGTTGGGCGAAAAACAGCATAGCATGACTTGCATTGGAATCAGCATAGCGCCCATTTGGGGGGCATGCATCGGTAATAAAAGGTTAACTTCACCATGACGCGCAAATACCTCGACATGAATCAACACGATGCCCTGTACAAAGTGGCACGCAACTACCCGGGCGGCATCGAAGCGCTGGCGCAGAGCATGGAGATCTCCGTCAACGTGCTGCGCAACAAGCTGGCGCCGACCATCGCCTCGCACTACCCCTCGTTCGAGGAGGTCTCGGCCATCGTCGAGCTGTGCCACCGCGCCGGCGTGGCCGAGGCCCACCTGCCGCTGCACGCGTTGCTGACGCGCCACGGCATGGCCGCCTTCGTCGTGCCGCAGCCCGAGCAGATCGGCAGCGACGACCTGTCGCAGACCGTCTGCCGGGTGATGAGCCAGGTCGGCGCGGTGGCCGAGGCGGTCTCCAACGCGCTGATGGACGGCAAGGTCACGGCGGCCGAGGCCGACCTGATCGAGCGCGAGTTCCAGGGCGCGCTGTCGGCGCTGGGCGAGTGGCGGGCGCGGCTGCGCATCAAGGCCCAGGCCGAGGGCAAGTAAAAAAAGCCAGCCCGTGGGCTGGCGAAAAACTATTCTCATTGGGCAGAAAATAGTCGGGAACTAGGCGTGCTGTCTCGACGGCCCTGCGCTGCGGGCGATGTGCTTCCACCCTGTCCTGCCGCGGCCCCCGTCATTGCAATGGCGAAACTATATCCAATTGGCAATGCCCGGCGACAGCGGAATGTGACGAACTGCTCCTTTAACGTGCTGAGTTGCCGAATTGCCGGACTGGGCTGTCGCGCCCGGCGCACCGGCGGCCCACGGTTGTTGTCGCCGCGCTAGCGCGCATCGCGCCCCTCCTCGCGCCGTTTGTCGCGGCCCTCTTTGCGGCCCGGCGACTCGTTGCCCGGCCGGCCGGCGTCGCGGCCCGCCGCCGCAGGCGCCTGCTGCGGCGCCTGTTGCTGCACCTGCGGCGCCTGCTGTTGCGGCGCCGGACGAGATACCGGCGGCTGAACCGGCGGCGGCGGTTGAACCGGTTGCGGCTGATGCCGCTGTTGCGCCGGCTGCTGCGGCGCCGGGCGCTGGAGCGGCGGCTGAACCGGCTGCGCTGGCTGAACAGCTTGCCCGGCCGCTGCCGGCAGCGGCCGCCCGGGCGGGCGCTGCGCCTGCTCCGTGTCTTGCCCGTGGTTACGGCCGCGCCGGTTCTCGTCGTCCCCGCGCAGCGGCCGCTCATGGCGCGGCCGCACCCGGTCTTCCATCACTACCGGCGCCGCCGGCGCCACCAGCACGGCGGGGCCCGGACGCGGCTCGTGGCGTGTCTCGATCACCCGGTTGCCCGGCGGCCGGGCCGGGGAGGGGTGCTGCGGCTGTTGTTGTTGCGGCGGCGGCTGTTGCGGCGGCTGTTGCTGTTGCTGCGATGGCTGCGGCGCTTGCTGCGGCTGTTGCTGCGATGGCTGCGGCGCTTGCGTCCGCAGCGGCAACACCATCCGCTCGGAGCGGCCCGGCATGGTGTTGCGTTCGCCACGGTCGTCGCGCCGCTCGAGGTGACGGGTGTCGAGCACCCGGGCCGGCGCCGCCGGCGCGCCCACCAACGGCGCGTTGACCATCAGCGGCGGGGCCATGACGACCTTCGGCCACTTGCCGACCGGCACCACCCGGTGGCCGTCGAACCGATCGCGCGGCAACACCGTGACGCCGTCGCGATGGTCGCGGCGCGGCTCGCGCGGTCCGTGGCCGTCGCGCCACTCGCCGCCACGGCCGTCGTGGCGCCAGCTCAGGCGCCGTTCGTGGTCGACGGAAACCCGGTAGGGCGGCACATAGGTGTCGCGCGGCGACAAGGGGAACCAGCCCGTGCCGGGCGCGCGGTGCCCGCCGACGCTGCCGCCGAAGGTCACCGTCAGCTGGTCGCCACCGACCCAGCCGACCAGCGCCGGCGCCCACACCGGCCGGCCTACCACGCGGCCGGGCGCCCAGCACCAGCGCCGGTTGACCATCACCCAGCGGCCGTAGTGGGACGGTGCGTAGCCCCAGGGCGCGTTGTCGACCCAGGTCCAGCCCCAGGGCGCCAGCCAGATCCACCGGCCGTCGCGGTAGGGCGCCCAGTCCACCGCCACCACGCGCGGCGTCCACAGCGGGCCGTAGTCGCTGCTGTCCTGCCAGCTGCCGTACTGGTCCAGCTCCTCGTAGCCGGTCACCTCGCTGGGCAGGTAGCGGCTGGCGGCGCCGGCCTGCTCGCGGCGGTCGCGCGCCTCGGCCCAGTTGTCGAAGGCGTCGCGCTTGGCCGTGCCGGTGCGCAGCTCCTCGTTGCCGACCTCGACCCGGTGGCCGCCGCGCAGGCTCACCGTGTTGCCGGCGCCGTCGACCTGGGCCAGGCCGGCGAAGACGCTGACGACGCTGGTGTCGGTGCTGCGGCCGGCGTCGACGCGCAGCCAGCCCGGCTCGACCAGCGTGACGCGGGCCTGCGGCGTGCCCAACTCGAAGTCGCGGGCCAGCGCGTTGTCGCGGATGCGCACGCTGACGCTGCCGTAGTGCAGGTACAGGCGCAGGCTGTCGTCGTCGAGCTGGCTGATTTCCAGGTCGGAGTCGCCGTCCAGCCGCAACGCCGCCGCGCCGACACGGAACTCGGCGCGCGCGCCGCGCCCGGTGGCGATGTGGTTGTCGCTGGTGATCGGCCAGTTCAGCAGGGCGGCGTTGGCCTCGCCCTCGGCCAGCACGGTGACCTGGCCCTCCAGGCTGGAGATGCGGCCGACGCGGGCCGGCGGGTCGGCCAGCGCCGCGCCGGCGGCCAGCGCGGCGGCGGCCACGCCGCCCAGGGTGGACACGATCAGGCGGTGGAATACGGTGCGGCTCATCGCTGCGCTCCTCGGGGTGTTGGTTCTGCGCACAAGGCGCGGGCGCGACGCGCCATCCTCCGCGCCATCCTCCGCGCCATCCTCATTTAACGCCGCAGATGAATTTGCGACTACCTGGGTTACAAATGATTGCACATTGTAGAATGGCCACTCCCGCCATCCCACCAAAGACCCCATGCGACTCCCCGTATCGACCCTGCTGGCCGGCCTGCTGCTGTCGGCCTGCGCGCTGGCCCAGGCCAGCGACTGGAAGGACAGCGCCGCCGTCGGCAAGCTGTTCAAGAAGGCCGGCGTCAGCGGCACCTTCGTGCTGCACGACGTCGCGGCCGACAGCTACACCGTGCACAACCTGGCGCGCGCCAAGACCCGCTACGCGCCGGCCTCGACCTTCAAGCTGGCCAACACGCTGATCGGCCTGACCGTCGGCGCCGTGGCCGACGTCGACGCGGCGCTGCCCTACGGCGGCAAGCCGCTGGCGCGCAAGGAGTGGGAGCACGACATGAGCCTGCGCCAGGCGATGCCGGTGTCGAACCTGCGCATCTACCAGGAGCTGGCGCGGCGCATCGGCGCCGAGCGCATGCGCACCCAGCTGGCCACCCTGAACTACGGCAACATGCAGACCGGCAAGGCCATCGACAGCTTCTGGCTGGAGCGCTTGCAGATCAGCGCGCTCGAGCAAACCGGCTTCGTCGAGCGGCTGGCGCAGGACCGCCTGCCCTTCCCGCGCGAGGCGATGGCGCAGACGCGCGCGATCGCCGAGCTCGAGCGCACGGCGGCCTACACGCTGTACGGCAAGACCGGCTGGTCGTCGCCGGCCGACGGCAAGTGACCTGGGCTGGTGGGTCGGCTGGCTGCAACAGGACGGCCGCCTGTACAGCTTCGCGCTAAACCTGGACATCCGCCGCGAGCGCGACGCCGAGCAGCGCGTGCCGCTGGGCCGCGCCAGCCTGAAGGCGCTCGGCCTGCTGTAGCCGGCCGGGGCCGGCGGCGTCAGGCGTTGGCGCCGCCGCGCTTGACGAAGAACAGCGCCGCGCCGACCGCCATCAGCAGGCCGCCGAAGACGCGGTTCTGCTTGCGCACGGCGCGCGCGTCGCGGAAATAGCGCTGCATCGACGAGGCCAGCAAGGCGTAGCTGTGCATCACCACCAGGTCGATCGAGCACATGGTGACGGCCAGGATCAGCAGTTGCGGCAACACCGGGGCGTGCTGGTTGATGAAGTTGGGCAGCACGGCGACCATGAAGATGATGCCCTTGGGATTGGTGGCGTTGGTCAGGAAGCCGGTCAGCACGCGCCTGCCCAGCGGCGGCGCCATGCTCTGCGCCGCTGCGGCGGCGCCGTCGGCGCCGGCGCCGACCTGCACCTTGGCGCGCCACTGGCCCAGGCCCAGGTAGATCAGGTACAGCGCGCCGACCACCTTGACCACGTTGAAGGCCAGCTCGGAGGCCAGCAGCAGCGAGCCGACGCCGGCGCCGGCGATGAACAACACCAGCAACAGGCCGGCCTGCAGGCCGAGGATGGTGCCGCTGGCCTTCCTCACGCCGTACGACAAGCCGTGCGACATCGACAACACCGCGCCCGAGCCCGGCGAGACGGCGATGATGCAGGCGGCGACGAAAAAG
Organism: Rugamonas sp. DEMB1; assembly: GCF_029834475.1. Lineage (GTDB taxonomy): Bacteria > Pseudomonadota > Gammaproteobacteria > Burkholderiales > Burkholderiaceae_D > Rugamonas > Rugamonas rubra. The sequence goes on along the minus strand of NZ_CP122407.1, from coordinate 6,439,485 downwards.
GTGATCCAAGTGGCGAAGGTCATGCGGTGGTCCCGGGCGAGAGGGTGGAAACGGTGCCGGATTGGCATCGATTGGCCGTCGATTCGGCGTCGGTTCGGCGGCGGCGGCGCCAAATGGCGGGCGCGGCCGAACGGCTATTGTAGCGGGCCGGCGCATTCCGCGCCGGCGCCGGCCCGGCCTGGGTTACACTTGCCGCTCCACCATTTTTGCCAAGAGAACCATGATGCGCATCCCGACCCGACCCGCCCTCCCCCCAGCCGCCATGACGGAGAACGGCTGAGATGGCCGGCTCCAGTTTGCTGGCGTTGATCGACGACATCGCCGCCATCCTTGACGACGTCGCCCTGATGAGCAAGGTGGCGGCCAAGAAGACCGCCGGCGTGCTGGGCGACGACCTGGCGCTGAACGCCCAGCAGGTGGCCGGCGTGAAGGCCGAGCGCGAGCTGCCGGTGGTGTGGGCGGTGGCGCTCGGTTCGCTCAAGAACAAGGCGGTGCTGGTGCCGGCGGCGCTGGGCATCAGCGCCTTCGCGCCCTGGGCCATCACGCCGCTGCTGATGGCCGGCGGCGCCTACCTGTGCTTCGAGGGCTTCGAGAAGCTGGCCCATCCGTATCTGCATGCCGACGAGCAGGCCGCCCACCTGGTCGAGCTGGCCGACGCCGTCGCCGATCCGGAGGTCGACCTGGTGGCCTTGGAGAAGGACAAGATCAAGGGCGCCATCCGCACCGACTTCATCCTCTCGGCCGAGATCATCGTCATCTCGCTGGGCACGGTGGCCGGGGCGCCGTTCGGCCAGCAGGTGACGGTGCTGGCCGGCATCGCCCTGGTGATGACGGTGGGCGTCTACGGCCTGGTCGCCGCCATCGTCAAGATGGACGACGCCGGCCTCTACCTGAGCCGACGCGGCGGCGTCGCCACGCGCGCCCTCGGCCGGCTGCTGCTGGCCGCCGCGCCCAAGCTGATGAAGCTGCTGTCGGTGGTCGGCACCCTGGCCATGTTCATGGTCGGCGGCGGCATCCTGACCCACGGCACGCCCGGCGCGCACGAGGTGATCCACCACGCCGCCGAGGCCGTCGGCACGCTGGCCGGCGTCGGCCCCGCGCTGGCCTGGCTGACCCCGAGCATGCTCGACGCCGTGGCCGGCCTGGCCGCCGGCGCGCTGGCGCTGGCCGTGGTGGGCCTGGGTGGCAAGCTGTTGCGTCTGCTCAAAGGGCGCGGCTAGGTTTCCGGCGGGATCGCAGCTAGGTCGAGAAAACCCCGCAGCGAAATCCAGGGTCGGCCCCGGCGGGTCCGACCCTGGCTTTGTGCCGTCGGGTGGCCTTCGCCGCCGCCGGCGTCTTGATTTCGGCATGGCGGCCCGCCGGTCCCGGTCAAACTTTCGGCGCCTTGGGCGCCTTGGGCGCCTTGGGCTTCTTCGGCGCCGGCGGCGGCAGGGCGGCGGCGGTGAGCCCGGCCAGCCGGCTCAGCCAGGCGCCGTCGTCCCAGCGCTCGCCGTCGACCAGCAGCCAGTTGCTGGCGCCCGGGTAGGGCGGCGCCTCGACCACCGCGCCTATCCACTCGCGCCCGGCGGCGGTCGGCTTGAGGTAGAGCTGGTCGTCGCAGACCACGGCGAAGAACCTGCCGTCGCAGTACAGGCCGTACTCGCCGAACATACGCTTGGCGGCGATGGCGCCGGCCGGCGCCATCTGGTCGACCAAGTAATCCACCGTGCCTTGTTTCGATGCCATCTCCGCCACTCCCCTGGTTGTTTGCGCCAGCATAAGGCGCCGGCCATGCGGACGGAACTTTTCCACCGCGCTTGCCGTCTAACAAATATTAACAAAGTTGCCGGTCCGGCGGAGGCGGAGCGATGAAGAACCTGCAACAGCGCATGGATCTGGCGCTCGATATCGCGCGCATGGCGATCTGGGACTCGACCCTGGACAACGGCAAGGTCATCGACAGCCGGGTCAACTGGTTCGGACCCGGCGCCGCACTGCTGGGCTTGCCACCCGAGCCGCTGGAGCAAGCCTTCGCCGGCTTCCTCGACTGCGTCCACCCGGACGACCGCGCCGCCCTGCTCGCCGCGATGCAGGACGGTGTCGACCGCTGCAACGGCTACGAGGTCGAATACCGCGTGCGCTGGCCCGACGACAGCCTGCACTGGCTGGCCGCGCACGCCCGCGTGTGCTGCGACGAGCAGGGCCGGGCCGCCGGCACGCTGGGCATCGTCTGGGACATCACGCGGCGCAAGGCCGACGAACAAAGCACGGCGCGCCAGCGCGAGCTGGCCGCGATCACCCTGCACTCGATCGGCGAGGGCGTCATCACCACCGACCAGCAGGGCCGCACCCAATACCTGAACCGCGTCGCCGAGCAGCTGACCGGCTGGAGCAACGAGCAGGCCGTCGGCGGCGACATCGGCACCACGCTGCGCCTGGTCGACGAGGACGGCCACGCCGCGCCCGAGCACATCGCCCTGCAGTGCCTGCGCCAGCGCCAGGCCATCGACGCCAGCGTCGACAAGCCGCTGCAGCTGGTCACCCGCGAGGGCCGCCGCGTCGCCGTCGAGGAGTCGGCCGCGCCGATCTGGTCGGACGACGGCCAGCTGCTCGGCGCCGTGGTGGTGGTGCGCGACGTCAGCCACGAGCGCAAGCTGAGCCGCCAGCTGTCGTGGAACGCCAGCCACGACGCGCTGACCGGCCTGATCAACCGCCACGAGTTCGAGCGCCAGGTGGCCGCCGCGCTGCACAGCGCCAAGCACGAGGGCCACGTCCACGCCCTGCTGTACATGGACCTGGACCAGTTCAAGGTGGTCAACGACACCTGCGGCCACGGCGCCGGCGACCTGCTGCTGCAGCTGCTGGCCAAGATGCTGCAGACGCAAATGCGCGACAGCGACATCCTGGCCCGCCTGGGCGGCGACGAACTCGGCGCGCTGCTGCCGCACTGCCCGCCCGAGCGCGCCATGCTGATCGCCAACCAGCTGCGCCAGTCGGTCAAGGACTTCCGCTTCGTCTGGGACGACCACGCCTTCCAGCTGGGCGCCAGCATCGGCGTGGTCGAGATCAACCACAACAGCAAGTCGATGACCGAGCTGCTGATCGCCGCCGACCAGGCCTGCTATTTGTCGAAGGAGCGCGGACGCAACTGCGTCCACCTGTACCGGGAGTCGGACCAGCGGCTGGCCCAGCGCCACGGCGAGATGATGTGGGTGTCGCGCCTGAAGGAGGCCTTCGAGCGCCGCCTGTTCCGCCTGTACGCCCAGCCCATCGTCAGCCTGAACAGCCACCCCGAGTGCCACGACGAGGTGCTGATCCGCATCCAGGACGGCAAGGGCCAGCTGGTGCTGCCCGGCGCCTTCATCCCCGCCGCCGAGCGCTACGACATGATGGCGGCGATCGACCGCTGGGTGATCCGCGCCGTCTGCCACCACATCCAGACGGTGCGCGACAGCCTCAACCCCGAGCAGGCCTTCATCGCCAGCCACCAGTCGCTGCCGGCGCAGTACTCGATCAACCTGTCGGGCACCTCGCTGGGCGACGAGGGCCTGCACGACTACATCCTCGAGCAGTTCGGCAGCTACGCCGTGGCGCCCGAGCAGGTCTGCTTCGAGATCACCGAGACGGCGGTGATCGCCAACCTGCCCAAGGCGCAGGCCTTCATGGAGCGCCTCAAGCTGCTCGGCTGCCGCTTCTCGCTGGACGACTTCGGCAGCGGCCTGTCCTCGTTCGCCTACCTGAAGGCGCTGCCGGTGGACTTCCTCAAGATCGACGGCATCTTCATCCGCGACATCGCCAACAACCCCATCAACCGGGCGCTGGTCAAGGCGATCAACGAGGTCGGCCACGTGATGGGCATCCGCACCGTCGCCGAGTACGTCGAGGACGGCCCCACCCTGGCCATGGTGCGCGAGCTGGGGCTGGACTACGCCCAGGGCTACGCGGTGGGCGCGCTGCGGCCGCTGACGGCGGGCAGCGACTGAGGGCGGCGGCGGGCCGGCGGCGGGCGGGGCGGCGGGCAACGGAAAGGTGGCGAGAACGACATCGTTCATTGCACTTGATCTACATTCTTGAAAGCATTAATACTTGATTGCCTGACTGCGGCATAGGCGGTCCGGGCGGGCAAATAGGCTACACTTGCCGGATGAATCAAGCCCTCCCCTCCCTGACCCTGCCCGGCGCCACGCTGGAGCACCTGCGCGCGCGCTGCGCCACCTGCAGCATGCACCAGCTGTGCCTGCCCATGGGGCTGGACACGGCCGACATGGACCGGCTCGACCAGATCATCGGCCGGCGCCGCAAGATCGTCCGCGGCGGCACGCTGTTCCGCATCGGCGACCCGTTCGGCAGCCTGTACGCGATCCGCCTGGGCCACTTCAAGACCTACCAGCTGAACCCGGACGGCGCCGAACAGATCACCGGCTTCCAGATGGCCGGCGAGCTGCTCGGCATGGACGCCATCTCGGCCGACCGCCACCACTGCAACGCCATCGCGCTGGAGGACAGCGAGGTGTGCGAGATCCCCTTCGCCAGCCTGCAGCAGCTGCTGGTCGACATGCCGACGCTGTTGCGCCATTTCCACCGCATGATGAGCCAGGAGATCACCCGCGAGCAGAGCGTGATGCTATTGCTGGGCAATATGCAGGCGACCCAGCGCTTCGCCGCCTTCATCGTCAACCTGTCGTCGCGCTACGAGGCGCGCGGCTACTCGCCCAACGTGTTCCAGCTGCGCATGTCGCGCGAGGAGATCGGCAACTACCTGGGGCTGACCATCGAGAGCATCAGCCGGCTGTTGTCGAAGTTCAAGAAGGAGGGGCTGCTGCGCGTCAGCAACCGCGAGATCGAGCTGCTCAACCCGGCCATGCTGAAGGCCATCACGGCCGGCACGCAAAGCTGCGGCTAGCGCGCGCGGCGGCGGTCGACAAGGCGCCGACCTGCCCGCGTTTGACAAACCCTATCTACCTTTGCATACTATTTAGGCAGCCCTACAGCTCCCGCTGTTCAGCGTCAGTCAAGCACCGCAGCAAGCGAAACTGGTAGTCTTCGGGATCAGCCAAGGGGGCCGCTTGTCGTTTTCCGGCATGAAACCAAGCCTACTACGGATTTGTGTATCGCGAGGACAGGTTAGCGCCCTGAACGTGGCGCAACCGGGAGATAGGAAAACCTATTGCCGATACTCATTTTCGGTGGCAAACCGAATAATCTGAGCCTCATCGTCTGCCGGCACCACTTGTACGTTCGCAGCCAATAGATCAAACCGAATTTCTTGGAAGGCGTGGTGAGGCCGAGTGTTTGCAACAGGTTCAGTAACCGGAAACAAAACATTTGGTGGCAAGGCGTTGCGTTTTCGAAGGCGACGTATCTTGTCTACCCATTGCCCTCCATGCGTCAATATCTTAGTCGTGTCGCTTTGGGCGAGATAAAGCGGTTTGATCACCCGCTCAGGCCTACCTTCAACCAGGTTAACAAAGGGAAAGTTTACAGAAAAATCATCCGTGCCAATCTTCTCACGTTGATATTTTGCCCCAACCTGCGCGCGGAAAAGAAGCTTGCGAACATTGTTTTCCAACAGACGTTCCTGGTACTCCTTTGTCACAAAGTTGCGTTCAACGTAGTGATCGAACAGCTGCAAGAGTTTGGCTTTCGGATCATCTGCCAGCACCACCCGTTGCTCAGCAAACTGCAACATTGCCTCCCGCGGGCGAACAAGTTCGGCGAACAAATTCCTAGCGAGCGCCAGGTCTGGCTGTGCTTTCCTACCATCCAACGCGAGCCGGCGAAGCTCTTGAGCAAAGCGCTCCATCTCCTCCTTAAAGAGTTGGCGTCCATCTAGGTAGACTTGGCGGTCGAGTTGGTGGAAGAACTGGGTAATGCGGCCATACCGCTTCAGCACACGGAAGCCGAAGAAGCGCGCATCCGGCGCCATTAGTGCTATGCCGACGTTAGCGAACTCCCCGGTTTCAACAAACGGTCGAAATCGCAACAGGGCGTATTGGCAGGCGAGCTTTTTCATGGTGTGTTCCAAAAATCTTCCCGGCGGCAGCGCTCGAGGCAAGTCTCGATTTCGTTCCATGTCACATCCGCAGGAACTCCATCGTCAACATACCACCATGAATCGGGTATGTTAGCACGGATGTTCGCCAGCTTCGGCAAAATGGCCTTCAATTTGATCCCGTAACGTTCGCGCTCCAGGTGGTCCCCAAAAACCCTGTTCCACCGGTTCGAGAAGACATGAGAGTTCAGGAAATTGACAGGATCGAAGTCGCGGTCGAAGGCTTGGTTGTGATCAATGACGACCAATTCTGAACCTTGCATGTCCCAAAGTAGATTTGGATTGCCACCACGTGCAGTGAGATTGCGATCCTCGTTGTGGAGCCACCAATCGAAAACCAGGACGTCGCGGGCCACATCTTCGGTTACCAAATCACGAGTGATTGCAGTCAACTCCTGAGGGTGCGGAAGCTCCCTGGATGCAAACACAATTCCACTTCCAAGCTGGCGAATGCCCGGAAAAACCTCTGCTTCGATGAGTTCTACAGGAACTTCCGCCAGAGCGTATTCTGCAATAGGAAGTCCGAACTCCGTCGCCAACTGTGCCGCGACCCATTCGCAAATCTGACTACGCCGGCCCGCGCCTTTGCCCTTGACGAAGTAAATTGCACCGTCGTCGGCGCGACAAATGAATGGTTCTGTGACGCCTTGCTGTGCTCGTCCCAGCACCTCTTCAATATGGATGGTTGGCTCATTCACGGTTGGCCGCCCCATAGCTCACTACACAGGCCATCGTTTTAATCATCAATTGCACATAGGGTGCGTGGGGGGAACTGGCTCATGGAAAGCTGCAAAGAGGCAATCTATGCGTCCATGATATAGGAAATTACAATGGCAAGCTTGATAACTTATAGGATGGAGGATATCCCTCTCATCGATGGTGAATTCGCAGGTCGCCCATGTCGTACGCGCCGCCGGCATGGCGGCGCGCGGCGGCGGCCTACTCGGCCGGCGCCAACTGCGGGTCGGCCTGCAGCAGGATCTCGCGCTGGGCCGGCCAGTGCCAGGTGCCGGCCAGGCGCCAGTCGCGTTGTTCGCTTTCCACCTGGACCACCCAGCGGCTGCGCTCGAGCATCGGCAGCGGCACGCGGAAGACGCCGTCGGCGTCCGGCTGGATCGCCAGCTGGACGTCCTTCTCCGGCTGGGTGGCGTGCGACAGCTGCAGCAGCAAACGGCCCGGCACGGCCTGCGCCGCGCCGGCGATGCGCCCGCTGAGCACGCCGTCGCCGGCCTCGTAGCGCAGCGCCAGCTTCAGGCCCAGCGCGCTGGCGGCGCGGTCGCGCCGCAGGTCCTGGTTGATCGCCTTGCCCTGCTTGTAGTAGTCGCCCACCACCAGCGCGTCCTGGCCCTGGTAGGCGATGTAGCCAAGGTAGCTGCCGGCCACCACCACGATGGCCGGGCCGGCCATCAGCAGCCAGGGCCAGCGGTGGCGCCACCAGGGCGCCACGGCCTCGGCGCGGGGGTTGAGCGGAATCACTTCGGACATCTGGTTCTCCTTAACGCGGCACAAAGAAGACCGCGTGTTCACGCACGTGCAGGCTGGGGTCGTCGACGGCCACCAGTTCGATGTCGATCTTGTTCGAGCCCTTTTGGCCGACGCCGTGCGCGGTGCGCAGGCGGATCGGATAGGCCAGCGTCTCGGTGGCCGCCACCTTGACGGTGTCGCCGGTGAGCAGGGTCAGCGTGTCCAGGCCCTTGACCGCGATGCGGTAGGTGTGGGCCTGCTCGGTGGTGTTCATGATCTGCAGGCGGTAGACGTTCTCGATCATGCCGTCCTCGACCTCGCGGCCCAGGGTGCCGCGGTCGCGGATCACGTCCAGCTTGAGCGGCATGCGCAACCACAGCGCGCTGCACACGGCCAGCACGATCAGGCCGAGGATGGTGATGTAGATCAGCACGCGCGGGCGCAGCGCGTGGGCGCGGATCTGCGCCGTGGTGTAGTTCTCGGCCATGGCGTGGTCGGTGCTGTAGCGGATCAGTCCGCGCGGCTGGCCGACCTTGTCCATCACGTCGTTGCAGGCGTCGATGCAGGCGGCGCAGCCGATGCACTCGTACTGCAGGCCGTCGCGGATGTCGATGCCGGTCGGGCAGACCTGCACGCACAAGGTGCAGTCGATGCACGAGCCCAGCTTGGCGTTGGCCACCTCGTCGCGGCGGCGCGCGCCGCGCGGCTCGCCGCGCTTGGTGTCGTAGGTGATGATCAGGGTGTCGCGGTCGAACATCGAGCTCTGGAAGCGGGCATAGGGGCACATGTACTTGCACACCTGCTCGCGCATCCAGCCGGCGTTGCCGTAGGTGGCGAAACTGTAGAAGACCACCCAGAACCATTCCCAGGGGCCGAAATTGAGCGTCAGCACCTCCTGCGCCAGCGTTTTGATCGGCGTGAAATAGCCGACGAAGGTGAAGCCGGTCCACAGCGCCAGGGCGCCCCAGACCAGGTGCTTGGCGCTCTTCTTGAGGAATTTGGAAACGGACGGACCTTGCTTGTCGAGGGCCATGCGCGCGCTGCGCTTGCCCTCGATTTTGCGTTCGATCCACAAGAAAATCTCGGTGTACACCGTTTGCGGGCAGGCGAAGCCGCACCAGACCCGCCCCGCCATCGCCGTCGCCAGGAACAACAGGTAGGCGCAGATGATCAGCAGGGCGGCCAGGTAGATGAAGTCCTGCGGCCACAGCACCAGGCCGAAAATATAGAACTTGCGGGCGACCAGGTCGAACAGCAGGGCCTGCCGTCCGTTCCAGCTCAGCCAAGCCAGCCCGTAGAACGCGAGCTGGGTCAGCCAGACGCACAGCCAACGGATGTTGGCGTAGCGTCCCTTGGCCTCGCGAGGATAGATCTCCTCGCGAGCGGCGTACATCTTGATGACTTGTGGTTTTGGAGCGTTCATTTCTTAGATGATACTCTTACTGCTGTGCGGCGGGCGCGGCGGCGACGGCGGGATTGTTGACGTCGTTCGACAGGCTCCAGACGTAGGCGGCCAGCACGTGCACCTTGCCCTCGCCGAGGAAGTCCGAGAAGGGCGGCATGGCGTTGGTCCGACCCTTGCGGATGGTTTCCATGATGGTGTCGGCGCTGCCGCCGTACAGCCAGACCTTGTCGGTCAGGTTGGGCGCGCCGATCGCCTGGTTGCCCTTGGCGTCGGCGCCGTGGCAGGCCATGCAGGCGCCGAACTTGGCCTTGCCGAACACCGCCTTGATCGGGTCGGAGGTCGAGCCGGACAGGCTCAGCACGTACTGGGCGACGTTCTCGACGTCCTTGTCGCTGCCCAGCGCGGCGGCCATGCTCGGCATCATGCCGTTGCGGCCGTGCATGATCGTGGTCTTGATCACGTCCGGCGCGCCGCCGTGCAACCAGTCCTTGTCGGTCAGGTTGGGGAAGCCCTTGTTGCCGCGCGCGTCGGAGCCGTGGCACTGCGCGCAGTAGGTCAGGAACAGGCGTTCGCCCATGGCGTGCGCCTTGGGATCGGCGGCCACGGTTTTCAGGTCCTGTTTCAGGTACTGGCTGAACAGCGGGCCGTAGTCGGCGTCGGCCTTCTTCAGCTCGGCCTGGTACTCGCCCGTCGATTTCCAACCCAGGCTGCCGGCGTAGGTGCCCAGGCCCGGATACAGGAACAGATAGGCCAGGCCGAACACGATGGTGATGTAGAACAACCACATCCACCAGCGCGGCATCGGCGTGTTCAGCTCGGTCAAGTCCTCGTCCCAAACGTGGCCGGTGGTGCCCACCGGCGCGCCGGGTTCGGCCGACTCGCCCGGTTGCAGCTTGTGCTTGGACTGGGCGTACAGCAGGATGCCGCAGCCGAACACGCCGAGCATGGTCAGCACGACGATGTAGATGTTCCAGAAACCGCTAGTGAAGTCAGACATGTGGGCTCTCCTCGTCGGCGAAGGGCAGTTGTGCCGCCTCGGCAAAATTCTCCGTGTTACGGCGGGAGAAGGCCCACCACATGATGCCGATGAAGGTGATGAAGGAAACCACCGTCATCACACTGCTGGCGCGGTCGAACAGGTTCTCGATAACCATGCTAGTTCCTCGTTTTGATTTGTGTGCCCAGGCCTTGCAGATAGGCGATCAGGGCGTCTTCTTCGGTCTTGTCCTTGAGCGCCTCGGGCGCGGCGGCAATCTCGGCCTCGGTGTACGGGTCGCCCAGGCGGCGCAGCGCGCGCAGCTTCGGCTGGATGTCCTGCGGCACCAGCTTGGTGGTCGCCAGCCAGGAGTAGTTCGGCATGTTCGACTCGGGCACCACGTCGCGCGGGTTGTTCAAGTGCGTCTTGTGCCATTCGTCGCTGTAGCGGCCGCCGACGCGCGCCAGGTCGGGCCCGGTACGCTTGGAGCCCCACTGGAAGGGACGGTCGTAGACGAACTCGCCGGCCACCGAGTAGTGGCCATAGCGCTCGGTCTCGGCGCGGAACGGACGCACCATCTGCGAGTGGCAGTTGTAGCAGCCTTCGCGCACATAGATGTCGCGGCCGGCCAGGCGCAGCGGCGAGTAGGGCTTGAGGCCGGCCACCGGCTCGGTGGTCGACTTCTGGAAGAACAGCGGGATGATCTCGACGGCGCCGCCGACGCTGACCACCACGGTCACCAGGGCGATCAGCAGCCAGGGGTTCTTTTCAATCCATTCATGGGTAAATTTCATCGTCAACTCCAGGGTTTAGGCGTGACCCGCGGCCAGCGCGGGAATGCGAGCCGTCACGGTGGCGCGGTTACGCAGCGTCATGTAGGTGTTGTAGCCCATCAGGCACATGCCGGTCAGATACAGCAGGCCGCCGGCGACGCGCACCACGTAGTAGGGATAGGTGGCCTTGACGCCTTCGACGAAGGTGTAGGTCAGGGTGCCGTCCGGGTTGACCGCGCGCCACATCAGGCCCTGCATCACGCCGGCGATCCACATCGCGGCGATGTACAGCACGATGCCGATGGTGGCGACCCAGAAGTGCACGTCGATCAGCTTGGTGCTCCACATCTTGGTTTCGCCGGCCATGCGCGGCAGCAGGTAGTAGATCGAACCCATGGTGATGAAGCCGACCCAACCCAGGGCGCCGCCGTGGACGTGGGCGATGCTCCAGTCGGTGTAGTGCGACAGGGCGTTGACGGTCTTGATCGACATCATCGGACCTTCGAAGGTGGCGATACCGTAGAACGACAGCGAGACGATCATGAACTTCAGGATCGGGTCGGTGCGCAGCTTGTGCCAGGCGCCCGACAGGGTCATGATGCCGTTGATCATGCCGCCCCAGGACGGTGCCAACAGGATCAGCGAGAAGACCATGCCCAGCGACTGGGTCCAGTCGGGCAGGGCGGTGTAGTGCAGGTGGTGCGGACCGGCCCACATGTAGGTGAAGATCAGCGCCCAGAAGTGGACGATCGACAGGCGGTAGGAGTACACCGGACGCTCGGCCTGCTTCGGAATGAAGTAGTAGACCATGCCCAGGTAGCCGGCGGTGAGGATGAAGCCGACCGCGTTGTGGCCGTACCACCACTGGATCATGGCGTCCTGCACGCCCGAGTAGGCCGAGTAGGATTTGAACAGCGAGGCGGGCATGCTGGCGCCGTTGACCACGTGGAGGATCGTCACGGCCAGGATGTAGCCGGCGAAGAACCAGTTGGCGACGTAGATGTGCTTGACCTTGCGGGTGAGCAGGGTGCCGAAGAACACCACGGCGTAGGCGATCCAGACGACGGCGATCAGGATGCTGATCGGCCATTCGAGCTCGGCGTATTCCTTGCCGCGGGTCAGGCCCAGCGGCAGGGTGACGACGGCGCTCAGGATCACCGCCTGCCAACCCCAGAAGGTGAAGGCGGCGAGCTTGTCGGAGAACAGCCGCACCTGGCAGGTGCGCTGCACGACGTAGTAGGAGGTGGCGAACAGGCCACAGATGCCGAAGGCGAAGATGACGGCGTTGGTGTGCAGCGGACGCAGGCGTCCGTAGGTCAGCCAGGGTATGTCCAGGTTCAGGGCGGGCCAGGCGAGCTGGGCGGCGATGATGACGCCGACCAGCATGCCGATGATCCCCCAGACTACCGTTGCGATCGCGAATTGCTTCACGATTTTGTAGTTGTAGTTCAGTGCTTGATCCACTTGATTCTCTCCCGAGATTACTGCGATGATGTAAATCACAGAATACGGGTTTGAACCTTCAAAAACTTTGATTCAGATCAAAATTGCCTGATTGAATTAATGCGTAACGTCACCATTTTGCTGCGCCGCGTCAACCGGGCCGGCCGGGGCGGCGGGCGCGCTGGAATCGTCGTCCTGCAACACGCGCATGCCGGGGCCGACCAGGTCGTCGAACTGGCCGCCGTCGGAGGCGCTGAAAAACACCCACAGGGCGACGAAGACCATGATGACGGACAGGGGGACGAGCAGAAAGAGGGCTTCCATGGGGATCAGTCGCGCCGCAGGCGCATAGCGTTGGCCACCACGACGGCGGAGCTGAGCGCCATGCCGACGCCGGACAGCCAGGGATTGAGGTAGCCCAGCGCGGCGGCCGGGATCGCGACCAGATTGTACACCGTGGCCCAGCCGAGGTTTTGCCGGATCACCCGCATCGCCTTGGCCGCCGTGCGCGCCGTGTCGGCCACCGAGGCCAGGCGGCCCGACAGCAGCACGGCGTCGGCGTGGGCCTGGGCCAGGGCGGCGCCCGAGCCCATGGCGAAGGAGACGTCGGCGGCGCTGAGCACGGCGGCGTCGTTGATGCCGTCGCCGACCATCGCCACCACCGCGCCCTGCCGCTGCAGGCGCTGCACGTAGGCCAGCTTCTGCTCCGGCAGGTAGCCGCCGCAGGCCTCGGCGATGCCGAGGCGGGCGCCGACCTGCTGGGTCAGGGCGTGCTGGTCGCCGCTGAGCAGGACGATCTGCTTGCCGGCGCGGCGGAAGTAGTCGACGGTGGCCTCGGCGTCGTCGCGCAGGCCGTCCTGCAGGTGGAAGCAGGCCAGCCAGTCGTCGGCGCCGCCGAGGTAGACCGGGGTCATGCCGCCGGGCACGCTGTGGCCGGGTGCGGGCGGCGGACCGCTCAGGCCGGCGACGAAGGCGGCGCTGCCCAGCCGGTATCGGCGGCCGTGCACCCAGCCCTCCAGGCCCTGGCCGGGGACTTCGACGATCTTTTCCGCCTGCCACCAGTGGGCCGGCAGCAGCGGGTCGGCCGGCGGCGCGGCGGCGCGCAGGGCGCGCGCCAGCGGGTGGGCGCTGTCGGCCTCGAGCGCGGCGGCCAGGTGCAGGCAGTGCTCCTGCTGCATCAGGCCGAGCAGGGCGGTGTCCTGCAGTTGCGGCCGGCCCAGGGTCAGCGTGCCGGTCTTGTCGAACACGATGTGGCTGGCGCGGTGCAGGGTTTCCAGGGTTTGCGGGCCGACCACCAGCACGCCGCGGCGCAGCAGGCGGTCGATGGCGGCGGCCAGCGCGCTCGGCGTGGCCAGCGACAGCGCGCAGGGGCAGGACACCACCAGCACGGCGATCGCCACCGGCCAGGCCAGCGCGGGCTCGTACCAGCGCCAGAAGGCGAAGGTGGCCAGGGCGAACAGCAGCAGGGCGCCGACGAACCAGGCGGCGACCCGGTCGGCCCACTGGGCGATGCGCGGCTTGTCCTGGCCGGCGCGGTCGATCAGGCGCACCAGGTCGGACAGGGTGCTGTCGCGCGACGGCCGCAGCACGCGGGCCACCACGGCGGCGCTGGCGTTGATGGCGCCGCCCGGCACCTCGTCGCCGGGGCCGCGGCGCTGCGGCGCGCTCTCGCCGCTCAGCAGCGACAGGTCGAGCGCGGTCTGGCCGTCGACGATGGCGCAGTCGGCGGCCACCGCCTCGCCCGGCTTGACCAGGATGAAGTCGCCGGCGGCCAGCGCGGCGGCCGGCACCACGGCGCCGGCGCGGCTGGCCGGCCAGTCGGCCAGCCTGGTGGCGGCGGCGGGCAGGGCGTGCTGCAGGCGCTCGAGCGCGGCGGCGGCCTTGCGGCGCGCCAGCAGCTCGAGGTAGCGGCTGGCCAGCAGCAGGAAGATGAACATGGTCACCGAGTCGAAGTAGACCTCGCCCTGGCCGCGCCAGGTGGCCACCACGCTGGCGCCGAAGGCGGCGACGATGCCCAGCGCCACCGGCACGTCCATGCCCAGCGCGCGCGCGCGCAGGCTGGCCCAGGCGCCGCGCAGGAAGGGCTGGGCCGAATACAGGATGGCCGGCAGGGTCAGCAGCAGGCTGGCCCAGCGCATCAGGCTGGCCATGTCGTCGTCCAGGGTGCCGGACTCGGCCAGGTAGGCCGGCGCCACGTACATCATCACCTGCATCATCGCCAGGCCGGCGACGAACAGCTGGCGGCCCAGCGTCTTGCCGGCGCGGCGCAGCTGCTCGCTGTGGCGGGCGGCGTCGTAGGGGTAGGCGGCGTAGCCGATGGCGTGCAGCGCGGCGAGGATGTCGCCCGGCCTGCAGGCGGCCTTGTTCCAGCGCACATAGAGGCGCTCGGTGGCGACGTTGAGCTGGGCGCCGTGCACGCCGGGCAGGCGGGCCAGGCGGCGCTCGATCAGCCAGACGCAGGCGGCGCAGCGGATGCCCTCGACCGCCAGGGTGGTCTCGCAGCTGTCCTCGTCGAGGGCGAAGCGGGGATCGGCGTTGTCGTACAACTGCAGCTCGGGCGGCACCAGCTGGGCGCCCTCGGCGCTGACGGCGAAGGCCGAGCGGGTGCGGTAGTAGTCCTCCTGGCCCAGCTCGACGATGGTCTGCGCCACCGCCTCGCAGCCGGGGCAGCACATCGGCTGCGAGGCGCCGTCGATGCGCACGCGCCAGTGCGACTTGGCCGGCACCGGCAGGCCGCAGTGGTAGCAGGCCAGCGCCGGGCCGCTGTGGGCGGGCGCGGCGGCGGCCGGCGCGTCCAGGCGGGCGCTCACGGGTGCCCCGTCAGGCACAGCGCGTCGATCCAGCCGAGCGAGACGCCGTTGGCGGCGCGCGCCAGGCCGAGCAGGCCGAAGGCCAGCACCAGCAGGCCGCAGCCGAGCCGCACGGCGCGCCGTTGCAGCGCCTCGCGCAGGCGGGCGCCGAGCAGGCCCAGGCTGAGCAGCATCGGCAGGGTGCCCAGGCCGAAGGCCAGCATGACGGCGGCGCCGGAGGCGGCCGAGCCGCTCAGCATGGCCGTCAACAGCACGCTGTAGACCATGCCGCAGGGCAGCCAGCCCCACAGGCCGCCCAGCGCCAGCGCCTTGGCCGCGCTGTCCATCGGCAGCAGCGGCGCCAGCAGCGGCTGCACGCGGCGCCAGACCACCTGGCCGGCCGCCTCCAGCCGGGCCAGGCCGCGCCAGGCGTCCATCAGGTACAGGCCGAGCGCCACCAGCATCAGGTTGGCCAGCCAGTAGAAGCCGATCTGCACGCCGGCCATGCGGGCCAGGCTCTGCGCGCCGCCGGCCACGCCGCCGGCCAAGGCGCCGGCCAGCATGTAGCTGCCGATGCGGCCGCCGTTGTAGGCCAGCACACGGGCCAGGCGGTCGGCCAGGGCCACCGGCGGCGCGGCGGCCGGCGCCGTGGCCGTCGGCTGGGCCAGGGCGATGGCGATCACCGGACGCGGCCGGGGCCGGGACGCCGCCGACAGCGCGCCGACGATGCCGCCGCACATGCCGACGCAGTGCACGCTGCCGGCCAGGCCGACCAGGAATACCGGTAGAAGTTGCAGACCGCTCATGTTTGAATGAAACCGTTTATATCGTTTATATAATTTAAATCGTTTATATTATTTATTTGATTTATATCGTTTATTTCGTTTAGATCGTTTTCGAATAGCGCAGCGGCTGCGGCGCGTTGTCGCGCGCGGCGTTGAGGTAGCGGTCGAACACCATGCAGATGTTGCGGATCAGCAGGCGGCCCTTGGGCGTGACGGTCAGCCAGGCCGGCTCGATGGTCAGCAGGCCGTCGGCCTCGAGCGCGGCCAGCTTGGCCAGCTCGGCGGCGAAGTAGCTGCGGAACTCGATCGGATAGGCCTGCTCGATCGACTCGATGGACAGCTCGAAATTGCACATCAGCATCTGGATGATGATGCGGCGCAGCAGGTCGTCGGTGCTCAGCTTGATGCCGCGGGCGATCGGCAGCTTGCCCTCGTCGAGCTTCTCGTAATAGGCCTCGAGCGTCTTCTCGTTCTGGCAGTAGGTGGCGCCGACGGCGCTGATGGCCGACACGCCGCAGGAGATCAGCTCGGCCTCGGCGCGCGTCGAATAGCCCTGGAAGTTGCGGTGCAGCCGGCCCTGGCGTTGGGCGATGGCCAGCTCGTCGGTCGGCTTGGCGAAGTGGTCCATGCCGATGTAGACGTAGCCGGCGGCGCACAGGCGGCGGATGCACAGCGCCAGCATGTCCAGCTTGACCTGGGCGGTCGGCAGCTCGGCCTCGTGGATGCGCCGCTGCGGCTTGAACAGGTGCGGCATGTGGGCGTAGTTGTACAGGGCGATGCGGTCGGGGCTGGCCGAGACCACCTTGGCGATGGTCTGCTCCATCGTCGCCAGGCTCTGCAGCGGCAAGCCGTAGATCAGGTCGATGCTGACCGAGCGGAAGCCGGCCGCGCGCGCCGCCTCGATGATGGCCACCGTCTCGGCCTCGGGCTGGATGCGGTTGACCGCCTTCTGCACCTCCGGGTCGAAGTCCTGCACGCCCAGGCTGATGCGGTTGAAGCCCTGCGCGCGCAGCGAGTGGACCCGCTCGACGGAGACGGTGCGCGGGTCGATCTCGATCGAGTACTCGCCCAGCTCGTCCGGGGCGAACTCGAACTGGTGGCGCAGGTGGGCCATCAGCTCGCCCATCTGGCGGTCGCTCAAATAGGTCGGCGTGCCGCCGCCGAAGTGCAGCTGCTCGATCTGGTTCATGCCGGCGAACAGGCGCGCCTGCATCTCGATCTCCTGCTTCAGGTAGCTCAGGTAGGTGGCCGCCTTGCTGCGGTCCTTGGTGACGATCTTGTTGCAGCCGCAGTAGTAGCACACCGTGTCGCAGAAGGGGATGTGCAGGTACAGCGAGAGCGGGCGGCGGCCGCCGCGCATGCGCAGGCCGGCGACGGCCTCCAGGTAGTTGCCGTAGCCGAAGTCGGGCTGGAAGCGGTCGGCCGTCGGGTAGGACGTGTAGCGCGGCCCGGACTGGCTCAGTTTGCCGATGATGTCGGCGTCGAACTGGACCGAGGGGAAGAACGCGACGTTCTGGCTGGAGGTGGTGGGCATGGTCGTTTCTAGTTTCTATCTAGCGTGGCGAGTACAAGTGCAGGTGCAGGTGCGGCTGCGGCTGCGGATGGGGAGGGCGCCCGGCCTCAGGCGGCCAGGCGCTTCGGCGCCGGCGCCGCCTTGGCGGCGGCGGGGGCGCCGCGGCGGCCGCGCGCGTCCGCCACCGGGCGGCCGAACTTGAACAGGCTGACCGCCTGGCTCAGGCCGCCGGCCTCGTTGGCCAGGCTGGCGGCGGCCGCCGCCGCCTGCTCGACCAGGGCGGCGTTCTGCTGGGTCACCTTGTCCATGTGGGCGATGGCCGAGTTGACCTGGTCGACACCGATGCTCTGCTCGCGCGAGGCGGTGGAGATCTCCTGCATGATGGCGGTGACGCGCTGCACCGAGCTGACCACCTGCTGCATGGTCGAGCCGGCGCGGTGCACCTGCGCCATGCCGGCGCTGACCTTGCCGACCGACAGGTCGATCAGGTTCTTGATGTCCTTGGCGGCGGTGGCGCTGCGCTGGGCCAGGTTGCGCACCTCGCCGGCGACGACCGCGAAGCCACGGCCCTGCTCGCCGGCGCGGGCCGCCTCGACGGCCGCGTTCAACGCCAGGATGTTGGTCTGGAAGGCGATGCCCTCGATCAGGGCGATGATGTCGACGATCTTCTTCGACGAGGCGTTGATGTCGTCCATGGTGGCGATGACGTCGGCGACGATCTCGCCGCCCTGCACCGCCACGCTGGAGGCGCTGACGGCGAGCTCGTTGGCCTGCACCGAGTTGTCGGCGTTCTGCTTGACGGTGGCCGAGAACTGCTCGACCGAGGAGGCGGTCTCCTCCAGGCTGGCGGCCTGCGCCTCGGTGCGGCCGGACAGGTCGGCGTTGCCGGCGGCGATCTGGCGGGTCGCCACGGCCATCGTCTCGACGTTGACGCGCACGTCGCGGATGGTGGCGATCAGGTTGCTGTTCATCTGCTGCAGGGCGCGCAGCAGCTGGCCGACCTCGTCGGTGGAGTCGGTCTCGAAGGTGCCCGACAGGTCG
The DNA here is from genome assembly GCF_029834475.1 of Rugamonas sp. DEMB1. Classification (GTDB taxonomy): domain Bacteria; phylum Pseudomonadota; class Gammaproteobacteria; order Burkholderiales; family Burkholderiaceae_D; genus Rugamonas; species Rugamonas rubra. The sequence continues at coordinate 6,421,265 of NZ_CP122407.1, read as the reverse complement.
CCGGCGGCGATGGCGCGGGCGCCGTGCAGGGCGCGGTTGAGCGGCTGCAGCACGCCGGAACGCAGGGTCCACCAGAGGAAGACGTTGATCAGCAGGCCGACGAAGGTGGTGATCAGGATCACGTAGTTGACCGTGGTCAGCGGGCCGTCGTGGCCCAGCAGCACGGCCAGGCAGGTGCCCAGCTGCAGCGTGTTGACCAGGCTGGTGCACAGCCAGATGCGCATCGCCAGCGAGACGTGGCGCAGGCGCGCCAGGGTGTTGCCCAGGCCGGGGCGGATGAACTGGCCGTTCTTGATGCGCAGCTTGGCGCCGGCCCGCTTCAGCTCGCGGTAGTCCTGCTCGGTCTTGGCCACCAGCTGGCGCTCGGCCTTGACGCGCACCGCCATGTAGCCGATGGTGCGGCCGGCCTCGCGGATCGGCGTGACGTTGGCCTTGACCCAGAAGAAGTCGCCGTTCTTGCAGCGGTTCTTGATCACGCCGGTCCACGGCGAGCCGTGCTTGATCGAGCGCCACAGGTCGGCGAAGGCCTCGGCCGGCATGTCGGGGTGGCGCAGGATGTTGAGCGGCTGGCCCATCAACTCGGCCTCGCCGAAGCCGCTGATCTGGGTGAAATACGGGTTCACATAGGTGATGTTGCCATCCAGATCGGTCTTGGAGACGATGGCTTGGTCGTCCATGACCTCGACTTCTTGATTGGTGACAGGTTGATTGTTACGCATCTCGTCTCTCCGGGACTGGGGTGTGTTCTTGTGATACAGCAAGATATGGGCCCCAGTGTAAGGAGTCGGGGCGGCAAATTTATTGATTTAGATCAAAATTTCCCGGATTGCCTGTGCTAGGCGGCAGGTTTGATTGCCTAAAATACAAGCAGAGCGGGCGCCACCCCGGCGCCGCCGCGTGGCGGGCGCCGGCCGGCGGCGCCGGCCCGGCCCGGGCCGATCTTTGCTCCTTGCCAAGGTCGCGTATTGATAGGAGAATTCTCCAGCCAGCCGGCGCGTTCGCCGGCCCCCGCAAACAAGGACCCCATGAAGCCACTCGGCATCAAAGCCAAGGTCGCCTTGGCCACCAGCGTCACGTCGATCCTGATGATAGGCATCGTGACCGTGGTGCAGATGCAACGCATGCGCGACGACTTCACCACCGTCCTGTTCGCCCAGCAGAACGCGCTGATCGAGCGCACCGCGCAAGACCTGGACGACAAGCTCGGCCTGCTGCTCGAGGTGCTGGCGCGGTCGGCCCGCACCACGCCGCTGGCCGCCGCCGCCTCGCCCGACAAGCTGCGCGCCCATTTCGGCGACCGCGTGCTGCTGGCCATGTTCGACGACCTGCTGGTGCTCGACCGCGCCGGCCAGATCATGGCCGACCTGCCGCAGCAGCCCGGCCGCACCCTGATCAACGCCGCCGACCGCGCCTACTTCCAGCGCGTGATGCGCGAGCGCAAGCCCTTCATCACCGAGCCGCTGATCGGCCGCGGCAACAAGCAGCCGATCGTGCAGATGGTCGCCCCGGTGCTCGACGCCAAGGGCGAGGTGGTCTGCGTGCTGGTCGGCGTGCTGCGCCTGTACAAGGACAACCTGCTGGGCCACCTGCGCACCGCCAAGGTCGGCAAGAGCGGCTACTATTTCGCCCTGACCCGCGGCGCCCTGCCGGTCTACGTGCTGCACCCGGACCCGCAGCGCCTGCTGCAGCCGCGCCCGGCCAACGCCAACCCGGCCACCAGCGAGGCGCTGACCCACGGCTTCGAGGGCACCACCATCAGCACCAACAGCCACCGGCTGCGCGCCCTGGTCAGCTACAAGATGCTCAAGTCGGTCGACTGGATGCTGGCCGCCTCGCTGCCGGTGGAGGAGGCCTTCGAGCCCTTCGACGGCCTGCTGTCGCGGCTGGCGCTGTGGAGCTTCCTGGCGGCGCTGCTGACGGCGGCGCTGATCGGCTGGCTGACCTCGCGCCTGCTGGCGCCGCTGGTGCGCCTGCGCAACGCCATCGTCCGCCTGCGCGCCGACGCCAGCAGCTACGTGCCGCTGCAGGTGCGCACCCAGGACGAGGTGGGCCAGCTGACCATGGCCTTCAACAGCCTGATGCACGAGCGCCTGGCCGCCGACGCCCGCCTGCAGGGCCTGATCGAGTTCGCCCCCAACGCCATCGTGGTGATCGACGGCGACGGCCGCATCGAGACCTTCAACCGCCAGGCCGAGGTGTACTTCGGCTACGCCCGCGGCGAGATCCTCGGCCAGCCGCTCGAGACGCTGGTGCCGGAGCGCCTGCGCGGGCGCCACGTGGTGCACCGCCAGCGCTTCTTCTCGACCCGCCTGAGCGCCGAGCCGGTGCGCATGGGCCGCGACGCCACCCTGTGGGGCCTGCGCAAGGACGGCAGCGAGTTCCCGCTGGAGATCAACCTGAGCGCGGTGCGCACCGACCAGGGCACCAAGACGCTGTCGGTGATCTCCGACATCACCGAGCGCCACCGCCTGCAGCTGGAGGTGGCCGCGCGCGCCCTCGAACTGGAGCGCGAACGCGACCGCGCCGAGGCGGCCAACCGCGCCAAGGGCGACTTCGTGGCCAACATGAGCCACGAGATCCGCACCCCGATGAACGCCGTGCTGGGCATGGTCCACCTGCTCGGCAACACCGCGCTGACCAACGAGCAGCGCAAGTACCTGACCATGGTGCGGGTCTCCGGCCAGTCGCTGATGGGCATCCTCAACGACGTGCTCGACTACTCGAAGATCGAGGCGCGCCGCATGGAGCTCGCGCCGGTCGAGTTCGTGCTCGACGAGACCATGGACGCGCTGGCCACCACCATGACCATGAACGCCGGCGACAAGGAGCTCGAGCTGGCCATCGACGTCGACCCGGCGGCGCCGCGCCGGCTGCGCGGCGACGCCCTGCGCCTGCAGCAGATCCTGGTCAACCTGGCCGGCAACGCCATCAAGTTCACCGAGCAGGGCGAGGTGCTGGTCAGCGTCAAGCTCAGCGCGCGCCAGGGCGAGCGGGCCCTGCTGCGCTTCGAGGTGCGCGACAGCGGCATCGGCATCAGCCTCGAACAGCAGGCCCAGCTGTTCACCGCCTTCTCGCAGGGCGACGAGAGCATCACCCGGCGCTTCGGCGGCACCGGCCTGGGGCTGACCATCACCAAGCACCTGGTCGAGCTGATGGGCGGCCAGATCGCCGTCAGCAGCCCGCCCGGCGAGGGCACGCGCTTCTGGTTCACGCTGCCCTTCGAGGTGGTGGCCGAGCAGGCCGGGCCGCGCCGCAAGCCCGACATCGGCCCCTTGAACCTGCTGGTGGTCGACGACAACCGCACCAGCCGCGAGCTGATCGCCCGGCTGATCCGCGCCTGGGGCTGGAGCGCCGACGAGGCCGCCAGCGGCGAGGCCGCCGTCGCCCTGGTCGGCGCGCTGCAGGCGCGCGCCCAGCGCTACGACGTGGTGCTGGCCGACTGGCACATGCCCGGCATGGACGGCCTGGCCACGGCCAAGGCGGTGCGCCGCGCCGCCGCCGGCGCGCGCCAGCCGATCGTGGTGATGGTCAACGCCTTCGCCCGCGGCGACCTGGCGGCGATCTCCGCCGCGCCCGAGGCCGACGCCGTGCTGGTCAAGCCGATCACCAGCTCCAACCTGTTCGACGCGCTGCACCAGGCGCTGGCCCAGCACGACGGCCGCGACGAGGCCCACCTGGTCGAGCAGGGCGGCGCGCCGGACCGCCTGCGCGGCGCCCACTTCCTGCTGGTCGAGGACAACCTGCTGAACCAGGCGGTGGCGCGCGGCATCCTCGAGCACGCCGGCGCCACGCTCGACGTGGTCGGCGACGGCCAGCAGGCGGTCGACCTGCTGCGCGTCGACGCCGGCCGCTACGACCTGGTGCTGATGGACATGCAGATGCCGGTGCTCGACGGCTTCAGCGCCACCCGCATCCTGCGCCAGGAGCTGGGCCTGGCGCTGCCGGTGGTGGCGATGACGGCGGCGGTGCTGACGGCCGAGCGCGAGCGCTGCGTCGAGGCCGGCATCAGCGACTTCATCCCCAAGCCGATCGAGGTCGAGGAGATGCTGGCGGTGATCCTGCGCCACCTGGCCGAGCCGGCGCGGCGCGCCGGCGCGCGGCGCGCCGCCCGCGTCGCCGCCGCCGCCGAGGACAGCGCGCCGGCCCCGGCGGCTCCGGCGCCGGCCCCGGCGGCGGCCCCGGCGCCGGCTCTCGCGCCGGCGGCGGCCGGCGCCGCCGACACCGTCTTCAACATGGACAGCCTGATGCGCGTGATGGGCCGGGGCCGAAGGGCCGCACGGTGATGTTCAAGCTGGTGCGCGGCGCCCTGGGCGGCGGCCTCGAGCCGCTCGACCAGGCCGACCTGGCGCTGCGCGAGGGCCGCCCGCTGGACGCCGGCCGGGTGCTGCACAGCCTGCGCGGCGCCGTCGGCGTGCTCGGCGCCAAGCGCCTGATCCAGGCCACGCTGGAGGCCGAGAGCGCCATCCACGAGGGCCGCGCCGACCAGCTCGAGGCGCAGCTGGCCACCGTGCGGCGGGTGCTCGAACAGACCCTGGCCGAGGCCCGCGCCTGGCTCGAGCAGGAGGACCGCTAACCGCTAGCCGCTCAGGCCATCTTGTCGAGCTGCTGCTGCAGGCGGTCCAGGTTCTGCTCGTTGGCCTCGACGGCGAACTTGCTGATGCGGGCGCACTCGGCGGCGCTGTCGAAGCGCATGGTCCAGTCCAGCCAGGTGCCGCCGTCCTGCTCCTTGAACAGCAGGGTGGCCTCGAACGGCGGCCCGGACACATGGCGGAAGACGATGCGCGCCGGCGCGTCGACGGCGACGAACTCGCACTCGTTGGGATAGTTGACGCCGTCCGGCCCGTGCATGACGAAGCGCCACAGGCCGCCCGGCGCCATGTCGAACACCTTGAAGGTGTTGGAAAAGCCCTCCGGGCCCCACCAGCGCGCCAGGATGGCCGGGTCGCTGAAGGCGCGGAACACCTGCTGCGGCGGCGCGGCGAACTGGCGTGAGCTCACAATTTCGGTATCGTTCATGGCGCGCTTCCTCCAGGCTCGTGGGCGAAACTCGGACTGTCCGGGAAATAGTACCGCAATGCGCCGCGCGCTTCCACGCTATCATGGCGGCGCGTTCGCCGCCTTGCCACCTAGGCGGCGGAGCAACCTTTTTTTTCGGAATCATGTATAAACAAACGTCAACATCGGCCGATACTCCCCCTGGACGGCCGTCGTCCACCCAATAACCAGCTATCCCCGCCTATGGCCGCCCACTCGCCCCCACCACCCTGTCCCGTCCGCCACGCCGCCGCCCGGTCCGCCCGGTCCGCCATGGCGCGCCCGGCGGCGCTCCGCCTGGCCGCGCTGTTGCTGCTGGGCATGGCCGGACCCGCCGCCCTGGCCCAGGCGCCGGCGGCCGACGCCAGGCGCGCCCAGGAGGTGGTCCGCGTGGTGGCCGGCATCAACAGCTATGTGCGCTGGCCGGCGCCGCACCCGGAGACCCTGGTCTGCGTGTTCGGCACCCCCCGCTACGCCGACGCCCTGCTCGATCCGGCCGGCGCCGGCCACCTGCGCGCCGTGCGCGCCGTCGGCGACCACGAGGACGGGCCCGGCGCCTGCCAGATCGCCTACCTGGGCGCGCTGGGCGCGCTCGAACACCAGCGCCTGATGGCCCACGTCATCGGCCGGCCGGTGCTGTCGATCAGCGAGGCCAACCCCAACTGCGCCGCCGGCAGCATGTTCTGCCTGAAGTTCCGCGACAACCAGGTGGCCTTCGAGGTCGACCTCGACGCCGTCGCCCGCAGCGGCCTGCGGGTGCATCCCAACGTGCTGCTGCTGGCCAAGCGCAAGGCGGCCACGCCATGACGCCGCTGCCGCCGCACCCGCCGCACAGCCCGCGCCCCTCGCTCGACCAGGTGCTGACCCGGGCGCACCGCCGCGTCGCCTGCATCGCCGTGGCGCTGGCCGGGCTGGCGCTGACCGTCGCCGGCCTGGGCGCGCTGCGCTTCTACTCGGAGCAGAACCTGCGCCTGGTGGCGCGCTCGCTCAGCTACACGGTGGAGGCGGCCGTGGTGTTCGACGACGCCCAGGCGGCGCAGGAGGCGCTGGCGCTGATCGGCGGCCACGAGGACGTCGCCGAGCTCGAGGTCGGCAACATCGAGGGCCGCGTGCTGGCGCGCTGGTCGCCCGGCGCGCCCGGCGCCGGCGCCCGGCTGGAACAGACCCTGGCCGGCTGGCTGATCCCCAGCCCGCTGCTGTTCCCCGTGCTGCACGACGGCCAGGCGGTCGGCCAGATCCGCCTGGTGCCGCTGGGGCGCGGCCTGCTGCAGTACCTGCTCAGCGGACTGGCCTGCGTCTGCCTGTGCCTGGCCATCAGCATCGCCGTGGCGGCGCGCCTGGCGCGCCGCATGCAGGCCGAGATCACCGGCCCGCTGCGCGACCTGGCCGGCGTGGCGCACCGGGTGCGCTGCGACCGCAGCTTCGGCCTGCGCGTGCCGGACGCCGGCATCGCCGAGCTGAACGCGCTCAACGGCGACTTCAACGCCCTGCTCGACGAGCTCGAGGCCTGGCAGCGCCACCAGCAGAAGGAGCACGCCACGCTGTCGCACCGCGCCAGCCACGACAGCCTGACCGGCCTGTCGAACCGCGCCATGCTCGAGAGCGAGCTGGCCAAGGCGCTGGCCGAGGCCGCCGCCGAGGACGGCCTGGTGGCCCTGCTCTACCTCGACAGCGACCGCTTCAAGGAGATCAACGACCAGCACGGCCACGCCGCCGGCGACGCCGTGCTGGTCAACATCGCCGCGCGCATCAAGACCCTGCTGCGCAGCAACGACCTGGTGGCCCGGCTGGGCGGCGACGAGTTCGCCATCCTGCTGCGTCCGCTGCGCCACGGCGCCGACGCGCTGGCCATCGCCGACCAGATCATCGCCGCCATGGCCCAGCCCATCCACCTGCCCGGCGGCGACAACATTTACACCTCCCTCAGCATCGGCGTGGCGCTGTACCCGCAGCACGGCGCCGACCCGGCCGCCATGCTGCTGGCCGCCGACGAGGCGATGTACCAGGCCAAGCAGCGCCGCCGCGGCTCGCGCCACGTGGCCGGGCCTCCCCACACCATTCCAGGATAAGAGCTTATGAAACCACCCGTCCAACCCCGCCGCCGCGCCCTGCTGGCGGCCGCGCTGCCCCTGCTGGCCGCGCTGACCCTGGCCGCCTGCCAGAGCGCGCCGCCGGCGCCGCCGCCGCGCTTCAACGCCGGCCAGCTGGCCATGTTCCGCGAGCTCGGCTTCAGCCAGACCGAGGAGGGCTGGGAGCTGAGCTTCGCCGAGAAGCTGCTGTTCGACTTCGACGCGCACAAGCTCAACGGCACGAGCCGGGCGGCGGTGGGCAAGGTCAGCGCCGCCCTGCTGTCGGTCGGCATCGTCCACCTGCGCGTCGAGGGCCACACCGACGCCTCCGGCAGCGAGGCCTACAACAGCAAGCTGTCGCGCCAGCGCGCCGACGCCGTGGCCGACGCCATGAGCGAGGCCGGCATCCGCCGCGAGGACATCGTCGCCATCGGCCACGGCAAGGGCAGCCCGATCGCCGACAACGCCACCGCCGCCGGCCGCGCCGAGAACCGCCGCGTCGCCATCATCGTGCTGGCGCCGTAGCGGCGCGCCGGGGCGGATTCGCCACTGCGACGACAAAACGAGGCAATTGTCTCCGCGCTGCGGAGACAATTCAGCTGGACGCATATCAAGACCTTGATTTACGTCGATGATGCGCTGAAGCGCGATTTCTATATCGAGCTATGTCGCCTTGAAAAATGGTCGTCTCGTCAACTACAGGAGCGCATGAATTCCATGTTGTTCGAACGTAGTGCTATTTCAAAAAAGCCTGACAAAACCATTCGCAAGGAACTAAGCCTGACATAACTGGTCTGGCCTGCGGGGCCATGACGGCGGACGTACGCCCCGCCTATAATGTGGGGGAGTTATCGTCGTCAGCGACATGCACGCCCGCGGAGGAAATATGCCTTCTGACAATACCATTTTCGAGGTCATCGACCACGCCTCCTTGCTCAAGCTCGTCGAGACTGGAATGGTCGACAGCACGCATGTCATCGGGCAAGACGACGGCTGGCGGATACACGTCAAGTACGACGCCAGCGAACGACAACTGGCGGCGAGCGGCAGCCGGCGGCCACGCTTGTTTCATCATTTGGAAGCGCTGGCCGACTACTTGAAAAGCATAGGCATCGTCCACTTTGATGTAAATGCACTCGAGTATCGGCGCGCCCCCGCACCTATGCGTGAACCCGTCTCCGCCGGCGCCCCACGGGAAGACGACGAGGCCGCCTATACGCGCTGGCTCAAGGCTGAGATTCAAGAAGCGCTCGACGATCCCAGCCCATCGATCCCGCACGCCGAGGCCATGCGCCAAATCCGCGCCGCCATCAAGCAGAAGTAAGAGCATGACGTGCCGCTCCTTCAATGGAAAATCCAGGCGACGCACGACTTAATTCGAATTGCTAGGCACATCGCCAAAAGCAGTGCGGCGAACGCCGACAGAATGCTCAACCTTATCGAAAACAAGGTCGTTCTGCTCGCGACACATCCGCATGTCGGCCGCGCCGGTCGCCAACACGGCACGTATGAACTGGTCGTGCATGAACACTACATCGTCGTCTATCGCATACGGCAGAACATGGTGGAAATTCTGAGGGTGAAACATACAGCACGACATTGGCCCGCCGCTTGAAGGACTCGCCTCCTAGCCAAATTCCTACCAAACCACTTTTGGCAGGAATCGTCGGGTGGATGTCCTTTCGCACGACGCGCCGGCTGCGCTATAGTTGTCGTCATATCAATGCCGACCAGGAAGCGCCGCCACCATGAAGCCCGCCCCCAGCGCCACCCGCCACATCGTCCTGTTCGCCTTCGACGGCGTCGAGCTGCTCGACGTGGCCGGGCCGCTGGAGGCCTTCGCCACCGCCTCGGCGCTGCTGGGCGGCGCCGCGCCCGGCTACACGGTGGAGATCGCCGCCGAACGGCCCGGCCTGCTGCGCACCGCCTCCGGGCTGGCCATCGCCGCCACCCGCGCCTTCGCCGCGGCGGGGCCGCTCGACACCCTGCTGGTGGCCGGCGGCGCGGCGATCGAGGACTGCTGCGCCCGCCCCGAACTGCTCGACACGCTGCGCCGCCAGGCCGGCCGCGCCCGCCGCCTCGGCGCCGTCTGCACCGGCGCCCTGCTGCTGGCCGAGGCCGGCCTGCTCGACGGCCGCCGCGCCGTGACCCATTGGAACTGGTGCGAGCGCCTGGCGCGCCGCTACCCCAAGGTGACGGTGGACGGCGCCGCCATCTTCGTCGCCGACGGCGGCGTCTGGACCTCGGCCGGCGTGACCGCCGGCATCGACCTGGCGCTGGCCATGATCGAGGACGACTTCGGCGCCGCGCTGGCGCTGCGCACCGCGCGCGAGCTGGTGATGTTCCTGCGCCGGCCGGGCGGCCAGTCGCAGTTCGGCGTCGCGCCGCCGGCCCCGTCCGGCCGCGACGAGGCCATCCGCCGGGTCCAGCAGGCCATCGTCGAGCATCCCGAGGCCGACCTGTCGGTGGAGGCGCTGGCGCGCCTGGCGGCCATGAGCCCGCGCAACTTCGCCCGCGTGTTCAAGCGCGACACCGGCGTGGCGCCGGCCCAGTTCGTCGAGCGCAGCCGCCTCGAACACGCGCGCCGCCGGCTGGAGGCCGACGCCGCGCCGGTCGAGCTGGTCGCCCTGGCCTGCGGCTTCCGCAGCGCCGACGTGATGCGCCGCGTCTTCCTGCGCTATCTGCAGGTCAGCCCGGGCGACTACCGCGAGCGCTTCGGCGCCTGGCGCGGCCGGCCGCCCGCCGTTTCCCCCACCCAACCACCACCACAGAAGAGGAATTGCAATGAACCACCAGTTCGAGGATATCGCCGCGCGCCAGGCCCGTTTGCAGATCCTGCACGTGGGTATTTTGGTGTTCCCCGGCGTCGAGGTGCTCGACTTCGCCGGCCCCTTCGAGGTGTTCTCCGTCGCCGCCCGCGTCGCCAAGCGCGAGCTCGGCCTGGAGTCGGCCTTCAAGGTCTCGCTGATCGGCGCCGAGCGCGACACCATCGCGGCGCGCCACGGCATGGGCGTGCTGCCGCACCACGGCTTCGACGACACGCCGCCGCTCGACCTGCTGGTGGTGCCGGGCGGCCTGGTCGAGCAGCCGCGCGGCTGCGCCCGCACCCTGGCCTGGATCCGCCGCGCCAGCGAGCAGGCCGCGCTAACCGCCTCGGTCTGCACCGGCGCCGCCCTGCTGGCCCAGCTGGGCCTGCTCGACGGCCTGGCCGCCACCACCCACTGGGAGGACATCGCCGAGCTGCGCGCCGAGTTTCCCCAAATTGACGTCCGCGAGAACACGCCGTGGGTCGACCAGGGCCGCATCGTCAGCTCGGCCGGCATCTCCGCCGGCATCGGCATGAGCCTGCACCTGGTCGAGCGCGTGCTGGGCGCCACGCTGGCCGCCGCCACGGCGCGCCAGATGGAGTACGACTGGACGCCGTCGACTCAGTCGTCGAAGTACCAGTAGCCGCGGTTGACCCACTGCGCCAGCGCCTGCGCCAGCTCGGGCTGCTCCAGCCAGGGCGCCAGGGCGGCGTGGTCCAGCTCGTCGTTGTCGCACAGCGCCAGCACGGCGCCGTGGCAGGCCGGGCCGAAGTTGTAGCGGGTGCCGTCGATGTAGCAGACGCCGGCCGCCACCGTGGCGTCGACATAGAAGCAGCGCAGGCCGCCGATGCGCAGCAGCGGTGCTTGGCGCCAATACTCGAGCAACTCGGCCGGCGCGAAGGGCTCCTGCAGCGGCTGCAGGTCGAGCTCGCACTTGTTGCGCGACAGCATGGCGCCGACGGCGTCGGCCAGCACCGCCTCGTCGTCCAGCATGGCCTGCATCTGCGCGCGCAGGCGGGCGAAGTCGGTGGCGTCGATGCGGCCCTGCTGGTGGTGGGCCGGCCGGCCCGGATCGCTGAGCAGCTCGTTGCCCAGCTCCTTGTCGAGCAGGTGGTCGGCCAGCGCGCTGACCAGCTCGCTGGGCGACTTGCTGCGGAAGCCCACCGAAAAACTCATCGAGGCCTCCAGCGTGACGCCGTCGTGCGGGAAGCCGGGCGGCAGGTAGAGGATGTCGCCGGGCAGCAGCTCGACGTCGATGATCGGCTCGAACGGGTCGCAGTGCAGCAGCGCGGCGTGGGCGGCGAACTCGCGGTGCGGCCCGCGCGCGCCGACGCGCCAGCGGCGCCGGCCCGAGCCCTGGCAGATGAACACGTCGTAGCGGTCGATGTGCGGGCCGACCCCGCCGCCCGGCGTGGCGTAGCTGATCATCACGTCGTCCAGCCGCCACTTGGGCAGGAAGGCGAAGGGCTTGACCAGCTCGGCCACCTCGGGCACCCAGTGGTTGGCGGCCTGGACGATCAGCGTCCAGTCGCGCTCGCCGAGCCGCTCGTAGGAGTCGAACGGGCCGTGCTCGGCCTGCCACTCGCCGCCGCGGCGGTAGACCAGGCGCGACTCGATCTGCTCCTCGCAGGCCAGGCCGGCCAGCTCGTCCGGGCTGAGCGGGTCGGCGAAGTGTTCGAAGCCGCCACGGATGACCAGCGGCTGCTGCTGCCAGTGCTTGGCGAGGAAGTCGTCTATCGAGACGTTGGCGAGGGTGAAGGTGGACATGGCGGACACGGTCAGGGAAAGGGCCATGTTTTACCACCGACAAAATCGCAAAGATATACGCTGGATCAAAGAAATGCGGAATAGACCGGCGGCCGGCCGGCTTTCCATCAACACAAATGGAAATGGTGCAATAATGATAAGCATCCAACACCAGGGGGGACGTCATGATGCAAGTGCTCAGCAAGCGGCAGGCGCGTTTCATCATCGGCATCGCCGTGGCCATCGGCACGGCCGGCTGCTCGGCCGCGCCGCCCAACCCGCCGCTCGCCACGCTCGGCGTGTTGTCCAGCGCGCCGGAACTGGTCAGCGGCGGCGACGCCCGCATCGAGGTCGAGGCGGCGGCGCCCGAGCTGCTCGAACAGATCGCCTTCCGCCTCAACGGCAAGCCCGTCGCGCCGGCCATGCTGCGGCACGGCAAACGGATGGAGGGCGTCGTCGGCGGCCTGGTCGACGGCAAGAACCTGCTCGAGGTGCGCCACACGCGGGGCGCGCGCGGCCACGACCTGCTCGACGCGATCACGCTGACCAACCATCCGATCAGCGGGCCGCTGTTCACCGGGCCGCAGCAGCAACCCTTCATCTGCCGCTCGCAGGAATCCGGCCTGGGCCAGCCGCTGGTCGACAACCACGACGGCGTCGGCCACCCCGTCTTCGATCCGGCCAGCGGCCAACTGCTCGGCCACAGCCGGAACTGCACCATTGCCAGCCGCATCGGCCACTTCTATTTCAACGGCGCCGCCTTCAAGCCCTTCGACCCGGCCACCGGCTACGCCAGCCCGCCGACCGACCTGGCCAGCACCACCGTCAACGGCGCCGCCGTGCCCTTCGTGGTGCGGGTCGAGGCGGGCGCGATCAACCGCTTCCTGTACACCATCGCCATGCTGGCCCCCGCGCCGGTGTTCGACCAGTCGGCCTGGAACCGCAAGCTGGTGTACTGGCTGCGCGGCGGCGTCGGCATCGGCCACCAGCAGGGCACGGCGATGTGGTTCAACAACGGCCTGAGCGGCTCCGAGCTGCAACTGATGCCGCGCATCCTGGCCCAGGGCTACGCCGTCGTCAGTTCCTCCGGCAACGAGGCCGGCGTGCACTACAACATGCGCCTGGCGGAGGAGACCGCCATGATGACGAAGGAGCATTTCATCGAGGCCTACGGCAAGCCGCGCTACACGCTGGGGCTGGGCGGCTCCGGCGGCGCGGTGCAGCAATACCTGTTCGCGCAGAACCGCCCCGGGCTGCTCGACGGCGGCATCCCCATCCAGTCCTTTCCGGACATGGTGACGCAGACCACGCCGATTGCCGACTGTCCGTTGCTGGGCCAGTATTTCAAGGACGCGGTGGCGCTCGACCCGGCCTCGCCGTGGGCGACCTGGAGCAGGCAGCGCTTGGTCGAGGGCATGAACGCCAGCGACACGGCGGTCAACGCCATCTCCGGCCAGCCGGGCGCGACCGAATGCATCAACGGCTGGCGGATGGCCATCCCGACCGTGCTGAACCCGTTGTACAAGGACGGCAGATACGCGCAGGCGGCGGCGTTCTACCACTACCCGCCCGGCGCGCTGGCGGACGTGAAGTGGACGCACTGGAACGACCTGGCCAACATCTACGGCAGCGACCGCCGGGGCCACGCGCCCAACACCATCGACAACGTGGGCGTGCAGTACGGCCTGGCTGCGCTGGCGCAGGGCCGGATCGAGGCCGACGAGTTCCTGCGCATCAACGCCTGCGTCGGCGGCTGGAAGGAGCAGGCCGACTTTGTCGCCTGGGACGAGAAGGGCGACCCCTTCGACGCCAACAACATGCGGCGCGGCACGGCCTGCCGCGATCCGGCCGGCATCCCGGCGCAGCGCCGCGCCGCCGACCTGTCGGCCATCGCCCAGGCCGTGGCGTCGGGCCACGTGTTCACCGGCCGGCGGCTGGACATGCCGCTGATCGACCTGCGCCCCTATCTCGAGGCGGAGCTGAACATGCACAACGCCCGCCAGTCCTTCTCGGCGCGCGCGCGCATGCTGGACGCCAACCCGGCGGCGGCGCGCAACCAGGTGATCTGGGTGACGGGCTCGACCAACAGCGCGCTGGCCGTGGTGATGCGGGCGATGGCGGTGATGGACCGCCACCTGGACGACGGCGCGGCGCCGGCCGAGTTCACCGACCAGTGCATCGGCGCCAACGGCGCCACCATCGCGGCGGGGCCGGCGGTGTGGGACGGCATCCTGAACCAGAACCCGGCGGGCGCCTGCGCCAGCACCTTCCCGATCTTTTCCAGTCCGCGCATGGTGGCCGGCGAGTCGATCAAGGGCGACGTCTTCAAGTGCGCGCTCAAGCCGCTGGCCACCGCGCTGGCCGACGGCACCTATGGCGCCGGCGCGCCGTTCACGGCCGGGCAGCAGGCGTGGCTGCGAAAAATCTTTCCGGACGGCGTGTGCGACTACGCGGCGGCGGGCTTACGCTAGGCTTAAAACTGGATGTGGAACATGCCCTTGGCCAGCAGCACGATCAGCACCACGTGGCAGAACACGCTGATGTGCAACAGGCGCGAGCGGCGCGCCGTGAAGATCTCGCACATGCGCCAGTAGCTGGCGATCAGAAAATGGCCGAACACGCTGAGGGCCAGACCGATCTTGATCATCAGCAGGATGGCGAAGGGATTGCCGGCCGGATGCGTCAGCTGCTCGCCGTAGTGGGCGGCCAGGCCGAAGCCGGCGCTGAACAGCGTGACGAGGACGATGGGCATCAGCCAGCGCACCCGCCGGCCGATGCCGCGCTCCACCGCGCGCATGGCCTCGGCCGGCACGTGCTTGCGCACGCCTTCGAGCACCAGCACTTCGAAAAACACGGTGCCAGCGAATATCAAGGCGCAAAACAGGTGGATCGTGAGCAGCACCGGATAGCTGGCGTTGGACATGGGGGTTTCCTTTTCGGCTACGACGGGGGAAGACAATCTCCCGCAGTCTGGATAAGAATGCTTATCGTGCGCGCATCATCCCAGCCGGCCGCGAAAACTCCAATGACAATTGTCAATTCCCCGGACCAATAAAAAGAATTCCTGCGGCGTCGGCGGCGGCGTCGGCAAATGCATGCGGCCGGCTGCCGGGCCGCCCGACTGTGGCACGGCTTCGCGCTATTTCCTCTTTTTCATTGACAATTAAATGAGAATGCTTATCATTCACGCTTTAAGTCAGCCAGCCATCTGTCCGCCACCCGCTCACGCGGTGAACCTGCGGAATGCCAGCCAATTCTTGTTTTATCTTGTCAATTGGGGAACAGATGGATATGCACGCACGCGCCCACCGGCGTCACAAGTTGGATAGTCTGGCGGTATGTGTGGGGCTCGCCATGCCCCTGGCCGCCCACGCACAAGTTGCCGAACAGGGCACGGCGGTACTGCCGCAGATTCAAGTCCACGCCGAAAAATTCGGCGCAAGCACCGAAGGCACCGGCTCCTACACGACCGGCAAGACCAAGACCGCCACGCCGCTGAGCATGTCGCTGCGCGATACGCCGCAGTCGGTGTCGGTGGTGACGCAGCAACGCATCGAGGACCAGGCCTGGTCTCGGTGACCGACGTCGTCAACAACGTGACCGGGGTGTCGGTGAACCAGTACGAAACCAACCGCGCCGGCTTCACCGCGCGCGGCTTCGATATCGACAACCTGCAAATCGACGGCATTCCCGCGACCTGGGACGCGGCGTGGAGCTCCGGCGAGGTCCAGGGCAGCCTGGCGATCTACGACCGGGTCGAGGTGGTGCGCGGCGCCACCGGCCTGATGACCGGTGCCGGCAATCCCTCGGCGGCGATCAACCTGGTGCGCAAACGGGCCAGCAGCAGGGAGTTGACGGGCTCGGCGGAGATCGGCGTCGGTCGCTGGGACGAGCGCCGCGCCTTGGTGGATCTGTCCACCCCGCTCAACCAGGCCGGCACGGTACGCGCGCGCGTGGTCGGCGAGTACCAGGCGGCGAATAGCTGGGTCGCGCTGCTGAAGAGCCAAAGCCAGACGCTGTACGCCACGGTCGAGGCGGACCTGACGCCGAAGACCGTGCTGTCGGCCGGTTTCCACCGCCAGACCACCGATCCGAAAGGGCCGATGTGGGGCGGCCTGCCCTACCGGTACACCGACGGCTCGAAGATCGACTGGGACCGCTCGAAGACCTCGGCCGCCGACTGGACCCGCTGGAACACGGCCTACGACAATTTCTTCGCCAACGTCGAACACGAGTTCGACAACGGCTGGAAGGTGCGCGCCAGCTACAGCCACGGCGACCGCGAGGCCGATTCCTATCTGCTGTATCTGTCGGGCGTGCCCGAGCGCCTGAGCGGCCTGGGCATGGGCGCGTTCGCCGGCTCGTACAAGACGCGCACCAAGCAGGACGACGTCGGCCTGCACGCCAGCGGCCCCTTCGAATTGGCCGGCCGCAAACACGAGGCCGCCTTTGGCTATATGCATTCCCGGCAGAAGTTCGAGACCGGCAGCCGCCCGGCCGATTTCGCCGGCGCGATACCGCCGGTCGGCGATTTCAACACCTGGAACGGCGCCGCCTACCCCGAGCCGACCTGGGGCGCGCCGGGCTTCTACGAAAGCAACGTCACCAAGCAGGACGCCCTGTACGGCGTGGCCCGCTTCTCGCTCGCCGATCCGCTCAAGGTGATACTCGGCGCCCGCCTGAGCAACTACGACAAGAGCGGCCACGGCATCTGGGCCGGCGAGTACGCGCTCAAGCACGACCGCGAAGTGACGCCGTATGCCGGCCTCGTCTACGACATCAACGACAACTATTCCGCCTATGCGAGCTATACCGACATCTTCCAGCCGCAGAACCTGAAGGACTTTGGCGGAAAGATCCTCGATCCCATCGTCGGCAAAAGTTACGAGGCGGGTCTCAAGGGCGAGTTATTCGACGGCCGCCTGAACGCGTCCTTCGCGCTGTTCCAGATCAAGCAGGGCAATCTTGGACAAGAGGCGGGTTTGGTCGATCGGGACGGCGCCGGGCCGTCGCTGCCCGAGGCCTACTACCGCGCCGCCAAGGGGGCGACCAGCAACGGCTTTGAGTTGGACATGTCGGGCGAGTTGGCGCGCGGCTGGAATGCCAGTGCCGGCTATACCCAGTACCATGCGGAAGATGCCGCCGGCGCCGATATCAACAGCGTCAACCCGCGCAAGCTCCTGCGTTTGTTCACCACCTACCGCTTGCCGGGGGAATGGACCGCCTTGACCGTTGGCGGCGGCGTCAATTGGGACGGCCGCACCTCCATGGCCACAAGCAACGGCAAGATCGAACAGGAGGCGTACAGCCTGGTGAACCTGATGGCCCGTTACGACTTCAGCAAGCAGCTTTCGGCGCAACTCAACATCGACAACCTGCTCGACAAGAAGCACTTTGGCATGTTTGCCGCGTACGGCACGATCACCTATGGCGCGCCACGCAGCGCGGCGCTGACGCTGAGGTATCGCTTCTAAAACTCGGCGGGCCGGCGGTGGCCGGGCGAGCTGGCGACGCCGGGATGCCCGCCGCCCCATGCCGGCCGCGCACGATGAATTTTCTCCAGAAAACCTTGCCTGTCGCGCCACGTGGGTTAGCATGATGGCATGTCTGCATTGAAGCTCAACCGCGATCCCACCCAAACCACCATCCTCGAAGCGGGCGGGCCGGGCCAGTCGCGCCTGATGGCCTTGACGATCCTGTGGCATCCCGACCTGGCCCGCGTCGGCGAGCAGGCCGCCGGCCCGGCCGCGAGCGGCAAGTGGCTCCTCAACCGGTTCGCCCCGGCGTTTTGCGCGGCCGGCCAACTGGCCGGCGCGCCGCTGGAGAGCAATGCCATCAGCCGCTCGGACCTGTGCCTGGAGCGCCACCCCGACGACAGCGCGACCCTGACGCCGCCGCACAGCAAGATGGCGGTGGAGGCCGACGGCGCCGCCTTGCACGGCGCGCTGCGGCTGGACGCATCGCAGATCGAGCGCGGCGTCGTGCTGCGGCTGGGCGGTGTGGTGTTCCTGTGCCTGCACTGGATGGGCGCGCTGCCGCGCCACAATCCGGTCGGTGGCCTGGTCGGCGTGAGCGGGCCGATGGTGCGCGCGCGCGAACTGATCCTCAACGCCGCGCGCCACGACCTGCCGGTGCTGCTGCAGGCCGAAAGCGGCTGCGGCAAGGAGCTGGCGGCGCGCGCCGTGCATGCCGGCAGCGCGCGCCGGGCGGCGCCGCTGGTGTCGGTGAACATGGCGGCGTTGTCGGAGTCGACCGCCGTGGCGGAGCTGTTCGGCGCCCTCCGGGGGGCCTATACGGGCGCGCACACGGGACGCCCCGGCCTGTTCGAGGAGGCCGGCGAAGGCACGCTCTTCATGGATGAAATCGGCAACACGCCGGAGGTGGTGCAGCCGATGCTGCTGCGTGTGCTGGAAACGGGGGAGTACCGCCCGCTGGGCGCCACCCGGGCGGCGCAGGCGCGCGCGCGCATCATTGCCGCCACCGACCAGCCGCTGGGCGCGGGGAGTTTCAACCAGCCCTTGCTGCGCCGGCTCGAAGCCTTTCCCATCAGCCTGGCGCCGCTGCGCGAGCGGCGCGAGGACATCGGCCTGCTGGTGCTGAACCTGCTGCCCGCGCCCAAGGCGGCCGGCGCGCCGGCGCTGCCGGCGTGGTTCCTCGACCATGTGTTCCGCTTCGACTGGCCAGGCAACGTGCGCCAGCTGCAACACGTGATCCGGCGCGCCAGCCTGCTGCTGGACGGCGGCGAGCTGACGGAGCTGTCCTTGATGGCGCAGGAGCTGTTCGTGCCGCGCGCCGCCGCCGCGCCGCCGCCCGAGGCCGGCGCGCCGCCGGCGCCGGCGCCGGCGCCGGCGCGCCCGAGGCCCAGCCAGCTCGGCGACGATCGGGTCAGCGCCGCCCTGGAAGGGGCCGGCTGGTGCGTCAAGCACGCCGCCCGGGCGCTGGAGATTTCCCGCCCCAGCCTGTACGGGCTGATGCGCAAGAACGCCGTCTTCGCCGCCCGCCTGGCCGCCCTCGATGGCGCGGCGCTGGCGGCGGCGCGGGCCGACCCGGACCAGCACGCCGCGCGCCTGCGCGTGCCGGCCGAGCTGCTGCGCGCCTACCTGCGCGCGCGCGCCGGCTGATGCCTCAGCTGTTCATGCCGTTGCCCACTTCCGTCTCGGGGTCGTAGGTGAACACGCGCAAGGTGCGCGCCCCGGACCTCTCGTCGACGATCTGCACGGTCAGCACAAAGCTCATTTCCCAGCGGTGCAGGAAAGCCTGGCCGGCCGCTGCGCCGGCCACGGTGAGCGGCTGGGCCGAGCGGTAGGCACGGCCGAAATAGAGCAGGCCGGCGGCGTCGGGCGTCGCCCGCTCCGGCTGGAAATCGGTCACCGTGACCACGGCGGCCACCAAGCCGTGGGGCGCCTCGAACGGCGAGGGCGGCGCGAATTGGCGGCCAAGGTTGCGCGTGAGATCGTAGGCGTGCGGGCGCGTCACGATGCAGCATTGCACGATGGAGAAGCCCAGGCTCTGCGACAAGGTTTCCTCCACGGTTCCACCGGTGACCAGCACGTCGACCTGCGTGCCCGGGTCGAACCACATGCCGCCGGCGTGCGGACCGTGGCTGTGGCGGGCATTGTGGCCGTCCTCGACGGCGTGCCAGCTCAACTGCTGGTTGCGCTGTTGGTAGTCGAAGCTCAGCGATATCGTGGCGTGCTGCGCGGCGGTTGTCATGGATCACTCCTTCAGGGTGGTGAGGTGTTGGAAGCGCGCATCGCGGCGCAGGGCGAGCAGGTCCGGCTCGAGTTGGATCAAATGCAAAGAATATCCGAATTGTAATGCCAATTTGATATTTTCCAACGCCGCCGCGCGTTCCCCCTCCAGCTCGTAGGCCACGGCCAGGCGGAAGGCGGCGTCGCCGTCGCGCACCGGCAGGGCGCGCGCGCGCGCCAGCGCGGCCTGCGCCTGGGCGTGCTCGCCGCCGCGGGCGGCGAACAAGGCGGTGCGGGAGAGATGGGTCAGGTTGTCCGGCGCGCGGGCGAGGACGGGCGCGAGCAGTTGCAGCGCGCGCCGGTAGCTGTGGAGCGCGGCGGCGCGCTGGTCCGGCAGCCAGCGCTGGGCGTCGGCCAGATTGGCCCAGCGCAGGAAATGGTTGGGGCTGCCGTGCGGCCCCTCCACGGCATGCCGGAAGGCGGCCGCCGCGCCGGCGAAGTCGCCCTTCTGGTAGAGCGCGTTGCCCAGGTTGGTGTACAGCCGTCCCGCCGGGCGGATGCGCAGGCCGCGTTGCAGCATTTCCAGCGCCTCGTCTTCGCGGCCCTGCCGCAGCAGGGCCGCGTTCAGGTTGGCGTAGGCGAACACGGCGTCCGCTTGCAGTTGTATGCTGACGCGAAACATCTCCTCGGCGAGCTTGTATTGGCCCTGGGTGTAGTAGATGAAGCCGAGCAGGTCGCTGAACAGGCGGTCGCCCGGGTAGCGCGCGCGCGCCGCCTGCGCCGCCGCCAGCGCGGCGGCGTCGTGGCGGCGCGCCTGCAGCACCCGCACCCGGCCGTTGAGGGCGTAGGGGTCGGCCGGGTCCAGCCGCAGGGCGAGGTCGAAGGCGCGCTGCGCGCCGTCCAGGTCGCCGCGCAGCTCGCGCACCCAGCCTTGGGCGGCGTGGGCGATGGCCAGCTGGTCGTCGTCGCGCACGGCGGCCTCGGCGCTCGATTGCGCCAGCAGCAGCAAGGCCTCGTCGTGGCCGTCGTTGACATGCTTGAAGCAATACGCCAGCGCCAGCCACGCCTTCAGCGCATGGTTGGGCTGGGGCTGCTCCAACGCCGTCTTGAAGTGGCCGATGGCGGCGTCGATGGCGCCGTCGCGGTCGTACTGGCGCAGCGCGGCGACGCCGGCGCCCAGCACGTCCTGTTCGACGGCGCGCGCCGGCGCCGCCACGGGCGGCCGGGTCCATTGCCACAGCGCCGCCGTGGCCAGCAGGGCCGCCAACAACAGGGCGCCCGGCGGTAGGCGCCGGCGCAGCCAGACCGGCGCGCGGCGCCACCGCGCCGTGGCGTCGGCGGGCGCGGGGGCGGACGCGGGCGCTGGGGCGGATGCGGCTGCGGGGACGAGCGCGGACGCCGGTGCCGGTGCCGGTGCCGGTGCCGGTGCGGGGGCGGGCGCGGGTGCGGAAGCGGGCGCGGGCAGGCTGGGCAGCGTTTCCGTCGCCAGCGCCGCGCGGTGCGCCTGCAGCAGCGGCAGCATCTCGTCCAGGCTGGCGGCGCGGCGCGCCTTGAGCGGCTGGGCCATCATGCCGATCACCTTGCGCAGGGCGGCGGGCAGCGTGTCCGGATAGGTCCAGCCCAGCTCCTGCCCGGACAGCATGGCCCGGTACACCTGCATGGCGTCCTGGCCGTCGTAGGGCTTGCGTCCGGTGGCCAGCTCGTAGAACACCAGGCCCAGCGCGTAGATGTCGGACTGGGCGTCCACCGTCTGGCCCAGCAGGTTTTCCGGCGCCGCGTAGCCCAGCGTCCCCGCCGTGGGGCCGATGGCGTCCACCGTGGCGGCCGGATCGATGTGGCGCGCGATGCCGAAGTCGAGCAGGCGCAGCCGTGCCGAGCGGTCGAGCATGAAGTTGGCCGGCTTGATGTCGCCGTGCAGCATGCCGGCGGCATGGATGGCCATCACCGCCTCGCAGGCCTGGACCATCAGTTCGGCCAAGCGCAGCGGCGGCTGGGGCGGCCCGGCCAGGTAGGTGGCCAGGTCGCCGCCGTCGATCCACTCCATGACGAGCCAGGACTGGCCCGCCTCCTCCACCAGCGCGTGAATGGGGATGATGCCGGGATGGCGCACGGCGGCGGCGCGGCGCGCCTCGCGCAGCAGGTCCGCGCCGCGCTGGGCGCTGCCGGGCTTGAGGCATTTGATCGCCACGTCGCGCCTGAGCTGTTCGTCCCAGGCGCGGTAGACGCTGCCGTGGCCGCCGTCGCCCAGGGTGGCGGTGATGCGGTACTGGCCGCAGATGAGGCGGCCGGTGTGGCTGGGGTGCTCGGTGTGCAAGGGGGGCATCCAGATAGCTGAGAGAGAATGCAAAATTTAACATAGTCACAAGCTTGGGGAAACGCACCCGACCTGCACGGCTCAAGCGAACCAGTCCTCCTTGCGGCTCTCTTCCACGGCGCGCAGGCTCAATTCCAGCGTCACGGCGGCCATCAGGCAGGACAGCGCGTGGGGCTGGCCGGGTCCGGGCGGGTGCCGCAGCGCGCGTTCGAAGGCGGCCGGCTGCACCAGGCCCAGCTCGGCCAGGCGCGCGTCCCGCGCCAGCGCGGCCAGCGCCGTGTTGCCGCCCAGCGCGCTGTGCAGCACGTCGAGGAAATTTTCCGGCACGGCGGGACGGTAGACCCAGCCCGGCAGTCCGGCCCGGCGCAGGCAGTGGCGCTGCAGGGCGCGGTCGCGCCGCCAACAGGCCGGCAGGGCGCGGCACAACTGGACCAGTTCCGGCACGGCGTATGGATAGAGCGGCCAGATTCCTTCGCGCAGATACAGCGTGGCGCCGGCGCGCAGGCCGCCGTACACGCTGTCGAAGGCGACGCCGGCCGGGGCCGGGTCCAAGCCGGCCGTGCGGGCCGCCTCGACCGCCGGCGCCGTCATCCAGGCGTGGGCGGGCGCCTCGTCGGCCGGCGCCGCCGGCGGCGTGTCCAGTTCGTCCCACTGCAGGGCCGCCAGCTCGTCGCCGCCGATGCCGCTGACCATGCACAGGTCGCCGTTGGCGCGGGCGCGCCGCATCAGCGCGCCGAAGGCCTCGTGGTAGAACTCGCCCCAGGGCACCACCGGGTCGGCGGCCAGCCGCCAGCTGCGCGCGAAGGGCAGATGCTCGATCGCGGCCACGGCCGTGTCGCGCGCGCCGCAGGCGCGCCGCAGCCGCTCGCGCCGGCGTTGCTGCGCCCGGCCCGCGCGGCCGGGCATCAACAGCCCGTAGGTGGCAAGGGGCCGGGGGCCGTGCCGCGCCGCGATCAGGCTCAGCAGGGCGCTGTCGATGCCGCCGCTGAGCTGGCAGGCCATGCGCGTGCCGCGCATGTCGTGGCGGCGCAGGATGGCCGCCAGCAGCGTTTCGAACGCGGCGGGGACGTCCGCCGCGGCGAGCGTGGCGCGGGCCTGGCCCCACCGGCGCGGCGGCGGGTAGGCCAGCTCCAGCCGTGCGCCGCCGCGCCAGCACGCGCTGGCCCGCTCGGTCAACATGCCGATCTCGCGGAACAGCGTGGTGCGCGAGCAGGGCGTGCCGGAGGCGTACAGCATCGCGGCCGCCTGCTCGTGGCGAATCGCCCCCGGCGTGAGGTAGGGATAGAGACGCGCCGCGTCCCAGTGGGCGTAGAGCGTGTCGTCGCGCGTGAGCAGGCACAGCGGCGCGCCGGCCGGCTCGCCGGCGTGGAGCGCCACCTGCCCGTCGCCGCGCGCGTCGACCAGCAGTATCAGTTGGTCGAGCGGCCAGCCGCGCAACGCCGCCAGCGCGGCATCGAACTGCCGCGCCGGCAGGCGCGCGCGGGGCGCGGGCGCGGCCGCGCCGGTCCAGCGTTCGCGCACCACGAAACAGGAGCGCTCGCCGTCTTCCAGCATGAAATGCTCCAGCGCCGGGTGCGCCCAGGGGGCGATGCGGCTGGCGCCGGCTTGCCAGCCGTCCGCGGCGGGCAGCCAGCGGCGAGCCACATCGCGCCGGTGGATCCGCAGGCTCAGCATCGCGGCCGCCCCGTCTTGCCGTGGTCATCGTGGTGCATGATCTCTCCTTGCATGGTTGGGGCGCGCCGCGCGCCGTGCTGCCGCTACCGTTGGATCGGGGCCGGGGGCTTGTGCGCGCCGCGCGCCCCGTCGCCGCCGCCGTATGGCTTTTGCGGCAGCGGGGGCGGCGCCGGATGGGTGGCCGCGTGCAGGGGGCGGGGCGGCTGGCCGTCGTCGCAAGCGTCGAACAGGAGCGCGGCAAGTTCGGGCAGTTCCCGGCCGCGCTGGGTGTACAGGTTCATGGTGTGTATCCTTTTCTAGAATGGCAAGGGCGCGTGGCCGCCTGCCGTGTCGGGGAAGACGAGGCGCCAGACGGGCGTCTGGCGCCGGCGTTGCGCCATCACTTGGGCGGGGTCTTGTCCTTCAATTTGCTCGGCGTGGGCTGCTTGGGCGGGGTGGTGCGGCCGCGCTGGTCGTCCGGCGACCGGCCGCCGCCGCCATTGCCGAGGCGATCGCGGGTGGCGGGATTGACGGCCGATTGGGTCGTGGTGGTATTGTTGCTTTGCATGATCATTTCCTTTCGAGGTAGTTACATGAGTTCCGGCACGAGCTCGCTGCCGGCGTTGGCGTAGGCCACCATGTCGAGCACGGTGTAGGCGCGCGAGGTCTTGCTGCGTGCAAATTGCCGGATCAGGCTGTAACACTGCCGGGCCAGCTCGGGCGGCAGGAAGCGCAGCACCGGCACCAGGCGGTCGTTGTCGATGACCGCCCAGCGCTTGACGCTGCCCACCGATTTCACCCATTCGGCCAGCTTGTTCTCGCTCATGGCCACGCTGGTTGCACCGCCCAGCGCGTGGATGGCCTGCTTGCGCAGTTCCTGGATCTGCTCATACTTTTCCAGGTTTTCCACGCGCGAGCCGAAACCCATGTCGGCGCTGACGCGGCCGCTGCCGGTTTCAACGTCCGCCTTGGCGGCCAGTCCCATTTCAACCAGCATCTGGTCCTGCTCGATGCTGCGCTTGTACTCGATCTCCAGGCTGCGCGACCACTTGCCGCCCAGCGTCACCTCGCAGGGGAAGAAGTAGCCGAAACGGCGCAGCACGTCACGGTGCAGCATCTCGTACTGCGCCTCGCGGTCATGGCTGGCGTGCAGCAGTTTCTCGACGGCGGCCTTGAACTGCGGCGCGCAGCCGAGATCCTCCTCCGGCTCGAAGGCCAGCGTCACCTTGGGCACCAGCGTTTGCTCCAGCAGGTAGATTTTCTGGTGCTCCTCCTGCTTCAGAGATTCTTTCTGGAAGCGGAAGGTGTTCTCGATGCCGAAGCCCTCAAAGGCGGCGGAGCGGTGGGCGGACAGGACACAACGATCACGCAGTTCATGCAGCGTGCGCGAGAAGGTGGCCGACGTTTCCGAGTGCACGCTGGCGGCAAAGCTGCTCGCGCGCGGGGCGCTCTGGGGGTTCAGGTAACGCACCGGCGCATCGGTGGAGCGGCGCGCCAGGTTGCTGTGGTCTTCCCCCACGCCCGGTTCGAAGCGCAGCCCGCGGTTCAGGCCGAGCGCGGTGTACACCGCCTGCACGGCCTTGAGCGGCAGCAGGCTGAAGGCCACCGGATTCTCCGCCGTCGCTTCGCCCAGGCGGGTGAGCAGCTCGTCCCATTGCTGGCGCGTGGCGTCGCCCGCCTGCAGCCCCCATTCGATGTTGACGGGCGTGGTGTCGGGCACGGTGCCGGTTGTTTGCTCAGTCATCAGAAGCTCCTTGGAATGTTCTGGTTGCGGTCAAGGACGACGAAACGCACGTTGAGCTTGCCGAGGAGGGCGTTGTTGCGGTCCGCTTCCTTCTGCACGGTGATGGTTTCGAAACTCTGGCTGGAGGTGCCCTCGGGCCAGATCACCCCGTAGCGCACCTGGGCCGGCGCGGCGGCGTCGATCCGCTCCGCCGAGGCGGCGCCCACCTGGTCCGTCGAGGCGGCGTGCGCCTGGAACGCCATGGCGGAGCGCGGCGTATGCGTCGGCTGTGGCGGCGAGGAAGGGCGCGGATTGCGCGCGTTGTACACCATGCTCGTGATCGGGTCGAGGAACTGCTGCACCTCCCATGCCTTGATGTCGCAGAACTGCTGCGACTTGAGCGCTTTGACGTCCTGCAGGTCGGCGATCTTGTTCTTCATGCGCTGCACGGTGATGAGCTGCTTGTCGTTCTGGCAGCAGCGCACGGTGGAGGTGCGGTTGCCGTTCTCGTCGGGCTTGCCGACGGCGTACAAGGCCGTCGCCAGGTCGGTGTCGCCGGTGCGCAGGCTGTAGCCGAACCCCACTTGGCAGTTGCACTGCACGTCCACCATGATGGCCGCGTCCGCGCTGACGGCCACGAGGTAGGGCAGGGTGTCGTCCGGCGCGGCCTCGAGGACGGCGTCGGTGAACATGTGCAGTGCCGCGCCCTCGTTGCGGCGCCGGGCCTCGTCGTCGCTGTCGTTGAGGCGAAAGCGCACGCGCATGTTGTGGTTGACTTCGAAGAAGTCGGCGGGTTTGCCGATGATTCCGTTGACCATGGCGGCCTCCTTACAGGGAGATGTCGTACGACAGCGTGGTGCCGCGCACGGAGAAGGTGGCGGTCTGGCCGTTGGGGGCGTAGCGCACGGGCGGGCCCTGGCGCGTCGCGCCCAGCACCACCATCACCTGCGGACGCACGGGCTGGCCGATTTCCAGTGGGCGGTCGCCGAACTTGAGGTCGGCCAGGTCGACCTGGTGCGACTGGTTGATCGGGAAATTGCTGGTTTCGCCGTCTTCGCGGCCGTCGTTGTCGAGCACGCTGAAGCACATGACAAAACCGGCGTTGTTGACACAGCGGATGTATTGGACGTGCAGGACGTTGGCGCCGTTTTCGGATGTAGACATGATGACTCCTTGAAAATGAGAGCTAGATAAATGAACCGCAACATTGCGTGTTCACCCACCTCTATTCCAAGAAGCGTGCCAGCCAAAAAACGGCTGTTTTGGGCCGTTGCGGGGCTGTTTTGGCGTGGCGGCGTGTCAAGCCGTGTCAAATTTGACATGTCGGTGGCGTCCGCGCCGGCGCGACGAAATCTGCCGCTTGGCGGCAAGGCGAGCGGACTGCCCGACTACCGCTATACTGGCTAGCGTTTATGGCAACCATCAAGGATTCAGCATGGCACCAAGGGCGGCAGGCCACGGCCGGATAATTGTTGCACCGCAGGCGGTGGCGTTCAGCCGCGCAGACCAGCAATGAACCGCCGCTCCCTGACGATACTGGTGGTGGAAGACCATCCGACGATCGCGCGCCAGATCGTCGACTTCCTGGAAGGCCTGCAGTGGCAGACCGACCACGCCGCCACCGGCGCGCTGGCCATCGATCTGGCGACGCGCGAGGCCTACGACGTCGTCCTGCTCGACCTGAATCTTCCCGACCTGGACGGGCTGGAGGTCTGCCGCGCGATCAAGGCGCGCGCGCCGCGCAACGTGCCGGTGTTGATGCTCACCGCCCGCGACGCCTTCGAGGACAAGGCGCGCGGCTTCAACGAAGGCGCCGACGACTACCTGACCAAGCCGTTCGACCTGCGCGAGCTGGCCCTGCGTTGCGAAGCGCTGGCCCGGCGCGGACAACTGCACCTGAGCCAGGAGATGCGCGTCGGTCCGCTGACGCTGCTGCTGCGTGAAAAGCGCGCCCTCCACAACGGCGCGCCGCTGCCGCTGACGCAGGCCGGATTCAAGCTGCTGCTCAAGCTGGGCGCCGCGTCCCCGCAGGCCGTGTCGCGCTCCGCGCTGATGCACGAGCTGTGGGGCGCCAATCCGCCGGACAGCGACGCCCTCAAATCGCACATCTACGCGCTGCGCAAGCAACTCGAGCTGGCCGGCGCCGGGCCGATGATCGTCACCATTCCCCAGCTCGGCTACCGGCTGGAAACGGCGGCGGCGGACCGTGTTTAGCTCCATCCGGCATGGCCTGTTCGCCGCGCTGGCCGGCTTCACCGTGTTGATTTGCCTCTGCTACACCGGGCTCGCGCTGGTCATTTCCTACGTGACCGAGGACATGCTGGTCGATCGATTGTTGCAGCGGGAAGCGGCCGCCATCAGCGCGCATTTCCACCTGCGCGGCGAAATCAAAGCGCCCGGTGACGAGCTGATCCGTGTCTACCGCAGCGTCGCGGCGCTGCCGCCCGTCGTGCGCGCGCAGGTCGCCGCCGGCCGCGAACGCGCCGAAATCTCCACCGACAGCGGCCCGCACTACCACCTGCGCACGCTCGACCTCCCCGCCGGGTCCGCTCCCCGGCGCGTCTACCTGCTGGCCGATGCGCGCCCACTGCTGGTGGTGTCGGCACTGTTCCGTGACGTCGGCGGCGTGCTGGTCTCGGTCGCGCTGGGCTTGATCGCGCTGGCGCTGTTGCTGGCCTATCTGCTGTCCAGGCGGCTGGTCGCGCCGCTCCAGGTGCTGGCGAAGGAAGTACGCGGCCTGTCGCGCGACCAGCCCATCGCATTCAGCGCCCGGCACCGCCGCGACGAAATCGGCTTTTTGGCAGACAGGCTGGGCAGCACCATTGCCGAACTGCATTCGTCGCTGAACCGCGAACACGCCTTCACGCGCGACGTTGGCCACGAGTTGCGCACGCCGCTCACGGTGATGAACAACATCCTCGGACAGGCCGAATCGCGTCCGCTGGCAGCACAGGACGTGGCGCAGCTGCGCGGCGGCCTCGATGACATCGCCACCACCGTCGACGTCCTGTTCGCGCTGGCGCGCGCCGAACACATCGCCGAGGAGACGCTCGACCTGCGCGGCTGCATCGAGGAAAGCCTGCTGCGCCTGCTCGACGATGGCGCCTGGGAAGAAGGGCGCTTGGAGCTCCAGCTACCCGACCGCTTGGCGGTGCGGGGCAACCGGCATTTGGCCATGCTGCTCATCAACAACTGCCTGGGCAACGCGCTGTTCCACGGCGGGGCCGGCACGCGGCTGCGGCTGTCGTTCGCCGACGGCGTGCTTAGCCTGGGCAACACCATCGATCCGGCCCGCGCGGGCACGACGCAGGGCTTCCTGCACGGCCAGAATCTGCTGCGCCGCATCGCCACGGCCATGCGCTGGGAAATCGGTTTCCATGCCGGCGCAACGGCCTACCGCGTCGACATCGTGCCGCTTCGTCCGCATTGAAACCGGCCGGATTTCACCCGGGTTTCACCAACGGTTTTCTATGCTGCGTACTCGTCAACTTTTACGGCATGCGCACCATGAAAACTCTGATCAGCCTCGTCCTCCTCGCCTGCGTCTCATTCCCTGCGCTGGGCCAGGTGGCATCCCTCGTCCACAAGGATGAAAAGCGCCGCTACCTCGTCTACACGCCGGCGTCCTATGCCGCCCAGCCGCAGAAGGCCTTTCCGGTGGTCTTCAATTTCCACGGCAGCGGCATGAGCATGGCCGAACAAATGCTCTACACGCAAATGAACCGCGCCGCCGACCGCCACCAGTTCATTGTCGTCTACCCCTCGGGGATCAAGCAGGATTGGAACGTCGGCTTCGGCATGTCGTATCTCGACGGCAGCGACGACATCGGTTTCACCGAGGCGCTGCTGGCCAAGCTCAAGCAGGATTATCGGGTCGACAGCCAGCGCGTGTATGCGACCGGCCTATCGCGCGGCGGCTTCTTCACCCTGCGCATCGCGGCCGAGTTGCCGCAGCTGTTCGCCGCCGTGGCCTCGGTCGGCGGACCGATGCCGGAACCGGTGGCGCAGCACCATTCGAAGGCGGGCAAAGTGGGCGTGCTGCTGGTCCACGGCACGGCGGACCAGGTGGTGGCGTATGGCGGCAAGCCGGGCGGCTATTGGTCGGCGGAGGACACCTACGGCTATTGGTTGAAGCAGAACGGTTTGGCGGCGGCCGGGGCGAGCCGCCGCGTGATCGACGGCGACGCCGGCGACGGCACGGAGGTGGTTTGGCTGGAGCAAGGGAACGGGCGGCAGAGCGTGGCGCTGGCGACGGTCAAGGAGGGCGGCCATACTTGGCCGGGCGCCGACCCGTTCAATGTCGGCCTGCCGATCGGCAAGACCAGCCGCGACATGGATGCCAACGAGGTCATCTGGCAGTTCTTCGACAAGCAGCGCCGTTAGGACTATGGGCTATGGGCTATGCTTCCACCTCTTTCGAATCGTGTGTTCATTGCTTGTGATAAACCGTGTCCGGCAATAGAGGGGCCGTATCACGTGAGCGTTGGCGATGGCGGAGAATTGCGGTAGGCGGGCTTCACGTTCGAGACGACACCCGTTGCTGCATCGTATTCATACGGGACGTGGACGGCAATGCCCGTATTGACGAAGTCCTTCCAATTGCGCGTGACGAGTGGTACGCCACAGTCCCGCGCTGTCGCGGCAATGATGCAATCGGGAAGTTTGACCTTCGGCGCCGTGAGAAAACTACTTCCGCGAATGGCAATGGCAGCGTCGGTGATGCGACGACTCACCTCAATGACTTCGAATTCAGTGAGGATGGCATCCAACAGCGGCTTATCTTGTGGGCGGTGTATTTCGCCGGCGCGCAGTTCCATGTAAGTGATGATGCTAATTGCCGGACTGTCATAGCTTCCCAGTTCAATGGTCGCCTGATGGACGCCATTGAGCATATCGATAAAGATATTGGTATCGAAAAGAATCAGGGCCATTCCGCCCTCAGTAGCTCTTGGTATTCGACCCCGTCTTTTGGGACGTCCTGACGATCCTTCCAGAGCCCCTCGGCCGCCGCCAAAGCAGCGCGCAGGCGCCGCCGGCGTGCTTCTTGCGGTGTAGTCACAGGTTCGGGCGGCGCGGTGATTCCTGCGGTTCCGCTACCGTTTTTCAGAGTGCCCATGCGGCCTCCCGTGCGTTGAATTCAGGATCAGTGTATCCCATTCAGGTATCAGAGTCGCTGAGAGCGCAACAAGCCAACAATGCCTTAGGGGGACGACCAACCGTTGATACTTATTCCATCTGCTAACTGGCCCGGCGGGTTCGCGATGCAGTGCCACGAGAATATGCCTCATTCACGACACATGCAAAAAAAGATGGCGCAGCCCATAAGGTGCTGCGCCACTTTTGTGGAACTTTTTTGCCGGCACGTCCGTGTGTGAACAAACAATTAAGTTTGACACAACCATTCCAATAAAAACAAGATCTTAGCATTCACCCCACACCCGGCTCATCAGATCAAAGTTTGACACAAACTGATCAATTTTTAATCAGAACAGCATTCTTGCAACAATAAAGTTAGACACAGCTTGAGGGCTTCTACATCACTGTCTCCGCCGCCGCTTCCCTAGTGAACAGACAAGCTGCCAACCGGGGCTACCTCAGCGTTGCGGCGCCTGCCGGTTTACGGCCCTCTTACGCTGTCCGCGCCGTTACGCGGCAGGCAGCGCCTGCTCCACGGCCAGCGACACGGTCATGCGCAAGCCGCCGTTCGAGAACTCCGCGTTGTCGACCGACACCACGCACGGCGCTCCCGTATGCTGACTCAACAACTTGCCGAACAGTTGCTCGAGCTGGTGCGGACTGATCGACTTGAGCGGCTGTACCTCGGCCGCCGACGGCGCTTGGGATGCGGCCTGCTGCTTCGCCCGCTCCGCCTCCACCATCATCTTGATCGCCTTCGCGGTCTTGTCACTCGGAATGGCGGAATTGGGTTTATTGCGAGCAGTCTCATAGCGGCCCTGCATCACCGCCGAATAGCCGGCCGCCACGGCAAACGCCGACTGCGACAGAAAGAGTTCGTTGCGCACCGCGCGCAGCATGTCAGGATAGCTCTCGGCGGCGGGATTGGCATCAAATACAGTCATAAAAACCTCATAATTTGGTTAGCGACGCGCTATAGCATCTAATATGATGACTATACACATATCGCGATGCGTCGTCAATGCATCGTTTGATGCTACCGTGGGTATGTCTGGCACTTAAAATACGTCTTACCGACCAGAGCGCCACGCTCAGGGGCTTCGGCTCGTGACGGGGCCACCCGACGATTCGGCACGCGGCGGAAAACCCACCAGGGGATTGAGCGCCGATTGCCCGACACAATAGGACAATCTATACGCTGGGTAAGGCGTCGTGATGGTAGTGGCCACCGATGCCGCATGCATCTGCCCGCCGATGCCAGCATGCTTCGGCCTGCATCTCATCAACTGCCCGGGCAAGCCCGGCTCGCCAGGCTCGACTGAGTATTCTCATCAAACCGGACACCGATTCTCACGCCGAGCCGGACACTCCATGGCATTTCAAAGCGGACAGCTGTTTTCATGTTCGGACACCCGTTAGAAATTGCATGTGTCGCGCGCTCTCCCAAGCCTGCAACACCAGCGTCGCTCACCGTATTTGCTCGCGCTCATCCGAATCACATTACAGTAGAGGATTTCTCGCGCAACCGGCGGCGCCCCAACTCGGACGTTCAGGAACTGCGGCTTTCGACAGTATGGAAAAATCCAAAGTTGAGCCCGGGGACCAAGTCACAAGGTCGCGGATGAAATTGATAGAAGGTTCCAAAATCCATAGAGAGTCTTCAAGAGTTTTTCTGAAGTCGCTTGATAATATAATCCTGCAATGCAGAGCCCTGAAGTTTTTTCTTACACCCGTTTAATCTAACCCAAGTCTCGCCAGATGAATTAAAATACAGCCGTTCTGAGCGAGACCTCGGCACACTTACTTCCAGTACGTAGCCATTATCAGTGTTTGGAACTTCGTGAAAAAATACCCCTATCTGTGTTGGGTCTATAGGTGGCTCAATCACATTAATTTTAGTATTGATAGCCTTCCTTATATCATCTTTCATTTTAGATGTCAACTTCAAGCTTGCAACAATGCCATCATCGTTGATACCCCAAAAAACGCTGCCGCCCTGACTATTAAAAAAAGCCAAAACATACTCGTCCACCAAGCTTTGAATTGACTTTACTGGATTTTCACCTTTGACCTCCTTGAATTCTACCGTTAGGTCTTCTTCTAAGCAGCACTTCTCACCTTCAACAAAATTTAAATCCCGAATTAAGCATGCATGACTCGGCAATTTCTGGTTGTACAGTAATTGTTCGGCTTCACGATAGGCGTGTGAAACATTTTTTAGATGATTGGAAATTGCACCCATCAAATCTCCACGTTTTATAGAAAATTCAAGCCCTAGTACGGCGTGGTTAATTAGTTCCGCAGAGTCATGTTTGTAGTATCTTTTGATTGGCAAGATAATACCTTCAATTAACGATTCAATTTTTGAAATGTATTCATCAAAGGAAAACGGTTTGATCCAAGCGCCGAGATTTATGTAGCTCGTCATCATTGTTATAGTTATCCCTCTTTCTGAATTATCAAGAGAGATAGCTGATAAGGAAGGATAAACCTCTTGAAGGTCTCCTATATAAAAACTTATATCGTTCGGTATGTCTTCAACCTTTGTGCCATTGAGTTTGAATAAAAAGCCATTACCACTTACTTGCAGCTTACGATTTCGAAGGCTTTCCATTAGGTAAGTCCCTTCGTGAAATAGCTCAACGCTTTTAGCAGAGCATTTAAAATCTATAGCCAAACTAAAATCCTTACTTAACGTTGCACACAGTGAGGGGAATAAGGTCAGAAGAAGGTATGCCCTTCCATTTAGATGCTATTGTGGCACGGGCACTGCGTCCAGCGTGCGCCGAATTACCGAGGGCAGAAAAGGGGTGTCCAGTTGTGATGTGCATCACTCGGGATGGTCTCCTCGATTTTCTAACAGCCGCAACTGGTGACCACGACTCCAGTCTGTACTCCCGGTCCGCCAGACCCTAGGCGTCAGGCGGCCGCCAGTTGCAGCTTCGGGTCCAGGCTGTGTGAAAACGCGTGCACCGTTGTGTAGTCTGCACTGCCACGTAAAATTTTGGTTCATCAGCGTACCGGAAATTTGCGTAGGAACGCGATTTTCGTTCCTGACTGTCAAACCTGCTCTAAAAACGTTTTTATACAGCCTGAGTCGGGAGTGGTCGTTCGTGAGCGGCCGCTTTTGGCCGTGAGCCGCATCACCTGGCAGAGTCTTCTGGGTTGACGGTCCAGAATGACATGCCCGAATGGCTACGGTCAATGAAGTAGTGATGATTTTTTCTCTTAATAGCATCAATCGCGGCTGCCGCATCCTCAACAGTCTTCGCATCCGAATGTTTTAGCAGTTCCCTCAGGTGAGGAATCGCATCGGCACGCAGAGAATACGCACAGATACAGCACGCTCGATAGCGAACCAGTGTCGCTTTGTCATCAAGAGCGCGAATACCCAGTTCGAATGCGGCCTGTGAAATGCGTGCAAAACGAATAGCGTGAAAGGCGAGCGCTACTCGACCTTTGGCTTTTCTTGTGCTGCCATAGGCGTCGGCCAAGAACGGAACGACGTCCACTCCAAGTGGGCGTAACTGAGCCCAGACTGCTTCCTGGTCGCCTGTGCTTGTCGTGTCCAGGCTCTTTACCAATTCCCTTATTTTCAAATCATCCATTCGCTGCATCGTATATTTGGGACCTTCGCGATATGTCTTGTGGTTGACTATAAATTACTTAGGCCGTTACCTGATGTTTTATAATCTTAGGGAAATTGCTTTTATAAGGATTTCTAGGTGACATTGAGCTCGATATATTCGATTATCTCATCCATCAGCTCAAGTATTTTCATACGCGTAAGAAATCCGTTCATTGGTAACTCCGTATTATTCATAGATGCAGTCAGCATCAATCCTGACCAACCGACAGGAAGTATTTTAAGGTCATGTTCATTAAATCTTAAAATGAAATCGTGTGAAACGCTATTTCTAGTCATACGTAAAAATTGGTACCACGGTGCCGTCCGTATGAGACTCATTTGGTTTGTTTCCGTTCCGTAAAACTTTACAGTCTCAAACATTTCCTTAACACAGTTTCTTAGAACGGATTTTCTTAGTTGGTTGGTTGATAACGCAAGCAAGTCATCATCTTCCAATACATATCGAATGTAGAGAAATTGCTTGCCTTCTACATGCTCTAAGAAAGGTACAGAATATTCGTCGAACTTTGACACGGCATCGGGTTGAGCCAAAAACATGATTCCAGCTTGAACAAGAGAATAGTTGTTTTTGATAGTTTGTAAAATACCGTGCAATTTATCTTTAGTCATTAATTCTTTGATAATTTCTAAAAAAGACCATCACACCATAGCCGTGTGAAACTGCAAGGAACCGCCGGCACCGCAACAACAATTTCCAACGGCATTCCGGTGCATCGACCGGCGGATTATGGCCGGTTGCTGTCAGACTGTGATTGGACCAGGTAGGTGCGACGCCTTAATCCGACTTTGCGACTTTTGGCGGCGCACCACGTTCTTTAGACCTGATCAGCACCTCCAAGTTAGGCACGACATTGGCGTCAAAGTGGTCCTGCATTCGCTGGCTCAGATGGTGCTCACCGGGAAGATCAATGCCCTCCTGACGCGCCCATTCACGCAACACGCCCAGCAATACCATGCTGACGATATGACCGTCATCCATATACTGGAGCAGGAAAGCCTTTAGCCTTCCCCGTCCTTCATCAGAATGCAGGTCAAAACCGCCGGGCACGTCATGTAGCCGATGCGCGATTACATTACGATATTGGAGGAAGCGATCCAACTGGTCGTCAAAGGAAAGATGCAGATCCACCCGCTTCCGCAGCGCATTGAGCAGCTGCCCTAAAGTGGCTTTCGAATGCCGCTCAAGCAAGGCCCGAACCTGTTCCCCAGTTTGCATTGGCTCGCCGTGCAATGGGAACGTCAGGCAAGTGCTCATCAGACGCTCGACACCCTGTCCCGCGATTACCGCAATGCCCAAAGTCTTCAGCACATCGTCCTGTACGGGCTTGTAGCCTGATTGCGCTTCGTCTTTCATGATTTCCCCTCATCCAGAGAATTGCGCCCGATAGCTGCATCGCAGCTTAGTTTAGATAGAGGCCCAGTAGATGGCGAGTCAGCAGCCGTCATAGGGCGCAGCCATGTCGGGCCGACTTAATCAACGGTGATCAATGTACGAACGCTGGTAGTAAAGCGATTCCTTGGAAGACCAGTCTTGGCCATCGCAGACATTCGCAAGCAACCAGCCAACGTCTGGTTCCGGCCGATTTCGGTCCAAGGCAACAGGATACCAGCTTGCTGAAATGAAAATATCACACATTTCCACACTTCGTCGAGGAGGGGTGGCCTACGCGTCATTGGCTACTTGAGAGGGGCCGGATTGGAGAATCACTGTTCGGCTTGCGGTGCCACAGGTGTCTGACTTCAAGTGCCATTGACTGTCCAGCTTGAGATGAGAATGAGTGTCCGGGTTGATGAGAATACTCAATCAACTCCGCAACTTTGTTCTCGACCGGCGCCGGCAACCGGTCGACCAGCTCAACGGAAAACGGGTAGGCTTTCTTCTAATTTTTTGAGCTTTTTGGCGGTCTGGCTTCGGTCACGGAATTCCCTTTCGGTATTCCATGCCGCCCCGCACTGTACAGAAATTTCGACAGGCTCACTTCGTCTAGTCGCAGGCTGGCAAAGGTTCTGGGGCACTGAACCTAGGCGCACATTCAAATAAGCAATGTGGCGGCGCCGCATCAATTGCCGTGATAGATTTCTCATTCCTACTTGCTGTCATCCCCTTCACCTTGCCAAATGTCTGCTATCCATTTTTTCCCCCAAAGCTTATCCGACGAGACGCTAAGCTCTCGGGTTGCGAGATATCACCTTATGGTAGGCAACAGAAGTTCAGCGAGGACGTTCAAGCAGTTATTTGAGCAACCCAACTTTTCGCTCGAACAGATCGTCCCGCCCCATCTCGAAACGCTTGCCGCAAGTATGCCCGGTGAACCAACCGTTATCCTACAGGAATTTCTCAACAACAACACGTTGTTGCCGTTGTTCCAGCCGTTCTTGGGCAAGCGCGGCCACAGCAATGAGCATGGCGGTCTCATCAACCGGCTGCCTCGTCGCGTCGTCGGCAAGCATGGCGACGCCTACTTGTGCGTTCAATGCACTAACGAGGCTGCCGAGAGTTTCGGGTTCGGCTACTGGCACCGATCACATCAGGCGCCCGGGGTTACAGCATGCTGGAAACACGGCACCTTGCTGCTTAGCAGCTGTCCGAACTGCAGACTCCCTTTCCAAAGGAGTCTACAACTTCTAGAAGTACCGTGGCTACCGTGTGCTCAATGCGGCTATGAAATAAGTCGCGACAGCGCGACTTCAGCGGCCTCAAAAAACCAAACCGGCTATGCTGTTTTTGTGCACGAGCTACTAAACGCGAATGTCGCGCCTGTCGCACCTGACCATCTGGCGCAGGTATACCGCCAGCGTATCCAGAAAATAGGCTTTGTCTGGGGTAAGCCACTGGTGGGTGACACTATTTCAGGCAAACAAGTGCGAGCGACGTCGATGACGGCTTTTACCGCAGACTTCATTGAATACATGGGGGGCGATTTTATCGCGCAGGTGGACCCGGCATATGCTGCTGGCCGTACGACAAACTGGCTGCGCTTTTCCACAGTTGATGGCGTGATGGACATGCCTGTGACGCGACATATCCTGCTCGCCATGCGCTTGTTTGGTACAGCCGCTCACTTTGTGCAAGCGATCAAGCCGGATGACCATGAAGCTACGCCGAAGCGAGTTTCAAAAGCGCGCAACGGGCCACTCGCCGATGCCGAACTGCGCGACCAGTACCGGCAGCGCATCCTGCGCGAAATAAAAATGGACCCGGTCCTTACCTTGGAAGGACTCTGGCGCAAAGCATATCGGCCAACCACCTGGCTTTTCGAACACGACAAAAAATGGCTCGACAACGCATTCACCTACAACGTTCGCGACAATTCCAACCTGCAGGAAACGACCGCCGATGAGCTGGTGCGGGACCAAAAATTTGCCGAGAAGGTGGAAGCGCATGCTCGGAAACTTGTCTCGCAGAGCGGCAAACCTAACCGTATTACCATGCAAAAATTGATCGATCACATCCCCCTGAGCTACAGCCACTTGAAGCTTCATGCTGACAAATTTCCGCAGTTAAACGAAGTGATTTCGCTGTGTAAAGAATCGTCCTGGAGCTTTAGCGCAAGGCGCATCCTATGGGCTATCGAGGAGGTTCAGCGCCTGGGGCTTTCTCTCAAGGCAGGTAGCATTGTCAATAGAACATCGGTGTCCTTGTACGTCATTCAAAAGATATGCCAGTTTGCAGGATGGGATCTGGAGGGTATGGCGCGCCAACCGATCAATATTCCGGTTGAACTTGCGCGCGCCGGTATTACTCTAACGTGGCAAGTGACCTCACTCATCGGCGTGGGCTGAAATTGGAGGCCGAGCCTATATTTCAACGACGTCCCGTATCACCAACAAGGTCGATGGCCCGCTGCGATATCCAGAGCGTATGCAGCAGCCGGACACTTCCCTGCAACCGCAGCCACCGGAGAAGAGATATGCGCGCACGGCGGGTTAAGACGCAGGCCGATGTGGATCGGTACATCGCCGAAGGGTTCGGCGCCGGGGAAGGCAATGCGTACAAGCCTTGGCTGCGCGTGCAGGACGTCCCATCGCGGGGCCGCTCGCGCAAGGTGGCGGGAACGAAGGTCAATCGTATTCACCAAGTTCTTTCCGACCTGGAATACCAGTACCTGACCGTGCTGGAGTTTTCAGAACAGATCATCGATATTCGTGAGCAGTATCCCCTGTTCCCTACGCCAGAGGCGCAACAGATAGCGGCCCAGCTTGGGATCGCATACCCGCGCTATCCCGGCACGGCGGTGCCGTACGTCATGACAACCGATTTCCTCATCACGGGCATCGATGCTGCCGGCCAGCAGTACACGGCCGCCAAAACGCTCAAGTATGACAAGGAACTGTTGGAGCCCAAGGGTCTGCAGCGCCGCCTGGAAAAGTTCGAGCTGGAGCAGGCACTTTTGACTGCAAAAGGCATCACCAACTGGGGCATCGTCACAGACAGCATGCTTGGCCGGACCCTGACGCGCAATCTCGAATGGCTCAGGCAAGGAAGCATGCCGCTGCAGAGGCATCTTGCACAGCACGACGTGCAGTTGCACTTTCTCGACCACCTTGCCTACTTTGCCAGTGCCGAGCGCACCCTTGCATCTGTCATCCGGACCGTCGCGAACGCCATCCGCTTGCCCTACAGTGACGCCGTGACGCTGTTCAAGCACCTGGTATGGCAGAAGGCCATCATGTTTGACATTCGCAGCGTCGAGCTGCAACTGGTCAAGGCCTGCCCGTCGCTGCGGTTCATCAACCAGTCCAGCGGCAGAAAGGCGGCGTGAGATGGACTTGAGCATCCGCATCAATCACGTCTTCACTCCCCACGATGGGGCGCCGTTCGATTCACCATGCCGCGTAATCTGGCTGGATCCCGGCGCCGATGCCGTGGTGCTTATTTCGATCGACAAGGTGCCAAAGCAGCCTTGGCTCTATGACCTATCTGCACTGGTCCAGCTGGTGCGTGAAGTAAAGGTGTCCCGCGTCGAGCTGAAAATGCCTGAGTTTATGATGGCGTTGGAGGATGAGATTCCGCCGAAGTACAAGGCGATGCGGGACGCCAACTGGGAGCGCATCCGGCCGCTGCTGGAAGGTCGGTATGACGACAGAATTTTCCAGCCCCGCATCATGGGTGCGCTGATCCAGTCTCACGGGCAGCGGATCAACGTCGAGCGCCGTACCATTTACAGGCTGCTCTACCGTTATTGGATGTTCGGCGCGATCCGCAACGCATTGCTTCCGCAGTACACAAATTCCGGGGCGAAGGGACAAGAGCGGGCTTTTACTGGTCCTCACGGAAGGCCGCCACGCTCCATCACCACAGACAAGCCGCACAGGGCAAAATCGCTTTCGGAAGAAGACAAGACGATCATCCGTATCGGCTATGCCTTGTACCGGGACAGCAAAGTCAAAACCATTACGGACGCGTATACGCGCACCTTGCGACGCTACTACTGCGAAGCGATCACCACGCCTGATTTTCCAGAGCCGGAACCGCTGCTAAAACCGCTGCAGGAACTGCCTACCATGCGCCAGTTCGACTATTGGGGTAAGAAGGCCTTCGACGACATCACCGTACTGCGCAGCCGCAAGGGTGAAATGAAGTGGGCCAAAGATCACCGCGCGCTGCGCGGTCGTGCCGGTGACGGCATATTTGGCCCATGCCACCGGTTTGAAATCGACGCAACCATTGCCGATATCTACTTAGTCAGCCGATACAACCGCAACTGGATTATCGGACGGCCGGTGGTGTATGTCGTCATTGACGTATTCTCACGCATGATCGCTGGCCTTTATATCGGTCTAGAAGGGCCCAGCTGGGAAGGCGCACGGCAAGCGCTGCTCAATGCGTTCAGCGATAAGGCCCCCTTTTGTGCCGCCAACGGAATTGCAATCGAGCCCGACGACTGGCCGTGCGCCCATTTGCCGCAGGAGATTTGCGCCGACCGCGGTGAGATGCTTGGCCTTGCTGCGGAAAGCATCGTGTCCGGCCTTGGCATCACCCTCGCCATCGCACCACCATACCGCCCCGACTGGAAAGGCATCGTGGAAAGCAGGTTCCGGCTGTTGAACCAGTTGTCCCAGGTCCATTGGACGCCCGGCGGCGTGGCCGAACGCATCAAGGAGCGCGGCGACCGGGATTACCGATTGGACGCCACGCTGGACCTGGGCGAGTTCACGCAAATCATGATCAAGAGCGTGCTTCATCACAATCACTACCGGGAGCAGCCTGACCTGCTCAATCAGGACATGATCCAGTCGGAGGTCCAGCCCACGCCCCAGGCAATGTGGAATTGGGGTATCGACCATGGCTTCGGCACGCCAAATGAGCAGGCCCGCGAGCTGGTGTACCTACATTTGATGGCCCGGTCGTCGGGCACGGTGCAAGCTGGAGGCCTGCACTTCGAAGGCATGTATTACGCCAGCGCGGACCACAATGACGAAGTGCGGTACAGCCGCGCACGCGCCAAAGGCCGAGAAAAAGTCGATGTCTGGTACCACCCAACCGACCCCACCACAGTCTGGCTGCGCACTGCTGACAAATCGCTGGCGCGCTACGTACTGCGCAATACCGAGGAACGCTATGTTGGCCATCGGCTGGAAGAAATCCAGGACATGCTTGTCCTGACCAGTCACACGCCGCCAGAACGAAAATATTCGGCCTTGGCGAGCAAAGTACAGCTCGACGCCCATATCCAGGCCACAATCGCCGGTGCCACTGCGGACAAGCGCAATAGCGACATTCCCACCACCAAAGCTGCCAAGCTCGCCGATATCCGATCCAACCGGGCAGCGGAGCGCGTGACCGAGCGCATGCGTGCTGCCGGCAAAGGGCCGGCAGGCGACAGTTCGCGGCCTCGGCCAGTATCGACAGAGCAGACTGCCGAAAGTTTCGGTGAGCGCAGCGGCGAAGTAATCAGCATCCTCAGCAGGCTAAGCAGGAAAAACAATGAGTAATATCGCCCACTACACGCCGTCCCCCTTGCAGGACTACGCTGGCAATCCGTTGACGGAAGCCTTGCCACCGGTGCTGACGGAAATCGACGCCGCCAGAGCCATTGCCTACTTCCCTGAGGAGCCGGGCGCGGAGCGGTTGCTGAGCAAGGAACTGCGTCTGCACTGCATCGACAGAATTAGGCAGCTGGTGCAGCCGCTGCCCATCCACTTGGAGCTGGAAAGCGCGCTGTCGTCCATCCTGCGAAGCGGCTATGTCAGCCGCAATCCGGTGCATGCGACCACGTGGCGCCACCTGTACACCCTGTCAACCAATCGCCGCGACCTGGCACTCTTCCAATCCTCCGCTTCGACCTTCAGCCTGGTCGGCTTAAGCGGTATCGGCAAGACGACGGCGCTCAATGCGGTACTGAGCCTGTATCGACAGAAAATTGTCCACTGCCGCTACCAGGGCAAGGAGTTCCTGCACACCCAGATCGTCTGGCTGAAAATCGAATGCCCCTTCGACGGCTCCCTGTCAGGCCTATGCCATGCTTTTTTCAAAGCAATCGATAAGGCGCTGGATGACCCCGGCCGCCATGCAGCGCGCTTCCGCCGAAAGGCCGGCATCTTGGAAATGATCCAAGGCATGGAGCAGCTGGCCAGCACCTACTTCATCGGCACCGTCGTCATTGACGAACTACAGCATCTGAATGCCGCAAAGACCGGCGGCAAAGACAACATGCTTAATTTCTTCGTCAACCTGATCAACAGCATCGGTATACCGGTGGTATTTTCCGGAACCAATTCGATGATTAATCTCTTTGCCGATATCCTGCGCAATGCGCGGCGGGCGTGTGGACAAGGGATGTACGACTTTCGCCAGCCCTCGGAATCGGATGCCACATGGAATATGCTGGTCAACGTGATCTGGGAATATCAGTGGGTTCAAAAGCCGGCGGCATTGACGCCAGAACTGCGCGCGGTGCTATACGATCTCACGCAGGGCGTCACCGACTTCCTGGCCAAGCTGATGATCCTTGGCCAGCGCTATGCGATCCAGGCCAATATCGAGACGCTGAACGAACAAGTGTTCAGGCATGTCGCTGACACGAAACTGAAGCTCTTAAAACCGGCGATCGCGGCGCTGCGCAGCGGCGACCCGGCCGCGATGAGGAAATTCGAGGACTTGCTGCCGCCGGACGAGCAGCTGGAGGCCATGATGAAAGACGACACTTCGGTGTCGATCAGCGATCTCGCCGCCTTGCGCCTCAGCAGGACAAATGGTGTCGCTGCGGAGACGTCGCCGGCTCCCCGGCCTGAAAAGCAGATGCCGGAGACAGTCAACCAGGTTTCCCGCCTGATCGCAGCAAGCCCGGATCCTGCAAGTGCGCTGGCTGAACGAGGTTGGCTCGCCAAGGACGTCTTCGAGTTTTCGGATACCTACCGCACGGGCACTTAGCGCAGGCTTGGAAGGGCGCAGATCATGGAGCCAATGCCAAATGTAAGCAGCTTACGGCGCCTCCCTTTTTGTACGGCGCTGCTGCCGGATGAAAGCCTGCACAGCTGGATTTCCCGTTTGCACCGCCTGTCGGGCAATCCGGAAGAGCGCCAAACGCTGCATGACATATTCGGCACCCACTTGCTTGTCGCTACAGCCAATCTTCCCAGCCATCTTGCCGCTCTTTGCTCGGCGTTGCCGGAGCACGCGCAGCTTTCCATGGAGGAGCTGATTGACCGGAGCACGCTACTGCCTTACTTCGTGCCATTTCTCAGCCCTGAGCAGACCGAACGCTGCAGGCATGCTATGGCAGGGCACAATGCAGGCGACATGAAAATCGGCATCGGCCTGGTGGCCAGCCGAATTGGCGGCCGTAACGCCTTTCGATACTGCCCGCAATGCTGTGCCGAAGACGAGAAATCGTACGGTTCGGCATACTGGCATCGCGCCCACAGCCTACCAGGCGTCTTGCTGTGCCACCGACACGGCAATATGCTTTTGGAGATTAAAGCAGACCTGGTTCAATTGCGTCGACACAGCTTGTTCTTGCCCACTGACAGCTGGGTTGAGGAAAGCAGCACCACAACGCTAGCACCGGACGCGCCACTAGATGATTTGCTGCGGCTGGCGGCGTCGAGCGCGGACTTGCTAGTGATGCCCATGCCGTCACTGCCGGCGCCGCTGCTGCGGCGCTTCTACCGCGAGCAAGCCTGCCAGCAGCGCTGGATTGACCATCACGGCCGCATACAGTGCGCTGCGGTCTTACACGCCGTCACCAGCTGCAGTCTGGGCCAGGCCGTTGACTCCGATCTAGAATTTTTCAGACAGCCGCAGTGGATATTCAAGCTGCTGTACAAACACCGCACAGCCATGCATCCGCTAAAGCACCTGGCCTTGATGACCCTACTGGGCACTTCGACGCTAGCGCTGCGCGCCTACTGTCAATACACGGACCTCCAGCCGGGCTATGATTCTCGCACGCGCAAAATATGGAGAGCGGACAACAGGCTGGACACTGCCACGCTCGCTATCCGGCGACAGCGCTTTCTCACCCAGCTCGACGACATTCCAGCCCGAAGCACGCGGGACTACATGTGG
The DNA here is from genome assembly GCF_029834475.1 of Rugamonas sp. DEMB1. Lineage (GTDB taxonomy): Bacteria > Pseudomonadota > Gammaproteobacteria > Burkholderiales > Burkholderiaceae_D > Rugamonas > Rugamonas rubra. The sequence continues at coordinate 6,377,932 of NZ_CP122407.1, read as the reverse complement.
CTATACAGGCACGATAAGGACTGGCTGCAGCAGACCATCGCGAGCGACGCGAAACCGCGCCACGCGGGGCAGGACAAAGTTGAATGGGATCGGCGCGACCAGCAATTTGCCGACCAGGTCCGCCAGCACGCGGCGCAGCTCTATGAATCAGACACACGGAGCCGGATATCCGCAGCGCGCCTGGCCAGGACCACTGGCAGGCAAGCGCTCATCGAAAAGTTTTCCGGCAAGCTTCCTCTCACGACCCAGGCCATACAAACCCTGGCGGAGCCGCTGGAAGACTTCCAGTGTCGGCGCTTGCGCTGGGTCGTGCATGAGAGCCAGGTCAGGGGAGAATCGCCCGTTCGTTGGCGTATTCTGCGCACGGCGGGGCTGGCCCCGCCTTTGGCGTCTCGGCTCGAACAGGAGTTGATAGCGCTTCTGAAAACGAAACGGTAAGCCGTCATCGTTCATTCACAGCAGCGTCTCGCCTTCCACCACGATCTTCGCGGCAGATAGGTCGCGCAGTACATGCCGCAACTAGGTGCGCGGTCCCAGTCCATTCGCCTTGACCGTCACAAGTATCGAACAAATGACGCGCTGACGGTGGCGACCGCGACGCTGAACAGCCATGCCTCGCGCCCGAGGACGAAGGGCCGCATCGCACTTTCCGCGCAGTTGTTGTAGATCGGCAGGTGGCCCCGTTGGTAAGTCCTCAGATAAACTTTGCATGAGGAAATAAATTAGTTATGATGCAACATCACTCTCTTGCAAGGCAAATCCATGTCCATTCGTATCGAAGCCGCGACCATCGACGATTTGCTACATGAAGCACTCAGCTACTTATTGGCCAAAGGTCAGCGGGTAACCGCAAGCCGCGGCTCTTTACTAGAGATAGTCGGCCCGACTTTTGTATTGACGAATCCTCTTGCTCGGCTTAGCCGTTCAGAGAGCCGCAGCAAGATATTTAGCGCCCTCGGTGAGCTTCTCTGGTATCTTTCAGGCGCCAATCAACTTGAATACATAGACTGGTTCATTCCGAATAAATATCAGGACGAGTCAACTGACCATAAAACTGTACGTAGTGGGTATGGCAACCGCTTGTTCAATTGGCGTGGCATAGATCAAGTCAGTAACGTAATTGATTTGCTACGCCGAAAACCCACATCACGCCAAGCTGTAATCCAAATCATCGCAGCTGAAGACATCGATTCTGGCGAAACATCAATTCCTTGCACGTGTACGCTACAGTTCCTGCAAAGGGATGGCAAGCTGCATCTATTTGTCGCAATGCGGTCAAACGATGCATATTTAGGTTTCCCCCATGATGTTTTTGCTTTCACAATGCTGCAAGAGATTATTGCCAGAACCTTGAATACAGAAATTGGCACGTACATTCATACCGTCGGCAGCTTTCATCTCTATGATAAAAATGAAGAAGGTGCTAAAGATTATCTTAACGAAGGATTCCAAAACATTATTCCGATGATGGCAATGCCCACCGGAGATCCATGGATGGCGATCAAAAACGTTTTGGATTTTGAAGTTCAAGTACGCTCCGACCCGTTTTCTGCGCCCCCGTCAATGCCCGGCTTTTGGGCTGACATTTGTCGTTTGCTTTCAATCTATAGCCTTTCCAAGTTGATACCGCAAAATGCACAAGTCACTTGCGAAAAGCTTGCCGAAAATATGAATGATCGGGCTTATCACATGTTTATTGATGCGCGAATTTCCAGGATGAAAAAACAAAATGCCTAGACATAGCCCAGAAGCAATCGCAGCAATCGTCAGCGCTTTAGATCTGATTGAAGACGATCATTTTCCGCTGCCAGGAATTGAGGTAGATGCTGCTCGGCGCACGTTCGCTATGCAAGTCATTGACAGCATGCGACGAATCGAATTTGTCTCGGTGGCAGCAGCTCGCCACATCTCACCAAACAGGGGAAATCCCAACAATGATATGTTCGATCCCGTCCGAGCTGCTTTGCTGGCACTTCGACGGCGAGATGTTGATGAAGCTGCTTGGATAACTTTTTTATTTGTACACTTTGGTATGCACCCGCAAGCAAAGTGGCGATTCATAAGGGAGGTCTATGGGAAGCTCGGGGCTCAACCTGGTTGGACCTGGGCGACTATATCTCAGGATCCTGAGGTATTCCGGGATTGGTTGCGAGAAAGCCAAGATCATCTACTTCGAGGCCGACGTCGCGGATTCGGTAACCACCGAAAATATCAAAGCATGGATGCCGATAAACCAACGGGCACTGGTGCAGCAATCGTGAGCTATGTTGACTGGGTTATGGCTAATGGCGGGCATAGGCAATTGTTCGCTAATGCATATAACGCCGGCAATAATGATTACTATGCCGCCTTTGATTGGTTATATAAGAAAATGGATGCCGTCATTTCTTTTGGTCGTATTGCGAAATTCGATTACTTGACCATGTTAGGGAAATTAGCCATCACGCCAATCAAACCACCGAAGACCTATATTGCAAATGCCACAGGCCCTAAAACAGGTGCCAAGCTGATGTTGCAAGGGAACACTGGTGCTGGACTTAGTTACGTTGAGTTGGAACGCCGACTTTGGATCATGGGAGAATCTCTCGGTGTAGACATGCAGGTCATCGAAGACTCTCTCTGCAATTGGCAAAAATCATCTCAGCGCTACCGGCTATTCGGTGGCTGAACTAGCGATTCCAATGCAACAACAATCTGTTCAGCGGCACGACGATTTTGCTCAGACATGACTGCAAACTTCTCGAACCGAGCACTTAACAATGAGACAGTAACACCCACCGAAGAAATTTGCAAATAACCACATACTTCTTGCAAATTTCTTGAGTTTGTTTTGAACTGTCCGTTCTCAAATCTTGAGATTTGTGCTGCATTCACTAGGCACAACTCTGCAAGCTTGGTCAAAGTGAGCCTCGCGTCATTACGACGACGCTTGATTGTCTGACCTAATTGCAAGGCCTCAGATTGGTTGAATTTTGGCGACATTTTGCATATCATAGTGAAAATTTGCAAAATTTGGAATACCTATCATGGCATCTTATGTAGACAACGTAGCAATCGAGTGGAGGGGCAACACTTGGTGCCATCTGGTAGCCGACTCTCTTGATGAGCTACATAACGTGGCTCGACGGTTAGGACTCAAGAAAGAATGGTTTCAAGCCAATGCCTCCTATCCACATTACGATGTGACTTCGCAAACCCGCGCACGAGCCTTAGAGCTTGGGGTCCTGACGGGAAACAGAAGGCAGATCATCCAGTGCGCTCGCGCATTAAAGAATGAGCTAGCATCAGTTTCCAAAGCACCTGCTCAGCTTGAGCTATTTTCCTAATATAGAGGACATCGTGAACCGCATCGAACTTTTCCGGCAATTGATCAGTGCGCTTGAGACTTCGAACGCATCACAATTGTCAGTTATTCCTTGGGCTTGTCCAGTGCCCTATTTTGGTAATTTAGACACCGCAAAAATCGCTACAGTTGGCCTCAATCCAAGTAATCGCGAGTTTGTCAATGAGGTGGGTGAGGAGCTCACTGGCCATAGCCGTCGCTTTCCAACACTAGCCTCATTAGGACTCAAGGGCTGGAAAGATGCAACCGACGAGCAACTGGAAGCAATAGACAATTCCTGCTCAAAATACTTTTTCGGCAATCCCTACGATGGCTGGTTCAAAGCCTTGGATAAACTGATTATCGGGTCAAACTGTTCATTCTATGGAATGTTCGCTGAAGCATGTCACTTGGACTTGTGTTCTTATGCCACAACGACCAAATGGGGAGAACTTTCTACTGCATACAAGCAGGAGCTTCTTAACTTAGGAGGAGATTTCCTAGGGCAGCTAATTGCCAATTCGGAGATAAAGACGTTGGTGCTAAATGGTCAAGCAGTTATTCGAACATTTGAATTACTTTGCCAAATTAAATTAACCGCACAACCCATGGACGAATGGACGTTACCACGCTCACAAGGACCAGGTGTTGTAGGAATTTCATATTTTGGAAAACTGAACCAAATCGGAACAATGAAACTTAATCGAGAAATTTTGATATTAGGTTATAGCCATAATATTCAAAGTAGTTTTGGTGTCACGAGCAAGGTCCGAGATTCTATCGGATCGTGGATCTCTTCAACTACAAAGCGTGAACTGGCGTTCGCAGAATAATTAATCAATCCACTGGTATCTTTTCTTGAGATGGTTAAGTTGAGCAAATGTTAGCCAACCTCTATGCTGCATTTGACCAACGACTACACCTGGTGCAATTCCAATATCCTTTGCGAATCGCATCACTGCTCTTGCATTAGCCCCTAAGGCTCTCAAGGTTTTCAAGCTATCTTTTGGAATAAGAGTCGATGTCGCAAATTCATTAGCCTCATGCTCTTCATTGCCTGTAGGGTCGCCATTGCCCTCAACAAACATTTTATCTTCACTGTGTAATATCAAATGGCCAATTTCATGAAAAACCGTGAACCAGAATTGGTCGTCCGATAAATATCGGAAGCTTAAAAGTACAATGGGCTGACCTTCACTAAAGAAAGTTGCACCATGGGCTTTACATCCCTTAGGGGGGCGAATAATGACTACTCGTACACCACATTCGTTTAAGATCTCTTGAATTTTTGAAATGAACTCTTTGGGCTCAGAAGTTCGAGTTAAGTTTCTTAACTCGGGCAAGCGCGCAGTCAACTCGCGCTTGTTCCATTTACGACAAGCCTGTTTCCGTGCTTCCAGTTCCCCTTTGCGCAGCCATGCCAGAATAGCTCCGTCAGAGGATGCAAATTTGGATGTATCACGGAATGCAGCCAATCCTTTAGCATTGGAGTATTTTCTTTCCCATTCTTGAGTAGTGCTGACCCCAAAAAAAGCTAAACATGCATGGACTTGGGATAATTGCTCAGTCGTCGACGGAAGCCATCCCATACGAGTCATTTCAGGGATAGGGAATAAAGTCGCCCAGCTCTTTGCAACTTCGACGCGAGCTACTGAAGCCCTATATTGGGCTTCACGCGCTAACCAGAAGCTCGAAGATCCACCGATTATCTTGGCCAGCCTCACAGCAACGTCCTCATCGATTTCGAGGTCACCTGCAAATAAGCGCTCTAGATCATGAGAAGTCGTACGAAGCGATCCCGACAAGTCCCGGGCCGTTACCCCTTTTCTGTCCATCAGTGCAAGAACGGTTGTCCCTGGTGGAACTGCCCAGTCGGGCATAAAACTAGTGTTAGTCATCGATTCTCTCCAAGCTGACTATTTTTACGCGCTTGACCCGTGACCAGTCTATTTGATCGCTATCATCCAGTGGCGGCTTAGTGTGGGCCTGTTCGACAATCAGCGCCATGCTACTCAACGGGATACACAATTCCCAGTCATCGGCAGAAACACTTACCTCGAAAAAAAGGTCAAGATACTCTGCGACATCGTGCGCTGCTGCTAAGTCAGCCAAGCGCTGCAGCAATGCAAATGAGTCGTGCTGGCCAACGGCTTCGATGGCAATTTGCACGTTCAGACAAAGGTCGCGAATATCCAGCGTATCGAAAGAAAGTTCCAAGCTTCTGATTGGTGAGTGAGATTAATACAATAATAATGCAATTTTGATGATTTTGTAATTAAATAGTTGATCTTTAAGAAAACTATGTATTGGCGTGGCTTGCTAACCCTTATTCACATAAGGGCTTCTACTTCTTCGTCCATCGCCACTGAATCGTATGAACCGCCAACACCGGGGACACACTGATTGTAATGTTTGGGGGCAAGACATCATCGCCAGTCGCGCTTAGCCAGGCCACGCACCGACCAAGACCAAGTTTTCTGGCTTTCACCGATCTGCATTTTTTTGCGAGCGTAAGGCAGATTTCAGTCACAAGACAAGGGATTTGAGATCCACGTGCGGTGATCGCGAGATACGTGCAACTCTCTGATGGGTGCTCTGCCACGCAGAGCGGACTGCTGCCAATAACGTTATTCTTAGATCAACCATCACGTCTACTGCGAGGTTCAGCGTCCGTTCAACTCACGGCTGAGTTACCCCATAACACAAGAGCAACGACCAGTCTTAGCTCTCCATTATAGCCGCTGTTCACCTGCACGCCGAATTGACCATATCCGATTGACCCGGCTTGCGCCGCCTAGCGACGCCGCCATGCCGGTCCCTCGTAACCTTGCTCCTCCAGACCCTAGGGGATCTGCTTCAAATCGCATCATGGCTAGCGCAACTTGACCCTATCGGCCTTGAGCCACTCCGATAACTGGACAGAGTATTTGACCAGTGCGACGGATGGCCGCGCCACCGAATGACTTGCTGCGGCTGGCTGCCTCGAGCGCGGACTTGCTGGCAATGCCCGTGCCGTCAATGCCGGCTCCGCTGCTGCGGCGCTTCTACCGCGAGCAAGCGGGCCAGTAGCGCCGGATTGACCATCACGGCCGCATACAGTGCGCTGCGGTCTTATACGCCGCCGCCAGCTGCAGTCTGGGCCCGGCCGTCGACTCCGATCTGGCATTTTGCAGGCAGCCGCGGTGGATAAGGTCTAACATTTTTTATCTCCCTCTACCGTTCATGAATCTATGGTCGGCGTGCCTCGCCAATGACAAAGCCCATGTGGCCAAATCATGGCACACATGGGCTGCTACATCGGTAAAAAGTCTCGACACCAACTTGTGTCAAACTTTATTGTGTTGTGTCAGACTTTATTGTTTTGTGTCCGACTTCATTGCTCGTCCACACGTCCGTGATGGCCGGCAGCCGTGCTTACTCCACCGTCACCGACTTCGCCAAATTGCGCGGCTTGTCCACATCCGTGCCGCGCGCCAGCGCCGAGTGGTAGGCCAGCAGCTGCAGCGACACCACGTGCAAAATCGGCGACAGCAGGCCGTAGTGCTCCGGCAGGCGGATCACGTGCACGCCCTCGCCCGAGGTGATGCGCGAGTCGACGTCGGCGAACACGTACAGCTGGCCGCCGCGCGCGCGCACCTCCTGCATGTTCGACTTCAGCTTCTCGATCAGGCTGTCGTTCGGCGCGATGGTGACGACCGGCATCTCCTCGGTGACCAGGGCCAGCGGGCCGTGCTTCAGTTCGCCGGCGGGGTAGGCCTCGGCGTGGATGTAGGAGATCTCCTTGAGCTTGAGCGCGCCTTCCAGCGCGATCGGGTAGTGCATGCCACGGCCGAGGAAGAGCGCGTTTTCCTTGCGGGCGAAGTCGTCGGCCCAGGCGATGATCTGCGGCTCCAACGCCAGCACGGCGGCGATGGCCACGGGCAGGTGGCGCATCGCCTTCAGGTGGGCAGCCTCCTCCTCGTCCGTCAGGCGGCCGTTGACCTGGGCCAGCGTCAGCGTCAGCAGGAACAGCGCGGCCAGCTGGGTGGTGAAGGCCTTGGTCGAGGCGACGCCGACCTCGACGCCGGCGCGGGTGATGTAGGACAGCTTGCACTCGCGCACCATGGCGCTGGTCGCCACGTTGCAGATGGTCAGCGTGTGCTCCATGCCCAGGCCGCGCGCGTGCTTCAGCGCGGCCAGCGTGTCGGCCGTCTCGCCGCTCTGCGAAATGGTCACCACCAGGGTGTTCGGGTGCGGCACGCTGTCGCGGTAGCGGTATTCGCTGGCGATCTCGACGTTGACGGGGATCTTGGCCACCGACTCGATCCAGTACTTGGCCGTCAGGCCGGCGTAGTAGCTGGTGCCGCAGGCCAGGATCAGCACGCGGTCGATCTGCTTGAACACGGCGTAGGCGCCGTCGCCGAACAGCTCGGGCATGATGCCGGTGACGCCTTCGAGCGTGTCGCCGATGACGCGCGGCTGCTCGAAGATCTCCTTCTGCATGTAGTGGCGGTAGGGGCCAGCTCGGCGGCGCCGGTGTGGGCGTGCACGGTCTTGACCTCGCGCTCGACCGGCTTGCCGTCGACGTCGACGATCCAGACGCGGTTCAGCTGCAGGTCGACCACGTCGCCCTCCTCCAGGTAGACGATCTGGTCGGTGGTGCCGGCCAGCGCCATGGCGTCGGAGGCGACGAAGTTCTCGCCCTTGCCCAGGCCGACGATCAGCGGCGAGCCCTGGCGCGCGGCCACCACGCGGTGCGGCTCCTCGCGGCTGAACACGGCGATGGCGTAGGCGCCGTGCAGGCGCTTGACGGCCTGCTGCACGGTGTCGAACAGGTCGCCGTTGTACATGTGGTCGACCAGGTGGGCGATCACCTCGGTGTCGGTCTGGCTCTGGAACACGTAGCCGAGGGCGCTCAGTTCGGCGCGCAGCTCGTCGTGGTTCTCGATGATGCCGTTGTGCACCAGGCCGATGCGGGCCTGCTCGGTGCTCGGCGAAAAGTGCGGGTGGGCGTTGTGGGTGGCCGGCGCGCCGTGCGTGGCCCAGCGGGTGTGGGCGATGCCGGTGAAACCTTCCAGGCCGGTCTCGCGCATCTGCTGCTCGAGGTCGGCCACGCGCGAGGTGCTGCGCGAGCGCTGCAGCTTGCCGTCGACGTGCAGGGCGACGCCGCAGGAGTCATAGCCGCGGTATTCGAGACGCTTCAGGCCTTCCAGCAGGATGGGGGTGATGTTGCGTTGCGCTACCGCGCCGACGATGCCGCACATAGGAGCCTCTTGGTTGATTTGTTAAGTAATGCAGGCATCGTAGTGCAGAGGCTGTGAAATATGCTTTCATAATTCATGTATATTTGAAAGAATATTTCACCATTCAACATCAATGAAATATTATTTCATTTTATCGAATTATTTTTACGAATCCACCACACTATGAGCACTAGCACCCCGCCACTGGACGATATTGATCGTCGCATCCTGAACGCGCTGCAACTTGACGCCTCGCAAACCAACGGCGAGCTGGCGCTGGCCGTCCACGTTTCCGCGCCGACCTGCCTGCGCCGCGTCAAGCAGCTGACCGCCAGCGGGGTGATCGAGCGCCAGGTGGCCATCGTCGCGCCGGAGAAGGTGGGGGCGCGGCTCAGCGCCATCGTCGAGATCACGCTGGACGTGCAGGCGGCCGAGCGCATGAGCGAGTTCGAGCAGCACGTGGCGGCCGAGGCAGCCGTGCTGCAATGCTACCGCGTGGCGCCGGGGCCGGACTTCGTGCTGATCGTCCAGGTGGTCGACATGCCGGCCTACCACGCGCTGGCGCACCGGCTGTTCGCCACGCAGACCAATGTGCGCAACGTCAAAGCCTACTTCTCCACCTTCCGCAGCAAGTTCGAGACGCGCATCGCGGTGTAATGGCGCCGCGCAGGAAAAGTTATACAGGCTTCCCCCCAGGCTATCCCGTGTTTATACAGCGCTTACCCACGGCTTACCCAGCGCTTTTCCACCAACTTATCCATGGGCTTATCCCCGGCATTTCCCCAGCTTTTGCACGGGCTTATACCGGGGTTATGAAACGCCTTCCCACAGACTTGCTCACAGGCTTATCCACAGGCCTGAAATCAGGCAAAGCCAGCAGCCATCAGGCCTGCCAGCCCGCCAACCAGCGCCAGCAGGGCCGCCGCGCGCGGCGCATAGGGCAGCAAACCGATGAACAGGAATGCGCCCGCCGTCAAACAGCCCAGCCACGCGGTGATGCCGGCACCGACGCCCCAATACTGGATGCAGGGCAGCAGCGCCAGCAGCAGCAGGGCGGCGCCCGCCGCGCGCAGGAGCATGCCTCGCCGGGGCGGACAATCGGCGCCGCGCAGTTGGCGGTGGTGGCGGTCCAGCGCCAGCGCCAGGCCGCTCATGCCGGCGTAGCAAAGGCCGAGACCGGCGATGATGGTGAACCAGAGCGCCATCACGCCCCCGCCTTTCCGGCCGCCGTGGCCGCCGTGGCCGCCGCCAGCGCGGCGCGCGCGCGCAAGCGCCGCAGCGCCAGCAGGAACAACCCGCCGAAGGCCAGCGAGGTCAGCTCGACGCCGGCGCGCTGCCAGTCGCCGCGCAGCAGGTAGGAAACCAGCTGGTCGCCGGTGCTGATCCAGTTCAGCAGCGGCAGGGCCAAGCACAGGGCCGCCGCCGCCAGCAGTTGCTGAGTCCAGCCGCGCGGGCCGGGTTGCCAGGCGGCGTGCAGCAGCGTCAGCAGCCAGACGCCGAAGAAGGCCGCCACCTCCCACTCGTGGCGCTCGACCAGGTCGAGCGGCAGCAGGCGGTTGGCCCACAGGAAGCCGATGCAGGCCACGGCCAGCCCGCTGATCGAGGCGATGTTGAGCGTCTCGATCAGGCGGTAGACGCGCGGCGTGGCGGCGCCGAACTCGCGCTGCGACTTGTGCCGCCGCTTGAGCATGAACAGGATGGCGCCGCTGGCCATCATCGCCGTGCCGGCCAGGCCGGAGACGAAGTACAGCCAGCGCACGGCGGCGTCGGCGAAGTGCAGGCGGTGCAGCTCGTCCATGCCGAACATGGCGCTGCGGGCGACGCCGTCCGGCGCCTGGTGGGCCGGGCGCACCGAGCGCTGCGCGCCGGTGACGCCGTCGTACTCGATCATGCCGCGCGTGCTGAACAGCTTGCCGCGCTGGGTGGCCGGGCTGACCTCGCCGTAGACCTCGACCGTCATCGCGGCGTCGCCGGGATGGTGCACCACCAGCGCGAAGGTCGGCGTGTTCATCGCCGTCTCGGCGGCGCGCACCAGCGGCGCCAACGCGGTCAGCACGCCGGGCTTGCCGCTGGCCGGGCGGCCGGACGGCGAGTCGCTTTCGACGATGGACTTGGCGGCGCCGTCGCCGCGCAGCAGCGGCGCCAGCTTCACCGCCGGCATGTAGGTCGGCCAGCTGATCGCCAGGCCGCTGTAGACGATCATGAACAGGAAGGGCAGGGTCAACACGCCGAGCGCGTTGTGGGCGTCGAGCCAGGAGCGCTGGCCCTTGCCGGGGCGGAAGGTGAAGAAGTCCTGGAAGATGCGCTTGTGCGTGATGACGCCGGAGATCAGCGCCACCAGCATCGCCACCGAGGCGGCGCCGACGATCCACAGGCCGGCGCGGCCGGCGTGCAGCTCGTGGTGGAACTCGACGAAGTGGTTGCCGCCCAGGGTGTCGCGGCCGGTGCCCCGCGCGGTGGGCAGCTCGGCGCCGGTGGCCACGGACAGGCGCGCCTCGGCGTAGCGGTCGTGCTGGTCCATCCAGTAGACCATCATGCTGTCTTGGCCGGGGCGCGGCCACATCTCCCACAGGCGGCTGTCCGGCGCGCGCTGGCGCAGGAAGCGCAGGCCGTGCTCGATGGCGGCGCCCGGCTCGGTGGGCACCGCCACCGGCTGGGCCGACAGCGGCGGCAGCTCCGGCTTCATCCAGCGCGTCAGCGGGTCGACGAACACGCTCAGCGTGCCGGTCAAAAAGATGGCGTAGGCCAGCCAACAGAACCACAGGCCGCCCCAGGTGTGCAGCCAGGCCATGCGCTGGCGCAGGCCGGGCCGGGCCGGCGCGGACTTGGTGTCGGCCTTGGTGCCGGACTTGGTGCCGGACTTGGCGGCGAACTCGGCCTTGGCCTCGGCCACGGCGGGGTCTGCCAGCGCGCCGGCGGCCACGACCACGGCCTTGGCCTCGGACGTCGGCTGCGGCGCGCCAGGCGCCTTGGCGGCGGCCGTCATGCGGCACCGCCGGGCAGCGCCAGCAGCAGCAGGCCGGGCAGGCCCAGCAGCGCGGTGGCCAGCAGCATGCCGCCCCAGGCGCGTGCCGCGCTGCCGGTGGCGAAGGCCCAGACGATCGCCAGCGCGTACAGCGCCAGGCCGACCAGGGCGCCGGCCAGCATGGCGTCGCCGCCGGGCTTGCCGCCGCCGGCGCTCAGCGCCGTCACCAGCAGGGCGCCGGCCGAGGCCAGCAGGTAGCCGCCGCCCAGGCCGGCGACGGTGCGCGACAGCACCGGATGGGGCCGCCGCAACCAGCCGGCCCGCCCGTTCCCGTTCCCGTTCCCGTTCCCGTTCCCGTTCCCGTGCCGGTGCGCGTGCTCATCCGCATGCGGATGCCGGGGCGGATGTTCGTGCTTGTGCGATGCGCTCATGGCCGCCCTCAGAACTTGCTGCGCAGCGACAGCGAGATGTTGCGCGGCTCGCCCCACAACACGCTGTCGTAGAAGCCGACGTTGCGGTAGTACTTCTTGTCGAACAGGTTGGCGGCGTTGAGCTGGACGTTGAGGCGCGGGTGGATGTCGTAGGACGCCATCAGGTTCACCAGCGCGTAGCCGGCTTGGTTCAGCCGTGCCACGGGCGCGTCCTTCGGCGCGGTCGGCCGGCCGTACCAGGACTCGCCGTAGATGGCGCTCTGCGCGGTGATGCCGCCGCCCACCTTCAGGCCCGGCAGCAGGCGGCCCAGCGCGTAGGAGGTGGACAGGCGCAGCAGCTGGCGCGGCTGGGTGGTGACGGCGCGCCGGCCGTCGGCCTCGGCGGCGTCGAGCAAGGTCAGGCCGGCGTTGACGTTCCAGTCCGGCGTGACTTGGCCGGACAGGTCGAACTCGACGCCGCGCACGGTGATGCCGGCGCCGTTGGCCACCTGGGCCAGGCCGCCGTCGGGCAGGGTGAAGCCCTGCGGCACGCTCTTGTCGATCTCGGCCAGGTTCTTCTTCAGCGTGCGGAACAGCGCGGCCGAGGCGTTCAGCCTGCCGTCGTAGAACTCGCCCTTGATGCCCAGCTCGGCGTTGGTGCCGCTCTCCGGCTTGAGGAAGCGGTTGTCCTTGTCGCGCGCCGTCTGCGGGTTGAACAGCGTGGTGTAGCTGGCGTAGGCCGACCACTTCTCGCCCAGGTCGTAGACCACGCCGACATACGGCGTCGTCTCGTTCTTGCTCTCTGCGAAGCCGCTGCCGCCGGTGCGCGCGCCGGCGCCGTTGTAGGCCTCGGTCTCGGTGCGGTAGTTGCTCAGGCGCGCGCCGAGGATCAACGTCAGCGGCTCGGCGAGGCTGAAGCGGCCGGCCAGATAGCCGCCGCCCAGCCGGGTGGTGGTCTCGTCGCGGCTGCCGTCGGGCGTAAAGGTGGGGCGGGGGATGTTGCCGCTCCAGTGGCGGTAGTCGGCGATCTCGTCGGGGTAGCTGTGCTGCGCCTCGCCGCCGTAGGAGTTGCTCACCTGGCGGCTGCCGTTCCAGCCGGCGATCAGGGTGTGGCGCCGGCCCAGCAGCGAGAACGGGCCGGTGGCGTACAGGTCGGCGTTGTCGCTGACCGACTTGCCCTCGCCCCAGACGCCGCTCCACAAGCGCATGCCCCGGCCGGTGGCCGGATCGGGGTAGCCGGCGCCGCCGTTGACGACGGTGGTGTTGTTGCGGCTGTCGTTGCGGGCGTAGCCCAGGTGCAGCTTCCAGCCGTTTTCCAGGCGCTGCTCCACCGAGCCGAACAGGGTGTGCTGGCGGTTGGCCCAGCTGCTCCACGGCGCCGTCAAGCTGAAGTTGCGCGGCATGTTGGCCAGGCTGCCGTCGGCGTTCCAGTAGGGCACCGCACCCCAGGTGGAGCCGTTCGGCGTGTTGCGCTGGAAGTCGACGCCGGCCGTCAGCAGGGTGCGCGCGCCGAGGTCGGCCTCGACGATGACCATGCCGACGGTCTTGCGCTCGTGGTACATGTCGATGAAGGAGTCGCGGTCCGAGTAGGCCAGGGCGGTGCGGCCGCGCACGCTGGCGTCGGCGTTCAGCGGCACCGACAGGTCGAGCTCGGCGCGGCGGTCGTTCCAGCGGCCCAGCACCAGGCCGGCGCCGCCCTGCAGGCTGCGGCCGGGGCGCTTGCGCACCATGTTGATGGCGGCCGAGGGGTCGCCGGTGCCGCCCATCAGGCCGGTGGCGCCGCGCACCACCTCGATGCGGTCGTACAGCACGGTGTCCGACAGCGGCGCGTTGGCGCCCTGCGGCATGCCGTCGACCTGGACGTTGTTGATGTCGAAGCCGCGCGCGTAGAACTTGGTGCGCTCGCTGTCCATCTGGCCGACCATCACCCCGGTGGTCTGCGCCAGCGCGTCGTCGAGGCGGCGCAGGCCCATGTCGTCCATGCGGGCGCGGGTGATCACGCTGACCGACTGCGGCGTGTCGCGGATCGACAGGTCCATCCGCAGCGCCGTCTTCATCGCGCCGCTGGTGTAGGAGCCGCTGCCCTCGGTGCCGCCGCCCAGGCCCTGGCCGGTCACGGTGACCTGGGCCATGGTCGCCTCGGCGGCGGCGGCGGCGGCGGCCTGCCTGGCGGCGGCGGGCGCGGCGACGGCCTTGCGCAGCACATACACGTCGGCGTCGCCGCCGCGCGGCAGCGCCTCCAAGCCGCTGCCCTCGAGCAGGCGGGCGAAGCCCTCGGCCACGCCGAACTGGCCCTGCAGGCCGCGCGTGCTCAGGCCGGCCGTCAGCGCCGGGTCGGAGGCGAAGGTGACGCCGGCGCTGCCGGCGAACAGCGACAGGGCCGGGCTCAGCGGGCCGGCGGCGATATGGTAGCTCTTGTTGGCGGCGGCGGCGGGCGCGGCGGCCAGCACGGCCACGGTGCCGGCCAGCGCCAGCGTCAGTCGGGAGAGAACGGGGTGGGGATATGCCATGACGGGGTCTTTCTGCAAAATGGTGACGATGGGTGTAAGTGCTGCTCCTGTCTTGTATGACCGGCGAGATTGGCAAAGGGGACATCGCCAGCGCAATCTTTTTGCTGGCGCTGGTATGCGGAGCCACCGCCAGCCGCCAGCCGGGGTCCTGGCCCGGCTCCGATGGATGCGCCGAGCCAGGGTCAGACCCTAGGGTCTGACCCTAGATTTTCTGCAAGCGGGGTCAGTGCCGACAAATGGACAAATGTTGCTGGCCCGACTGGCGCACTACTTGAGCTCGTGTCCGAATGTCGGCACTGACCCCGGGGCTTCGGGGCTTAGGCCGGGCCGACCGTGACCCAGTAGCGGGTGTGGCGGGCGATGCGCAAGGGCAGCGTGGCGGCCAGCGCCTGCAGGATCTTGTCGGTGTCGCGCAGCTGGAAGGCGCCGGACACGCGCAGGCCGGCCACCGCCGGATCGCAGCGCAGCAGGCCGGGCCGGTAGCGCGCCAGCTCGGCGAGGAAGTCGGCCAGCGGCATCTGTTCGGCGTACAGCACGCCGTCGGCCCAGGAGCCGGCGCCGGGCGCCAGCGCCTCGATGTCGCCGCTCAGGCCGTTGGCGTCGAAGCGGGCCTGTTGGCCGGCGGCCAGTGTCAGCGGCGCCGTCCCCGGCCCGGCGGCGGACGGCCTGAGCCGCACCGTGCCCCGCAGCACCGCCACGCTGCCGTGCGCCGCCCGCCGGCCGCGCGCCTCGTGCTGGCGCAACACCAGGCGGGCGTCGAACAGCTCCAGCACGCCGTGCGCGCACTCGAGCAGGAAGGGGCGGGCGGCGCGCTCCGCCGCCGTTTGCAGCAGGAGCTCGCCGGCGCGCAGCAGCAGCCGGCGCGCAGCGCCGTCGAAGCGCACGTCGAGCGCGCTGGCGGTGTTGAGCACCACGCTGCTGCCGTCGGCCAGCGTCAGGCTGCGCCGCTCGCCGCTGGCGGTGCGCACGTCGGCGCTCCACTCGTCCCACGGCGCGGCGCGCCAGGCGGCCCAGCCCAGCGGCGCGGCGCCGACCAGCAGCGCCAGCGTCTTGATGGCGTTGCGCCGCTGCGTGCTGTCGGCGCGGCGCAGCGTCGGCAGGGCGACGGCGGCCGGCACCAGGCCGAGCTTGTGCGCCACCAGCTCGGCGCGGCGCCAGGCCCGCTCGTGCTCGGGATCGCTCTGCCGCCAGACGTCGCAGCGGCGCTGCTCGGCCGCCGTCAGCGCGCCGGCGTGCAGGCGGCTCAGCCATTGCGCCGCCTCCCTGGCCGCGCGCGCACTGAGCGGCGCGCCGGCGCCGGCCGGCGGCGGCTCCGTCGCCGGCCGGCTCATGCGTCCGCCACCAGCAGGATGCACCGCTCGAACGCCGCCGCCATGTAGCGCTTGACGGTGCGCTCGCTCACCTCCAGCCGCTCGGCGATGGCGGCGTAGCCCAGTCCCTCCAGCTGCGACAGCAGGAAGGCCTCGCGCGCCTTGTGCGCCAGGCCGTCGAGCATGCGGTCGATCTCGTGCAGGGTCTCCAGCATCAGCAGGCGCGCCTCCGGCGACGGCGTGTGCGCCGGCGGCAGCTGGGCCAGCACGTCCAGATAGGCCCGCTCCAACGCTTGGCGCTGCACGTGGTTGATCAGCAGGCGGCGCGCCACCGTGGTGAGGTAGGCGCGCGGCTCCTGCGGCGCCAGCCGTTTGTGCTCGGGCTGGCAGAGGATGCGCAGGAAGGTGTCCTGCGCCAGGTCGAAAGCCTGGTCGGCGCCGTTGAGCTTGCGGCGCAACCATCCCACCAGCCAGCCGTGGTGGTCCACGTACATGCTGTTGAAGTCGTTGCGGAAGGCGAGTTCTTGGACGGACACGGCTGGCGGCTTATTGAATGAGAATTATTCTCAATTATAACAAACTTGCAAACGCGCGGGAACTATTGCGCTGGTTGGCGGCACCGCCGCGCAAGCACGCCAGTTTCGCTTGCTGGCAACTTATCCAAGCCTTATTCAGGCACTTTACGCAGGGTTTTCCACATGTTTATGCACAGGCGGCAAAGTAGGGCGAGCAGCAAAAGGCACTTATCCTCCACTTGCGCACGGCTTATCCGCGTCTTATTCCATGGCTTATGCACAGAGTTGTTCACAATCAGCGGTTTTCGAGTTGGATGAGACGCCATGTCCACGTCGGCCGGATGTGGACAAGCGCCGATTTTCGCCCTAGGCAAACTTATGCAAGGCTTGCCCCCTGCTTTTTCACCACTTACCCACAGACTTACTCACAAGCAAAATAGATAGCATGGCTGTGCGAAAAAGTTATCCTGCGCTTATACCCGGCTTGTTCGCCGGTTTTTCCACATGTTTATCCACAATTGAAAACGGCGCCCGAAGGCGCCGTGGCGGTCGCTGGCGGCCGTGGCCGCCATACAGTCTGTTACTTCTTCACCTTGACCGGACGGGTCCAGCCCTCGATGCTGACTTGGCGCGAACGCGAGATGGTCAGCTGGCCGGCCGGCGCGTCCTTCGACAGGGTGGTGCCGGCGCCCAGGGTGGCGCCCTTGCCGACGGTGACCGGGGCGATCAGTTGGCTGTCGCTGCCGATGAAGGCGTCGTCCTCGATCACGGTGCGGAACTTGTTGGCGCCGTCGTAGTTGCAGGTGATGGTGCCGGCGCCGATGTTGACGCGCGAGCCGACGGTGGCGTCGCCCACGTAGGCCAGGTGGTTGGCCTTGCTGTGCGCGGCGATCTGACTGTTCTTGATCTCGACGAAGTTGCCGATGTGAACGTCCTCGGCCAGCTCGGTGCCCGGACGCAGGCGCGCGTAGGGGCCGATGATCGAGGCGGCGCCGACCACCGCCTCTTCGATATGGCAGAACGGTTTGATGGTGACGCCGGCGCCGATGCGCGCGTTGACCAGCACGTTGTGGGCGCCGACGCTGACGCCGTCGGCCAGCTCGACGCGGCCCTCGAAGACGCAGCCGACGTCGATGCTGACATCGCGCCCGCAGATCAGCTCGCCGCGCACGTCGATGCGCGCCGGGTCGAGCAGGGTGACGCCCTGTTCCAGCAGGCGGCGGGCGATGTTGCCCTGGTGGATGCGCTCGAGCTCGGCCAGTTGCACCTTGCTGTTGACGCCGGCCACCTCCCACTGCGCCGAGGGCTGCGCCGAAACCACCGCCACGCCGTCGGCGACGGCCATGGCGACGATGTCGGTCAGGTAGAACTCGCCCTGGGCGTTGTTGTTCTGCAGCGCGCCGAGCCACTGCTTCAGGCGCGCGGTGGGGACCACCATGATGCCGCTGTTGATCTCGCGGATGGCGCGCTCGGCCTCGTTGGCGTCCTTCTGCTCGACGATGCGGACGATCTTGCCGTCGGCGCGGACGATGCGGCCCAGGCCGAAGGGATCGTCCTGCTCGACCGTCAGGATGGCCAGCCGGTCCGTGCCGGCGGCGGCCACCAGCGCCTGCAGCGAGGCGGCGCTGGTCAGCGGCACGTCGCCGTACAGGATCAGGGTCGGCACGTTCTCGTCGAGTTCGGGCAGCGCCTGCTGCACGGCGTGGCCGGTGCCCAGCTGCGGTTCCTGCAGGGCGGCGGCGATGGTTTCCGGCCGGCGCGCCAGCAGGTCGAGCACGGCGGCGCCGCCATGTCCGTAAATCACGCATAATCGGCTCGGCGACAGGCTCTGCGCGGTGTCGATCACGTGCGACAACAGCGGCTTGCCCGCCAACGGATGTAACACTTTCGGCAGCGCCGATTGCATGCGTTTGCCCATGCCGGCGGCGAGGATGACAACATTCATGGTCGAGAGTTCACTAAGTTGAGGATATGACAAAGTCTAACATGCAGCAGGGCTGGTTCCACCGCGCATTGCGCTATCTGCTGCTGGCCGGACTGCTGGCGCTGGCCGGCTGCAGCTCCCTGCGGCTGGTCTACAACCACGGCGACACCGTGCTGTACTGGTGGCTCGACGCCTATGTCGACTTCAACACCGAGCAAAAATCCTGGGTCAAGAAGGACATCGACAACTTGTTCTCCTGGCACCGCAAGACCCAGTTGCACGATTATGCGCAGGTGTTGCAAAACGCCCAACGCCAGCTGCAGGGCAATCCCGGCCCGGCCGAGCTGATGGCCGACTACAAGGACGTCAAAAGCCGCACCCAGCTGCTGCTGTTCAAGGCCGAGCCCGAGCTGGCCGAGCTGGCGCGTTCGCTGCGGCCCGAGCAGATCGCCAAGCTGGAGAAGAAGTTCAACGCCAACAACGAGGAGTTCCGCAAGAAGAACATGAAGGGCGACCGCGAGCGCCAGCAAAAGTTCCGCTTTCAAAAATCGATGGAGCAGTTCGAGCTGTGGTTCGGCAACTTCAGCCGCGAGCAGGAGGAGCAGATCCGCAAGGCCTCGGACGCGCGTCCGCTCGACAACGAGATCTGGCTCGACGAGCGCATGCGGCGGCAAAGGAACATCCTCGCCCTGGTGCAAAAAATCCAGCGCGACAAGCCCGGCAAGGAGGCGGCGATGGCGCAGATCCACGGCCTGATCCTCGACGGCTTCGAGCGCCTCGAGCATTCCGAGCGCAGGGCCTTCTTCGACGCCGCCACCGAGGCCAACATCCAGCTGGTGCTGGCGGTGCTGCGCCTGGCCACGCCGGCGCAGAAGGCGCACGCCAACAAGCGCATGCAGGGCTGGATCGACGACTTCAACACCCTGGCGGCGGAGGCGCGCTAAGGTCCGGGGCGTCGCCGGGGCCGGCCGGCCGGGCGGCGGTCCAGCGCCAGCAAGCCCATATGCTATAGTGGCCGCCAACGAATCAATGACTTAGCCACATGCAAAAGAAGCCCGCCAAAGCCGCAAAAACCCCCGTCCACGGTCCCCAACACAGCAACCAGGTGCGCATCATCGGCGGCACATGGAAGCGCACGCCGCTGCCGGTGCTGGCCGCGCTCGGCCTGCGGCCGACGCCGGACCGGGTGCGCGAGACCGTCTTCAACTGGATCAACCACCTGCGCAACGCCAACTGGGTCGAGGCCCAGGTGCTCGACCTGTTCGCCGGCAGCGGCGCGCTCGGCTTCGAGGCGGCCAGCCGCGGCGCCAAGTCGGTGCTGATGGTCGACAGCCACAGTCCGGTGGTGCGCCAGCTCGAGCTGATCCAGGAAAAACTCAAGGCCGACACGGTGCAGATCGTCCGTGGCGACGCCTTCGCCGTGGCCCAGTCGGCCGCCGCGCGCAGCCAGCGCTTCGACCTGATCTTCCTCGACCCGCCCTACCAGCAGGACTTCCTCAGCCGCATTTTGCCGCTGTGCGCCCCGCTGCTCAAGGAGGGCGGCCTGGTCTACGCCGAGTCCGGCGTGCCCCTGCCGCTCGACACGGACACCGGCGCCGAGGCCGACGCGGCGCGGCCGGACTGGCTGGCGCCGTGGGAAGTGATCCGCGCCGACAAGGCCGGCATGGTCCACTTCCACCTGCTCAGGTACAAGGGCGCGGCGGCTTGAATTCTCGATAACGGCCCGCAAAACCACGGAAAACTGCCCCAAATTTAGGCAATGCCCGGTGTTTCAGGCATAATGCGCGTTCTATATTGGTGCATCATCTGTAGGAGTCGCAATGGTTGTAGCCGTTTATCCAGGAACATTCGATCCGCTCACCCGCGGTCATGAAGATTTGGTGCGCCGCGCGTCCGGCCTGTTCGACACGCTGGTGGTCGGCGTGGCCGACAGCAAGAACAAGCAGCCCTTCTTCTCGCTCGACGAACGGCTGACCATCGCCAACGAGGTGCTGGGCCACTATCCGAACGTCAAGGTGCAGAGCTTCTCCGGCCTGCTGAAGGACTTCGTGCGCGAGCACGACGCCCGCGTCATCGTGCGCGGCCTGCGCGCCGTGTCCGACTTCGAATACGAGTTCCAGATGGCGGGCATGAACCGCTACCTGCTGCCGGACGTCGAAACGCTGTTCCTGACGCCGTCCGACCAGTACCAATTCATCTCCGGCACCATCGTGCGCGAGATCGCCATGCTGGGCGGCGACGTGTCCAAGTTTGTTTTCCCATCGGTCGACCGTTGGCTGCAGAAAAAGATCGCAGCCAACCAGGCCCTGTAAGCGAGTATTGCCATGGCATTAATGATTACCGACGACTGCATCAATTGCGACGTGTGCGAGCCCGAGTGCCCGAACGACGCGATCTACATGGGCGCCGAGATTTACGAGATCGACCCGGACAAATGCACCGAGTGCGTTGGCCACTTCAACGAGCCGCAGTGCCAGCAGGTCTGCCCGGTCAGCTGCATCCCCTTCAATCCGGCCTGGCGCGAGAGCGAGCCGGAACTGCGCGCCAAGTTCGAGCACCTGCAAGCCGCCAAGCCCTAATCCCAGTCCCATCCGTACCGGCGCGGGCGCCACGGGGTCATCCTGTGGCGCCCGCCTGCGTTTTCATCCCGCCCGGCAATAAAATAGCATGACCGTGCTGATTTTTTCGCCGCCGGCCCGCCCGCGTCCACTTGCCAATGGTATATTCGACCGACGCGTGCATCGCCGGCCGGGTGCGTGCCAGCCAACTTAACACTATCCCTGGAGACAAAATGACCATGAATCGCAGAACCACCCTGAAAAGCCTGCTGGCGACCGCCGTCCTGGCCACCGGCTTTTGCCTGCCGGTGCACGCCGCCACCGAGGTCGCCGGCGTCAAGTTCGACGACAGCATCAGCCTGGCCGGCAAGGAGCTCAAGCTGAACGGCGCCGGCGTGCGCACCAAGGTGTTCTTCAAGGTCTACGCGCTGGGCCTGTACCTGGCGGAGAAAAAGACCAGCGTGGCCGAGATCCTGCCGCTGGCCGGCCCGCGCCGCGTCTCCATCACCGTGCTGCGCGAGCTGAGCTCGGAACAGTTCGGCGAAGCCTTCATGAGCGGCCTGAACGCCAACACCGACAAGGCCGAGCGCAGCAAGCTGCTGCCGCAGACGATGAAGTTCGGCGAGATGTTCGCCCAGTTTCCGAGCTTGAAGAAGGGTGATGTGTTGACGGTGGACTGGATCCCCGGCGAGGGCACGCAATGCCATTTGAACGGCAAGAAGATCGGCGAGCTGCTGCCCGATGTGGCCTTCTACAACGCGATCCTGCGCATCTGGCTGGGCGACAAGCCCGCCGACAGCTCGCTCAAGCCACAGTTGCTTGGCGAAAAGTAATTTGCTGCACCGCGGCAGCGGCCTTGCGCCGCCGCCGCGACTAGGACATCAGGCGCGCGAGGCCAGCGCGCGCAATTCGGCCGCGTGGCTGGGCGAGCCGTCCATCGCGTTCAGCATACGGCTGAGCATCATCGCGTCGCGCATCTGGCGGCGCTGCAACTGCTCTTCCTTGCTCAGTTTCGGCTTGACGACCAGCAGCAGCGCGCGGCCTATGCCGCGCAGCAGCGGTTTGAACAACACCAGCAGGGCGGCCGCCAGGGCCAGGCCGAAGACCAGCTGGACGGCGCCCAGCCAGGAGAAATCCAGGGCGGCGGCTTGCAAATAGGAGATGAAGGTAGACATGATGTTCCGGTGCATTTAGAATCAAGTGTAACTATAGTGCAGCGCAACATAACTATCCAATTTCATTTCCCGATAACAATTATATGAATGGTGAATGAAACCGGCCTGTTCGGGGTATTCCCCGAATATCCGGCCATCCTCTACACTGTTGCCATTCATTAACTACCCTGAGCCGCCATGAGCTTTTTGACGCTGGACTTGAACTTGCTGCGCGTCTTCGACGCCGTGATGACGGAGCAAAACCTGACACGCGCGGCCGGCCATTTGGCCATGACCCAGCCGGCCGTCTCCAACGCCATCAAGCGCCTGCGCGAAAGCCTGGGCGACGAGTTGCTGATCCGCACCGCCTACGGCGTCAAGCCGACCCCGCGCGCCGAGGCGCTGTGGCCGTCGGTGCGCAGCGCGCTGGCCAGCCTGGAGGCGGCGGTGGCGCCGGAGACCTTCGACGTCTCCAAGGCCCACGCCACCTTCCGCATGGCCATGGCCGACGCCACCGCCGCCTTCTGGCTGCCCTCGCTGATGCGCTCGATCGAGCGCGAGGCGCCCGGCGTCAACGTGCGCATGGTGCCGCTGACCACGCGCGAGCCGCGCCCCATGCTGCTGCGCGGCGACATCGACCTGGCGGTCGGCTTCTTCCCCGGCGTGGCGGCCCAGCTGTCCTACGAGACCGGCTCGCCGATCCGCCACGAGCGCCTGTATTCCGGCCACTACGTGTGCGTGATGCGGCGCGACCATCCGCTGTCCAAGCTCGACCTGACGCTGGACAACTATTGCGCCGCCAACCACCTGCTGGTGAGCTTCTCCGGCCGCGCCCACGGCCTGGTCGACGAGGCGCTGGCGCAGATCCAGCGCGAGCGCCGCATCCTGCTGACGGTCAACCAGTTCTTCACCGCCGGGCGGGTGGTCGCCAACTCCGACCTGATCACCGTGCTGCCGCGCCACCTGATCGCCTCGACCGGCATGACCGACGCGCTGATCTCCAAGGAGCTGCCGTTCACCCTGCCGGCGGTGCACCTGGACATGCTGTGGCACGAGCGCGACGCGCGCAGCCCGGCGCACAAATGGCTGCGCCTGAACCTGGAGGGCATGAACAACGCCGCCACCCAGCGCATGGCGCCCGGCACCAGCCCGCGCAGCGACACCTACTAAAAGCTCCCGGGGTCAGTGCGCCGCGCTGGAGCGGTAGCCGATGCGGAAGCCGCCCCAGTGGCGGCCGTCGACGTAGATCGGCGCCGACAGGTCGTGCATCACCTCGCCCGTGTCGCGCTTGTAGGTCTGCAACAGGAAGGGCTTGGTGTTGGCGCCGCAGCGCGAACCGGTGCGGTCGTTGAAGATGCGCTTGGTGCGGTTGTTGACGAAGTCGACGGCGTAGTCGCCGGTCAGCGGCTGGGAAAACTTCTTGTTGTGCGTCGGGAAATAGCCGTTGTTGTCCACCGCGCCGGCGTAGGCCAGTTGCGGCATGCTCAACAACAGCCCCTCCTGCAGGTCCGGCAGCACGCGGTCGGTGAAGGCGTCGAAGCTGCTGCTGTGCTTGGGCGGATCGGTGTCGGGGATGGGCGTGTAGCGGCGCTCGAACAGGGCGTCGCGCGAAATCTTGCCGCTGGCGATGGCCGCCGAGAAGATCCGCCCCACCTCGCGCGCCGCCTGCTGGGCGGCGCGGCGGATCTCGTCGTGCGCCGTCGCCACCTCGGACTCGCCCAGCGCCGCCGTGATCGCCTCGGCCCGCTCGGCCAGCGCCATCGCCGACTTCGCCGCCCGCGGCAGCTCGGCGTCGGTGGCCAGCATGCTGTCGCGGATGCGGCCGATGGCGGCGGCGATGCGCTGGCTGGTCTCGACCTGCTCGCGCGAGGCGTGGGCGATCTGGCCGATCTCCTCCTCGGAGACGCCGGAGGAGCGCTCGATGTTGCCCAGCAAGCCATGCACCGTCTCGACATTGCCGGCGGCGGCGCTGACCTCGGCCGCCAACGCGCTCATGCCGCTGGCCGCCCGTTCCGACTGCTCGTTGATCTCCCGCACCATCGAGGTGATCTCGTCGGCCGCCTCCTTGGTGCGCATGGCCAGTTGGCGCACCTCGCCGGCGACGACGGCGAAGCCACGGCCGTGCTCGCCGGCGCGCGCCGCCTCGATGGCGGCGTTCAGCGCCAGCAGGTTGGTGCGCGCGGAAATTTCGGTGATGGCCTGGGTGAAGCCGCTGATGCGGCGCGATTTGTCCTGCAGCCCGGCCATCACGCCGGCCGCCGTCTGCGCCTCCTGGCGCGCGCCGACGATGCGCCGCAAGCCCTCGCTGGCCTCGGTGCGGCCCTGCACGGTTTCGCTGCGCACCTGCGCCGCCACGCCGGCGGCGCGCTCGGCGTTGGCCGCCATGTTCTCGGTGGTGCGGGCGTTGCGTTCGGAGCCGGCGGCGATCGCGCTGGCGGTCTTGACGTCCTGCTCGATCTTCTTCTTGACCGAGTCGACGAAGTAGGAGGTTTCGGCGGCGCCGATCATGATGGCGTCGATGCCGTCGCCCACCACGTGGGCGAACTGGCGCATGCCGGCGTCCTGCCGCTCGGCGCCGGCCAAACGGGCGACCAGGGCGGCGCCCAGCGCGGCCAGCAGGGCGTCGGCGACGGGACTGGCGAAGAGCAGGTGGGACAAGCCCGCCAGGGCGGCGCCGCCGGCGGTGGCGCCGGCGATCCAGCCGGCCTGGCGCAAGGTTTTTTGCCGCAATTGCATGGTGTGAGTCTCCCGGTGGTCGGCATGTTTGCCTGCTAGCCAGGTCTTCGCCTGGTCATCATGCATCATCCAAAACGCGGGTGGCGCCTAGTTGCACGTGGTTAGAACTATTCTATCGAACGGTTCCAACGTACAACAATTCACCGGGCAGCTCAATGCTTATTTTGGCCTATTGCAACTACTTGATTGGAAGTTTGGTGGTGTTCTTCACCTCTTCCATCACCGCGTAGGTGTGGGTTTCGCGTACCCCTTTTTGCAGCAGGGTTTTGCCCAGGAACTCGCGGTAGGCCGCCATGTCCTTGACGCGGGCCTTGACCAGGTAGTCGAAACCGCCGGCCACCATATGGCATTCCAGCACCTCGGGGATCACCTGCACGCTGTGCTTGAAGGCGTCGAACACCTCCGGCGTGGTGCGGTCGAGCACCACCTCGATGAACACCAGCAGCGACACGTCGAGCAACTGCGGGTTCAGCTGGGCCGTGTAGCCCATGATGTAACCGGATTCATGCAGCTTGCGCACCCGCTCCAGGCAGGCCGCCGGCGACAGGTTGACGCGCGCCGCCAGCTCGACGTTGCTGATGCGGCCGTCGCTCTGCAGTTCCATCAGAATTTTCTTACTGATCTTGTCCAGCATGCCTACACTCCCCCACAATATTATTTGGTTAAATTGTCGCACCAAAAACTATCTATTGCTAGTCCTCAGTAATACCAGAATTAATCCAGAAGAATCCGCTTTACAATCAAATCATCAGCAGTTCACAGTTTCACGCTCGCCAGCCACCGCATGCCGAGCGTGTTTTGCTATGTGGCCGCGACACGATTCCCCGACATTTTTCTTCAAAAAGAGCCACCCCATGCACCCAGCCGTTGCCCCGGTTTCGCCCCCTGTCCCCTTTGCCGCACTACAAGCCGAGGTTATGCGCGACCCCACCCCGCTGCGCGCCGCCATCACGGCGGCCTACCGCCGCGACGAGGCCGGCGCCGTGCAGTGCTTGCTGGGCCAGGTACAAAACAGCGGCCCCGACACACAACTGCAGGCGCAGCAACTGGCGCACAAATTAGTGTCGTCTGTACGCGACAAACGCACCCGCGCCTCGGGCGTCGACGCCCTGATGCACGAGTTTTCCCTGTCCTCGGAGGAGGGCGTGGCGCTGATGTGCCTGGCCGAAGCGCTGTTGCGCATCCCCGACAGCGCCACCGCCGACCGCCTGATCGCCGACAAGATCAGCAAGGGCGACTGGCGCAAGCACCTGGGCGAATCGCCCTCGCTGTTCGTCAACGCCGCCACCTGGGGCCTGCTGATCACCGGCAAGCTGGTCAGCACCAGCAGCGAGAACGGCCTCGGCTCGGCGCTCAGCAAGCTCATCACCAAGGGCGGCGAGCCGCTGATCCGCAAGGGCGTCGACCTGGCCATGCGCATGCTGGGCAACCAGTTCGTCACCGGCCAGACCATCGACGAGGCGATCAAGAACGGCCGCGACAACGAGGCGCGCGGCTACCGCTACTCCTACGACATGCTGGGCGAGGCGGCACTGACCGAGAGCGACGCCGCCTACTACTACGCCGCCTACGAGACGGCGATCCACGCCATCGGCAAGGCCTCGAACGGGCGCGGCATCAAGGACGGCCCCGGCATCTCGGTCAAGTTGTCGGCCCTGCACCCGCGCTACAGCCGCGCCCAGCGCGCCCGCGTGATGGCCGAGCTGCTGCCGCGCGTGCGCGCGCTGGTGCTGCTGGCCAAGCAGTACGACATCGGCCTGAACATCGACGCCGAGGAGGCCGACCGGCTCGAACTGTCGCTCGACCTGATGGAGGCGATGGCCTTCGACCCGGCGTTGGCCGGCTTCGAGGGCATCGGCTTCGTCGTCCAGGCCTACCAGAAGCGTTGCCCCTTCGTCATCGACTACCTGGTCGACCTGGCCAAGCGCAGCGGCCGCAAGTTCATGGTGCGCCTGGTCAAGGGCGCCTACTGGGACGCCGAGATCAAACGCGGCCAGGTCGACGGCATGAGCGGCTACCCGGTCTACACGCGCAAGGTCTACACCGACGTGTCCTACCTGGTCTGCGCGCAAAAGCTGCTGGCCGCCACCAGCGTGATCTACCCGCAGTTCGCCACCCACAACGCGCAGACCCTGTCGACCATCTACACCTGGGCCAAGCGCGACGGCGTCACCGACTACGAGTTCCAGTGCCTGCACGGCATGGGCGAGACCCTGTACGACCAGGTGGTCGGCAAGGACAAGCTGAACAAGGGCTGCCGCATCTACGCCCCGGTCGGCTCGCACGAGACGCTGCTGGCCTACCTGGTGCGCCGCCTGCTGGAAAACGGCGCCAACTCCTCCTTCGTCAACCAGATCGTCGACGAGAACATCGCCATCGAGACCCTGATCCAGGGCCCGCTGGAGCAGGCCCGCGCCCAGGGCGGCCAGCCGCACCCCGGCATCGCCCTGCCGCTGGACATGTTCGGCGCCGAGCGCAGGAACTCGGCCGGCATCGACCTGGCCAACGAGGACGTGCTGCGCGACATCTCCGCCGCGCTGGCCGCGCCGCGCGACTGGCGCGCCGCGCCGCTGCTGGCCGGCGAAGCGAGCACCGGCCAGCCGCTGCTGGACATCGTCAACCCGGCCCGCCACGACGACCTGGTCGGCCAGCTGGTCGAGGCCTCGGCCGCCGACGTGGAAACCGCGCTGGCCAGCGCCAGCCAGTTCGCCATGGACTGGCAGACCACCGAACCGGCGCTGCGCGCCGCCGCGCTGCAGCGCGCCGCCGACCTGTACGAGCAACACCAGCTGGAACTGATGGCGCTGGCCATCCGCGAGGCCGGCAAGTCGCTGCCCAACGCCATCGCCGAGATCCGCGAGGCGGTCGACTTCCTGCGCTACTACGCCGCCCAGGTGGCCGCCGCGCCGAACACGCTGGCGCTCGGCCCGGTCACCTGCATCAGCCCGTGGAACTTCCCGCTGGCCATCTTCACCGGCCAGGTCGCCGCCGCCCTGGCGGCCGGCAACGTGGTGCTGGCCAAGCCGGCCGAGCAAACCCCGCTGATCGCCCACCGCGCCGTCGAACTGCTGCACCAGGCCGGCGTGCCGCGCGCCGCGCTGCAATTGCTGCCCGGCCGTGGCGAGGTGGTCGGCGCCGGCCTGTGCAACGACGCCCGCGTCAAGGGCGTGATCTTCACCGGCTCGACCGAGGTGGCCCAGTTGATCAACCGCACCCTGGCCAAGCGCGCCGCCGTCGAGTCGGCCGAGATTCCGCTGATCGCCGAAACCGGCGGCCAAAACGCCATGATCGTCGACTCCTCGGCCCTGCCGGAACAGGTGGTGCAGGACGCCATCTCGTCCGCCTTCGACAGCGCCGGCCAGCGCTGCTCGGCCCTGCGCGTGCTGTTCCTGCAAGAAGAAATCGCCGACAAGACCATCAAAATGCTCAAGGGCGCGATGCTGGAACTGCGCGTCGGCAACCCGGACCGCCTGTCCACCGACATCGGCCCGGTGATCGACGCCGAGGCCCAGGGCAACTTGCTGGCCCACATCGAGCGCATGAAGAAAACCGCGCTGAACCACTTCTCGCTCGACCTGTCGCAGGGCGCCGACGCGCCGGCCGGCACCTTCGTGCCGCCGACCGTGCTGGAAATCCGTTCGCTGGAGGAATTGACGCAGGAGGTGTTCGGCCCGGTGCTGCACGTGATCCGCTACAAGCGCGCCGACCTGCCGAAACTGATAGAGCAAATCAACGCTAGCGGCTTCGGCCTGACCCTGGGCGTGCATTCGCGCATCGACGAGACCATCGACTTCATCAGCGGGCGCGCCCATGTCGGCAACATCTACGTCAACCGCAACATCGTCGGCGCCGTGGTCGGCGTGCAACCGTTCGGCGGCGAGGGCAAGTCCGGCACCGGCCCCAAAGCCGGCGGCCCGCTCTACCTGAAACGCCTGCAGCGCGGCGCGGTGGCGCAGGGCGAGCACGAGCGCAAGTCGACCCCGGGCCTGGACGCGCTGACGGTCTGGGCCAAGATGCACGGCCACGACCGCATCGTCAACCTGGCGCAACAATACTGCCGCACCAGCCTGCTGGGCAGCACCACGGTCTTGCCCGGCCCCACGGGCGAGCGCAACACCCTGAGCTTCCAGCCGCGCGGCACCGTGGTGTGCGCGGCGGCCAGCACCGGCGGCCTGCTGAACCAGCTGGCGGCGACCCTGGCCACCGGCAACTTCGCCGTCGTTCTGGGCGATTCGAGCGGCGTGCTGCCGAACGATTTGCCGGCGGCGGTGCTGGACCGCGTCCAGGTGATCGGTCAACTCGACGGTTTCCACGGTGAATTCCAGATCGCCCTGGTCGAATCGGCGCTGGGCAACGCCGTCCGGCCGCAACTGGCGGCCCGGGAAGGTTGGTGGCCTTGATCGACAGCAACGAGGATGCCCCCATCCCCCTGTGGCGTTTGGTCGCTGAGCGGGCCCTGTGCGTGAATACGACGGCAGCCGGCGGCAACGCCAGCCTGATGACCCTGGGCGTGTAGGGCTACCAGCGTTTTCGGCCGGACAAGGTTCCGGCCAACCCGTCGTCTCCTTTGGTTCTTCCCGGCAGCAATGCCGCGAAGAACCTTTTTTCGTTTACGACGATGCTTTGCAGAACGCCTTGATCAAGTCGAAGGCGTAGCGCGAGGCGACCGATTTGACGAAACGCATGAAATCGACGGCCGCCTCCTCGTTGGCCTTGTCGGAAATCGTCCGGATCACCGTGAACGGGATGCCCAGCTCGAAGCACACCTGGGCCACGGCGGCGCCTTCCATCTCCACCGCCAGCAGCTCCGGATGGGCCTGCTTCAACTGCGCAATCTGCGCGCGGCTGCGGATGAACTGGTCGCCGCTGGCGATCAAACCGCGGTGCAACTGCGGCTGGACCAGGCCGAACGCCAGCTTTTCCGCCGGTTCGATGACCTGGTGCAGCGTGTTTTGGATGAAATGGCTGGCCGCGTCGTTCAGCCGGTTGCTCAAATCCAAGTCCGATTCGAAGTGCGACAGGCCGGTCAACGGCACCTGGTAGCGCGGAAACAGCGGACTGGCGTCCATATCGTGCTGCAACAGCGAATCGGCGACCACGATGTCGCCCACATTGACCAAGTTGTCCGCGCTGCCGGCGACGCCGGTGAAGACGATGTGGGTAACTCCGAACTTTTCCACAAGGATGGAGGCTGTCATGGCCGCTGCAACCTTGCCTATACGCGACAGAACGCACACAGCGTCGATTTCCCACAGCTTCCCTGCCGTGTAGTCCCGCATGCCGTGCGTGAGCTTGTAGGGGCTCTGCATGGCCTCTATGAGCCCCTGCTGTTCTTCGGCAAGCGCGCTGATCACTCCTAAACGCATCGTTTTGCTTGAATTCATCGTCCTGATTTCGCTTTTTTGGGGTTGTGAAGGCGGTTTTTGTCCACTGCGGGCGTTTGTTTAGGGTTTTATATAAAGATATATATATAAATCTGATAGTAGATAGTAAACGACTGCTTTTCTGTGGATAAGTCTGTAAACCGGAGAAAAATCATCGACTTAGGCTGCCGAAAAGTGCTTGCACAAACATTGTATCTAGACAGGATGAGTTCGGGATAAAAAAGTGCTTGTGGACAAAGATCGACTTTTCCCACATCTCATCCTGTGGATATGCAGGCAGTTGTCCACAGACGAAAGGCCAAAAAGCGGCTTTTCAGTGCCGGTTTGACATGTTGCAGACCGTTTTTGCTGTTCAGGACGTTCAGAGTCGTGCTTTGGCGAACAAAACGACGCTTCTACACAGGCGCAGTTGGAGCTTGCCGTTTGTCGTTTTTGAGTAGGGAAGTAAACGAAAAAATTTTTCGAACCGCCTTCGGCGTGTTCTTTAGTTGTTTACTAAAGCTTTTATACAAAAATAGTAGTAGTAGTAAACGCGCGTTTTTCTGTGGATAACCCTGTTAACAGCTTAAAAATCATCCGTTTACGACAAAGATAAGCGCTAGGACAAGCGCTGTACCAGTTCAGGAGTAAATCTGTATAAAATGTCGCCCTTTGGACAACTTTGTCCTTACTCACAAGTCGTCCTGTGGATATCCAGCGACTTATCCACAGGGGCGTACTGGTTTTTGATGCTTTTCTCCAGTTCCAGCCCCGAAATCGGCTTGGAGAACAGGTAACCCTGGCCAAAATCACAGCCAACCGACTGCAAAGCCTGCATTTGCTGCGGCGTTTCGATGCCTTCGGCGATCACCTGGATGCCCAGCTTGTGCGCCATGGCGATAATTGCCCCGCATAAGGTGATGCCGTCGGTGCCTTCCGCCAGATTCGAGACGAAACTCGGGTCGATCTTGATGTAGTCGATGTCGTAACGCTTCAAAAACGCCACCGAGCAGTAGCCGGTGCCGAAATCGTCCAAGGACACCTGCATATTGGCGGCGCGGAAGGCCTTGAACTTGTCGGCGATGGCGCTGGCCGGGTCGAGTAGCAGGTCTTCCGTCACTTCGATGATGATGTTGTGGGCCTGCAAATCCAGTTCGGCCAGAAAATCCAGCCATTCCTGGTAGTTGCTGCCGTCGTCGCGGAACTGCCAGGCCGACTTGTTCACGCAAATCTGGAATTCCGGCAGGGCCATCTGCTGCAGCCGCTTGGCCTCGCGCGCCGCCTGGCGGAACACCCAGTCGCCGATGCCGACAATGGCGCCGGTGTGTTCGGCGATGGCGATGAATTCATGCGGGCTCATCAATCCGCGCTGGGGATGTTGCCAGCGTACCAAGGCTTCGGCCTTGCAGATGCGGCCGCTGGCCAGCTCGATGATCGGTTGGAACACGATGCGCAATTCCTCGCGCTCGACCGCCTCGCGCATTTCGTTGCCCAAGGCCATGCGCACCCGCGTCGCCTCCTGCATGAAGGGGGCGAAGTAGTTGTAGCGGTTGCGGCCCTGCTGCTTGGCGGCGTACATCGCCTGGTCGGCGTTTTTCATCAAGGTTTCGGCGCTGTCGCCGTCGTCGGGGTAGAGCGTGATGCCGATGCTCGACGAGATATGTGCGATATCGTCGTTCAGCGAGAACGGCGCCGCCATCTTTTTCAAGATTTCCTGGGCGATGCGCGCCACGTCGCTGGAATTGTGCAGTTCGCTGAGGATCACGGTGAACTCGTCGCCGCCCAGCCTGGCCACGATGTCGGTGCCGCGCACGCACTGGCCCAATCGTTCCGCCACTTGTTTGAGCAACATGTCGCCCTTGTCGTGGCCCAGGGTGTCGTTGATCTCCTTGAAATGGTCGAGATCGATGAACACCAGCGCCATCGGCAGGTGCGAGCGGTCGGTTTTCTTCATTTCCAGCCGCAAATGCTCGTGGAACATGCGGCGGTTCGGCAAGCCGGTCAGCGCGTCGAAGTTGGCCTGCTTCCAGATCAACTCCTCCGAGGCCTTTTTCTTCGTGATGTCGGTGAACAGGGCGACCAGGCGGAACACCTGGCCCTGCTCGTCGAACACGGTGTTGAAGCGCAGCGACACCAGATAGTGCTCGCCGTTCTTGTGTTGGTGCCAGATTTCGCCGGCCCAGTGGCCGGTGCGGCCGATCGCCTGGCGCACCTGGGTGAAAAAGCTCAAATCCTGCCGGCCGGAGGTCAATTCATAGGCGCGCCGGCCCAGCACCTCCCGCTCGGCGTAGCCGCTGATCTGCGAAAACGCCGGATTGACCGACAGGATGCGGCCTTCGGCATCGGTCACCAACATGCCTTCGGCGCTGTTTTGGTACATCAGCGCCGCCAACTTGGTCGATTCCTCGTTTTTTTTGCGCTCGGTGATGTCCTCCACCATCAAAAACAGGCCGCGCACCGCGCCGTCCGGCTGCACATCGGGCACATAGCTGACGCCGTCCCAGCGTTCGCCGGCGGAACCGCTGACCAGCCGTTCGAAATAGACGAATTTTCCGCCCAACACATCGTGCAAATGCTGTTCGGCCTGCTTAAAGATGGCCGGACTGACCACGTCGACCACTTTGCGGCCGGGACCGCTTTGGTAGGGGATCTCGAACACCGTGTCGAACTTGCGGTTGGTGAATTGGTAGCGCAAGTCCTTGTCGATGTAGGCGATCATCACCGGCAGGTTGTCGGCGATCAGGCGCAGGCGCTGCTCGCTGACCGACAATTTTTGCTCGGTGTCGCGGCTCGAGGCGTACAGCAACCGGTAGCGCAGCTCGCGCTCCTCCAGTTTGGCGTAGGAGCGCAGGGCGAAATGGCCGCCAACCAGCATCAACAGCAGCAACAACAGCAAACCAGCGCCAGCGAACAGGACGTTGTTGCCGAAGGCGCGCTTGGATTCCTCGTCGGAACTGCCGACCACGACGATCAAGGGCAGGCCGTCGAGCACGCGAAAGCTGAAAACACGCGATTGGCCGTCGATCGAGCTGACCGTTTGATAAGTGCCGTGCCTGCCTTTCGCGAGGTTTTGAAACAAGGCAGTGCGGCTCAGGTCGAAATTGAACGATTCCTCGAAGTTGGGCGCCCGGGCGATGACTTTGCCGTTGCTGTGTACCAGGCTGATCGACACGTCCGGGCTGAAGCGGGACTTTTCGAACACCTTGCCGAAATAAATGACATTCAAGGGAGCGACGATCACGCCCAGCAACTGGCCGTTCGCGTCCTCGACACGACGACTGAGGAAAAACAGCCGTTCCTTGCTGACCTTGCCAATCGCCGGGCCACCGACGAACAAGCCGGGGGAACCGGCCGGCTTGATATGCGCTTGGAAATAGTCGCGGTCGGCGTAGTTCGTGCCGGCCACCGACAGCTTGTTCGACGAGGCAACGCCCTGGCCTTTGGCGTCGATGAAACTGAGCCAAAAATCGCGGCTGAAACTGGAACTGCGCGGCGACAACAGTGTCGCCATGGCGTGCGGCGAGCTGCTTTGCTCGAGCGGCAGCATCTTGATGGCGTTCGAGTATCCCTGCAGAGATAAATCGACGAATTGGATGGTGTTCAGCACATGGGCTTCCATGGCTTGCACGAAATTCTGGGTTTGCTGGCGCACCGCCTGCTCGCGTTCCACGCTGGAGGCGCGCAATTGCAGGCTGACCACGGCGATGGTCAACAAAGCCATCAACAACAGTCCGGCGCAAAGCCGGCGGCGGAAGCGGAGATACGCCTTGGAGCGGGGGAAATGCTCCAGTGAAAAGTAGTGCGGGACGTTCATCGTTGAGCCACCCGGCGATAAACATGTAAAACGAGAGGCGCTATTGCGACGAGCGGAACTCGTCGACAGGCAAGGCGTCGAGGCTTGCACGGGATAGGCAAATGGGCTCCGTTTTTGGGCTTGCTAGGCGATTTCAGTATAGGGGCAAGCTTTGTGGGCGAAAAACGTTTTCTGCTCTAGGGCAAGGAATTTGCCTTGCCTGTGGTTTTGCCGTCGGTTGGGGTGGGGTTTTGGGGTTTCGGTTCCTTTCGCGTTGGCTTTGGTTTACTGTAAAGATATAGATATAAAAATAGTAGTAGTTGTTAACGTAGACACCTTTCTGTGGATAAGTCCTGATTTTGAATTAGAATCAAGCGTTTGCGAGATGCATAAGCGGGCGCGTAAACGCTGTATGAGCTGGGAACTGTTTTGGGATAAAAAAACGTGACCCAAAAAAATTTTTGTTTACTCACATTCGGTGCCTGTGGATATCCATAGAGTTATCCACAAGTGGAATCCCCTTTTTTGCCTAAATTACAGGCAAAAAACGGCCGATCACGCAGTTTTCGGAGGGTAATTGATGGTTTTACGAACACTTTTTCCACACCCAATCATCCAAGGTCCGACCGCCGGCGGACAGAACACACCGGCCCAAATCGCCGCCGTCTCCAACGCCGGCGCGCTCGGATCGCTGGCTTGTTCGTTGCTCACGCCGGATGCCATGCGCAGCCAGGTCGAGCAGATCCGCAGCCTGACGGCACGGCCTTTCGCGCTGAACTTCTTCGTCCAAACCACCCCGCAAGTCGATCCCGCCGAGTTGGAACAGGCGCGCCGACTGCTGCGCCCGGTGCTCGACGTGCTGGGTTGGGACGAGCTGCCGCTGCCGGCCAAATGGTGCGAGGACTTTTCCGCCCAGTTTGAAACGCTGCTCGAGTTGCGTCCCGCCGTGGCCAGTTTCACCTTCAACATCCTCAGCGCCGGGCAAGTGGCGCGCCTGCGCGCGGCCGGCATCGTCGTCGTCGGCACCATCACCACGGTGGCCGAGGCGCTGGCCTGGCAGGAGGTCGGCGCCGACGCCGTGATCGCCTCCGGCGTCGAATCGGGCGGCCACCGCGGCACCTTCCTCGGCCGCCAGGAGGACGCCACCTTGTCCACCTTCGACTTGCTGGCGGCGGTGGCGGACAAGATCAGCATTCCGGTGGTGTCCGCCGGCGGCATCATGGACGGCGCCGACATCAAGCGGGCGCTGGACCTGGGCGCCGTCGCGGTGCAGATGGGCACGGCCTTCCTGGTGGTCGACGAGTCCGCCATCACGCCGGCCTACAAGGCGCGCCTGCTGGCGCCCGACCGGCCGGCGACCCGCTTGACGCGCAGTTTTTCCGGCCGCTACGCGCGCGGGCTGGAGAACCGTTTCATGAGCCTGATGGCGCCCGTCGAGGCGCAAGTGCCGGCCTATCCGATCCAGAACGCGCTGACCGGCGCCATCCGCGCCGAGGCCGGCAAGCGCGGCGACACCGAATTGATGTCCTTGTGGTGCGGCAGCGGCGTGGCGCGGGCCCGGCCTATGCCGGCCGCGCAGCTGGTGGCGACCTTGTTGGCGGAAATCGCGGCGGCTTGAGCGCCGGCGCCGGACGGCGGCGACGCGAGTTGCCGTCCGCCATGGCCGGCGCACGTCCGTCGCATAATTGTTGAGTTCGCTTTAGGCAGCGCAGACTGCCAGCGCGTATTTCCTTGGAGGAGAGGTCTTGGAATCAGCTGGACAGTACGACTACATCATTGTTGGGGCGGGCACGGCGGGTTGCGTGCTGGCCAACCGGCTCAGCCGCGACAAGCACGCCAACGTGCTGCTGATCGAGGCGGGCGGCAAGGACGACTATGTGTGGATCCACATCCCGGTCGGCTATCTGCACTGCATCGACAATCCGCGCACCGACTGGCGCTTCCGCACCGAGGCCGACGCCGGCCTGGGCGGACGCAGCCTGCTTTATCCGCGTGGCAAGGTGCTGGGCGGCAGCTCGTCGATCAACGGCATGATCTATATGCGCGGCCAGGCCGGCGACTACGACCAGTGGGCCGAGCTGTGCGGCGACGCCAGCTGGCGCTGGGACCAGGTGCTGCCCTTGTTCAAGCTGAGCGAGGACCACCACGGCGGCGCCGGTGCCGAACACGGCGCCGGCGGCGAATGGCGTGTGGAAAAACAACGTTTGTCGTGGAAAATTCTCGACGCCTTCCGCGACGCCGCCGCCGAAACGGGCATCGCCAGCATCGACGATTTCAACCGTGGCGACAACGCCGGCTGCGCCTATTTCGAGGTCAACCAGAAGCGCGGCATCCGCTGGAACACCGCCAAGGCCTTCCTCAAGCCGGCCTCGGCCCGGCCCAACCTGACCATCATGACCGGCTGCCACGTGGAAAAGCTGCTGATCGAGCGGGGCGGGCAGGGCGCCGTTTGCCGTGGCGTGGTGTTCAGCGGCGGCGGCGCCACCTACCGCGCCGAGGCCGTCCGCGAAACCCTGCTGACGGCCGGCGCGGTCGGCTCGCCGCAGATTTTGCAGCTGTCCGGCGTCGGCCCGGCGGCCTTGCTGCATGAGCACGGCATCGCCCCGCTGGCCGGGCTGGACGGCGTCGGCGCCAACCTGCAGGACCATTTGCAGCTGCGCATGGTGTTCAAGGTGAGCGGCGCCAAGACCCTCAACACCATGGCCGCCAACTGGTACGGCAAGATGAAGATCGGCCTCGAATACGCGCTGCGGCAAAGCGGGCCGATGTCGATGGCGCCGTCGCAGCTGGGCGCCTTCGCCCGCTCCGACCCGGGCCAGGCCAGGCCCAACCTGCAATACCACGTGCAGCCGCTGTCGCTGGAGAAGTTCGGCGAGCCGCTGCACGCCTTTCCCGCCTTCACCGCCAGCGTCTGCAATTTGCGGCCGAGCTCGCGCGGCCATGTGCGCATCGCCTCGGCCGATTCCTACGCCGCGCCGAAGATCTCGCCGATGTACCTGAGCACGGCGGAGGACCGCCGCGTCGCCGCCGCCGCGCTGGCCCTGACCCGCCGCATCGTCGCCGCGCCGGCCCTGCAGCGCTACGCGCCAGAGGAGTTCAAGCCGGGCCCGGCCTACCAGAGCGAGGCGGAGCTGGCCCAGGCGGCGGCGGCCATCGGCACCACCATCTTCCACCCGGTCGGCACCTGCCGCATGGGCCGCGCCGGCGATCCGGGCGCCGTGGTCGACAGCCAGTTGCGCGTGTTCGGCGTGGCCGGCCTGCGCGTGGTGGACGCCTCGGTGATGCCGACCATCACTTCCGGCAACACCAATTCGCCGACGATTATGATCGCCGAGAAGGCCGCGCAAATGGTTCATTCATCATGGAAATGACATTATTGAAATGTCGTAATTTCTACAATGAATGACGTTTCGATGATAGGCATAGATCAAAAGATCATGGTAGTTATACTGTATTGTTAGCCAAAATATTAGTGTGTATTATCTGAAAAAAATTTGATAGTTTGCAAAGAATAACTAGGAGACACGATGTCCAGCGTTATCTTGGAAACAAGAAATTTGACCAAGGAGTTCAAGGGCTTCACCGCCGTGAGCGGGGTCAATCTACAGGTTCAGCGCGGCCACATCCACGCGCTGATCGGCCCCAATGGCGCCGGCAAGACCACCTGCTTCAACCTTCTCACCAAGTTCCTGGTGCCCACCTCGGGCCAGATCCTATTCAACGGCAACGACATCACGGCGGCCAAACCGGCCCAGATCGCCCGCATGGGCGTGATCCGCTCGTTCCAGATCTCCGCCGTGTTTCCCCACCTGACGGTGTTGCAGAATGTGCGCATCGGCCTGCAACGCCAGCTCGGCACCAGCTTCAATTTCTGGCAGAGCGAGCGTTCCCTGTCGCAACTCAACGAGCGCGCCATGCAGCTGTTGGCCGAGGTCGACCTGACCGAGTTCGCCGACACCGTCACCGTCGACATGCCCTACGGCCGCAAGCGCGCGCTGGAGATCGCCACCACCCTGGCGATGGAGCCCGAGCTGATGCTGCTCGACGAGCCGACCCAGGGCATGGGCCACGAGGACGTGCACCGCGTCACCGAGCTGATCAAGAAGGTATCGGCCGGCCGCACCATCCTGATGGTCGAGCACAACATGAAGGTGGTGTCCGGCATCTGCGACAAGATCTCCGTCCTGCAGCGCGGCGCCATGTTGGCCGAGGGCAGCTACGCCGAGGTCTCCAGCAACGCCCTGGTGATGGAAGCCTACATGGGCAGCGAAGCGGCGGTATTGGAAGGGGCGCACTGATGACGAACGCACTGGAAATTTCCAAGCTGCACACCTGGTACGGCGAATCGCACATCCTGCACGACGTCAACTTGACGGTGAAGCAGGGCGAGGTGGTCACCCTGCTGGGCCGCAACGGCGCCGGCCGCACCACCACCCTGCGCGCCATCATGGGCCTGACCGGCGCCCGCAAGGGCTCGATCAAGGTCAACGGCGTCGAGGCGATCGGCCTGCCGACCCACCAGATCGCCCACCTCGGCATCGGCTATTGCCCGGAGGAGCGCGGCATCTTCTCCTCGCTGTCGACCGAGGAGAACCTGCTGCTGCCGCCGCAGCTGGCCACCGGCGAGAAGGGCATGTCGGTCGAGGAGATCTACGCCATGTTCCCCAACCTGGAGGAGCGCAAGCACAGCCAGGGCACCCGCCTGTCCGGCGGCGAGCAGCAGATGCTGGCGGTGGCGCGCATCCTGCGCACCGGCGCCCGCCTGCTGCTGCTCGACGAGATCTCCGAGGGCCTGGCGCCGGTCATCGTGCAGGCCTGGCGCGCATGATCACCACGCTCAAGTCCAAGGGCTACACCATCGTCATGGTCGAGCAGAACTTCCGCTTCGCCGCGCCGCTGGCCGACCGCTTCTACGTGATGGAGCACGGCCAGATCGTCGAGTCCTTTATCGCTTCCGAATTGAACGCCAAGATGCCGCTCCTCACCGAGCTGCTCGGCGTGTAGCACCGCTTGTACCGGCAGGACGCAGCTTCGCAGCACCGTTTCAATATCAACAAAACCAATCCACAAACGGAGACAATATGAAAATCAAAGCTATCGCCATCGCCGCCGGCGCCCTGTGCGCCATGGGTCTGTCCGGCGCCGCCTCGGCCCAGGTGTCGGGCGACACCATCAAGATCGGCTTCATCACCGACATGTCCGGCCTGTACTCGGACATCGACGGCCAGGGCGGCGCCGAGGCGATCAAGATGGCGATCGCCGACGCCGGCGTGGTCATCGCCGGCAAAAAGGTCGAGTTCATCTCCGCCGACCACCAGAACAAGGCCGACATCGCCGCCTCCAAGGCGCGCGAATGGTTCGACCAGCAGGGCGTCGACCTGCTGATCGGCGGCACCAACTCCGGCGCCAACCTGGCCATGGCCAAGTTGGCGGCGGAGAAGAAAAAGATCTTCATCTCGATCGGCGCCGGCTCGGCCCGCCTGACCAACGAGGAATGCACCCCCTACACCGTGCACTACGCCTACGACACGGTGGCGCTGGCGCGCGGCACCGGCGGCGCCATCGTCAAGCAGGGCGGCAAGAACTGGTACTTCATGACCGCCGACTACGCCTTCGGCCAGTCGCTGGAAAAAGACACGGCCGAGGTCGTCAAGTCGGCCGGCGGCAAGGTGCTCGGCAGCGTCAAGCATCCGCTGTCGGCCTCCGACTTCTCCTCCTTCCTGCTGCAGGCGCAGTCGTCGAACGCGCAGATCCTCGGCCTGGCCAACGCCGGCGGCGACGCCATCAACTCGATCAAGGCGGCCAACGAGTTCGGCATCACCAAGAAGATGAAGCTGGCCGGCCTGCTGATGTTCATCAACGACGTCCACTCGCTGGGCCTGAACCTGACCCAGGGCATGTACCTGACCGACGGCTGGTATTGGGACCAGAACGCCGACTCCCGCGCCTGGTCCAAGCGCTACTTCGAGAAGATGAAGAAGGAGCCGTCGATGCTGCAGGCGGCCGACTACTCGGCGGCGTCGACCTACCTGAAGGCGGTCAAGGCGGTCGGCGGCGACGATTCGGACAAGGTGATGGCCCACCTGAAGGCGAACAAGATCAACGACATGTTCGCCAAGGGCGGCGTGATCCGTCCGGACGGCCGCATGGTGCACGACATGTACCTGATGGAAGTGAAGAAGCCGTCGGAATCGAAGTACCCTTGGGACTACTACAAGGTGGCCGCCGTGGTGCCGGGCGACCAGGCCTACGTGACCAAGGCGGAGAGCAAGTGCGCGCTGTGGAAGTAAGCCGGCCTTGAAGCAGGGCGGGGCGGCGCAGTCGGCCGCCCGCCCGGTCCGTCCGGCCCGCGCCGGCGCGACCGCACCACCGCGCGTCCGCGCGCCGCCGCCCGCCGCCCCTTGTTCGAGGGCAGGGCGCGGCGCCGCGGCCGCCATTTCCCGTCCATCCTTCGCCGCTGCCACGGTGATTTTTTATATTGTGAAGCCATGGAAATCTTCGGCGTTCCCTTGCAAGCGATGATGAGCCAGCTGCTGCTGGGCCTCGTCAACGGTTCCTTCTACGCGATGTTGTCGCTCGGCCTGGCGGTCATCTTCGGCCTGCTCAACGTCATCAACTTCTCCCACGGCGCCATGTACATGATGGGCGCCTTCGTCGCCTGGATGGGCCTGGCCTATTTCAACCTGAACTACTGGGTCATGCTGGTGCTGGCGCCGCTGGTGGTGGGCGCGCTCGGCGTGCTGATCGAAAAAACCATGCTGCGCTGGCTCTACAAGCTGGACCACCTGTACGGCCTGCTGCTGACCTTCGGCATCACCCTGCTCACCGAGGGTGTGTTCCGCTCCTTCTACGGCGTCTCCGGCCAGCCGTTCTCGGCGCCCGAGCTGCTCAGCGGCTCGACCGACCTCGGCTTCATGATGCTGCCGAACTACCGCGCCTGGGTGGTGCTCGCCTCGCTGGTGGTCTGCCTGGCCACCTGGTTCGTCATCGAAAAGACCAAGCTCGGCTCCTACCTGCGCGCCGGCACCGAGAACCCCAAGCTGGTCGAGGCCTTCGGCGTCAACGTGCCGCTGATGGTCACCCTGACCTACGGCTTCGGCGTCGCTTTGGCGGGCTTTGCCGGGGTGCTGGCGGCCCCGATCATCCAGGTGACACCCCTGATGGGCTCGAACCTGATCATCGTCGTGTTCGCCGTTGTGGTGATCGGTGGCATGGGGTCGATCATGGGCTCCATCCTCACCGGCCTCGGCCTGGGCGTCATCGAGGGCCTGACCCGGGTCTACTACCCCGAGGGCTCGGCCGTGGTGGTGTTCGTGGTGATGGTCATCGTGCTGCTGTTGCGTCCCGCCGGCCTGTTCGGCAAAGAAAAATAGGAGCTCGTCCATGAATAAGAATATTGGCTACGCGATCGCCCTGGCGCTGGCCCTGGCGGCGCCCTTCTACGGCTACCCGGTGTTCCTGATGAAGCTGCTGTGCTTCGCCCTGTTCGCCTGCGCCTTCAACCTGCTGATCGGCTTCACCGGCCTGCTGTCCTTCGGCCACGCCGCCTTCTTCGGCAGCGCCGGCTATGTCGCCGGCAACATGCTCAAGTCGCACGGCTGGCCCTTCGAGCTGGGCCTGCTGGCCGGCGTCGTCGCCGCCGCGCTGATCGGCCTGGTGATGGGCGCGCTGGCGATCCGCCGCCAGGGCATCTACTTCTCCATGATCACCCTGGCGCTGGCCCAGGTGGTGTCCTACTTCGCGCTGCGCGCCGGCGAGCTGACCGGCGGCGAGGACGGCCTGCAGGGCGTTCCACGTGGAAAACTGCTCGGCGTCGTCGACCTGGCCAACGACACCGTGCTGTACTACGTCGTGCTGGCCATCGCCGTGGCCGGCTTCATGTTGATCGTGCGCACCGTGCATTCGCCCTTCGGCCAGGTGCTCAAGGCGATCAAGGAGAACGAGCCGCGCGCCATCTCGCTGGGCTACGACGTCGACCGCTACAAGCTGATGGCCTTCGTGCTGTCGGCCGCGCTGGCCGGCCTGGCCGGCGCCACCAAGACCGTGGTGCTGGGCTTCGAGACCTTGACCGACGTGCACTGGACCATGTCCGGCCTGGTGATCCTGATGACCCTGGTGGGCGGCATGGGCACCCTGGCCGGCCCGATCCTCGGCGCGGTGATCATCATCGCGCTGGAGAACAAGCTGGGCGACCTGGGCACCTTCATCGCCACCCAGACCGGCATCGAATGGTTCAACACGCTGGGCGAGGCGGTCAGCATGGTGACCGGGCTGATCTTCATCGCCTGCGTGCTGTTGTTCCGGCGCGGCATCATCGGCGAGGTGGTTGCCCGCTTCGCCAGCAAAGCCGGCAGCAAGCCGGCGTAATTTGCGGCGGCGCCGGACCTTCTGTCCGGCGTTTTCATTTTCAACATGCTTGTCAGTCGTCCCCGCCCGGCCGCGCGCCGGGGTGGGAGCGCCACGTCCGCCGCCCCGGCGGAGCGCGGGCAGACGGGAGGTCGAGGCCGGCAAGGCGCCGCGCACAGTGTGGAGACAGCGATTTCGATGCACCTATTTTTGAACCACGGAAAGAGGATGACATGAAGAATACGACAAGCAAGCAGAGCAAACACAGCAACATAGGCCGCGGCGCGCGGCGCACGCTGGCGCTGGCCGGCGCCGGCTTGGCGCTGGCCTCCTGCGGCGGCGGCAAGACCATCCCGGACGAACTGAACACGCTGCCCAGCTACCTCGGCGCGATCACCAGCACCAACTACGACGGCGCCAGCGACGACCTGCTGACCGCCGGCCTGGGCAAGACCGGCCTGGCCGCCGCCGCCGCGCCGGCCTACGCCGATCCGCTCAAGCCGACCGCCGCCGAGCTGCGCCGCAACACCATCTACTCCAACTACCGCGGCGTGCTCGACATCGCCGCCAACAGCGGCTACGGCACCCTGTACGGCCCGAACGTCGACGCCAAGGGCAACGTCGGCAGCGGCGAGGGCAAGATCGCCGGCAGCGAATACCTGGCCTACAGCGACGACGGCA
Source organism: Rugamonas sp. DEMB1 (assembly GCF_029834475.1). Lineage (GTDB taxonomy): Bacteria > Pseudomonadota > Gammaproteobacteria > Burkholderiales > Burkholderiaceae_D > Rugamonas > Rugamonas rubra. The sequence goes on along the minus strand of NZ_CP122407.1, from coordinate 6,335,123 downwards.
GCGGCAACCAGAACGTCACGCTGATGGTGCAGGTGCCGGCCGGCTTCGACCCGGCCAACCCCTGCATCGTCACCGGCACCTCGAGCGGCTCGCGCGGCATCTACGGCGCCATCGGCAGCTCCGGCGAATGGGGCCTGAAGAACAACTGCGCCGTCGCCTACGCCGACAAGGGCAGCGGCATCGGCCTGTACACCTTCGACGACGACGGCGTCAATCTGCAGAACGGCGTGCGCGCCGGCCGCGTGGCGGCCGGCAAGAACGCCATCTTCGCGCCGGCGCTGAGCGACGCCCAGCGCGCCGCGCTGAACGCCGACCTGAGCGGCCGCCTCGCCTTCAAGCACGCCCACTCGCAGCAGAACCCGGAGAAGGACTGGGGCAAGAACACCCTGCAGGCGGTCGAGTTCGCCTATTACGTGCTCAACGAGAAGTACGGCACCCTGGCCAGCGACGGCAAGAGCCACATCGTGCGCTTCAAGCCGGCCAACACCATCACCATCGCCTCGAGCATCTCCAACGGCGGCGGTTCGGCGCTGCTGGCCGCCGAGCAGGACAGCAAGGGCCTGATCAGCGGCGTCGCCGTGACCGAGCCGCAGATCCAACCGAAGAGCGCGACGGGCTATCTGCTGCGCCAGGGCGGGGTGGCGGTGGCCGCCCAGGGCAAGCAGCTGTACGACTACTTCACCTACGCCGCGCTGTACCAGCCCTGCGTCGCCGCGACCGCCGCCAATCCCGGCCGCTGCGCCGCGCTGGTGGCCAAGAACCTGCTCAGCGGCGGCGACCTGCCGGCGCAGCAGGCCGACGCCAAGGCGCGCCTGCGCGCCTATGGCTGGCAGGCCGACAGCGACCCGTTGCAGGCCGCCCACGCCGGCACCAACATCCTGGTGGCGGTGACCTACGCCAACGCCTACGGCAAGTTCTCCGTGGCCGACAAGGTCTGCGGCTTCGGCTTCGGCAGCACCGACGCCAGCGGCCTGCCGATCGCCATGCCGGCGGCCACCAAGGCCAACAGCTTCGCCACGCAGAACGGCATCCTCGGCGGCGTGATCTACGAGAACTCGGTCGGCGTCGGCGGCGTGCGCGATCCGCGCGGCTACGTCTTCGGCACCTCGCCCAGCAGCGCGCTGGCCGACCAGTCGCTCGACGGCTTCCTCTGCCTGCGCTCGCTGGCCACCGGCGTCGACGCGGTGACCGGCGCTCCGCTCGGCGGCGAGCTGGCGGCGCAGAGCGCCCGCGTGCGCGCCGGCATGGCCGAGGTGGCCGCCACCGGCAACCTGCGCGGCAAGCCGGCGATCATCGTGCACGGCCGCAGCGACACGCTGATCGTCATCAACCACGCCTCGCGCGCCTACCTGGGCTTGAACGCGGTGGCCGAGGGCACGGCCAGCAAGTTGCGCTACATCGAGGTCACCAACGGCAACCACTTCGACTCCTTCACCAGCGCCGTGCCGACCTTGATCGTGCCGCTGCATGTGTACCTGAACCGCGCCCTTGACGCCCTCTATGCCAACCTGAAGAACCCGACCACGGCGCCGCTGCCGCCGTCGCAGGTGGTGCGCACGGTGACGCGGGCCGACGCGACGACGCCGATCACCATCGCCAACGTGCCGCCGATTTCGGCGGCGCCGGCGGCCGGCAACCTGATCGAGGTCAAGAGCATCCTGACGGTCGGCCAGAACGTCGTCGAGGTGCCGAACTAGCGCGGATGGTATGAGTAATATTGTTGCCGCCGGAGCAGGGCGGCGCGAGAGAAGGTTCTTCCCGGTAAGCCGCGAAGAACCTTTTTTTTGCCCCGCACGCCGATACGCCTCGGGGTCTGACCCCACGGGGTCAGACCCCTTGGTTTGTGGGGTAAGGCCGGCGTCCCGATATGCCGGACTACAGCGCGGCGGCGTAGATGGCGCGGGCGTCGGCGCGGCTCACCTCGCGCGGGTTGTTGCCCAGCAGGCGGGTCTGCAGCATGGCGTCGTCGGCCAAGCGGTCCAGGTCCGCCTCTTTGATGCCGACCTGCTGCAGGGTGCGCTCGATGCCCGTCAGGATGGCGATTTGTTGCATCGCAACAGCGAGCGCCTCTGCCCTGGCCTCGACGCTGCCGCTGGCCTGCGGCACCACGATGGCGGCCAGTTCGGCGTACAGCGGCGCCGCCGCCGGCGCGTTGAAGCGCAGCACGTGCGGCAGCACCAGCGAGTTCGACAAGCCGTGTGGCACGTGGAACACGCCGCCGATCGGATAGGCCAGCGCGTGCACCGCCGCCACCGGCGCGTTGGCGAAGGCCTGGCCGGCCAGCATGGCGCCGAGCAGCATGGCCTGGCGCGCCGCCAGGTCGGCGCCGTTCTCGCAGACGCGCAGCAGGTTGGCCGACAGCAGGCCCAGCGCCTGGCGCGCCAGCATGTCCGACAACGGGTTCTTCTTGTGCCGGCTGGTGTAGGCCTCGATGGCGTGCACCATGGCGTCGATGCCGGTGGCGGCGCTGACGCGCGCCGGCAGACCCAGCGTCAGTTCGGCGTCGAGGATGGCCAGGTCGGCGTACAGCTGCGGCGCCACCACGCCCATTTTGCTGGTGGCGCCGGTGGTGACGATGGCGATGTTGGTCACCTCGGAGCCGGTGCCGGCGGTGGTGGGAATCTGCACCAGTGGCAGGTGACCGGCGCCGCCGTTGCCCGCGATGTTGCGAACATTGCCAATACCGTAGATGTCGGCCAGCTGCTGGCCGCCGCCGGCCAGCACGGCGATCAGCTTGGCGACGTCCATCGAGCTGCCGCCGCCGAGGCCGATGACGATGTCGGCCTCGTGCCGGCGCGCCGCCGCCACCGCCTCCAGCACCACGTGCTCGGGCGGATCGGCCACCACGTCGGTGTACAGATGCACCTGGATGCCGGCGGCGATCAGGCTCTCGCGCGGCCCGTCGACCAGGCCGGTGGCGAGGAAGCCGGGGTCGGTCACCAGCAGCGCCTGGCGCACGGCGGGGAAGTGCTGCCGCACGTACTCGCCCAGCCGGCGCGCCGCGCCGGCCTCCGAAACGATGTGGGCGACGGTGCTGAAGGCGAAGGCTGGCGAGCTGGTCATGGCTGGTTCCGCGGTGGCGAGGTGGGTTCGGGGTGAGGGGGAGCGGTGTGCTGTCGACGCGATGGTTCCATATTGTTCCACGTGAAGCTTACACCAAGCGCCGGCCTTATGCGCAATCGGCATGGCTTGCACGGGCAGGGCGGTTCCATTCTTTCGTACAATGTTAGCCTTGTTTCCCTTTGTTAAGGCTGGTTCGGTATGGTGGATTATCTGGTGTTGGGCGTGGCCGCTTTCGGCGCGGGTCTGGTCGATGCGGTGGTGGGGGGCGGCGGATTGATCCAGATCCCGGCCTTGTTCTCTGTGTTCCCCAACATGGCGCCGGCCACCCTGATCGGCACCAACAAGCTGGCCAGCATCTTCGGCACCAGCGTGGCGGCGGTCAGCTACGCGCGCCGCGTGCGCATCGCCTGGTCGACCGCCGCGCCGGCCGCCGTCGCCGCGCTGGTGTTCGCCTTCCTCGGCGCCTTCGTCGTCACCCGCGTCTCGCCCGACTTCATGCGCGCCCTGCTGCCGGTGGTGCTGGTCGCCGTGGCCGTCTACACCTTCGCCAAGAAGGACTTCGGCAGCGTCCACGCGCCCATGCACAGCGGCCGGCGCGAACAGATGCTGGCGCTGCTGATCGGCTCGGCCATCGGCTTCTACGACGGCTTCTTCGGGCCGGGCACCGGCAGCTTTCTGGTGTTCCTGTTCGTCCGCGTGTTCGGCTTCGACTTCCTCGGCGCCTCGGCGGTGGCCAAGGTGGTCAACGTCGCCTGCAACTTCTCCGCGCTGATCTGGTTCGGCTACAGCGGGCACCTGGTCTGGCAGCTCGGCCTGACCATGGCGATCTGCCAGATCGCCGGCTCGGTGATCGGCTCGCGCCTGGCGATGAAGCACGGCAGCGGTTTCGTGCGCAAACTGTTCCTGCTGGTGGTGTCCATCCTGATCGTCAAGACCGGCTACGACGCCTGGATGCGCTGGTAGATGTGCGGGTAGAACCGGGACGCGCGCCACTGTTTCACGTGGAACAAAGCAGTCGATAGGGCAGGGCGCCGGGTCAAACCGGCGCCTTTTTTTACCCCCGACCAATGTTCCACGTGGAACAGCGGGCGGCGCGGAAGGGCGCCTGCTGGTGAAAATTTGAGCAGAAAAAAGTCGCGGCAGCAAAAAGACTCTATAATCTGACCTTAATCCCTTCGCATTTACCAATTCCATCATGTTATTTCCTACTGAATTCGACGTTATCGTTGTCGGCGGCGGTCACGCCGGCACCGAGGCGGCCCTCGCTTCTGCCCGCATGGGCCAGAAGACTCTGTTGCTGACGCATAACATAGAGACCCTGGGCCAGATGTCGTGCAACCCCTCCATCGGCGGCATCGGCAAAGGCCACCTGGTCAAGGAAGTCGACGCCATGGGCGGCGCCATGGCCATCGCCACCGACGAGTCCGGCATCCAGTTCCGCATCCTCAACTCGTCCAAGGGTCCGGCCGTGCGCGCCACCCGCGCCCAGGCCGACCGCATCCTGTACAAGCAGGCCATCCGCTCGCGGCTGGAGAACCAGCCCAACCTGTGGCTGTTCCAGCAGGCCGTCGACGACCTGATGGTGGAGGGCGACCGCGTGGTCGGCGCCGTCACCCAGATCGGCGTCAAGTTCCTCGCCCGCGCCGTCGTGCTGACGGCCGGCACCTTCCTCGACGGGAAGATCCACGTCGGCCTGAACAACTACTCGGCCGGCCGCGCCGGCGACCCGCCGGCCATCTCGCTGTCGGCCCGCCTGAAGGAACTCAAGCTGCCGCAGGGCCGCCTGAAGACAGGCACGCCGCCGCGCATCGACGGCCGCAGCATCGACTTCTCGCAGATGAGCGAACAGCCGGGCGACCTTGATCCGGTGCCGGTGTTCTCCGTCATGGGCAACGCCGCCATGCACCCGCGGCAAATGCCGTGCTGGGTCACCCACACCAACAGCCAGACCCACGACATCATCCGCGCCGGCCTCGACCGCAGCCCGATGTACACCGGTGTCATCGAAGGTGTCGGCCCGCGCTACTGCCCGTCGATCGAGGACAAGATCCACCGCTTCGCCTCCAAGGAATCGCACCAGATCTTCCTCGAACCCGAGGGCCTGACGACCAACGAGTTCTATCCGAACGGCATCTCCACCAGCCTGCCCTTCGACGTGCAGATCGCCCTGGTGCGCTCGATGAAGGGGATGGAAAACGCCCACATCCTGCGGCCCGGCTACGCCATCGAATACGATTATTTCGACCCGCGCGGCCTGAAGGCCTCGCTGGAAACCAAGGCCGTGCAGGGCCTGTACTTCGCCGGCCAGATCAACGGCACCACCGGCTACGAAGAGGCGGCGGCGCAGGGCATGCTGGCCGGCCTCAACGCCGCGCTGCAAACCTCCGGCCGCGAGGCCTGGACGCCGGCCCGCTCCGAGGCCTACCTCGGCGTGCTGGTCGACGACCTGGTCACCCAGGGTGTGCAGGAGCCCTACCGCATGTTCACCAGCCGCGCCGAGTACCGCCTCAGCCTGCGCGAGGACAACGCCGACATGCGCCTGACCGAGATCGGCCGCCAGCTCGGCTGCGTCGGCGACGCCCAGTGGGCCGCCTTCCAAACCAAGCGCGAAGCGGTCGAGCTGGAGCTGCAGCGCCTGCGTTCCACGTGGGTCAATCCGCGCATCCTGGCGGCCGCCGAATCGGAGCGCGTGATCGGCCAGGCGATCGAACGCGAGTACTCGCTGGCCGATCTGCTGCGCCGTCCGAACGTCGAATACGAGACCTTGATGAGCATGTGCGGCATCGACGGCCAGGTGCTCGGCGGTCCCGGCGTGGCCGATATCGCGGTGCAGGAACAGGTCGAAATCCAGCTGAAATACGCCGGCTACATCGACCGCCAGACCAAGGAAGTGGAGCGCCACGAGCACTACGAAAACCTCAAACTGCCGGAAGGTTTCAACTATCTGGACATCACCGCCCTGTCGGTCGAGGTGCGCCAGAAGCTGCACGCGCAGCGTCCGGAAACCCTGGGCCAGGCCTCGCGCATCTCCGGCGTGACCCCGGCGGCGATCTCGCTGCTGCTGGTGCACCTGAAAAAAGTCGGCTTTGGCGGGTTCTTGAATCAAAAGGATGAGGTTGTTCAATGAAGCAGTTTGACCGCGCTGGCTTGGCGCAAGTACTGAAAAATGGCATCAAAGAGTTGCAACTGGAGTTGAGCGGGGCGCAGGAAGAGCAGCTGCTGGACTATCTGGCGCTGCTGTTCAAGTGGAATTCGGTGTACAACCTGACCTCGCTGCGCGACCCGATGCAGATGGTGACCCACCACCTGCTCGACTCGCTGGCGGCGGTGCCGGCCTTCAAGGGCGCGACGAACGTGCTCGACGTGGGCGCCGGCGGCGGCCTGCCGGGCATGGTGCTGGCGATCGCCCGGCCGGACATGAAGGTGTCGATGATCGACACGGTGCACAAGAAGACCGCGTTTTTGACCCAGGTGAAGGCCGAACTGGGCCTGGCCAACGCCACGGTGTACACCATGCGGGTCGAGCAGCTGCAGGTCAAGCAGCAGTTCGACGTGATCACCTCGCGCGCCTTCGCCGACCTGTCCGACTTCGTCAACTGGTCGGGCCATCTGCTGGCCGAGGGCGGTCAATTCATCGCCTTGAAAGGGGTGGCGCCGCCGGACGAGCGCGAGCGACTGCCGAGCGACTGGAAAGTGGTGGATTTGCAGCCTTTACGGGTGCCCGGGCTGGATGCCGAGCGCCATCTGGTTTTCATCAAGAAGAATTTGAAAACTGACTAAACAATATAAACGGTATAAATTGTTTATTCAGTATAAATTGTATAAATCGTTTATACCGTATTAATAGTATAAATAATATTAATCGTATCGTCGGAACGGCCGCAACGGCCGCCGCGCAGATACCGCACTTTTCACAACAAGAACATACATGGCCAAAATTTTTTGTGTAGCAAATCAAAAGGGCGGCGTGGGCAAAACCACCACCAGTGTCAACCTGGCCGCCGGACTGGCCAAACTGAACCAGCGCGTGCTGCTGGTGGACCTGGACCCGCAGGGCAACGCCACCATGGGCGCCGGCATCAACAAGGCCGGCCTGAAGGCGTCGACCTATGAGGTGATGCTGGGCGAGAGCGATGTCGCCACGGCGCGCCAACGTTCCGAGGCGGGCCGCTTCGACGTGCTGCCCTCGAACCGCGAGCTGGCCGGCGCCGAGGTCGAGATGGTCGCGCTGGACAACCGCGAGCGCCGCCTGAAGGACGCGCTGGCCCTGGTCGACGGCGAGTACGACTTCATCCTGATCGACTGCCCGCCGGCCTTGTCGATGCTGACCCTGAACGGCCTGTGCGCCGCGCACGGCGTGATCATCCCGATGCAGTGCGAGTACTACGCGCTGGAGGGCTTGTCCGACCTGGTCAACACCATCAAGAAGGTGCACGCCAACCTGAACCCGGACCTGAAGATCATCGGCCTGCTGCGGGTGATGTTCGATCCGCGCATGACGCTGTCGCAGCAGGTCTCGGCCCAGCTCGAGCAGCACTTCGGCGACAAGGTGTTCAACACCATCATCCCGCGCAACGTGCGGCTGGCCGAGGCGCCGTCCTATGGCCTGCCCGGCGTCACCTTCGACCCCTCGTCGAAGGGCGCCCAGGCCTACATCGCCTTCGGCGCGGAGATGGTCGAGCGCATCAAGAAGATGTGAGCGGCGCCGCCCGACACCCAAATACTGCAACACTGACGCAACACTTAGGACAGCATGGCAACCAAAAAACTTAAAGGCCTGGGTCGCGGCCTCGACGCGCTGCTCGGCGGCGACGGCGACCTGAACAATCCGGCGCTCGGCACCCCGTCCGAACTGCCGGTGTCGCAGATGCAGGCCGGCAAATACCAGCCGCGCACCCGCATGGACGAGGGTGGCCTGCAGGAGCTGGCCGCCTCGATCAAAACCCAGGGCATCATGCAGCCGATCCTGGTGCGCCCGATCGGCAGCGACACGCTGACCGGCGCCGTCAAGTACGAGATCATCGCCGGCGAGCGCCGCTTCCGCGCCGCCCAGTTGGCCGGCCTGGACAAGCTGCCGGTGCTGGTGCGCGACGTCGACGACCAGGCCGCCGCCGCCATGGCGCTGATCGAGAACATCCAGCGCGACGGACCTCAACCCGCTGGAGGAGGCGCAGGGCATCCACCGCCTGATCACCGACTTCAGCTTCACCCACGAGCAGGCCGCCAACGCGGTGGGCCGTTCGCGCAGCGCCGTCTCCAACCTGTTGCGCCTGATGAACCTGGCCGGCGCGGTGCAAACCATGCTGATGGCCGGCGACATCGACATGGGCCACGCCCGCGCCCTGTTGGCGGTCGACGCCGCCAGCCAGATCAACCTGGCCAACACCGTCGTCGCCAAGCGCCTGTCGGTGCGCGAGACGGAAAAACTGGTGCAGCGGACCATGGAGGAGCTGAACAATCCGGTTTCCGCAAAGCAAAAGGAAAAGTCGGGCGACATCGTCCGCCTGGAGGAGGAGTTGTCCGACGCGCTGGCCACGCCGGTGGTGTTCAAGATGGGCAGCAAGGGTCGTGGTCAAATGATCATCGACTTCGCCGACCTCGACATCCTCGACGGCGTGCTGGCCCGCCTGCGCGCCTGAGGCAAGCGGGCAGCCACCGACTTCGGTCGCCGCCCGGCCACCCCGTGTTGACAGCGCGTCAACACCACCTCAAGCCGAAGGGGCTTGTCATTCCGGCAAGCCCCAATCCCCGCCGCCACCCGGCCTTGCCATTCTGGCAAGCCGTGCGATATAAGCACAGATGATAAGTCTCGGCCCGCCGACAGCCCCGCGTAAGTAATACTGCGTATCATTACGCCACGTCTGAAGCACACTTGTTGGAAAATCCACCCTGCCACAAAATGGTGCAAGTATTAGGGATCGGGCTCTAAAAGCGTGTCATTCGCGCAGCATTTGCTCTGCTGCGGTGCAGCAATGTTTGACTGGAGTCAGTAAACACACTTATAATCCCGTGTCTTTGGGTATATCGGCTTTTCTGGGAACTTGGCAAGTGAGTGATAAAACACAAAGTATCGCCCAGCCAGTCTTTCGAGTCGTTGCCCTCCAGTTCGCCATCGTCACTGGATTTGCGTTGCTTGCATGGAATATCGGCGACGCGAATAAAGCCTGGTCAGCCGCCTATGGCGGAGCGATCGCAGTCATCGGGAGTCTGATGTACGCGATTATTGTCGCGGGCGGAACAAATGACGCCAAAAAAGCGTTCCGGACGCATGTGCGCGCCGAAATGTTAAAAATATTTATCACGGTAGTGCTGTTCGTGTTGGCACTAGCGCTGTTTCAGTCGGCCGCATGGTTATGGCTGATCTTGGGTTTCGCGGTGGCAACCTTGGCATATTGGTTCTCACTGCTCGCAGTTTAATCACCAAAATCTAAAACTTTTATGACCATAGAAAACGCTGTTGAGGCGGCCCACGAGGCGCCGACTTCCATCGAGTACATCCAGCACCACTTGAGCCACCTGCGCAATGCGGAGAACACCGTCAACCTGGACACGTTCTGGGTTTCGGCGATTCTGGGCCTGATTTTCCTCGGTGTGTTCTACATGGCCTCGCGCCGCGCCACCGCCGGCGTGCCCGGCAAGCTGCAAAACTTCGTCGAAGCCGTCATGGAGCTGGTCAACGAGGTGGTCAATTCGGCCTTCCACGCCAAGAGCAAGGTGATCGCGCCGCTGGCCATCACCATCTTCTGCTGGGTTTGGCTGATGAACGCGATGGACTTCCTGCCGGTCGACCTGCTGCCCAAGCTGCTCAGCTACGTCGGCGTGCACAAGCTGCGCGTCGTGCCGACCGCCGACGTCAACCACACTTTCGGCATGTCCTTCGGCGTCATGCTCTGCATTATTGGTTTCTCGATCAAAGCCAAGGGTCTCGGCGGCTGGGGTAAAGAGTTGCTGACCGCGCCGTTCCACGCCCATGGCTTCATGGCCATCGTGCTGGCGCCGGTCAACTTCGCCTTCCAGATGATCGAGTTGCTGGCCAAGCCACTGTCGCTGTCGCTGCGTTTGTTCGGCAATATGTACGCCGGCGAACTGCTGTTTATTCTGATCGCTCTGCTGCCTTGGTGGGCGCAGTGGCTGCTGGGTGGTCCTTGGGTTATCTTCCACATCCTGGTGGTGACCCTGCAAGCGTTTGTGTTTATGGCGTTGACTGTCGTGTACCTGAGCCTCGCGGTTGAGAAGCACTAAGCAACATTGGTTTTACTTTTTTAGTATCTGTAGTCTTTTTAAAATCTTAGGAGAAATATATGCAAGCTCTGATCGCACAAGTACAAGGCATGACCGTTCTGGCCGCAGCAATCATCATCGGCCTGGCAGCCATCGGCACCGCACTCGGTTTCGCAATTCTGGGCGGCAAATTCCTGGAAGCGTCGGCACGTCAACCTGAACTGATGCCACAACTGCAAACCAAACTGTTCGTTATCGCCGGTCTGCTGGATGCGATCTCGATGATCGGCGTCGGCGTTGCCCTGCTGTACACCTTCAGCAACCCGTTCCTGGCTGCCGTTATCGCCGCTGCTGGTAAGTAATTCGCTCCCTTCTAGGAGAAACTTTTAGTTAGGAGCAAAGGTATGGACATCAATATGTCTCTCATCGGTCAGATGATCACCTTCGCGGTGTTGGTCTGGGTTTCGATGAAGTTCGTATTTCCATCGCTGAATGCAGCGTTGGATGAGCGTGCCAAGCGTATCGCTGACGGTCTGGCCGCGGCCGACCAGGGCCAGGCCGCGATGGTCGTCGCTGAAAAGCGCGCCGCCGAGGCGCTGACCGGTGCACGCGAAGAAGCTTCGCAACGTGTTGCCGACGCTGAAAAGCGCGCGCAACTGGTCGCTGAAGAAATCAAAGCAAATGCACAAGCCGAAGCCGACCGCATCATTGCGCAAGCCAAGGCAGACGCCGATCAGCAAGTGGCCAAGGCTCGCGAAGCACTGCGCGCTCAGGTGGCTGACCTGGCTGTGAAGGGCGCCGAGCAAATTCTGAAGCGCGAAGTTTCCGCAGCGGCACACGCCGACCTGCTGTCGCGCCTCGCTGTCGAGCTGTAATCATGGCAGAAAACGCAACCGTCGCCCGTCCCTACGCGGAAGCTTTGTTCCGCGTAGCCCAAGCAGGTAAGGAATCGTTCAACCTCGCGGCGTGGTCCGAACTGGTGTCAGAATTGGCCCAGATCGGTAGCCACCCCGAGGTGCAAGCGTTCGCACGCAATCCGAAGGCCTCGGAATCCGACGTCGCCTCCGCCATCCTGGCGCTGGTCAAGTCGCCGCTCAACGCGGAAGCCAACAACTTCCTGGCGATGCTGATCGAAAACGGTCGCATCAGCCTGCTGCCGGAAATCGGCGCCCAATTCCACGCCCTGAAAAACAGTGTGGAAGGCGCCGCCGACGCAGACATCTCGAGCGCGTTCGAACTGAGCGCGGCCCAAGTGGCCGAGCTGGTCGCTACGCTGGAAAAGAAATTCAGCCGCAAGTTGAAGCCGGCCGTGACCGTCGATCCTACGTTGATCGGCGGCGTGCGCGTGGTGGTTGGCGATGAGGTGCTCGACACCTCGGTCCGCGCCAAGCTGCAGCAAATGCGTGTGGCTTTGGTCGCCTGAGTCCCCGTCGGACTTCGGCCACCGCCTGCTTAGAACAGATTCTTCCCCTCGCGCAAGCTGAGAGAAACACTTTTAGGAGTTAGTATGCAACTCAACCCATCTGAAATCAGCGAGTTGATCAAGAGCCGGATCCAAGGTCTTGACGGCGGCGCTGAAGTGCGTAACCAAGGCACGGTTATTTCCGTTGCCGACGGTATCTGCCGCATCCACGGTCTGTCCGACGTGATGCAAGGCGAGATGCTGGAATTCCCGGGCAACACCTTCGGCCTGGCGATGAACCTGGAGCGCGACTCGGTCGGCTCCGTGATCCTGGGTGCCTACGAGCACATCTCCGAAGGCGACACGGTCAAGTGCACCGGCCGCATTCTGGAAGTGCCGGTCGGTCCCGAGCTGCGTGGCCGTGTGGTCAACGCGCTGGGCCAGCCGATCGACGGCAAAGGCGCCATCGACGCCAAGATGACCTCGGCGATCGAAAAGATCGCCCCGGGCGTGATCGCCCGCGAGTCCGTCTCGCAGCCGATGCAAACCGGCCTGAAGTCGATCGATGCGATGGTGCCAATCGGCCGCGGTCAACGCGAACTGATCATTGGCGACCGTCAAACCGGTAAGTCCGCCGTAGCGGTTGATGCGATCATCAACCAAAAAGGTCAGGGCATGACCTGCATCTACGTTGCGATCGGTCAGAAAGCCTCGACCATCAAGAACATCGTGCGTTCCCTGGAACAGCACGGCGCGATGGAGTACACCATTGTTGTCGCCGCATCGGCCGCCGAATCGGCAGCCATGCAGTACATCTCGGCCTACTCCGGTTGCACCATGGGCGAATACTTCCGCGACCGCGGCGAGGACGCCCTGATCGTCTACGACGATCTGTCCAAGCAAGCCGTTGCCTACCGTCAGATTTCCCTGCTGCTGCGCCGCCCACCAGGCCGCGAAGCTTACCCAGGCGACGTGTTCTACCTGCACAGCCGTCTGCTGGAACGCGCAGCCCGCGTCAACGCCGACTACGTCGAAGCCTTCACCGGTGGCGCAGTCAAAGGCAAGACCGGCTCGCTGACCGCACTGCCGATCATCGAAACCCAGGCTGGCGACGTCTCGGCCTTCGTGCCGACCAACGTGATTTCGATCACCGACGGCCAGATCTTCCTGGAAACCTCGCTGTTCAACTCGGGTGTCCGTCCCGCGATCAACGCCGGTATCTCGGTGTCGCGCGTCGGTGGCGCCGCCCAGACCAAGGTCATCAAAAACCTGTCGGGCGGTATCCGTACCGACTTGGCCCAGTACCGTGAGTTGGCCGCGTTCGCGCAGTTCGCCTCCGACCTGGACGAGTCGACCCGCAAGCAGCTGGACCGTGGCGCCCGCGTCACCGAACTGCTCAAGCAAGCCCAGTACTCGCCACTGTCGATCTCCCTGATGGCCGCCTCGCTGTTCGCAGTGAACAAAGGCTTCCTCGACGATATCGCGGTCAAGAAGGTACTGCCATTCGAGGCCGGCCTGCACGCTTACTTGAAAACCAAGCAAGCTGCGCTGCTGAGCAAGATCGAAGAGACCAAGCAACTGGACAAAGACGGCGAAGCAGCGCTGTCGGCAGCCATTGCTGACTTCAAGAAATCCGGCGCATTTTAAGCGACACGGCGGTCCCGGCGGCAACGCGGCGGACCGCCACAACGCGCAGAAGGAGTAAGGACTCATGGCAGTAGGCAAAGAGATACGTGGCAAGATCAAGAGCGTAGAGAATACGAAGAAGATCACCAAGGCGATGGAAATGGTCGCCGCATCCAAAATGCGCAAGGCGCAGGACCGGATGCGCGCCGCCCGTCCCTACAGTGACAAGATTCGGAACATCGCCGCCAATCTGGCAAGCGCCAATCCGGAATACACCCACCCGTTCCTGGCCGAAGAAGCCAGCAACGCGGCCAAGGCAGTTGGCTTCATCGTGGTCACGACCGACAAGGGTCTGTGCGGCGGTTTGAACACCAACGTGCTGCGGATGGTGACGGCCAAGTCGCGCGAAGTCGAAGCGGCCGGCAGCAAGGTGCAAGCGGTTGCCATCGGTAACAAGGGTTTGGGATTCTTAAACCGCGTCGGCGTTCCCGTCGTCGCGCATGTAACGCAGATCGGCGACACGCCGCACCTGGAAAAGCTCATCGGACCGGTCAAGGTCATGCTCGAGAAGTTCCAGAACGGCGAGATCGACGCAGTCTATCTGTGCTACACCAAGTTCATCAACACGATGAAGCAGGAGCCGATGGTGGAGCAGTTGCTGCCGCTGCCGGCCGCCAAGAAGCAGGCCGACAAGGGTAATCACAGCTGGGATTACATCTACGAGCCGGATGCCGCTTCCGTGATCGATGAGCTGTTAGAGCGCTATATCGAAGCGCTGGTGTACCAGGCTGTGGCGGAAAACCTGGCGTCCGAGCAATCGGCGCGCATGGTCGCGATGAAGGCAGCAAGTGACAACGCCGGTAGTGTGATCGGCGAACTCAAGCTGATCTACAACAAGACCCGCCAAGCTGCGATTACCAAAGAACTCTCCGAAATCGTCGCCGGTGCGGCTGCGGTTTAAACGAATTTAACTATATTTGAAGGAACGAACATGGCTGATGGCAAAATCGTTCAGTGTATCGGCGCTGTGGTGGACGTTGAGTTTCCCCGCAACGCGATGCCTAAGGTATTCGATGCCTTGAAAATGGCCGGCTCCGAGCTGACCCTGGAAGTACAACAACAGTTGGGCGACGGCGTGGTGCGTACCATTGCCCTGGGCTCGTCCGACGGCCTGCGCCGCGGCATGATGATCCAGAACACCGGCAAGCCTATCATGGTGCCGGTCGGTAAAGCGACCCTGGGTCGCATCATGGACGTGCTGGGCAACCCGATCGACGAATGCGGTCCTGTCTCGCACGAACACGTCGCCTCGATCCACCGCGCGCCTCCTGCCTACGACGAACTGTCGCCATCGCAAGAGCTGCTGGAAACCGGCATCAAGGTGATCGACTTGGTTTGCCCGTTCGCCAAAGGCGGTAAAGTCGGCCTGTTCGGCGGCGCCGGCGTCGGCAAGACCGTCAACATGATGGAACTGATCAACAACATCGCCAAGGCGCACTCGGGTGTTTCCGTGTTCGCCGGTGTGGGTGAGCGTACCCGCGAAGGTAACGACTTCTACCACGAGATGGCCGACGCCAAAGTGGTCGATCTGGAAAACCCAGAGAACTCCAAAGTCGCCATGGTCTACGGCCAGATGAATGAACCGCCGGGCAACCGTCTGCGCGTCGCGCTGACCGGTCTGACCATCGCGGAATCGTTCCGTGACGAAGGCAAGGACGTTCTGTTCTTCGTCGACAACATCTACCGCTTCACCCTGGCCGGTACCGAAGTATCCGCACTGCTGGGCCGTATGCCTTCCGCCGTGGGTTACCAGCCGACCCTGGCCGAAGAGATGGGCCGTCTGCAAGAGCGCATCACCTCGACCAAGACCGGTTCGATCACCTCGATCCAGGCCGTCTACGTCCCTGCCGATGATTACACCGATCCGTCGCCAGCGACCACCTTCGGCCACTTGGATTCGACCGTCGCCCTGTCGCGTGACATCGCCTCGCTGGGTATCTACCCTGCGGTCGATCCACTCGACTCGACCTCGCGCCAGCTGGACCCGCTGGTCGTCGGCCAGGAACACTACGACACCGCCCGTGCCGTGCAGATGACCCTGCAACGCTACAAGGAACTGCGCGACATTATCGCCATTCTGGGTATGGACGAGCTGGCACCGGAAGACAAACTGCTGGTGGCGCGCGCACGTAAGATGCAGCGTTTCCTGTCGCAGCCTTTCCACGTCGCTGAAGTGTTTACCGGTTCGCCAGGTAAATACGTTTCGCTGAAAGACACGATCAAGGGCTTCAAAATGATCGCTTCCGGCGAACTCGATCACCTGCCAGAGCAAGCGTTCTACATGGTCGGCACGATCGAAGAAGCCATCGAAAAAGCCAAAAAACTCAACTAATCGTTGAGTTTGGCGCGGCCCCGCCTGCTGGCGGGGCCGCTCAAAACCGATAGGACACACATGGCAAATACTATTCACGTTGACGTGGTTTCCGCCGAGGAGTTGATCTACTCCGGCGAAGCCGAATTCGTCGCGTTGCCGGGCGAGCAGGGCGAGCTGGGGATCTATCCCAAGCACACCCCGCTGATCACCCGCATCCGTCCGGGCGCGGTGCGCATCCAGATTCCAGGTCAAGCGGAAGAAGAGTTTGTCTTCGTCGCCGGCGGCCTGCTGGAAGTGCAACCGCACTCCGTGACCGTGCTGGCCGACACCGCGGTTCGCGGCAAGGATCTGGACGAGGTCAAGGCGACCGCCGCGAAAAAACGCGCGGAAGAGAACCTGGCCAACAACAGCTCGGGCATCGACTACGCCAAGGCGCAAGCCGAACTGGCGGCGGCGATCGGCCAACTGGCCGCCATCGCCAAGCTGCGCGCGAAGCACTAAGCAAGATCGAGCAGGACAGCAGCAATGCGAAGAAAGGCAGCCGAGGCTGCCTTTTTTTACGCCTGCTGGTATTGGTCCGCCGGGCCCGCCGCGCGGACCTTACGTGTCAATCGCGCCCCTGCATGGCGCGCTTGCGCGGCGCCCGCGTGATCGCCTTCCACTTGGCCCGCTCGGCGATGCGTTCGAGCGGGGTCTGCTCGACCAGGCGGGCCTGGCGCAGCAGCTTGTGGTAGTTGCGCAGGCGGTCGGCGTCGACCGCGCCGCGCACCGCGCAGCCGGGTTCGCCGTCGTGGCGGCAGTCGCGGAACTGGCAGCGCGCCGCCAGCGCGGCGATGTCGTCGAAGCTTGCCGCCAGCGTCTGCTCGTCGGCGTCCGGCTGCCAGCTGCGCAGGCCCGGCGTGTCGATGATGCAGGCGCCGCCGGCGCAGCGGTGCAGCGAGCGCGCGGTGGTCGTGTGGCGGCCGTGGCTGTCGTCGGCGCGCACGGCGCCGGTCGCCTGCGTCGTCTGGCACAGGGTGTTGGTCAGCGTCGACTTGCCGGCGCCGGACGAGCCCAGCAGCACCAGCGTCTGGCCGGCGCCCAGCCATGGCGCCAGCTGGGCGGCGGCGTCGCCGCTCAGGCCGTTGAGGGCCAGCAGCGGCAGCGCCGCCGGCAGGCGCTGGCGCAGCTGCTGCATGCGCGCCGCCACGTCGACGACGATGTCGGCCTTGCTCATCACCACCACCGGCGCCACGCCGGCGGCGTGCACCATGCTCAGGTAGCGTTCCAGCCGGCGCGGATTGAAGTCGTGGTCCAGGCCCATCACCAGCAGGGCGGTGTCGACATTGCTGGCGATGGCCTGGCGCTGGCCGGCGCTGTCGCGGCGGGCGAGGTGGTTGAGCGGTTCGAGCCGGCGGGCGATCCATTGTTCGCCGTCGGCGCGGCCGTCGACCAGCACCCAGTCGCCGACGGCCAGCGCCAGGCCGTGTAGTTGTAGCTCCTTGAGCAGGCCGGGCGGGACGCGCGCGCTGCTCTCGCCGTGGCCGTCGTGGACGCCGAGGCGGTCGCGCTGGACGGCGCTGACGCGCAGCAGCCTGGCCTCGGCCGGCGGGGTGTCGAGCAGGTGGAGCTGGCTGGCGATGCTGTGGTTCAGTCCGATCAGGCGCAGGCTGGCGAAATCGATGTGAGTCATGATGTGTGTGTTCCTGGTTGCGGTATCGATGGCGCGCCGTGTGGGCGCGCGCGAACACCGTCAGTCGCGCGGCGGCGACGGACGGGGGGCAAACGGAAGTCGGCGGCGCGATGATTCGCGCGTCAACACATCAGGCTGGTGTAGCGGGCGGCGAGTAGTGCTGCCGGGATGGTGACGAGGAAATCAGGCGGCCGACAAGGGGGCAAGGTCCAGCTGGCGCATAGTGTGATCTCCTTTGTGTGATGTGATTGGCAAGTGTGGCATTTCAGCCCGCACAGGTCAACGATTGTTTGCCGCTTGGCAGCTGCGGCGGTAGTCGGCCGGCGGCTTGCCGACCAGCTTCTCGAAGTCGGAGGTGAAGTGGGCCTGGTCGAAATAGCCCAGCGCCTGGGCCAGCCTAGCCAGGTCGGGCTCGTCGCCCTTGGCCAGGCGGTCGGCGGCGTCCTGCAGGCGGTTGCGGCGGATCGCCCATTTCGGGCTGACGCCGACATAGTCCATGAACAGTTGCTGCAGGCTGCGCAGGCCGAGGCCGGCCTGCTCGGCCAGCTGCTCGGCGCGGGTGATGTCGGGACGTGCGCGCAGCAGGGCCAGGATGGCGTCGATGCGCTCGACCTGGGCGTCGGCCGGCGGCAGCGCGCGGCGCAGCACGGCACCGGCGGCGGCCAGCATGGCGGCGTCGTCGACCGCGTCGAGCACGGCGCGCTCGTCGGCCAAGCCGTCGCCACCGAACAGGGGCGCCAGCGGCATGGTGCGGTCGGTCAAGGTCTTCATCTTGTCGCCGAGGAAGCCGCGAAAGCCGCCGGCGCGGAAGCGCAGGCCGAGCACCTTGCCGCTGCCCCGCAAGGTGTAGTCGTAGGCGCCGGTGACGACGCCGAACACGGCAGTGCGCTCGCGGTCGAACACCAGGTTGACGCAGGGGTGGGGCAGGGTGCGCTGCACATGCGTGACGCCCTCGGGCAGGCGCCATTCGACCAGCCAGAAGAAGTCGAGGAAGGGGGCCAGGTCGGCCTCCGGCAAATAGCGTTCGAGGCGGAAGGCCTGTTGCGCGGCGGCCGGGTTGACCACGCCCTTCGGCCTGTCGCTCAGCGGTTGCAAGGTGCTCATGGTGGTGGCGGGCGCGGCGCAGGATTTTTGCGCCGCCTTCGCGTTTTTACAAGACCGCCATCATAGCAAGAGTTAATATGGTCGTCTTGATAACGCAACGGAGACCAACATGACACCAACCCTGACCCTGTTCCACACCCCCTATTCGCGCTCCAGCGGCACGCTGGCCTTGTTGGAGGAATTGCACGCCGAATACGAACTGCATCTGGTGAACCAGAAGAAGGGCGAGCAGCGCCAGCCCGCGTATCTGGCGGTCAATCCGATGGGCAAGGTGCCGGCCGTGCTGCACGGCGAGGCGCTGGTGACCGAGCAGGTCGCCATCTTCATCTATTTGGCCGACCTGTATCCGCAGGCCAAGCTGGCGCCGGCCATTGGCGATCCGCTGCGCGGTCCCTACCTGCGCTGGATGGCCTTCTACGGTTCCTGCTTCGAGCCGGCGGTCTGCGACTTCTCGCTCAAGCGCGAGCCGGCGCCGCAGTCCGGTTGTCCCTATGGCGACTACCAGACCACGCTCGACACGTTGACCGCGCAACTGGCCAAGGGGCCGTATCTGCTGGGCGACACCTTCAGCGCCGCCGACGTGCTGTGGGCCAGCTCGCTGTCCTGGATCGTCGCCTTCGAAGATGGTGCCGGAACTGCCGCTGGTCACCGCCTACATCGAGCGCGTCAACCAGCGCCCGGCGATGCAAAAGGCGGCCGCCAAGGACGCCAAGCTGTACGCAGCCCAAGCCCCGGCGTAAGCAGGCGCCACAGGGGCGGCTAGGCCGGCGTGCCAGCCGCCTCCGCCCGCAGGTCCCAGCCCGGAATGTTCGGATAGTATCTGGTCGAACGGCCGTTGCCTGCGCGCAGCAACAAACCCCAGTCCTCCAGCTCGCTCAGGTCGCGCGATGCGCTCGCCCGCGAGGTGCCGGTGAGGCTTTCATACTTCTTGGTGCTCATGCCGCCTTCAAAGCCGCCGGGGCCGGCATCGAGCAGCACGTTGAGCACTTTGCGTTGGCGTGGCGACAGTTCCTTGTCGCCGTGCGCGCGCCAGAAGCGGCCCTTCGCCATTGCTTCGTCGATGATCAGCGCGGCCTGCTCGCAGGCGGCACGGACTTGGGCGACGAACCAGACGACCCAGGCCGTCACATCCAAGCCGCCGCTCTGCGCACGTTCCAGCTCGATGTAATAGTCATCTCGCTTTGCCAGCAGACCTTGCGAGATGCGCATCAGTCGGCTGGTCTCGCCGCTGTCCCGCGCCAGCACCAGATCGACGATGACGCGGCCGACGCGGCCGTTGCCGTCCTCGAAAGGGTGCACGGTCTCAAACCAGAGATGGGCAAGCGCCGCCCGTACCAGGCTGTCGCCATTGCCGTCGTGGTTGAACCAGTCCAGCATGGCCTCCATCTCAGCCGCCACCATGGAGGAGGGCGGCGCCTCGTAGTGCACTTTCTCGTGGCCGATGCGGCCGCTGACGATTTGCATCGGCTCGGCATGCTCGCGATAGGCGCCAACGCGGATTTTGATCATGCCGGAGTAACCGGTTGGAAACAACGCGGCCTGCCAGGCGTGCAAACGTTCGTGGCTGAGTGGTGCGGCGGCCCGGTTGACGGCGTCGTCCATGATGTCGAGCAGGCCATCGATATGTCGCGGGACACTCGGTCCCGGTTGACCGGCAACACCCAGCCGCCGGGCGACGGACGAGCGAACCGCCAACAAGTCCAGACGCTCGCCCTCGATGGCGGCTGTCGCCACCGCCTCCTGGCTCCAGGCCTCGGCCGCGAGCGTGCGGCGCTGATCGAAGCCGAGCGCGCTCAGCTTTCCTTCGACCACGCCCTGGGCGCGCCGGGCGAGCGCGACTTCGGCGCCGACCACGGCGCCGTCGTAGCGCATGGCTGGCCAGTCCGGTGGCCTGCCAGATGAAGTGGGGGGCGTCCATCAATTGTTCTTGAAGGGGGAGGTGAGGCGAATATAGCACATAATCGACTCATATTTTGAGTCGATTATGCCGGCCAAACGCCTCACGCCTGTACCGATCGCCTCAAGTTCCGAGGCGGTTTGACGGGCCAAGCGGCGCCGTCGCGTCGCGCCTATTTGTTCTTGTTGAACACGTCGACGCAGACGGCCGCCAGCAGCACCAATCCCTTGATGACCTGCTGGTAGTCGATGCCGATGCCCATGATGGACATGCCGTTGTTCATCACCCCCATGATGAAGGCGCCGATCACCGCGCCCATCACCTTGCCGACCCCGCCCGAGGCCGAGGCGCCGCCGATGAAGCAGGCGGCGATCACGTCCAGTTCGAAGCCGACGCCGGCCTTCGGCGTGGCCGTGTTGAGCCGGGCGGCGAAGACCAGGCCGGCGACGGCGGCCAGCACGCCCATGTTGACGAAGGTGTAGAAGCTGACCCGCTCGGTGCGGATGCCCGACAGCCGCGCCGCCTTCTCGTTGCCGCCGACGGCGTAGACGCGGCGGCCCGGCACGGTACGCTGGCTGACGAAGGTGTAGGCCAGGATCAACAGGGCCATCAGCGCCAGCACGTTGGGGATGCCCTTGTACGAGGCCAGCAGGTAGCTGAAGTAGACCAGGGCGGCGCCGAACACGGCCAGCTTGGCCAGGAAGAAGCCGTAGGGTTCCGTGTCCATGCCGTGGCGCTGCTGGCCGGCGCGGCCGCGCAGTTGCAGCACGAGCATCAGCGCGGCGCCGGCGACGCCCAGCAGCAGCGAGCCCAGGCGCAGGTCGGCGTGGCCGAAGGGGTCGGGCAGGAAACCCGAGCTGAGCAGCTGGAAGCCGTCCGGGAAGGGGCCGAGCGACTGGCCCTCGAGCACGGCCAGGGTCAGGCCTCTGAACACCAGCATGCCGGCCAGGGTGACGATGAAGGAGGGGATCTTCAGGAAGGCGACGAAATAGCCCTGGGCGGCGCCGATCAGGGCGCCGGCCAAGAGGCAGAGCACGCTGGCGGCGACGAAGTGCAGCTGGAACTTGACGATCAGCACCGCCGCCAGCGCGCCGACGAAGCCGACCACCGAGCCGACCGACAGGTCGATGTGGCCGGCGACGATGACCAGCAGCATGCCCAGCGCCATGATGACCACGTAGCTGTTCTGCAGCACCAGGTTGGTCAGGTTGAGCGGCTGCAGCAGGGTGCCGTCGGTCATCACCTGGAAGAAGGCCATGATGGCGACCAGCGACAGCAGCATGCCGTAGTCGCGCATATTGTTTTTCAGGAAGCCCTGGTGGCGCCGCGCCGGCGCGTCGGGATCGTTGGCCGGCTGGCCGTGGCCGCCGGCCGGGCCGGCGTCGCGGCCGGAATTGTTGCCGGGCTCGGCGGCCGGCGTCGCGGCCGGCGCAGCGGCCTCCGCCGGCGCGGCGGCCGGCGGCGTGCCGACCAGTTTTAAATCGAGTTGCTTACCCATCTCATTCTCCATGATTGACGATCGCGTGCATGATCTTTTCCTGCGTCGCCTCGGCCGCGTCCATTTCGGCCGCGAAACGGCCCTCGTTCATCACATAGATCCGGTCGCACATGCCGAGCAGCTCGGGCAGTTCCGACGAGATCATGATGATGCTTTTGCCCTCGGCCACCAGGGCGTTGATGATGCTGTAGATTTCGTACTTGGCGCCGACGTCGATGCCCCGGCTCGGCTCGTCGAGGATCAGCACGTCCGGCGCCGAGAACAGCCACTTGGCCAGCACCACCTTCTGCTGGTTGCCGCCGGACAGGTGCAGCGTCTTCTGCCGCACGCCCGAGCAGCGGATGCGCAGGCGCTGGCGGTAGCCGTCGGCCACCTTGTACTCGCGGGCGCGGTCGATCACCTGGCGCGCCGCCACGCCGGCCAGGTTGGCCAGGCTGATGTTGCTCTGGATATCCTCCTCGAGCAGCAGGCCGAGCGCCTTGCGGTCCTCCGTCACATAGGCCAGGCCGTGGCCGATCGCCTTGCTGACGCTGCTGACGTCGATCTCCACGCCGTTCTTGCGCACGCTGCCGCTGATGCGCCGGCCGTAGGAGCGGCCGAAGATGCTCATCGCCAGCTCGGTGCGGCCGGCGCCCATCAGGCCGGCGATGCCGACCACCTCGCCCCGGCGCGCGTGCAGGCTGACCTGCTTGACCACCGCCCGTTCGCTCTGCTCGGGGTGGAACACCTGCCAGTCGCGCACCTCGAAGACGGTGGCGCCCGGTTGCCGCGGCCGCGCCGGGTAGCGCTCGGCCATCTGCCGGCCGACCATGTGCTCGATGATGCGGCTCTCGCTGATGGTGCCGAGGCGGCAGTCGTAGCTGTGCACGGTGTTGCCGTCGCGCAGCACGGTGATGGCGTCGGCGACGCGCGAGATCTCGTTGAGCTTGTGCGAGATCAGGATCGCCGCGATGCCCTGGCGCTGCAGCTCCAGCAACAGGTTCAGCAGGGCGTCGCTGTCGCTCTCGTTGAGGCTGGCGGTGGGCTCGTCGAGGATCAGCAGCTTGACCTCCTTGCACAGCGCCTTGGCGATCTCGACCAGCTGCTGCTGGCCGACGCCGAGCTGGTTGACCGGCGTCTCCGGCGAGACGGCCAGGCCGACGCGGCGCAGCAGCTCGCCGCTGCGGCGGCGCATCTGCTCGCGGTCGATCACGCCGAAGCGGGTCGGCTCGTTGCCCAGGAACAGGTTCTCGGCCACCGACAGCAAGGGCACCAGGGCCAGCTCCTGGTGGATGATGATGATGCCCTGGCGCTCGCTGTCGCGGATGTCGCGGAACTCGCGCAGGCGGCCGAGGAACTCGATGTCGCCGCTGTAGCTGCCGTAGGGATACACGCCGCTGAGCACCTTCATCAGGGTCGACTTGCCGGCGCCGTTCTCGCCGACAATGGCGTGGATCTCGCCGGCGCGCACCGTCAGGTCGACGTGGTCGAGGGCGACCACGCCGGGGAAGGTCTTGCGGATGCCCCGCATTTGCAACAGTGCGTCCATGTCAGCGGATCTGCGCGTCGGTGTAGTAGCCGCTGTTGGTGACCAGCACCTCCTTCCAGTTCGACTTGTCGACCGTCACCGGTTTGAGCAGGTAGGACGGCACCACCTTGACGCCGTTGTTGTAGGTCTTGCTGTCGTTCACCTCGGGCACCTTGCCGCTGAGGATGGCGTCGACCATGTTGACGGTGACCTTGGCCAGCTCGCGGGTGTCCTTGAACACGGTGGCGCGCTGCTCGCCGCGCAGGATCGACTTGACCGAGGGGATCTCGGCGTCCTGGCCGGTGACCACCGGCATCGGCAGCGCCGGCGTGCCGTAGCCCACCCCCTTCAGCGAGGACAGGATGCCGATGCTCAGGCCGTCGTACGGCGACAGCACGGCGTCGACCCGCTCCTTGCCGTAGTAGGCGCTGAGCAGGTTGTCCATGCGCGCCTGGGCGACGGCGCCGTCCCAGCGCAGGGTGGCGACCTTCTCCATGCCGAGCTGCTTGCTGCGCACCACCAGCTTGCCCTGGTCCATATACGGCTTGAGCACGGACAGGGCGCCGTTGTAGAAGAAGTGGGCGTTGTTGTCGTCGGCCGAGCCGCCGAACAGTTCGACGTTGAACGGGCCCTTGGCGTGTTTCAGGTCGAGCGCCTTCTCGATGTAGGCGGCCTGCTGCACGCCGACTTGGAAGTTGTCGAAGGTGGCGTAGTAGTCGACGTTCTTCGAGCCACGGATCAGGCGGTCGTAGGCGATCACTTTGATGCCCTTGTCGGCCGCCTTTTGCAGCACGCCGGACAGGGTGTTGCCGTCGATGGCGGCGATCACCAGCACCTTGGCGCCCTTGGTGATCATGTTCTCCAGCTGGGCCAGCTGGTTGGGGATGTCGTCGTCGGCGTATTGCAGGTCGGTCTTGTAGCCGCGTTCCTTGAACACCTTGACCATGTTGTCGCCGTCGGCGATCCAGCGCGACGAGGTCTTGGTCGGCATCGAGATGCCGATCGGGCCCTTGGCTTGCGCCGCCGCGAGCGGCGCGGCGAGGGTGGCGGCGCCCAGCAGGGCGCCGGCGAGCAGAAATTTGAATCGGGTCATTATTGTCTCCGTATTGTTTTATTGGACTGCAGAGACGATGATAGGTATTTCATAAACTTAATCTAATAACTTTTTTGATGGAAGTGATATCCATTTCGGTATCACCCGCCCTCCACAGGGCGAAAACACCTATGGCGGCGGGCAAAACCGCGCGTCCAGGTTATCGCTTTTGGAAAAGAATTCATTACTTGTATATCACTGGAAAGGCCTGCCATGACCGTTCGGGAACAATTTAGAGTCGCCAGGGACGTCAAGCTGCGCGAGCAGGACGCTAGCGACTTCCGTTTGTCGAGCCGCGCCGACGACGCCAAACTGGGCAAGGCCGAGGCCAAGGCGCAGGACCGCGCCAAGACCGCCGGCCTGATCGCCCGCATCGCCGAGTTGCAGGTGATGCTGTACGCGCAGCGCCGACAAAAAGTCCTGCTGTTGTTGCAGGGAATGGACACTTCGGGCAAGGACGGCACCGTGCGCGCCATGTTCAGCCAGATCAGCCCGATGGGCATCCGCGCCGTCGGCTTCAAGGCGCCGACCGACATCGAGCTGGCCCACGACTACCTGTGGCGGGTGCACCAGAAGGTGCCGGTGAAGGGCGAGGTGGCGATCTTCAACCGCAGCCACTACGAGGACGTGCTGATCACCAAGGTGCAGGGCATGATCGACACCAAGGAGTGCAAACGCCGCTACGCGCAGATCTGCGACTTCGAGCGCATGCTCGCCGAGACGGGCACCACCATCGTCAAGGTGTTCCTGCACATTTCCAAGGACGAGCAGCGCGAGCGCCTGCAGGAGCGCCTGGCCGACCCGGACAAGCAATGGAAGTTCGACCCGAACGACGTGGTGCAGCGGCAGAAGTGGGACGACTACCAGCGCGCCTACGAGCAGGCGCTGGCCGCCACCGACTGCGACCACGCGCCCTGGTACGTGGTGCCGGCCAACTCCAAGACCCAGCGCGACCTGGTGGTGGCCTCGATCCTGCTCGAAACGCTGGAGGGCATGAAGCTGGCCTTCCCGCCGGCCGACCCGAAGCTGACGGCGACGGTGGTCGAGTAGCGCCGCGCTAGGCGGCGTCCCGGCGTCCCGGCGCCCCGGCGCCGCCTAGCGCGGCTTGACGCCCATGTCGCGGCACAACTGCTCGTAGGCTTCCGGGTCGTTCTCCTTGAGGCGGCGCATGTACTCGGCCACCGCCGGCCCGTCCGGCAGCGCGTCGCCGCCGGTCAGTTTGATCATGTTCTTCTTGATCTCCTTGAGCGACTTGATCGCCACCGCCGTCTCCTTGAGCGCGTGCAGCGCCTTCAGGCCGTCCTCGGTGGCCGGCGCCGGCAGGCGCTGGGCCAGGTCGAGCAGCAGCTCGGACAGCCAGCCGAGCTGGCGGCCGTAGGAGGCGTGGTTGAACACCTGCAGTTCCAGGTCGCCGTCGCCGGCCTTGGCGGGGATGGCGTCGAACCACGATTTCAGGCCGATCTCCTGGGCCACGCTGCCGCTCCAGGGCAGGTGGATTTGTGGCGCCCAGCTCCATTGCGTCGGATACATGTGTCGCTCCTCTCGTGTGGTGGGGAAAACCGGCCGCCGCCCGCGCGCCGGCAGTCCCGGCCACGTTCAGGGGCAGCTGCCGATCACGTAGAAGTTCGGTCCAGTGCGCTTCAGTGTAGTGCGAATGTAAATATTGTCCAGCCCCATACTCTGGTTCGAGCCGTTGGCCAGCGCCGTGAAGAACTTGTCGTGGGCGCGGCCGGCGCGCACGTGGTCGTAGTTGCTCGCCGTCACGCAGGCGCCGTCGGGCGGAGGCGGCGGCGGCGGCGCGCCGGTCAGCCGGTCGACCATCAGCTTGATCGCCGCCATCTGCCGCCCGCCCTTCTGGGCGTACTTGGCGTCGTCGTAGTTGAACCAGTCCCAGCAGGCGTTCGGGTTGGCCAGCGGGTTGATCGGCGCCGTCTGCGGGTACAGCAGCACGATGCGGTTGCTGTCGGCCCAGCGGTTGTAGCCGGTGTTCTTGACGTACTTGTCGCCGATGTTGGTCGGGTTGCAGGCAGCCGTGCAGCACCACGTGCAGCCGGCAACCCTGGCCGGCGTTGCCGTCGCAGCCGGGCGGCACGTAGAGGAAGCCGCTG
This sequence comes from Rugamonas sp. DEMB1, assembly GCF_029834475.1. GTDB lineage: Bacteria > Pseudomonadota > Gammaproteobacteria > Burkholderiales > Burkholderiaceae_D > Rugamonas > Rugamonas rubra. Next base: position 6,308,558 of record NZ_CP122407.1, on the reverse strand, counting down.
GCGGCCATGCCGTGGCTGGTCGGGTCGGCCAGGAAGGCGGTCTGGTCGAACTCGATGAACTTGCCGGCCGGCGTGGCGCCGCCGCGCGGATTGAGCGGCGTCGGCTTGCCGTAGATCCATTGCAGCAGGGCGCCGGCGGCGTCGAAGGCGCAGTTGTTGATGTAGGGCGAACCGAGCTTGTCGCAGGCGTTGCCGAAGTCGTCGGTGGGCATCGAATGCTGGGCCGCCAGGTTCTTCTTGTATGAGATGTTCGCGCTATTGATGTAGTGGAGGTAATAGCTTTCCAGATCGGTCATCACGGCCTGGGGCACCAGGGTGTCGGCGCTGCCGGACAGCATCCAGATGCGCTGGCGGGCCAGCCCGGCGACGGGGTCGACCGTGCCGTTGCCGGCGTTCTGGTCGGTGATGGCGATCAGTTCGCTCACCTTGGTGCCGCCCGCCTTGACCTGGCACAGGAAGGGGCTGCCGGTGCAGCTGCACACGTTGGTGGCGGTGTTGACGTTGCCGCGCGCGCAGTAGTATGGGCCGCCGGCGACGACGCCGACGCCGTCGACGCTGGCCGAGAAGGCCACGCCGTACTGCACCGCCATGTAGCCGCCCGAGGACAGGCCGGAGACCGACACCTGGCCGGCCTTCATGGCGGGCAGGGCGACCACCTGCTGCGCCATGGCCGGCGCGGCGGGGCCGGCGGCCAGCGCGGCGAACACCGCGAGCATGCCGAGCGCGCGCGCCAGGAGAATTCGACAATGCAATGACATGGCAGGCTCCCGTCGGTGATATTCGAGCTGCCATTTTGCGGTAACTCAGCGACAGAGGCTTAATCTGGCTCAATCGGACCGGGGTTCGCCGTCCCGCGCCATGCCCCGCCGCGCGGATAGCGGGACAGCGCCGGCACGCGCGCGCCGGCTTTGGCTTAGAATGGATTTTCTATCCATTTTCCGGCCGCCACCATGACCAACCATTTCGCCAAGCTGAGCCTTGTTTCCGCGCTGACCATGCTGGGCGCCGCGCCCGCGCTGGCGCAGACTCCCGCCGCGCCCGCCGCCCCGGCGGCGGCCCCGGCCGGCAGCTGCCCGGCCATCCTCAAGCACAGCTTCAAGCGTCTGCAGGACGAGGCGCCGCAGGACCTGTGCCAGTACGCCGGCAAGGTCGTGCTGGTGGTCAACACGGCCAGCTATTGCGGCTTCACCAACCAGTACGAGGGCCTGGAGGCGATGTACGCCAAGTACGCCAGCAAGGGCCTGGTGGTGCTGGGCTTCCCCTCGAACGACTTCGGCAAGCAGGAACCGGGCAACGGCAAGGAGATCGCCGACTTCTGCTACAACACCTACGGCGTCAAATTCCCGATGTTCGCCAAGTCGGTGGTGTCGGGGTCGAACCCGAACCCGCTGTACGTCAGCCTGATCAAGAGCACCGGCAAGACGCCGGCCTGGAACTTCCACAAATACCTGATCGACCGCAACGGCAAGGTGCTTGAAAGCTTCCCGAGCAAGGTCGCGCCGACCGATCCGCAACTGCTTGGCGCGGTGGAAAAGGCGCTGGCGATGTAGGCCGCGCCGCCGTCCGCTCCCCCGCCACCGCCGCAGGGGGAGCGTCCCGTTCCCTTCCACCCGTCCCGCCTATCTGCGCCGCCGTTCCAGCGGCGCGGCGCCGCGTCCCTTGCCGGCACCTCTCGTTTGTCCCCAGAACTTGTGACCAGTCCATTTGGATTGTTCCAATGCAATTGAAAGCGGGTTACACTCCCCGATATTATTGCTGGATAAGATATGTTGCCCCAAGCTCAAGCCCATACCTGCGCCTACTTTACCGCGCTGCTGAACCAGCATTTCCAGCTGCCGGGCGACGACGGCGTGGTGCTGCAGCTGATCGCGGCCGAGCCGCGCGGCGCCACCCTGCCGGGCCGCGAGGCGTTCTCCCTGCTGTTCAGCGGTCCGCAGCCGGCGTTGCCGCAGCAGATCCACACGCTGCGCTCCGAGGCCGCCGGCACACTGGAGATATTCCTGGTGCCGGTGGCCGGCGTCGGCGCCGCCATCCATTACGAAGCGGTGTTCAGTTGAGCCGCCGCACCCGTCCGTCGATTTCAAGGAGGCCAGCATGGACCCGTTCATAGGCGAGATCCGTCTCAGCCCGATTCCCTACGCACCGCGCGGATGGGCGTTCTGCCACGGGCAAATATTGGCGATCAGCCAAAACACGGCATTGTTTTCGCTGATGGGGACCACCTATGGCGGCGACGGTGTTAGAACCTTCGCGCTGCCGGATCTGCGCGGCCGCTGCCCCATCAGTTACGGCGCAGGCGCAGGCGAATACTATTCTCTGGGACAAGTCGGCGGCGAGTTCGAGCACAGTTTGTCCACCGCCGAGCTGCCGAGCCACAACCACAGCCTGGCCGCCAGTTCGGCGCTGGCCACCAGCGGCGCGCCGGCCGGCGCCTTGCCCGGCAAGAAGGGCCGGCTTGGACGCGACCTGTTTGCCGCCCCGGCCAATCTGGTCGGGCTGAACCAGCAGGCGCTCAGCCAAGCCGGTAGCGGGCAGGCGCACACCAACATGCAGCCTTTCCTTGTGCTGAATTTCATCATCGCGCTGCAGGGTGTGTTCCCGTCGCGCAACTAGAAGGAGTGAACGATGGCAGATCCATACATTGGTGAGATTCGCATGTTCGCGGGAAATTTCGCACCGAACGGTTGGATGTTTTGCAACGGTGCGGTCCTGTCGATCGCCGAGAACGACATGTTGTTCAGCCTGATCACCACCACCTACGGCGGCGACGGCCAGACGACCTTCGCCCTGCCCGATTTGCGCGGCAGGCTGCCGGTGGCGAGCGGCACGGATCGGAGCGGCCGGACGTACAACCTGGGCCAGGCCGGCGGCGTCGAGGATGTTACCCTGAGCACCGGGCAGATGCCCGCCCATACGCACGCGCTGGCCGCCTCGAGCGACCGCGCCACGCCGGCCGCCGGCGCCACCACGGGCTTGCTGGCCAACACCGGCGGCAGCCTGCTCTACGCCCATCCGGCCAGCCCGGCGCCGATGCGCGACAACGCGATCTCGTCGGCCGGCGGCAGCATGCCGCACAGCAATATGGCGCCCTATCTGTGCGTCAGCTTCATCATCGCCGTGTCCGGCATGTATCCACAGCAGGCCTAACCCCATCGAACGGAAACAACAGCCATGGCCGACCCATTTGTCGCGGAAATCCGCATCTTCACGTTTCAGTTCGCCCCTCGTGGCTGGGCCTTTTGCGACGGCTCGATCCTGGCCATCCAGCAGAACACGGCGCTGTTCGCGCTGCTGGGCACGACCTACGGCGGCAACGGCAGCAGCACCTACGCCCTGCCCAACCTGGTCGGGCGGGCGCCGATGTTCTGGGACCAGGGGCCGGGTCTGTCCAACCACCAGCCCGGCGAAGCGGGCGGCAGCGCGACGGTCACGCTGGACGCCAGCCAGCTGCCCGCGCACAAACACCAGCTGCAGCATGCCGGCGCCGGCGTCGGCGCCGCCTTCGCGGCGCCGGGCCAGTCCGTGCTGCTGGCCAACGCCGGCCCGGCCCAGGTCTACACCAGCGCCACCGGCGCCGACACCACTGCGCCGGCGGCCGCGTTGGCACCGGTCGGCAGCGGTTTGCCGCACAACAATATGCAACCCTTTATGGCCTTGAACTTCTGCATCAGCCTGCAGGGCGTCTTTCCGTCGCGGTGGTGAACGTGCTCGAGCTACGTCCGGCCGGCGCCGAGGACCAGGATTTCCTGCTGCGCGTCTACGCCAGCACGCGCGCCGACGAGATCGCCCTGGCCGGCTGGGACGAGGCGCAGGCGGCCGCCTTCGTGCGCATGCAGTTCGTGGCCCAGCAGCACCACTACCGCACCCACGACGAGGACGCCGACTTCGCCATCGTCGAGCTCGACGGCGAGCCGGTGGGGCGGCTGTACGTGGCGCGCCGGCCCGAGCGCATCCACGTGATCGACATCGCCATCCTGCCGGCCTGGCGCGGCCATGGCCACGCCACGGCGCTGCTGCGGCAACTGCTGGCCGAGGGCGAGCGGCTGGCTTTGCCGGTCAGCATCTATGTCGAGATCCACAACCGGGCCCAGCGGCTGTACGCGCGGCTGGGTTTCGAGGAGGTCTGCAGCGCCGGACTGCACCGGCTGATGCAGTGGTGCCCCGTCGGCGCCACCCCGCCGGAAACACCCGCCGCGTCGGCGACGCAACCCTAACCTAGCACGGAGAAGCAACATGATGAAACGGCGCAATCTTTTGAAACTGGGCGGCGGCTCGCTGGCCTTGGCCGGACTGGGGCTGGCCGCGTCCCGCCCCGCCGCCGCCTCCTCCGCCTCCTCCGCCTCCGCCGCCGACTTCGTCTGGAGCCGGGCGGCGGCGGACGCCCTGGTGGGCCAGCCGTTCTGGCTCAACCACCCGGAATTGGGCGCCGTCGGCCTGACCTTGGAGGCGGTGAGCGGCACGCCGGCCGCCACCGCGCCGGCCGCCGCCGGCGCGACGCGCAGCGAGCAGTTCTCGCTGTTGTTCGTCGGCCCGCGCGGCCAGCAGGCGGGGCAGGGCAGCTACGAGCTGGACCACGAGCGGATCGGCCGCTTCACGCTGCTGCTGGTGCCGGCCGCGCCGCGTCCCGGCGCCAGCGTCTACCGTTCCGATTTCAACCTGCTGGCGTAACACCCCTTTAGCCCCGTCGGGTCCGCCGCGCCGCGTCGGCCTTGAACCGCTCAACCCTGTACCTCAACCCTGTACGGACCAACCATGCACAAACACGCCTCAGCCAACCGTTTCTACCGCCTCGTCTGGAGCCATGTGCACGCTTGTTGGGTCGCCGTGGCGGAGGGCGCGCGTGGCCGCGGCAAGGGCGGCTCCAGCGCGCGCGCCGCGCGCCGCCTGGCCCTGGCGACCTTGGCCGGCGGCCTGGCCGGCGCCGCCGCGGCGGCGCCGCCGCCCAACGCGCTGCCCAGCGGCGCCCAGCTGGTGGCCGGCCAGGCCGGCGTCGCCAGCAACGGCGCGCAGATGACGGTCACGCAGGGTTCGCAGCAGGCGATCCTCAACTGGCAGCGCTTCGACATCGGCGCCAACGCCGCCGTGCGCTTCGACCAGCCCTCGGCCGCCGCCGTGGCGCTGAACCGGGTGGTCGGCAGCGACCCCTCGCAAATCTACGGCAAGCTGTCGTCGAACGGCAGCGTGTTCCTGATCAATCCGCAGGGCGTGTTGTTCGGCGCCGGCGCCCAGGTCAACGTCGGCGCGCTGGCGGCCTCCTCGCTGGGCCTGTCCGACCGCGCCTTCCTCGACGGCAAATACGAGTTCAGCGGCGCCGGCGCGGCCGGCGCCGTGCGCAACGCCGGCAGCATCGCCGCCGCCACCGGCGGCTATGTCGCGCTGATCGGCCCCTCGGTGGCCAACAGCGGCAGCATCCACGCGCCGCGGGGCGGCGTGGCGCTGGCTGCCGGCGAGCAGGTCGCGGTCGACCTGCGCGGCGACGGCCTGGTCGGCGTGCGCGTCACGCGCGGCGCGCTCAAGGCGCTGGCCGACAACGCCGGCCTGATCGCCGCCGACGGCGGCCGCGTGGTGCTGACGGCGGCCGCCGCCGACGCCCTGACCCGTTCCAGCGTCAACAACAGCGGCGTGGTGCAGGCGCGCGGCCTGTTGGCCGACGGCGGCAGCATCCGCCTGGTCGGCGACGGCGAGGTGTACGCCGGCGCGCTCGACGTCTCCAGCGCCCACGGCGCCGGCGGCCGCATCGCCGTCGCCGGCGCCTTCGTCTCGCTCGACGGCCGCCTCAACGCCGACGGCGCGCGCGGCGGCGCCATCGACGTCGCCGCCGGCGGCAACCTGTCGGTGGCGGCCGCCGCCAGCGCGGCCGGCCTGGCCGGCGACGGCGGCGCCATCGCCTACCGGGCCGGCGCCACCCTGCTGGAGAACGTCAACGCCAGCAGCAGCGTCGACGGCAGCGCCAACGGCGGCAGCACCGCGCTGGCGGCCGGCGCCGGCGTGCTGTCCTCGGGCCGCCACACGGCGCGCGGCGCGGCCGGCACGGGCGGTCGCATCGACGTCTCCGGCGCCGACGTGCGCCTGCTCGGCGCGCAACTGGACGCCTCGGGCCAGGGCCAGGGCGGCCTGGTGCGCGTCGGCGGCGCCTTCCAGGGCGGCGCCGCGCGCGCCGACGCGCCCGACGCGGCGCGCTTCGTCGCGCGCTGGGGCGACACCGCCGCCATCGGCAACGCCCAAGCCAGCTTCGTCAACGACGGCAGCGTGATCGACGTCTCGGCGCGCGGCGCCGGCGGGCAGGGCGGCACGGCGGTGGTCTGGTCGCAGCAGCAGACCACCATGCTGGGCGCCGTCAAGGCCGGCGGCGACGGCGCCGGCGGCACCGTGGAGATCTCGTCGAAGAACGACCTGCGCCACGTCGGCCTGGACAAGATCGTCGCCGGTCGCGGCGGCCGTCTGCTGCTGGACCCGAAGAACATCACCATCGGCAGCAACGCCACCAGCTGGACCTACCAGGCCATCCTCGGCAACGGCTACGGCAACGTCGGCGGCAACGCGCCGCTCGCCGATCCGCTCTCCGGCGAAGGCTACGGCAGCGCCGTCGCCCTCAACGGCGCCGGCGACGTGCTGGCCGTCGGCGCGCCCTACAGCGCCGACGCGACCGGCGCGGTGCGCATCTACGCTTTCAGCGGCGGCAACTACGCCAACGCCGTGCTGCGCTCGACGCTGGGCCTGGGCTACAGCGGCACCGGCAACCTCAACGTCGCCCTCGATCCGGGCGCGCAGTTCGGCGCCAGCGTGGCCTTGAACGCCGACGCCAGCCGGCTGGCCGTCGGCGCGCTCGGCGCCAACGGCGGCGCCGGCCAGGTCAAGCTGTACACGCTGGGCGCCACGCCGGCCGGCTACGCCGTCATCAACGGCGGCAGCGGCAGCCAGGCGGGCAGCGGCGCCTTCGGCTCGGCGGTGGCGTTCAACGGCGCCGGCGACCTGCTGGCGGTCGGCGCGCTGGCCGACCAGGGCGGCAACTACCTCGCCAACAGCGGCGCGGTGTACCTGTACAGCGGCGCGAACGGCGCCGGCCCGGTGTTCAACAAGGTGCTCAGCAGCGGCGCCGGCGGCGGCGCGTTCGACACGGGCATGGCCGCCGACGCCCAGTTCGGCAACGCGGTGGCGCTCAACGCGGCCGGCGACAAGCTGGCCGTCGGCGCCGTCGGCGCCGACAATTCCAAGGGCGCCGTCTACCTGTACAGCAATCCCTTCGGCGCCATCGCCAAGGCGGCGACCCTGGGCGCCGGCTACACCGGCGGCAGCAATATGAACATCGCGCTACAGGCCGGCGCCATGTTCGGCTCCTCGGTGGCGCTGAACGGCGCCGGCACCATGCTGGCGGTCGGCGCCGCATCCGACGGCGCCTACGGCAGCAACACGCTGGGCGGCGGCAGCGTACGCATCTTCAACTTCGCCAACGCCAGCTTCGGCACGCCGACGCTGGGCGCCACGCTGGGCGCCGGCTACACCGGCAGCAACGACGTCGACGTCGCGCTCAACCCGTGGGACAATTTCGGTTTTGCGCTGGCGTTCAACGCGGCCGGCGACAAGCTGGCCGTCGGCGCGCCCTACAGCAACGGCGCCAACGGCAGCGTCGCCGGCAGCGGCAACGTGCGCATCTTCAGCATGGGGGCGCCGGCCGCCGCCAACGTCGGCTACGCCAGCGGCGCCGGCGCCAGCTCGCTGCTCGACGCCGCCGCGCTGGCGGCGGCGCTGCGGGCCGGCACCTCGATCACGCTGGAGGCCAGCAACGACATCACGCTGCTGGCCGCCAACCCGGTCGACGCCAGCGCCGGCGGCGGCAACGGCTCGCTGACCCTGTCGGCCGGCCGCAGCATCGCGCTCAACTCGGCCGTCAAGCTGGCCGCCGGCGGCACGCTGACCCTGACCGCCAACGACAGCCTCGCCCACGGCGTCGTCGACAGCCAACGCGACGCCGGCGCCGCCACCATCACGCTGGCGCAGGGCGCCGACGTGACGGCCAACAGCGTCGTCATCACGCTCGGCGGCGATACCGGCAAGACCAACAGCGCCACCGGCGCCATCACCATCAACAGCAGCGTCAGCGCCGGCACCGTCTCGGTCAAGAACCTGGGCGCCAGCGGCGGCGCCAATGTGCTGCTGGGCAGCGCCGGCGCGCTGCGCGGCGGCGGCGCCGGCACGACGATCGAAGTGGTCGCCAACGGCAATTTCAACAACGGCAACAACACGGACAACGTCAAGCACGGCCTGGACGCCGGTAGCGGACGCTACCTGGTCTACAGCGCCAGCCCCAGCCTGACCACCGAGGGCGTCGGCGGCTACAACAAGCACTACGGTGTCGCCTACAGCGGCGCCGCGCCGGCCTACGCCGCCAGCGGCAGCTGGTTCCTCTACTCGGCCACGCCGACGCTGACCATCAGCGCCAACGCCGCCGGCAAGACCTACGACGGCCTGGCCACGGCGCCGGTGCTGGGCTACGGCGTCGGCGGCCTGATCGACGGCGACACGGCGGCCATCCTCGGTGGCGCGCTGGCGGTCGGCAACCTGTCGAAGAACGCCGGCAGCTACGCCATCCAACTCGGCACCTTGGCCAACTCGCTGGGCTACGCCGTCAACTACGTCGGCAACAACCTGGTGGTGGCGCCGCGCGCGCTGACGGTCAGCGTCAGCGGCGTGGCCAAGGTCTACGACGGCCAGACCGGCGCCAGCGTCAGCTTCGCCGACGACCGCCTGGCCGGCGACGTGCTGACCCTGGCCGGCAACGCCAGCTTCGCCGACAAGAACGTCGGCAGCGGCAAGGCGGTCAGCGTCAACGGCATCGCCGCCAGCGGCGCCGACGCCGGCAACTACACGCTGGGCAGCAGCGGCGCCAGCACCAGCGCCGACATCACCCCGCGCGCGCTGACGGTGGCCGCCGCCAGCGCCGGCAAGGTCTACGACGGCCTGAGCGACGCCGTCGTCACGCTGAGCGACGACCGCGTCGCCAACGACAGCCTGACGCTGAGCAGCGGCGCGGCCAGCTACGCCGACAAGAACGCCGGCGCCAACAAGACCATCAGCGTCGGCGCCATCGCGCTGGGCGGCGCCGACGCCGGCAACTACACGCTGAGCGCGACCACGGCGAGCACCCAGGCCAGCATCGCGCAACGCACGCTGACGGCCACCCTGGCGGCCAGCGACAAGGTCTACAACGGCCTGGCCGACGCCAGCGCCACGCTGGGCGACAACCGCCTGGCCGGCGACACGCTGGCGCTGAGCGGCGGCGCCGCCGTCTTCAACGACAAGAACGTCGGCAACGGCAAGACCGTCACCGTCGGCGCGCTGGCGCTGAGCGGCGCCGACGCCGGCAACTACACCTTGGCCTCGACCAGCGCCAGCGGCCAGGCCAGCATCACGCCGCGCGCGCTGACGGTCGGCGTGAGCGGCATCGACAAGGTTTATGACGGCGGCACCTCCGCCAGCGTGACCTATGGCGACGACCGCGTCGGCGGCGACAGCCTGAGCTTTAGCGGCACCGCCAGTTTCACCGACAAGAACGTCGGCGCCGGCAAGGCGGTCGGCGTCAGCGGCATCGCTTTGGGCGGCACCGACGCCGGCAACTACACGCTGAACACCAGCAGCGCCAGCACCAGCGCCGCCATCACGCCGCGCACGCTGACGGTCAGCGCCAGCAGCGCCGGCAAGGTCTACGACGGCCTGACCGGCGCCGTGGTGGCGCTGGGCGACGACCGTGTCGGCGGCGACCTGCTGGCGCTGGCCAGCGCCAGCGCCGCCTACGCCGACAAGAACGCCGGCGCCAACAAGGCCATCACGGTCGGCGGCATCACCCTGTCCGGCGCCGACGCCGGCAACTACACGCTGGCCTCGACCGGCGCGACGGCGCACGCCGCCATCACGCCGCGCGCGCTGAGCGCCAGCGCCAGCGGCGTCGACAAGGTCTACGACGGCCGCAGCGGCGCCGTGGTCAGCTTCAGCGACAACCGCCTCGCCGGCGACGTGCTGGGCTACAGCGACGCCGCCGTCTTCGCCGACAAGAACGTCGGCAGCGGCAAGGCCATCAACCTCGGCGCCGTGGCGCTGAGCGGCGCCGACGCCGGCAACTACACGCTGGCCGTCGCGCCCGGCGCGGTCAGCGCCAACGTCACCGCGCGCACCCTGACCGCCAGCGCCACCGCGAGCAAGGTCTACGACGGCCTGGCGACGGTCAACGCCAGCCTCGCCGACGACCGCGTCGGCGGCGACGACCTGGTGCTGGGCGTGGCCAACGGCGCCACCAGCTTCGCCGACAAGAACGTCGGCAACGGCAAGGCGCTGACGCTGACCGGCGTGACGCTGTCCGGCGCCGACGCCGGCAACTACGTGCTGGCCTCGACCACCGCCCACGGCAGCGGCAGCATCACGCCGCGCACGCTGACGGCCACCATCAGCGCCGACAACAAGGTCTACGACGGCCTGGCCACGGCCGTGGTCCACCTCGGCGACGACCATCTGGCCGGCGACGCGCTGACCCTGGCCGGCAGCGCCAGCTTCGCCGACAAGAACGTCGGCAACGGCAAGACCGTCACCCTGGGCGGCGTGACGCTGCGCGGCGCCGACGCCGGCAACTACGTGCTGGCGGCCGCCCCGGCCACCACCACCGCCTCGATCACGCCGCGCGCGCTGACGGTGGCCGCCAGCAGCGCCGGCAAGGTCTACGACGGCCTGACCGGCGCCGTGGTGACGCTGGCCGACGACCGCGTCGGCAACGACGTGCTGGCGCTGGCCAGCGCCAGCGCCGACTACGCCGACAAGAACGCCGGCGCCAACAAGGCCATCGGCGTCGGCGGCATCACGCTGTCCGGCGCCGACGCCGGCAACTACACGCTGGCCTCGACCAGCGCCACGGCGCGTGCCAGCATCGCGGCGAGAACCTTGACGGTGACGGCGCTCGGCGCCAGCAAGGTCTACGACGGCCTGGCCGACGCCAGCGCCACGCTGAGCGACGACCGCGTCAACGGCGACGCGCTGAGCGTCAGCGCCGGCAGCGCGCGCTACGCCGACAAGAACGTCGGCGCCGCCAAGGCGCTCAGCGTCGGCGGCCTGGCGCTGTCGGGCGCCGACGCCGGCAACTACGTGCTGGCCTCGACCAGCGCCGCCGGCCGGGGCGCCATCACGGCGCGCGCGCTGCACGCCACGGCCAGCGGCGTCGACAAGGTCTACGACGGCCAGACCACCGCCGTCCTGGCCTACGCCGACGACCATATCGCCGGCGACGCGCTGAGCTACACCGCCAGCGCCGTCTTCGCCGACAAGAACGTCGGCAGCGCCAAGAGCATCACCGTGGGCGGCGTGACATTGGCCGGCGCCGACGCCGGCAACTACACGCTGGCCTTGGCCGGCGGCCCGCTCAGCGCCAACATCACGCCGCGCACCCTGCAGGTGGTCGCCTCCGGCGCCAGCAAGGTGTACGACGGCGGCACCGGCGCGTCCGCCTCGCTGAGCGACAACCACCTCGCCGGCGACCGCGTCAGCGTGGCCGGCGGCGCCGCCTCGTTCGCCGACAAGAACGTCGGCAACGGCAAGGCGCTGACGGTGCAGGGCGTGACGCTCGCTGGCGCCGACGCCGCCAACTACAGGCTGGCGAGCAGCAGCGCCGGCGGCTCAGGAAACATCACCGCGCGCGCCTTGAACGTCAGCGCCAGCGCCGCCGACAAGGTCTACGACGGCAACACCGCCGCCACCGCCGCGCTGAGCGACGACCGCCTGTCCGGCGACAGCCTGAGCGTCGGCAGCGCCGCCGCCCGCTTCGCCGACCAGAACGTCGGCAGCGGCAAGGTGGTCAGCGTCGACGGCCTGGTGCTGGCCGGCGCCGACGCCAACAACTACACGCTGAGCTCCACCAGCGCCAGCGCCACCGCCAGCATCACGCCGAAGGCGCTGAGCGCCGCCATCAACGGCGTGGTCGTCAAAAACTACGACGGCAGCACGGCGGCGGCGCTGGCCTCCGGCCAGCTGACCCTGTCCGGCTTCGTTGCCGGCGAGGGCGCCAGCGTGGTCCGCGCCAACGGCGTCTACAACAATGCCAACGTGCTCGGCGCCAGCAGCGTCAGCGCCACGCTGGCGGCGGGCGACGTGGCGGCGGCCGCCGGCACGCAGCTGTCGAACTACCTGCTGCCGAGCGGCGCCAGCGGCGCCGGCGCCATCGTGCCGCGGGCGCTGGGCGTGGGCGGCGTCGTCGCCGCCGCCAAGACCTACGACGGCGGCGTCGCCGCCACGCTGAGCAACAACGGCAGCCTGAGCGGCCTGGTGGCCGGCGAGTCGCTGACCCTGGGCGGCACGCTCAGCGCCAGCTTCGACAACCGCAACGCCGGCAGCGGCAAGCTGGTCACCGTCAACGGCTACACGCTGGCCGACGGCGCCAACGGCAACGCCTCGAACTACCGGCTGGCGGCCGGCGCCGCCACCACCACCGGCGTCGTCAACCAGGCCGCGCTGACCGTGCGCGCCAACGACGCCGCCCGCGTCGCCGGCGCCGCCAATCCGCCGCTGGGCTACAGCGTCAGCGGCCTGGTGGGCGGCGACGACGACCGCCTGGTCAGCGCCACCGTCAGCACCGCCGCCACGGCGCAGTCGGCGGCCGGCGTCTACGGCATCAAGGTGGCCGGGGCGGAACTGGCCAACTACAAGACCAGCTGGGTGGACGGCGTGCTGACCGTCGCCGTCGCGCCCGGCCCGACGCCGGCAGAGCAGCAGCTGGCCGGCAACGTCACCAGCATCGTCCGTCCTTTGCCGATGTCGACGCCGACCGCGGTTGCTGGCGGCGCCAGCGCCATCGGCGCGGCTAGCGAGCCAGCCGCCACGCCGGCCAGCCTGACCGCCATCGTCGCGCCGGACGGCACGGGCCGCGCCAACGCCAACGCCAACGCCAACGCCAACGCCAACGCCAACGCCAACGGCGGCGGCAGAATCGGCGTCGGCATCGCCAGCGCCGGCGCCGGCGGCAACCTGCCGAATTTGGTGTTGCCGTCCGTCACCACCAGCATTTTGCCGGGCGGAACCCAGGTGCTGGCAATCAACGGCGGCATCCGCACGGAAGAATAATGCAGCCGACTCCATTTCATTTGCGCCAGCAAGGTAAACCAGTGCACCAACGATACAACACGACCGCCCATCCGGGCCTTCCCGGCCACCGCGCCGGCGCCCTGCGCGCCACCCTGGCCCTGGCCATCCTGTGCAGTCCCGCGCTGGTCTACGCCCAAGCGCAGAATCCGCCGCCGGCGCAAGTGCCGGACGCCGGCCGCCTGCTGGAAACCTACCGCGCGCCGGCGCTGATCGTGCCGCCCAAGGCGGGCGGCCCGGTGCTCCCCGACAGCAAGCCGAACAACGGCGTGCAGCTGGCCGGCGCCCAGCGCGTGATGGTGCGCCGCTTCACGCTGCAAGGCGTCGGCGCGCTGCCGGAAGCGGCCCTGCAGCAGTTGCTGCAACCCTACACCGGCCGCGAGCTGAGCTTCGACGAATTGAACCAGGCCGCCAACGCCGTCAGCACCTACTACCGCCAGCAGGGCTATTTCCTCGCCACGGCGGTGCTGCCGGCGCAGGAGCTGGGCGACGGCGAAGTGCGCATCCTGGTGCTGGAGGGGCGCGTCAGCGAAATCCGCCTGGTGCCCGACGCCACCGTGCGGCTGAACCCGGCGCAGGCGCGCCGCTACCTCGACGCCCTGGTGCCGCTCGGCCAGGCGCTGCGCGACGCGCCGCTGGAACGCGCCCTGCTGCTCACCGACGACTTCCCCGGCATCAGCGCGCGCACCGAGCTGAGCCCCGGCGCGCAGCGTGGCGAGACTACGCTGGACGTGGCGTTGAAGGAAGGCCTCTGCTCAACGGCAACGTCGGCCTGGACAACTCCTCCAACCGCTACACCGGCCGCGTGCGCCTGCAGGGCGGCCTGAACCTCAACGACATCGGCGGCACGGGCGGCCAGGCCTCGCTGCTGGCCTCGACCACCGGCAAGGACTTCAACTACGGCCGCGTCGGCTACGTGATGCCGCTGGGCGACCACGGCACCCGCGTCGGCGCCGCCTACTCGCACCTGCGCTACCGGCTGGGCGCGGAGTTCGCCGCGCTGAACGGCTTCGGCGGCGCCGGCGTGGCCCAGCTGCTGCTGACCCATCCCTTGCTGCGCTCGGGCGACACCAACGTGCAGCTGCGCGCCGGCTACGACGACAAGCGCTACACCAACGACGCCAACGGCGCCCGCACCAGCGACAAGCGGGTGCGGGCGCTGCCGCTCGGCCTCAGCTACACCCGCCAGGACGGGCTGCTCGGCGGCGGCTACAGCATCGCCGCGCTCGACGTCACCGTCGGCCGGGTCGACCTGTCGGGCAACGCCGCCGCGCTGGCGGCCGACGCGGCCAGCGCCGCCACCCACGGCCGTTTCACCCACAGCAACTACCAGCTCGGCCGCTACCAGCGGGTCGGCGCCGGCCTCACCGCCATCGCCAGCCTGAACGGCCAGCTGGCCACGCGCAACCTGGAGTCGGGCGAGAAGATGTCGCTCGGCGGCCCGGGCCGCGTGCGCGCCTACCCGGCCGGCGAGGCCAGCGGCGACGCCGGCTACGTCGCCACGCTGGAGGGACGCTACGAGCTGGCGGCGCTGAAGTCGGAGCTGGCCGCCTTCTTCGACTACGGCCACGTCACGCTGAACCACACGGTGTACCCCGGCGCGCTGGCCGTCGGCGGCCCCGGCAACAGCTACAGCCTGAAGGGCGTCGGCCTGGGCTGGACCTGGCGGCCGCTGCCGCGCACCTCGCTGCAAGTGCAGCTGGCGCGCAAGCTCGGCAGCAACCCGGCCCGCAGCGCCAAGGGCAACGACGCCGACGGCAGCTCGGCGCGCAGCCGCGCCTGGTTCCAGATCTCCAGCTACTTCTGAGCACTTGCCATGCCCACGCGCGCGGCGCTTGTCAGCGGCGCCGCAGTTGGCTACTCTGGACGCCTACGGCGCTGCGCCGGTGTGTCGAGTCGAAACGGAGGATGTCATGGCCTATGTCGATGGTTTTGTGGTTCCTGTACCGAAGAAGAATTTGTCCGCCTACAAGGAGATGTCGCTCGCCTGCGGCGCCGTCTGGAAGGAGTTCGGCGCGCTGGAGTTCCGCGAGTGCATAGGCGACGACGTGCCGCCCGGCAAGGTCACTTCCTTCCCCCTCAGCGTCGACCTGCAGGACGGCGAGGTGGTGGCGTTTTCCTGGATCGTCTACGCCTCGCGCGCCGCGCGCGACGAGATCAACGACAAGGTCATGAAGGACGCCCGCGTCAAGGCCTTCATGGACCCGGCCGCCATGCCCTTCGACGGCAAGCGCATGATCTACGGCGGCTTCGAGATGCTGGTCGACCTGTAACCGTGCCGCGAAAGGGCCGCTTCCGATGAGCAACAAGCCTTCCCACGCGGCCGACTTGCGCGGCCTGTCGCAACTGACCGTGAGCGCCGTCACCGGCGTGGCCGAGCTGGCCGAGGCGGTGCATTTGAACATCCTGCAGCAGGTGCCGGCGCCGGTGGCGCAGCCGCTGTCGCGCGTCGCCTCGCTGGTGTACCGCGGCGTGCGCGGCGTCACCAAGCTGGTCGGCGGCGGCATCGACAGCGCGCTCGGCAAGCTGCAGCCCCTGCTCGGCGAGCAACAGGGCTGGGCCGGCCGCGAGGCGCTGCTGGCCGCCGTCAACGGCGTGCTGGGCGACCACCTGGAGCGCAGCGGCAACCCGTTGGCCATCCCCATGCGGTTCCGCCGCGACGGCAAGCCCTTCGTGGCCGCTGCCGGCCCTGGCGGCCCCGTCACCGGCCGCGTGCTGGTGCTGGCGCACGGCCTGTGCATGAACGACCTGCAATGGCGGCGCGACGGCCACGACCACGGCGCCGGGCTGGCGCGCGAGCGGGGCTACAGCAACATCTATCTGCACTACAACAGCGGCCGGCATGTTTCCAGCAACGGCCGCGAACTGGCCGAACGGCTCGAGGCGCTGCTGGCCGACTGGCCGGTGGCGGTGGAGGAGCTGGTCATCGTCGGCCACAGCATGGGCGGCCTGGTGGCGCGCAGCGCCATCCACTACGCCACGCAGGCCGGACAGGACTGGCCGCGCCATTTGAGCAAGCTGGTCTGCCTGGGTTCGCCGCACCACGGCGCGCCGCTCGAGCGCGGCGGCAACTGGTTCCACGTCATCACGGACGCCAGCCGCTACACGGCGCCGTTCTCGCGCCTGGGCAAGATCCGCAGCGCCGGCATCACCGACCTGCGCCACGGCAGCCTGCTCGACGAGGACTGGAACGGCAAGGACCGCTTCGCCCACGGCGGCGCGCTGCCGCAGCCGCTGGCGCTGCCGGCCGGCGTCGCCTGCTACGCGCTGGCGGCCACCATCAGCCGCGAGAACGGCGGCCGCAACGGCCGCCTGGCCGGCGACGGCCTGGTGCCGCTGGCCAGCGCGCTGGGCCGCCACGACGACGCGCGCCGCCAGCTCGCTTTCGCCGCCGAGCGGCAGGCCGTGGTCCACCGCACCCACCATATGGAGCTGCTCAGCTCGCCGGAGGTCTACCGAACGCTGCTGGGCTGGCTGTAGGGCCGCTGGCGGCGTGCCTTCTCATGCGTTCGCAGGTCTGCTCAGCTGGCTCGGGCCGTTTGATGTCGCTCACGTGATGCGATTAGTCGACAAGTCCCAGCCTCCGGCCGTATTGCCACCAATGCCACCAGTTATCTTCTGCTGTGTGTATTTCCACTTGATCTTGGCATACTTCAAGCCGACATGCTCACCAAGGATGTCGCCTTCGCCAATCCGGGGAATGATTTCGCCGATCAGCACATTCTCCAACTCGATCTCAAAGTACTTGATACGGGCACCATTGCCGTCCGCTCGCATGAATTCAATTCGAGCTTTCGGGATCGTTCGGCCAACTGAACAAGTCTGAAGAAGGATGGGCGTGGCCAAATCCGTCAATTTCGAGATGACAATCTCTTGATGCTCGCAGCGTTCAGCGGTATGCCCGCCACCCGTTGAGGCAGTTGCGGATTTTGGTTGAGATACACCCCACGCCACGCTGCGGCACTCTATCCAGTCCTTGTGGCTATCATCCATCGATTCGCCTTTGATCCCGTCAATTTGAAGATACACGTCGATTGCCATAGCTCCTCCGGTGGTGGATTTGAAACGTATGAGTGTCTTCCTTGCCACGGCCATTATTGACTTATCAGGCGTCGCGGAAATTGCGACCTATCAGCAAATTTGGTGGTCATGCTGGCTGGCGATTTCGCCACCTTGCGATTGCAAAGCTCGCCATCTTGCGAAAACGCACTTCGAAAAACACAGAGCCTGCTACGGTGAATTCTGCTACTTCCCAGCGTCATTCCGTTACGTTAACTTGGAGAATCCCATGGCAACCTCCCCCGCGCCTGCCAACCCCAATGCAGCTTTAAGAATGAGTACTGAAGCCCGCAACCGCATGCGATCGCCGCAGCGGGAAGCAACTATTCGAGGCTATTACAACGATGGCCGTGGTGGCCGGGGCCATTGCACCTATGGCATCGGTATTTTGGCGCATCGCGGGCCATGCACGGCTGAAGAACTACGCCGGCCGTTGACCGCCACGCAGATCGAAGCATCCTTTGACGCAGCCGTTCGTGAGGCAGAGCGAGCCGTTAGACAAAACGTCCGCCGACAAGCGTTGACGCAAGCTCAATTTGATGCGCTGGTAAGCTATACCTACAACACCGGAGCGCGCGGTGCATACGATACTTTCCAGCATGTTGACCGTGGCGATTTCGCCGGCGCTGCCGACATCATTTCTGGGAACACCTACTCCAGGCAAGGTCGGAGACGTGTCTTCATGCCGGGGTTGGTGCCGCGCCGGCGCGAAGAAAGCGCACCATTTCGGGAAACTCGATAGGAGGGCGATGACATGAAGAGAATTTTGCTGAGTATTTTCCTGCTCAATGCCGCTGCGGGGGCGTGTGCCGGGACAGTTGGCGCGAGTCTGATTGGTCACTGGAAGGTGACAGGTGTCGTCGGCGCACAGGAAACAACCTCTCTCTCCAGCGATCAGGCAGATGCGCTGGCGGGGAAGGAGCTTGTCGTTGCCGCCGACAGTATTCAATTCAACGGGGATGCCTGCGTGAACCCGGCCCCGAAAGCGACCCGTCACAGCAGAGATCAGTTTTTCTGGAGGGAGTACAAGCTCGATCCGAAAGAGCTACCGCTGCCAGGCACCGTGACCGAATTCAAGACAAACTGCGCCAATCTATCGTCAATCAATTTCATCTACGTTCGTGACAGGCGCCAGATTGTCTTCTTTTGGAAGGGTTTCTTTCTGAATGCAGTGAAACAGACTTAGCCATTGGTAATAGTGCTGCGACCGGAATAGAAACAAGCTGGTTCGCGACAGATTGAGGAAAGCACTGCGTTGAACTTTGTAAAACTCGACGGGTCTTAGCTGCATGGTCGCGTCCCGCCGGATCGCGCCCCCTTTCTCGCCATGTGGAGAAGACGATGAGCAATGAATCGAGCGGAGCAGGCAGTTGGTGGAGTACCTTGCCCGGGATACTGACGGCGACGGCGGCCGTCCTCACCGCGACCAGCGGTTTGTTGGCGATACTGGCGCAAAACGGCGTGTTGGGAGAGAAGGGCAAGAGTTTCATCAGCGGACAAGCTCCCTCGGCCAGCAGCATCGCAGCTGCACCTGCACCTGCACCTGCACCTGCGCCCGCTCCGTCCACGGCCGCGCCGCGCGGCGCCACCGCCGTGTCCGACGAAAAATTGACCGCGAGGCCGTTCAGCGGGGCGCTGGTGACCATGGCCGACGGTTCGCAGGTCAAGCTGCGCGACGATATCCGTGAGTGGTGTTCCGGTGCCTCCCTGAAATCCGTCCAGGGCCAAACGATAGGCCTAGATTTGATGAGGCGTTTCGATATCGTCGACTGGGCCAGCGGATCGAGCAAGGGCACGGTGAAGATCGTCTTGAACAATGGCCAGGTGCTCAACGAAAAAATCGATACCTGTGGCTTTCGCGGCCGTAACGACCTGGGCGACTTTGTCGGCGATTTCGACAAGATCCGCTCGGTCGAATTCGTCCGCTAGACGGTCTTGGTTGCGCGGGCGGCGGCAAGCCTGAGTCTGTCGTCGCCGGTCGCCGGCCGGAACCGGCCATCTCTGGCAGAATGGCGTTTCCCCATCCCATCGAGAGAACCGCCATGATCCAACTGCACCACCTGAAGCAATCGCGTTCGCGCCGCATCACCTGGCTGCTGGAGGAGCTGGGCCTGGACTACGAGGTGGTCTCCTACGACCGCGACCCCGTCACCCGCCTGGCGCCGCCCGAGCTGTCGCGCATCCACCCGCTGGGCAAGGCGCCGGTGCTGTGCGACGACGACCAGGTGCTGATCGAGTCGGGCGCCATCATCGAGTATCTGGTGCGCCGCTACGGCCAGGGCCGTTTCGCCCCCGCCGTCGACACGCCGGCCTACAACCGCTACCTCCAGATGCTGCACTACGCCGAGGGCTCGGCCATGCTGCCGCTGATGCTGGCGCTGTACACCAGCCGCCTGGGCGAGGGCGCCGCGCCGCTGCAACCGCGCATCCAGAGCGAGATGAAGAACCACCTCGGCTACCTGGAGGGCGAGCTGGCCGGCGGCGACTACTTCGTCGGCGACGAATTGAGCGGCGCCGACATCCAGCTGTCCTTCGTCGTGCAGATGGGCGTCAAGTCCGGCGGCGGCGCCGCCGTCTACCCCAAGCTGGCGGCCTTTGTCGAGCGCATCGAGGCGCGTCCCGCCTACCAGCGCGCCAAGACGCGCCACGGCGAGTAGGCGGGCCTCAACCCCCACCCCGGGACGCAAAAGCCGGGGTCTGACCCCGTGAGGGGTCAGACCCCTATGCTTGAGGGTTTAGGGCCGGCGCCCTGCCAACAGCGGCGAACCCTTAGTCTTGCAGCGTCGCGCGCACCGCGCCGCGCAGGGCGTTGCACAGCACGATCTCCTCGGCGCCCAGCAGCATGGCGCGGTCGATCACCCGCTCTTGCGCCGCCCAGGCCGGATCGTCCAACAGCACGCCGCGCATCACGCCCGGCAGCAGGCCGCAGCTGAGCGGCGGCGTGTACCAGCGGCCGTCCAGCTTGACGAACACGTTGCTGCGGCCGCCCTCGGTCAACTCCCCCCGCTCGTTGAAGAACAAGGTGTCGAAGGCGCCCTGCGCCTCGGCGGCGCGCCAGGCCGCGTCGTAGCGCGCCCGTTCGCTCGACTTGTGGCGCAGGAACAGCTCGTTGGAGCTGGTGGCGTCGGCCGCCAGCAGGGCCCGCACCGGTTCGGCCAGCGGCGCCAGCGGCGCCCGCTGCACGGCGAAGGCGCCCGACTGCGCCAGCGCCAGCCGCACCCGGTGCGGCACGCCCGGTTCCAGCTCGGCGCAGGCGGCCGCCAGGTAGGCGCGCGCCGCCGCCAAGTCGCAGGCGAAGCCGAAGTAGGCGGCCGACGCGGCCAGCCGCGCCAAATGCCGCTCCCGGTGGCGCGCGCCCTGTTCGCGGCTGGCGTACAGCGTCTCGAACAATTCGAAGTCGTTGCTCAGGCCGGTCAGGAAGCTGGCCTTGAGCTGGCATTCGGCGAACTCCTGCGCCGCGTCGCTGTCGTGGACGATGCCGGCGCCCACGCCCATCTCGCCGCCGCGCACGCCGTCGCGCGGCGCGCCCAGGACCAGCGTGCGGATCGGCACGGACAGGCAAAAGTCGCCGACGGCGCCGGCCGGCGCCGGCTCGAACCAGCCGATGGCGCCGGTGTACAGGCCGCGCGGCGCCGGCTCCAGTTCGGCGATGATCTCCATGGTGCGCCGCTTCGGCGCGCCGGTGATCGAACCGCAGGGGTAGAGCGCCTGGAAGATCTGCGCCAGCGTGGTGCCGGGCCGCAGCCGTGCCGTCACGGTGGAGGTCATCTGCAGCACGCGGCTGTAGCGGCGCACCTCGAACAGCGCCGGCACCGCGACCGAGCCGGTGGCGGCGATGCGGCCGATGTCGTTGCGCAGCAGGTCGACGATCATCAAGTTCTCCGCCCGGTTCTTCGGGTCGGCCGCCAGCGCCGCCGCGCGCCGCGCGTTCTCCTCCGGCCGGTTGGCGGCGGCGGCCGGCGCCGTGCCCTTCATCGGCCGCGCCGTCAGCGCGCCGCCGGCGTGGCGCACGAACAGCTCGGGCGACAGCGACAGCACGGCGCTGCCGTCGTCCAGCGCCACCAGCGCGCCGTAGGGCACCGGTTGGCGCGCCCGCAGCCGGCTGTACAAGGCGAACAGAGAGCCGAAGGCGTCGAAGCGCAGCCGGTAGGTGTAGTTGACCTGGTAGGTGTCGCCCGCCTCGATGTAGCCGTGGATGCGCGCCAGCGCCGCCGCGAAGGCCGCCTGGTCGACGTTGGCGGCGACGCCGCCGATGCCGGCCGCCTGCTCCAGCGGGAAGCCGCGCGCCGCCAGCCAGTCGCCCACCTCGGCGGCGGACAGCGACCGGCACTGCGCGAACAGCAGCACCCGGGCCAGCGGCGTGCCGTCCGGCGGCGCGCGCCGCGCCGCCGCCGGCAATGCCAGCAGCTCGCCGCCCAGCTCGTAGCTGCACAGCGCCACGGCGTGCAGGCCGTCCGCCAGCGCCCGCTGCATCTCGGCCAGCAGGGCCGGCCAGCCGGCCATGTCGTGGCAGGCCAGCGTGCCGGCGTGGCCGGTGTACAGGCGCGAGCGGGACTGCGTGCCGCCGTCCGGGCTGGCGTCGTCGAGCAGGGCGAAGCAGGCCTCGGCGTTCATGCGCGGGCGCGGCCGGCGGCGGCGGAATTGGGGCGGTTCAGGCGGTTCATGCAGCGGGGGTGGTTCATACAGCGTTTGCGACCTTGGTTACGACAGCAGTAGTGCGATGTGCAGCGCGGCGTCCTGCGCCGGGTTGTTCTTGAAGCCGCTCTTGGCGTAGCGGTGCCAGCGGCCCAGCACGAAGCAGACCAGCACGGCGGCGCGCGCCGCCACGTCGGCCTCGTGCGCCTGGCCCTCGACCACGGCGATGCGCAACGCCTGCTTGAGCGCCAGCTCGACGCGGTCGTGGAACTGGTTCATGCGCTGCTGCAGCCGCTCGTCCTCGTTGACCAGGGCGTCGCCGATCAGCACCCGGGTCATGCCCGGGTTGTTGCTGGCGAACTGCAGCAGCATGCCGACGATGTCGCGCGCCTGCGCCAGGCCGTCGCTCTGCCGCTCGCTGATCTGGTTGACCAGGCCGAACACGGTCGACTCGATGAACTCGATCAGGCCCTTCGAACATCTGCGCCTTGCTGGCGAAGTGGCGGTACAGCGCCGCCTCGGAAAAGGCCAGCTTGCGCGCCAGCGCGGCGGTGGTGATCTTGTCGCCCTTGGGCTGTTCCAGCATTTCCGCCAGCGCCTGGAGGATTTGAATCCGGCGCTGGCCCGGCGGTGTGCTTGCCATGTGATCTCGATAGGGACGATTGGGAAAAAACCAAAGAATTGCGGCGTTCAGCGCAAACGATGCAGGCGCGCGGGCAGCAGCCGGACAGATTTTACTTTGACATCGACCCAAGCGGGGCGATTTAGCGTCTTCAAGGGATGGGCCAGGCCGTGCGTGTCGTCGCGCCGCAGGTACTGGGTGACCCAGGCGGTGCGCATGCCCAGCGCGTGGGCGCTGCGCAGGTTGGCCAGCGTGTCCTCGACCAGGATGCAGCGGCGCGCCGTCAGCCCCTGGCGGCGCATCAGCTGGCGCAGCATCAGCTTGGACGGCTTGGGCCGCAGCTGGCGGTGCACCTTCATCGCCTCGACCGCGATGTGGTGCGAGAAGTGGCGCTGCAAGCCCAGGTGGCGCAGCACGGCGGCCGAATAGCGGTGCGGCGCGTTGGTGAACAGGATCTTGCGGCCGGGCAGGCGGCGCAGCAGCTTGCCCAGGCCGCGCTCGGCGCGCACCATCGAGGCCAGGTCGGCCATCTCGTGGGTGGTGCGCAGGAAGTGCTCGGCGCTGACGCCGTGGTGCTTCACCAGGCCCAGCATGGTGGCGCCGTAGCGCCGCCAGTACAGCGTGCGCGCCGCGTCGACCGCCGCGCTGCCGGCCGGCGTGACGCCGTCGCCGAGCACCTCGGCGATGTAGCGGTTCATGTTCGCCATCAACTGCGGGAAGATCGCGTGCGAGGCGTTGTGCAAGGTATTGTCGAGGTCGAACAGCCAGACCGGGGAGGAAGAGTTAATATTCACGAAATTCTCAGTTCTAGCGATCAAAAGGAAGCCATGCGCGCAAAGTTTACAGTGATCTTCCTCGGCCTGCTCTGGCTCGCCCTCGGCCCGGCCTGGGGCGTCGAGCCGGCGCCCCGGCCGCCGGCGCAGGCGCAAGCCCAGCAGCAGCCCAACCGTGGCGCGCTGTTCAAGGTGTCGCAGGGCGAGCGCACACTCTACCTGTTCGGCACGATCCATGTCGGCGCCGCCGATTTTTACCCACTCGAGGCGCGTTTGGCGGCGGCGCTCGAGCGCGCCCCCGTGCTGGCGCTGGAGATCGACCCGCTGGGCGACCAGCAGGCCGTCGCCAAGGCGCTACAGCAGCACGGCATGCTGCGTCCGGGGGCCACGGCCTCGGCGCAGCTGGCGCCGGCCTGGCGGCCCCGCCTGGCCCGTCTGCTGCGCCGCTACGCCATTCCGCCGCAGTCGGTGGCCGGCATGAAGCCCTGGCTGCTGGCCAGTGTGCTGACGGTCAGCGAGTTCGCCGCGCTGGGCTACGACACCGGCCTGGCGGTCGACGCCCATCTGTCGCGCCAGGCCCACGCCCGGGGCCAGGCCATCGTCGAGCTGGAGTCGGTCAACGGCCAGATGGCCCTGTTCGACCGCATGAGCGGCGCCGAGCAGCTGCGCTTCCTGGAGGAGGGCATCGCCGCCATCGAGGACAAGGAGCAGGCCGCGCAGGCGCGCCAGATCGCCGACGCCTGGCGCCACGCCGACGCCGCCGCGCTCGAGGCGCTGGCCGACAAGGCGGCGGCCGACCAGACCCTGTCCGGCCGCTTCGTGCAGAAGGTGCTGCTCGACGAGCGCAATCCGCCGCTGGCCGACTCCATCGCCAAATTGCTGGCGCGCGAAAACAACAGCGTGGCGGCGATCGGGATCTTGCATCTGGTGGGGAAAAACAGTGTGCCGGAACTGCTGCGCAAACGCGGCATGGCGGTGGAACGGATCTACTAGGGGAGGGTGCTACGGAAGGGTGCTGCCGGAGGGATGCTGCAAAATGGTGCCCTTTACGTGGATTGAACACGTGGCCTCTCCCTTACCAAGGGAGTGCTCTACCACTGAGCTAAAAGGGCATTGTTGTGGCGACGCTGTAAAAGCCGGCAAATACCGCGTCGCCGTTTTTTCAGTGCGAACGGATCATAGTGCCAAAAGCCTGTTCGGTCAATACCTCGAGCAATAAAGAGTGCTCAATTCGTCCATCGATGATGTGGACGGTGTTGACGCCGGACTTGGCCGCATCGAGCGCCGATGAAATTTTAGGCAGCATGCCGCCCGAAATCGTCCCGTCGGCGAACATCTCGTCGATCTCGCGCGCCGACAAGTCGGTCACCAGGTTGCCCTGCTTGTCCTGCACGCCGGCGATGTTGGTCATCATGATCAACTTCTCGGCCTTGAGGATCTCGGCGATCTTGCCGGCGACGACGTCGGCGTTGATGTTGTAGGCCTGGCCGTCCTGGCCGAAGCCGATCGGCGAAATGATCGGGATGAAGGCGTCGTCCTGCAGCGCCTTGACCACGGCCGGGTTGATCGCGTCGATCTCGCCGACGAAGCCGATGTCGAGGAACTGGCCGGGGTTTTCCTTGTCCGGCATGGCCATCTTCTTGGCGCGGATCAGGCCGCCGTCCTTGCCGGTCAGGCCGACCGCTTGGCCGCCGTAGTGGTTAATCAACATCACGATGTCCTGCTGCACCTCGCCGCCCAGCACCCACTCGACCACTTCCATGGTTTCCTCGTCGGTGATGCGCATGCCCTGCACGAAGGTGCCCTGCTTGCCGATTTTTTTCAGCGCGTTGTCGATCTGCGGACCGCCGCCGTGCACCACCACCGGGTTCATGCCCACCAATTTGAGCAAAATGACATCGCGCGCGAAGCCGTGCTTCAGGCGCTCGTCGGTCATCGCGTTGCCGCCGTATTTGATGACAATGGTTTTGCCATGGAAATTGCGGATGTATGGCAAGGCCTCGGCCAGAATCTGCGCCTTGATCTGCGGTGCCACCGCTGTCAGGTCGTCAGTCATGCCTAGGTTCAGGTTAGTCAGTTGGGTCATGGCGAGTCCGAAAATGAATTTTCTGCGATTTTACAGCCTGCAGCTGTGCTCAAGTACGCATTATAGGGCCATCTTGTTGTAATTTCCTGAGCGATCAATTAGGCTCCCAGCATATGACCGCCGACACCACCGCCATCGACGCCCTGCACCGCCAACTGGAGGCCATGCGGCCCCAGCTTGTCAGATTCGCACAATTGCAGTTGCGCAACGCGGCGCTGGCCGAGGACGCCGTGCAGGACGCCCTGATCGCCGTGCTGGAGACGCCCGAGCGCTTCGCCGGCCAGTCCTCGCTGCGCACCTACGTGACCGGCATCCTCAAGTTCAAGATCATCGACAACCTGCGCGCCACCACCCGCGAACGGCAGATCGAGACCGCCGACGACCAGTCCGAGGACGACGCCATCGACGCCCTGTTCCACGCCGACGGCCACACCCGCGAGCAGCCGCTGGCCTGGGGCGACCCCGACCGCACGCTCGAGCAGAAGGACTTCTTCGCCGTGCTCGAGGTCTGCCTGGACAAGCTGCCGGCCAAGACGGCGCGTATTTTCATGATGCGCGAGTGGCTCGACCTGGACACCGACGAAATTTGTAAGGAACTGGCGATCAGCACGTCTAATGCCTGGGTACTGCTGTATCGGGCCCGCATGCGCCTGCGCGAATGCCTCGACCTGAACTGGTTCGGCAAGCGCCAGGCCGGCTAACCCGACATCGAACAAAGCGACTATGCAAGCACATAAAACCGGGCTCAAACCCACCTGCCGCGAAGTGCACCGCCTGGTGTCCGAGGGGATGGACCGCCAACTGTCCGTGGTCGAGCGCATCCGCATGCGCCTGCACCTGGTGGTGTGCGACGCCTGCACCCGCTTCAACGGCCAGATGTCGCTGCTGCGCCGCGCCATGCACAGCTTCCCGCCGCTCGACGGCGACGGCGACGGCGATGGCGGCGGCGGCGCGCCGGGCGCGGCCGAGGCCAAGGCCGTGGCCGGGGTCAAGTACCAGCCGCACAAGCCGCCGAAGCCATGAGCGTCTGCGCGCGCTGCGGCGCCACCTTCAGCTGCGCCATGGTCGATCCGGCGCCCGGCGCCGATCCGGCCGCGCCCTGCTGGTGCACCTACCTGCCGGCCTCGCTGCCGGTGCCGTCGGCGCCCGGCAGCAGTTGCTGGTGCGCCGATTGCCTGCGGCGGCACATCGCCGCGTCCAGCGCCGAAGTGGCCAAGGCGCAGGGTAGCGATGCAGACCCCCCAAGCAAAACCTAGGGTCAGACCCTGAGGGGTCTGACCCTGGCTCTACGCCGCTGGGGTTTGCCGGCGTCCCCGGCACCTTGGCGCCACTTCACTTTGGCGCAACGGCGGCATGGACTGCGCCGCATTTTTGGCTCAGACTGCATGTTGACGCGCCCGCCACACCGTAGTCCAAGCAAAAGGAAGCACCATGCGTTTTAGCGATATCCGCATCCGCGCCCGGATCAGTGTCGGCTACGGCATCCTGATCGCGCTGATGCTCGGCGTGATCCTGGTGGGCGTCAGCCGCATCTACGCCATCCGCGCCGAGAGCGACCATATCCTCAACCAGGACTGGGCCGCCGCCGCCGCCATCAACATCATCGACACCCAGTCGCGCGAGGCGGCCACCCGCGTCGTCACCCTGATCATCCAGCAGGACAAGCGCCGGCGCATCGCCAGCTACGCCCGCATCGACCAGATCAAGCGCGACATCGACGCCCAGCTCGACAAGCTCGCCGTGCTCGACGCCACCGCCGAGGCGCGCCGGCAGATCGAGCGGCTCAAACTGGCGCGCGCCGCCTACTACGACACCTTCATCGCCGTCGCCGACTTGGTCGAGGCCGGGCTGCACGACGACGCCGAGGAAAAAATGAACCAGCTGGCGCTGCCGGCGCTGGACCACCTGCTCGACCAGATCCACCTGCTCGACGCGCTGCAGCAGCGCCAGGTGATGGCCAGCGCCGACCGCGCCCGTGCCGACATCAACTTCTCGCTGCTGCTGATGTCGCTGATGGGCGGCGCCGCGCTGCTGGTCGGCGCCGGCTTCGCCCTGTCGGTCCGCTCGATCACCCGGCCGCTCGACGAGGCCATCAAGATCGCCACCCGGGTCGCCAACGGCGACCTCAGCTCCGTCATCGAGATCACCTCCAAGGACGAGACGGGCGAGCTGCTGCAGGCGCTGAAGAACATGACGGCCAGCCTGGCCGCCGAACAGCAGCTGCGCCGCGCCGTCACGGTGGCCGAGGACGCCACCAAGATGAAGTCCGACTTCCTGGCCAACATGTCGCACGAGATCCGCACGCCGATGAACGGCATCATCGGCATGACCCACCTGGCGCTGCAGACCGAGCTGACCGCCAAGCAGCGCAACTACCTGGAAAAGGTCGAGTCGGCGGCGCGCAACCTGCTCGGCATCATCAACGACATCCTCGACTTCTCCAAGATCGAGGCCGGCAAGCTGGCCTTCGAGCAGGTCGACTTCTACCTGGAGGACGTGATGGCCCAGGTGGCCGACCTGGCCGTCATCCGCGCCCAGGACAAGGGCCTGGAACTGTTGTTCGACGTCGGCGCCGACGTGCCGGCGGCGCTGGTCGGCGACCCGCTGCGCTTCGGCCAGGTGATGATCAACCTGACCAACAACGCCATCAAGTTCACCGAGCGCGGCGAGATCGTGGTCAGCGTCCAGCTGGCCGAGCCGGGGCGCTGCTGCGGCCAGGCCGACGCGCGCGCCGACGCCATGGCGGCCGGCGCGGCGGCCGGCCCGACTCCCGGCGCGGCCGCCGACTCGGTCTGCCTGCGCATCGAGGTGCGCGACACCGGCGTCGGCCTGAACGAACAGCAGCAGGCGCGCCTGTTCCAGGCCTTCACCCAGGCCGACACCTCGACCACCCGCCACCACGGCGGCACCGGCCTGGGCCTGACCATCAGCAAGCGCCTGGTCGAGCTGATGGACGGCGAGATCGGCGTGCGCAGCGAGCCGGGCGCCGGCAGCACCTTCTTCTTCACCGCCCGCTTCGGCCTGGCCGCGATGCCGCCGCCGCAGGCGCTGCCCGACGTGTCCGGCGTGCGCGTGCTGGTGGTCGACGACAACGCCAGCGCGCGCGAGATCTTCCTCGCCATGCTGGCCTCGCTGCGCTTCGACGCCGCCGCCGCCGCCAGCGGCGCGCTGGCCGTCGCGGCGGTGGCCAGGGCGCGCGCCGACGGCCGGCCCTTCAACATCGTGCTGATGGACTGGCAAATGCCGGGCATGGACGGCGTCGCCGCCGTCGAGGCGATCCGCGCCGAGGCGGCCGCCGCCGGCGCCGCCGCGCCGGCCTTCATCATGGTCACCGCCTACAACCGCGACGCCCTGCTCGACGAGGCGCGCCAGCTGGCGCTGGGCGGCATGCTGAGCAAGCCGGTCAGCGCCTCGACCCTGCTCGACTCGATTTCCGTCGTCTTCGGCACCGACCTGGGACGCTGCCGCAAGACCCAGCGCCTGGTCGACTACCAGGCCGCCGAGCGCGCCGTGCGCGGCGCCCACCTGCTGCTGGTCGAGGACAACGAGGTCAACCAGGAGGTGGCGCAGCAGATCCTCGGCGACGCCGGCGTGCGCGTCGACATCGCCAGCAACGGCGCCATGGCGCTGGCCAAGCTCGCCGTCACCCAGTACGACGGCGTGCTGATGGACTGCCAGATGCCGGTGATGGACGGCTACGACGCCACCCGCGCGCTGCGCGCCGAGCCGCGCCACGCCAAGCTGCCGGTGATCGCCATGACCGCCAACGCCATGGTCGGCGACAAGGAGAAGTGCCTGGCGGCCGGCATGAACGACTTCATCGCCAAGCCGATCGACGTGGCCCAGCTGTTCACCACCCTGGCGCGCTGGGTCAAGCCGAGCCAGCCGGCCGCCGCCGAGTCGCCGGCCGGCGGCCGGGAGGACGGACGGCCGCTCGCGCAGGCGCGCGGGCAGGCGCCCGCGCTCGGGCGGCCGGACGCGCCCGAGCAGGCCACCCCGGCCGCCGCCGCGTCGACCGCCGCCGAGCCGCCGCTGCCGGCCATCCCCGGCCTGCGCATGGAGGCGGCGTTGCAACGGGTCGGCGGCAACGTCAAGCTGATGCGCAAGCTGCTGGCGCGCTTCGTCGAAACCCAGATCGACGCCATGGCGCGCATCGCCGAGGCCGTCGAGGCCAACGACCTGGCGGCGGCGACACGCCACGCCCACACCGTCAAGGGCCTGGCCGGCAACATCGGCGCCGCCGGCATGGCCGACAGCGCCGCGCGCGTCGAACAGATGCTGGCCCAGGGCGCGATGGCGGGCCGCGACCAGGCGCTGGCCGACATGGCGCGCGAGCTGAGCGAACTGACCACCAGCATCGCGCTGGCGATGAACGACCAACCGTCCGCGCCGTCCGCGTCGGCCCTGCCACCGCCCGACCCGGCCGCGCTGAGCAGCGGCATGCAGGAGATGGCGCGCCTGCTGGCGCAGGACGACGGCGCCGCGCTCAAGCGCTTGGACCTGATCTGCCCGCTGCTGACCGCCGCCGGCCAGGGCGAGCATTCGCGCCAGCTGCGCCGCCAGCTCGAGCAGTACGATTTCGAGGCCGCGCTGGCCCAGTTGCAGGAAGCGGCGGCGGCCCTGCGGATTACCCTATGAGAGCGAGATGAGCATGGAAGCGTTCCACACCAAACCGACCATCCTGGTGGTCGACGACACGCCGGACAACATCGACCTGCTGTGCGCCGTGCTGGAGGACGACTACCGCACCAAGATCGCCGTCAACGGCGAGCGCGCGCTGAAGATCGCCAACGGCGACAGCAAGCCGGACCTGATCCTGCTCGACATCATGATGCCGGGCATGAGCGGCTACGAGGTCTGCCAGCAGCTCAAGGCCAACCCGGCCACGCGCGACATTCCCGTCATCTTCGTCACCGCCATGAGCGAGACGGCCGACGAGCAGCTCGGCCTGGGCATGGGCGTGGTCGACTACATCACCAAGCCGATCTCCGCGCCCATCGTCCTGGCGCGCATCAAGACCCAGCTGTCGATGAAGCGGGTGCACGATTTTTTGCGCGACCAGAACCAGTTCCTGGAAACCGAGATCGAGCTGCGCACGCGCGAGATCGTCGCGCTGCAGGACGTCACCATCCACACCATGGCCTCGCTGGCCGAGACGCGCGACAGCGAAACCGGCAACCATATCCGCCGCACCGCCCACTACGTCAAGACGCTGGCCGAAAAGCTGCGCGACCATCCGCGCTTCGCCGCCTTCCTGACCGACAAGACCATCGAGCTGCTGTTCAAGTCGGCGCCGCTGCACGACATCGGCAAGGTCGGCATCCCCGACCGCATCCTGCTCAAGCCGGGCCGCTTCGAGCCGCACGAGATGGAGATCATGAAGACCCACACCACCCTGGGCCGCGACGCCATTCTGGCCGCCGAGCGCGAGTTGGGCATCGAGGTCGACTTCCTCAAATACGCCAAGGAGATCGCCTACGGCCACCAGGAGAAGTGGGACGGCAGCGGCTATCCCGACGCCTGGCCGGCGACGCCATTCCGATCTCGGCGCGGCTGATGGCGGTGGCCGACGTGTATGATGCGCTGATCAGCCGCCGCGTCTACAAGGAGGGCATGAGCCACGAAGCCGCCGTCGCCATCATCGGCGCCGGCCGTGGCCAGCACTTCGACCCCGACATGGTGGACGCCTTCATGGCGCTGCAAACCGACTTCATCGCCATCGCCCAACGCTACGCCGACACCGACCACGACATGGAAAAGAAACGCGACAAACTCGACCTGTTCACCAAGGCCGCCGATGGCAATTGACGTCGACCTGCTGGGCTTTTTCGCCGCCGTCTGCACCACCTGCTCGTTCATCCCGCAGGTGTGGCTGGTGTGGCGCCAGCGCTCCGCCGCCGGCATCTCCAACGGCATGTACACGATCTTCAGCTTCGGCGTGTTCCTCTGGCTGTGCTACGGCCTGCAGATCTCGTCCTGGCCGGTCATCATCGCCAACGCCGTCACGCTGATCCTGGCGCTGTGCGTGCTGGGCATGAAGTGGCACTTCGAGCGCGTCGCGCCCGACGACCGCAGCGTCTGAACGCGGCGGGCGCTCAGCTCACCGTTTTAAAGAAGCGCATCATCTCGCGGCTGGCGTCCGGCCCCTTGTGGTCGGTGTAGCTGCCGCTGGCGCTGCCGCCCGACCAGGCGTGTCCCGCGCCGTGCACCACCCAATGCTCGGCCAACAGCGAGCCGTCTGCCTGGTTGTGCGTGGTCTGCGTGTAGCGGTGGCCGTTCGGCACGCTGCCCGACTGCACCGACGGCGCCTCCGCAGCGCCGCCGCCCAGGCCCTGCGCCATCACCTGCTCGCCGTTGCGCGGGTTGACGACGGCGTCGCGGTCGCCGTGGAAGACGATGATCGGCCGCGAGGCGCCGCCCTGGTGCGGCGCTTTGGCGCCGCGCTTCATCGCCGTCAGCGCCGACGGCAGGCCCTGCGCCGAGGCGAAGGGCAGGCCGGAATGCACGCCGACCGCCGCGAACAGCTCCGGGTACAGCGTGCCGACGATCACCGCCATCGCGCCGCCGGCCGACAGCCCGGCCACATACACCTGCCGCTCGTTGACCGGGTATTCCTCGATCACCTGCTGGGCGATGCCGGCGATGAGCGACGGTTCGCCCTGGCCGCGCTGCTGGTCGATGGCGTTGAACCAGTTCCAGCAGCGCGAATTGTTGGCGCTGCGGGTCTGCTCGGGGTAGACCACCAGGCATTGCATCTCCTCGGCCACCTGGTTCATCTGCGTGCCGGCGGCGAAATCGTCCGGGTCTTGGGTGCAGCCGTGCAGCATCACCAGCAGCGGCATGGCTTGGCCGTGGTAGCTGCTGGGGATGTAGAGCTTGTAGTTGCGGCTGCCGGCGTGGTTGGCGTAGCTGCCGCTGATGAATTTGGCGCCCGGCGGCAGCGGCGCCGGCGTCGCCTTGGAGCCTTGCTGGCCCGGCAGGTCGAGGCCGGAGAAGTCGCCGCCCAGGTCGAACTTGGGCATCTCGAAGTTCTTCATGTCGAAGTTCTTCAGACCGTTTTGCATACCGGCCTGCATGCCGGCGTTGATGCTGGCCTGGATGTCGACCGGGATGCCCATGCGGTTGAGCATGTCCTGCGCCACGGCGGTGGCGTGGGCGACCGCGTCCTGGCCGGGCGTGCTGCCGCCACCCGCCGCGTCGTGGGCGCCGGCTTGCGGCGAACCCTGCGCCGCGCCGCTGGCATTGCCGTTGCCGTCGCGCCCGCCGGCCTTGGCCTGCGGCGCCTCGCGCCGGGCGCCGCCGCCGACCTTGGCCGCGTGCGCGCCGCCGTCGTTCAGTTCGATGGTGTCGCCCTGCCGCGCCGCCGGCGCGCCGGCCGGCGGCGGATTGATGTCGCGCATGGCGGGGGCCGCCGGCGCCGGTGTGGCCGGCGCGGCGGCGGCGGCGTCCCTCAGCCCCAACTCGGCAAGGGCTTGTTGAATGGCCGCCGTGGCGGCGCTCGGGCCCTTGTCGATCAGGCGCAGCGTGGCCGCGCGGATTTGGGCAAACATCGGATGGTTCAGCTTCATGGGCATCCTTCAATCTCTGGTGAGTCGTTGCGAGGAGCGCCCGTTGGCGTCGTCGCGGGTTAGTGGATCCGCCCCGCCAGGGCGGTCTTGAGCACGGCGCTGGCATGCAGCGCGCCCAACACGAAAATCGATTCAATCGTCGCCAGCGCCAGCTCGACCGAGACGTCGCTGGCGATGCTGGCCAGGCCCAGCACCTGGATCTGCAGGCGCTGGCCGGCCGCCTGGATCGCCTCCAGGTCGGCCCGCGAGTAGTGCTGCATGCCCAGCACCAGGCTTTTGCGCGCCACCGTCTGACGTACCACGTCGGCGTGGATGCCGAGCTGGTTGCGGATGGCCGTGCGGATCAGGTCGGTACGGTTCGAGTAGAAGCCCTCCTGCACCAACAGGTCGATCTGGCCCAGGTCGATCGGTCCCAGGTTGATGGTGATTTTTTCCGATTCGCTGGTCTTGAGTTTGAGTTCCTGCTTGGCCATATGTCTCCGTTGGCTGCTTGCGGCATTCGCGTACCGTCTGGTTGAAACAACAGTCATACCATCCAATGACCATCTGTATGGATGGTAGTATAGGCCTGAATTAGCATAGGTCAAGCGGAATTCGGCCGTTTGCGGTAAGTTGTAGCCTTCTACAGAGGGCAGACCATGGCAAAAATAATTGGCATCGACCACGTGCAACTGGCCATGCCGCTCGGCGCCGAGGGCGAGGCGCGCACTTTCTTCGGCCACGTCATGGGGCTGGCGGAGATTCCCAAGCCGCCGGCGCTGGCGGTGCGCGGCGGCGTCTGGTTCGACTGCGGCCCGGGCCAACAGTTGCACCTGGGCGGCGAGGCCGATTTCCGTCCGGCGCGCAAGGCCCATCCGGCGCTGCTGGTCGACGACCTGGCCGGCTACCTGGCCGAGCTGGCCGCGCGCGGCTTCGCCGCCGACTACGACGAGCCGCTGGCCGACGCCCGCCGCGCCACCATCGCCGACCCCTTCGGCAACCGCATCGAGCTGATCGAGCGGCTGGGCTGATATTGCCATGGCACGGCGAACCGTGGCGGCCGATTCGCGGCATAATGTGCGCACGATCGACCACCACTGCCAGCGATGTCCACCGAATTGAATTCCGCCCCGGCCGCCGCGCCGTCCACCCTGCCGTCCACGCCGGTGCCGTCGCCCTGCGTCAGCCTGTGCAAGATGGACCCGGACAGCGGCTTTTGCGTCGGCTGCCTGCGCACCATCGACGAAATCGTCCAATGGGCGCAGGCCGGCGACGACTTCAAACGCGCCGTCTGGGCCGAGATCAAACGGCGCGAGGAACTGATCGACTTCGATTAGCCCGCCGCCGCGCTTCCGCCCGCCGTTCCGCCCCCCTTCACCGCCAGCCAAATAAGGCCGCCATGTCCGTCAAGTCCGCCAAGCCCGCCAAGTCAGTCAAGCGTCCGTTGCCTACGACCTCGTTTTACCAACCCGCGAAAACGGTCAGCGGCCCCGCCTACGGTGGCGGCTTCAAGCTGTTCGCCACCGGCATGACCACCGTGCTGCTGGCCTACGGCGCCAGCATCGCCTGGCGCTTCCCGCTGCCGCAGTTCAGCTGGGGCGTCAAGGCGCTGTTGCTGGGCGCCGTGCTGATGCTGCTGGTGAGCTACTACTGGTTCCTGCGCGCCCGCGTCACCATCGACGCCAGCGGCATCCGCCAGACCTGGCTGTACGACAAACAGGTGGAATGGCGCGACGTGCGCGGCGCCAAGATGATCGGCATCCCCTACCTGTCCTGGCTGTTCCCGCCGCGCATGGTGGTGCGAACCGGCAACGCCTTCATGACCTTCAACGGCGGTTCGCGCGAGGTGTTGGTGGAGTTCGCCAAGATCTCGCTGGCGTTCCAGATGAAGCGATGAGCGGCCTGCTGCCGGACTCCATCCGCGTCTTCGAACGCGGCTGGCTGTCGTCCAACAACGTGCTGCTGCTGGGCCGCGACGACACCGCGCTGATCGACAGCGGCTACCAGATCCACGCCGCGCAGACGCTGGAGCTGGTGCGCCACGGCCTGGCCGGCCGTCCGCTCGACCGCCTGCTCAACACCCACCTGCACTCCGACCACTGCGGCGGCAACGCCGTGCTGCAGCAGCACTTCGGCTGCCACACCTCGATCCCCGTGGCCGAGGCCGACAAGGTGCGCCGCTGGGACGCCGAGGCGCTCAGCTTCAAGGCCACCGGCCAGCAGTGCGACCGCTTCGGCTTCGACGCCACCGTCGCGCCGGGCGACGTGCTGACCCTGGCCGGCATGCAGTGGCACGCCTTGGGCGCGCCCGGCCACGACCCGCATTCGCTGATCTTCTACTGTCCGCAGGAGCGCATCCTGATCTCCGCCGACGCGCTGTGGGAGAACGGCTTCGGCATCATCTTCCCCGAGCTGGCCGGCGAGTCCGGCTTCGCCGAGGAGATCGCCACGCTGGACCTGATCGACACCCTGGACGTGCGGCTGGTGGTGCCCGGCCACGGCCGGCCGTTCACCGACGTCGCCGCCGCCGTCGGCCGGGCCCGCTCGCGGGTCGACTACCTGGCCGCCGACCCGGTGCGCAACGCGCAGAACGCCATCAAGGTGCTGCTCAAGTTCCTGCTGCTGGAACGGCAGCGCATCGCCCTGGTCGAGCTGCCGCAGCTGTTGCTGTCGATGCCGGTGTTCGCCATGGCCAACGAGCGCTTCCTGAAGCAGTCGCCGGAGGAGTTGGCGCGCTGGGCCACCAGCCAGCTGGTGCGCGCGGTGGCCGCCCGCGTAGAGGGTGAGTACTTACTCAACGAGTGAGGCGGGGAGGCTGGGGAGGGCGCGCGGCGCTTCGGCACGGGCGTTCTTTTCCCGAACTATAATGATCCGATTGCGTCTGTTTTTCCACCGATCCATTCTTCGATAGCGAGTTCGTCATGGCCCTGCCCGCAGCGTTACAGAACCTCAGCCTTCCCGTCATCGCCTCGCCGATGTTCATCGCCAGCGGTCCGGCGCTGGTCGCGGCGCAGTGCAAGGCCGGCATCGTCGGCTCCTTCCCGGCGCTCAACGCGCGGCCGGCCGCCATGCTCGACACCTGGCTGAGCGACTTGCAGGCCGAGCTGGCCGACTACCAACTGGCCCATCCCGAGCAACGGGTCGGCCCGATCGCCGTCAACCAGATCGTCCACCAGTCGAACGACCGGCTGGCGCACGACGTCGCGGTCTGCGTCGCCCACAAGGTGCCCATCATCATCTCCTCGCTGCGCGCGCCACCGCAGGACATGCTCGACGCCATCCACAGCTACGGCGGCATCGTGCTGCACGACGTGATCTCGATCCGCCACGCCGAGAAGGCGCTGGAGGCCGGCGTCGACGGCTTGATTTTGGTCGCCAGCGGCGCCGGCGGCCACGCCGGCACTCTGTCGCCGTTCGCCCTGGTGGGCGAGGTGCGCAAGATGTTCCAGGGGCCGATCGCGCTGTCCGGCTCGATCGCCACCGGCGACGCCATCCTCGCCGCGCAGGCGATGGGCGCCGACTTCGCCTACATCGGCTCGCGCTGGCTGGCCACGCAGGAGTCCAACGTCAACGACGGCTACCGCGAGGCGATCGTCGAATCGGCCGCCGCCGACATCGTCTACACCAACCTGTTCACCGGCGTGCACGGCAACTACCTGAAGAAGTCCATCCTCGCCGCCGGGCTCGACCCGGACGCCCTGCCGCAGGCCGACAAGAGCGCGATGAACTTCGGCTCCGGCAGCGCCAAGGCCTGGCGCGACATTTGGGGCGCCGGCCAGGGCGTCGGCCTGATGGACGACGTGCCCACCACCGCCGAGATGGTGGCGCGCCTGCAGCGCGAGTACGCGGCGGCGCGGGCGCGGCTGCGGTTGTAGTGGATTTCGGCCGCTCACCAGCGGCCTCAAACTTGCTTGAGTTGTGCCATCACAAGGTGTGATCGCCTGCGCTCGCTAAAGTTTCCTTTCGCATCGCCGCCACTGCGGCACGAAAGGAACACTACCGTGAATATTTTGTGTGAAGTCGGGGCGGGAGTGGGCGAGCGCGGGAGCCTGTGACATTGTGGCTACCCGCGAACGATATATACTGAATTCGGACGGATCGCAAATCGATTCAGCCGGAATGGGGGGAATCCATCAAATTGCCGGCTGATAAGTTTGAGGCATACGAGTATGACTGACGACAACCGCACAATTTTCGGTTCACGCTCTGAGGCACTGGAGCGTATACCTGATGCCGTGATGGACTCGACCTTCGAGAACGCCATTGTCGCTCTGCTGCGGACCTTGGATCGGGAAGGCACTTGGCAAATCGTTCATGCCCTGCTGACGCATCCCAAGGTCAGCGCGCGCGCCCTCGGGCTTCGTGTTGTGCGTAGGGGATTGCGCGACAAGGAGCTGCTGCGGCGGGTGGTTCAACTGAGCTTTTCTGTTGGCGGGCTGGGCGAGCTGCAGTACTGGTACACGGCCATTCTGGCCCGCTATCCGGTGACACGTTTCGTGTCCGCCCTGGAGGCGGAGGCCGCAGCGCGAGCCGATGCCGGCTTCACCGCCCGCAATATCCGCGCGCTATACATGCACCGTGCGAGAGGCAGCAAGAAGAAAAAAATCGCCTATGCCAGATTGGTGGCGGCCACTGCCGCCACCGCCTAAGCCAGCGCCAGCCTACTTCTCGGTCTGGATCGCCCACAGGCCCGGCAGGTTGCGCCAGTAGCCGTAGGCGTCCATGCCGAAGCCGACCACGAAGCGGTTGGGGATGGTGATGCCGACGATGTCGGCCTTGACCGGCTTGGCCTTGCCGATCGCCTTGTCGGCGAACACCGCCAGGATCACCTCGGCGGCGCCCATGTCGAGCAGGCGCTGCTTGACGTGGGCCAGCGTTTCGCCCTCGTCGAGGATGTCGTCCAACACGATCACGGTGCGGCCGGCCACGTTCGAGCGCGGAACGACCTTCCACACCACCTGGCCGCCCTGGTCGTCGTCGCCGTAGCGGCTGACGTGGATGTAGTCGAATTCGAGCGGGAAGGTCAGCTGCGGCAGCAGGTTGCCGGTGAAGACCACGGCGCCGCCCATCACGCCCAGCACCAGCGGGAACTCTTCGCAGTCGGCGTGGTTGAAGCGGGCGTTGAGGGTGTCGGCCATGCTGGTGACGGCGGCGTCGACGGTCTCTTTGTTGAACAGTTCTTCCGCGTTCTCCAGCAGGGCGCGGGCGCGGTTGTGGTGGAAGTCTTGCATGGTCTTCTGCTTCGGTCGGGACGGATGGGGAAGGCGGTATTATCCGCCAAATCCCCCCCGGCCGCTGTGGAATTGCTGATACCCCGCATGCGGCCGGGATGATATCGCCGCTTTTTTTCCGATTTTCCCGCCTATTTGTAGTCGCGCTGGTCGTCGATCACCTTGCCGTCGTTGGGCAGGCTGCCCGGCGCGACGAAGCACACCTCGCCGCGCAGCTTGGTCAGGTCGCGGATGGTGGCGACGATGGCCGTGGCGTCGTTGGCGGCCTGCGGGTCGGCCACCTCGCAGTGCAGCGTCATGGTGTCGTTGGCCATGCGGCCGGTCACCACCAGGCGCGCCTTGAGCACCTCGCGGTGGCGCTTGGCGATGTCGTTGACCTGCGAGGCGTGGACGAACATGGCGCGCACCTTGGTGGTCTGGTCGGCCCGCCCCAGCCAGCCGCGGATGCGGGTGTTGCTGTGGCCGCCGGCCTGCTGCTCGCCGGCCGGCGCCGGCAGGATCGCCGACAGGTCGCCGGTGGCGAAGCGGATCAGCGGGTAGTCGTGGTTGAACAGGGTGACCAGCACCTCGCCGACCTCGCCCTCGGCCACCGGGTCGCCGCTGCCGGGGCGGACGATCTCCAGGATCACGTCCTCGTCGAGCACCATGCCGGGCTGGCGCACGCCGTCGCGCGCCGTCTCGTAGGCGATGCTGCCGATGTCGGCCGAGGCGTAGGTCTGGAACACGCGCGGCACGCCGTGCTCGGCGAACCAGGCGCGCAGCGACTCGGGCAGCGCCTCGGCGCCCATCAGCGCCTGCTGCACGCTGCTGATGTCGGCGCCCATCTCGCGCGCCTTTTCGATGATCAGCTTGAGGAAGGACGGCGTGCCGACGTAGGTGTCGGGGCGCAGTTCGACCATCGCCTGCACCTGCATCTCGGTCTGGCCGGCGCCGGCCGGGATGACGGCGCAGCCGATGCGGGCGGCGCCGCCCTCGACCATGAAGGCGGCCGGCGTGAAGTGGTAGGAGAAGCAGTTCTGCACCAGGCCGCCGGCGCGCACGCCGGCCGCGTGCATCGGCCGGGAGAAGCGCCACCAGTCGGCGCCCTGGCCCTGCGGGTCGAAGATCGGCCCGGGCGACATGTAGACGCGCGCCATCCGCCCCACCGGGGTGGCGTTCAGGCCGCCGAACGGCGCCTGCGCCCGCTGCAGGTCCTTCAGTTCGGACTTGCGCGTGACGGGCAGGCGCGCCAGCGCGGCGCGGCTGTCGATGGCGGCGGCGTCGACGCCGTCGAGGATGCGCGCCCAACCGGGCGCGCTCTGGGCGCGGGCAATCAGGCCGGGCAGGCGCGCCATCAGGTCGCGTTCGCGCTCGGCCGGTGGGCGCGTTTCCAGGCTGTCGAGGGTGTCGGCCATTGTTCCGGTCTTTCCATATTCAGGTTGGGGATGGGGAGGTCGCTGCGTGCTGCCGTTTGCGCGGTTCAGGCCAGCCAGCGCTTGCGGCGGCGGTAGAACTTCATGTCGCGGAAGCTCTTGCGGCCGGCGCCGGAGACGCCCAGGTAGAACTCCTTGACGTCCTCGTTGCTGGCCAGGTCGGCGGCCGCGCCCTCCATCACCACGCGGCCGTTCTCCAGGATGTAGCCGAAGTCGGCGTAGCGCAGCGCGACGTTGGTGTTCTGTTCGGCCAGCAGGAAGGACACCTGCTCCTTGCTGTTGAGGTCTTTGACGATGCCGAAGATCTCGTCGACGATCTGCGGCGCGATGCCCATCGACGGTTCGTCGAGCAGGATCATCGACGGCTTGGCCATCAGCGCGCGGCCGATGGCGCACATCTGCTGCTCGCCGCCCGAGGTGTAGCCGGCCTGGCTGGCGCGCCGCTCGCGCAGGCGCGGGAAGTAGTGGTAGACCTTCTCCAGGGCCTCCTTGAGCTGGGCGCGCGACAGGTCGCGCGTGTAGGCGCCGGTCAGCAGGTTCTCTTCGATGGTCAGGTGGCCGAAGCAGTGGCGCCCCTCCATCACCTGCGACAGGCCGCGCTTGACCAGCTCGTTCGGCGTCAGCTGGTCGACCCGCTCGCCCTTGAACTGGACCTCGCCCTTGGTGACGTCGCCGCGCTCGCCGCGCAGCAGGGTGGAGATGGTTTTCAACGTGGTCGACTTGCCGGCGCCGTTGGCGCCCAGCAGGGCGACGATCTTCCCCTGCGGGACTTGCAGCGAGACGCCCTTGAGCACCAGGATCACGTGGTCGTAGATCACCTCGACGTTGTTGACCGACAGGTAGGGCGCGCTGGCCGGGACGGCGGCGCTGGCGGAAACTGGAGCGCTGGCGGTTGCAGTAGTCATGTCTGTTCTTCGCGGATGCTGTCTGGTTTAAAGGTACTGCGCGGATGCGCGGAAAAATTGGCGCAACCCGCACACCAAGGGGTCAGACCCCGTACGGGGTCTGACCCCGGCCGCCGCGCTGTGCGGGGCAAAAACGCCTCTACTTCGCGCAGGCCGGTGTGATCTTCTTGTCGGCGGCGTAGGCGGCCGACGACTCCTCGAGCAGCTTGCGGGTCAGCGCCTTGTCGCCGACGATCCAGTTGGGTGTGATGGCGTTCCACTTCTTGCCGTCCCACTGCTGCACCTTGACCGCGCCCGAACCCTCGTGGTCGTCGCAGCTGGTCTTCACCGGCGGCAGCATGCCCAGCGCGCCGACGGCCTTCTGCCGCGCCTCGTCGACGTTCAGGTGCTCCAGGCCCCAGCGCATCTGCTCGCCGGTGACCGGCTTGCCCTTGCCGAACTTCTCCTGCGCGGTGCGCATCGCCTCGACCCACAGCAGGCCGGCGCTGACGCCGCGCATGTGGTAGACCGAACCGATGCGGCCACGGTCGGACAGGTTGCCCTTGCCGGCGTCGTACAGCTTCTTGTGGATCTCCTCCATCAGCGGGTAGTTGCCGGGGGTGTTGAAGGTCATCGCGCTGTAGCCCTTGGCCGCGTCGCCGGACGGGATGGTGTCCTCCTCCGAGCCGGCCCACCAGACGCCGAGCATCTTCTCGCGCGGGAAGCCGTTGCGCTGCGCGGTCTTGATGGCGACCGAGTTCATCACGCCCCAGCCCCACAGGATCACGTGGTCGGGGTTGGCCTGGCGGATCTGCAGCCACTGCGACTGCTGCTCGCTGCCGGGCGGCGCCACGGCGATCTTGATCAGCTCGAAGCCGTGCTGCTTGGCCAGCGCCTCCAGCACCGGCAGGGGTTCCTTGCCGAAGGCCGAGTCGTGGTAGAGGTGGACGATCTTCTTGCCCTTCAGCTTGTCCATGCCGCCGTTCTTGTCGCCCAGGTACTTGATCATGCCGGCGGCCTGGTTCCAGTAGCTGGTGATGAGCGGGAAGATGTAGGGGAAGACCTTGCCGTTGGCGGCGTCGGAGCGGCCGTAGCCGATGGTGGTCATCGGGATCTTGTCCTGCGCCACGCGGTCGAGCACGCCGTAGGCGACGCCGGTCGAGAGCGGCTCGACCAGGGTGGCGCCGCCGTTCTTGGTCTTCAGGCGCTCGTAGCATTCGATGCCGCGCGAGGGGTTGTATTCGGTCTCGCACTCTTCCCAGCTGATCTTGACGCCGTTCACGCCGCCGTTCAGGTTGACCAGGTTGAAGTAGTCGATGATGCCGCCGTAGAAGCCGGAACCGCCGGCGGCGTAGGGGCCGACGCGGTAGGACGGCAGGGCGACGAACTGCTCGGTCACCGGCTGGGCCCACGACGGGGCGATGCTGCCGACGGCGGCGGCGACCAGTGCGGCGCCGATTGCCAGGGTCTTCATGCGTTTCATATGTGCTGTCTCCTCAAGGGGGTGGAACATCGAATGGGCAAGGGTCGCGTTCAGTGCGGGAAGGGCCACAGACGCAACTTCTCTTTACCAATTTGCCATAAACGCGCCAAGCCGTGCGGCTCGACGATCAAGAAAAAGATGATCAGTGCGCCGAACACCATCAACTCCAGGTTCGACGCCACGCTGGTCGGCAGCGCCAGGCCGTGCGCCAGCACGTTGAGCAGCACCGGCAGCAGCACGATGAAGGCGGCGCCGAGGAAGGAGCCGAGCACCGAGCCGACGCCGCCGATGATGATCATGAACAGGATGCGGAACGACAGGTCGAGGTTGTAGGCCTCCGGTTCGACCGTGCCGAGGTAGGCGAAGGCGTACAGCGCGCCGGCCACGCCGCAGTAGAAGGAGCTGACGGCGAAGGCCAGCAGCTTGGTGCGCATCAGGCGGAAGCCGATCACCTCGGCCGCCACGTCCATGTCGCGCACCGCCATCCAGGAGCGGCCGACGTTGGAGCGGATCATGTTCTTGGCCAGCAGCGCCATCAGCGCCACCACGCCCAGCACCAGCAGGTATTTGCTGCCCGGCGTGTCGAACTGGTAGCCGAGGATGCTGATCTTCTGCGCGGTGATCACGCCGGAGCTGCTGTAGTTGGTCAGGTAGGGGATCTTGGTCAGGCACCAGACGACGAAGAACTGGGTCGCCAGCGTCGAGGCGGCCAGGTAGAAGCCGCGGATGCGCAACGAGGGCAGGCCGAAGGCGATGCCGACCATGGCCGCCGACAGCCCGCCCAGCACGAAGGCCAGCAGGATGGGAATGCCGGGGATGCGGGCGACGAAGTTGTAGGAGGCGAAGGCGCCCACCGCCATGAAGGCGGCGGTGCCGAGCGAGAGCTGGCCGGCGTAGCCGGTCAGGATGTTGAGGCCCAGCGCGGCCAGGGCGAAGATCAGGAAGGGGATCAGGATCGCCGACAGCGCGTAGGGCGAGGCCAGCCACGGCACCGCGACAAAGGCCACCAGCAGCAGCGCGGCCATGGCGTAGCGGTCCTGGCGGATCGGGAAGATCTGGTTGTCGGCCTGGTAGCTGGTCTTGAATTGTCCTGCTTCACGATAGAACATCGGGATTTCCTCTAAATGGGCGCGAAAACGATATAAATCTTATAAATCGTATGGTGTGTTTCGTTGGCCGCTCAAATCCGGCGGATGATCTTCTCGCCGAACAGGCCCTCGGGCCGCACCAGCAGGAACAGCAGGG
This sequence comes from Rugamonas sp. DEMB1, assembly GCF_029834475.1. Taxonomy (GTDB): domain Bacteria; phylum Pseudomonadota; class Gammaproteobacteria; order Burkholderiales; family Burkholderiaceae_D; genus Rugamonas; species Rugamonas rubra. The sequence goes on along the minus strand of NZ_CP122407.1, from coordinate 6,265,468 downwards.
CCAGCACGTAGGGGAACCAGCCCTCCAGGCCGCCGCCGACCATCGGCCCCAGGTAGACCTCGGCCAGCTTCTCCGAGGCGCCGATGATCAGGCCGCCGACGATGGCGCCGGGCACCGAGGTGAAGCCGCCCAGGATCAGCACCGGCAGGGCCTTCAAGGCGATGAAGGTCAGCGCGAACTGCACGCCGTTGCGGGCGCCCCACAGCAGGCCGGCCACCAGCGCGACCATGCCGGCCACCGCCCACAACACCGCCCAGATGCGCTGCAGCGGAATGCCCACCGCCAGCGCGGCCTGGTGGTCGTCGGCCACGGCGCGCAGGGCGCGGCCGACCTTGGTCTTGGAGAACAGCAGGGCCAGCGCGGTCACCAGCACGGCGCAGATGCCGGCCGCCACCACGTCGAACTGCGAGACGATGATGTTGAAGTGGTCGAGCAGGTACTGCAGCGGCACGTCCTCGATCGGCAGGTCCAGCTTGTGCACCTGCGAGCCCCACATCAGCTGGGCCAGGCCCTCGATGAAGAAGGCCAGGCCGATGGTGGCCATGAACAGGGTGATCTCCGGCTGGTTGACCAGCGGGCGCAGCACCACCCGTTCGATGGCCAGGCCGAGCAGGGCCATCACCACCATGGTCAGCGGGATGGCGACCCAGATCGAGACGCCGAACTTGTCGATGATGCCGACGCAGGTCAGCGCGGCGAAGAAGACCATTGCGCCCTGGGCGAAGTTGAAGACGCCGGAGGCCTTGTAGATCAGCACGAAGCCGATCGCCACCAGCGCGTACATCACGCCCGACAGCAGGCCGCCGATCAGCACCTCGAAGAAGAAATTGATGTTCATCCGTGAATCCTTAGTGGGCCAAGCCGAGATAGGCGTTGATGACGTCCTGGTTGCAGCGCACCTCGTCGGGCGTGCCGTCGCCGATCTTCTTGCCGTAGTCGAGCACCACGACGCGGTCGGAGATGTCCATCACCACGCCCATGTCGTGCTCGATCAGCACGATGGTGGTGCCGAACTGGTCGTTGACGTCGAGGATGAAGCGGCACATGTCCTGCTTTTCTTCGACGTTCATGCCGGCCATCGGTTCGTCCAGCAGCAGGATCTCCGGCTCGGCCGCCAGCGCCCGGCCCAGCTCGACGCGCTTCTGCAGGCCGTAGGGCAGGCGCCCCACCGGCGTCTTGCGGATCGCCTGGATCTCGAGGAAGTCGATGATCTCCTCGGCCTTGACGCGGTGGGCGATCTCCTCGCGCCGCGCCGGCCCCCAGTACAGCGCCTGCATGAGGAAGTTCGACTTCATCTTCAGGTTACGGCCGGTCATGATGTTGTCCAACACCGTCATGCCCTTGAACAGGGCGATGTTCTGGAAGGTGCGGGCGATGCCGGACTTGGCCGCCGCGTAGCAGTCCATGCCCTTGCGGTGTTCGCCGTGGTGGATGATCTCGCCCTGTTGCGGGCGGTAGACGCCGTTGATCACGTTGAGCATCGAGCTCTTGCCGGCGCCGTTGGGGCCGATGATGGCGCGGATCTCGTGCTGTTTGACGTCGAAGGAGATGTCGGTCAACGCCTTCACGCCGCCGAACGACAGCGAGATGTTCTTCAGGTCGAGGATCACCTTGCCGGTCTTGCGGCGCGCGCCGAAGTGCGCTTCGGGTTCGTTCATTTGCATGCTGTGCTCCGTGCTCATGCCGCTGCTTGCACAACGGGGAAGGTCTTGCACTCGGTGATCTTCAGGTCGGCCGAGACGACGCCGCTGCGGCCGTCCTCGAACTTGACCTGGGTCTCGATGAACTGGCTGGCCTTGCCCTCGTACAGGGCGGCGATCAGCACCGCGTATTTTTCGGCGATGAACTTGCGGCGCACCTTGCGGGTGCGGGTCAGCTCGTCGTCGTCCGGGTCGAGCTCCTTGTGCAGCACCAGGAAGCGGTGGATCTGCGTCTCGCCCATCAGCGCCTCGCCGGCCAGGTCGGCGTTGACCTGCTCGATGCAGTCCTTGACCAGGCCGTAGACCTGGGGGTGGGCCGCCAGGTCGGTGTAGCCGGAGTAGGCGATGCCGCGCCGCTCGGCCCAGTTGCCGACCGCCTCGATGTCGATGTTGACGAAGGCGCAGACCTCGCCGCGGCCGTGGCCGAAGGCCACCACCTCCTTGACGAAGGGGAAGAACTTGAGCTTGTTCTCGATGTAGTTGGGGGCGAAGATGGCGCCGCCGGTCAGGTGGCCGACGTCGGCCGCGCGGTCGATGATCTTCAGGTGGCCCTCGGCGTCGAAGATGCCGGCGTCGCCGGTGTGGAAGTAGCCGTCGGCGTCGATCACCTCGGCGGTGGCGTCGGGCCGCTTGTAGTAGCCGTCCATGGTGGCCGGCGACTTGACCAGCACCTCGCCGCTGTCGGCCAGCTTGACCTCGACGCCGGGCGCCGGCGTGCCGACGCTGTCGAACTTGATGTTGCCGTCCGGTTGCAGGCAGACGTAGGCGCAGGTTTCGGTCGAGCCGTACAGCTGCTTCAGGTTGACACCGATCGAGCGGTAGAAGCGGAACAGGTCGGGGCCGATGGCGGCGCCGGCGGTGTAGGCCACGCGCACCCGCGACAGGCCCAGCACGTTCTTCAGCGGGCCGTACACCAGCAGCGAGCCGAGGCGGTACATCAGGCGCTCGCCGGCCGGCACCGGCTTGCCGTCCAGGATGGCCGAGCCGCTGCGCTTGGCCACCATCATGAAGTAGGCGAACAGGCGGCGCTTGATGGCGCTGGCGTCCTCCATGCGGATCATCACCGTGGTCAGCATGTTTTCGAACACCCGCGGCGGGGCGAAGTAGTAGGTCGGGCCGATCTCGCGCAGGTCGGTCAGCACGGTGTCGCCCGACTCCGGGCAGTTGACGGTGAAGCCGGCCACCATCGCCTGCGCCAGCGAGAACAGGCAGTCGCCGACCCAGGCCATCGGCAGGTAGGAGAGGATGTCCTCGTCGGCGGTGAGCTGGTCGAAGCCGACCCCGCCGGCGCCGGCGGCGATCAGCGCGGCGTGGGTCTGGCAGACGCCCTTCGGCTTGCCGGTGGTGCCGGAGGTGTAGAGGATGATGGCGTGGTCGCCGCCGCTGCCGGCGGCGATGGCGGCGTCGAAGAAGCCGGGATGGGCCATGTCGTAGACCCGGCCCATCTCCTCCAGCTTGGCGCAGGAGATCAGGCCGGCCTGGCGGTAGTGGCGCATGCCGCGCTCGTCGTCGTAGGCGACGTGGCGGATGTTGGGGTACAGCGCCTGCACCTCGACCAGCTTGTCGACCTGCTCCTGGTCCTCGACGACGGCGAAGTGGATGTCGGCGTTTTCCAACACGTAGGCCATGTCGGCGGCCGGCGCGTCCTGGTACAGCGGCACGGGCACGCCGCCCAGGCTTTGCGCCGCCAGCATGGCCCAGTACAGGCGCGGCCGGTTGTCGCCGACGATGGCCAGGTTCATGCCGCGGGTGAAGCCGAGCGCGGCCAGGCCGCAGGCCATGGCGCGCACCTCGGCGTTGACCTGGCCCCAGTTCCAGGTCTGCCAGATGCCCAGGTGTTTTTCGCGGAAGGCGGGATGTAGCGGTCTCACCCGGCCGTGCTCCAATAGCCGGCGGGGGAAGGTATCCAAGTTTGTCTGCACCAGTGTCTCCTGTTGCTCTTGTATTAGAGCGATATTATTGATTTCTGAGTCAGCAAGCAATTTGTGTGATGATAGTAGCCTGAGCTTTCCAAGCGCGTTGTCATTTTGGGGACAATTGCCGAACTTTTCATGGTGCGTAGCAACAATGAGTAGTGATCCAATTCAGTTGAAAGAAGCCTTGCGCGCGGCCGTGTGGGCGCAGACGCTGACCGCCGAGCAGATGCTGCGGGTCGAGGCGGACTGCTACGAGACTTTCGTGCCGAAGGGCGGCTACGTTTGCCGCAAGGGCGACAACGCGGAGAACTGGATCGGCATCGTCAGCGGCATGGTCAAGATGAACAACTTCTCGCCCTCGGGCAAGAGCGTCACCTTCACCGGCGTGCCGCCCGGCGGCTGGTTCGGCGAGGGCACCCTGTTGAAGGGCGAAAGACTCAAGTACGACGCCATGGCGCTGCGCGACAGCCGCATCGCGCGCATGCCGGCGAGCACCTTCAATTGGCTGTTGGAAACGAGCCTGCCGTTCACGCGGTTTTTGTTGATGCAGCTCAACGAGCGGCTCGGCCAGTTCATCGGCATGGTGGAGAACGAGCGCCTGCTCGACATCAACACGCGGGTGGCGCGCTGCCTGGCCTCGATGTTCAACTCGCACCTGTATCCGGGGCTGGAGAAGCTGGTGCAGATCTCGCAGGAGGAGCTCGGCCTGCTGTCGGGCGCCTCGCGCCAGCGCGCCAACCAGGCCTTGCAGGTGCTGGAGAAGCACGGCCTGCTGCGGCTCGACTACGGCGGCATCCGCATCCTCGATTTGGAGGGCTTGCGGCGCTACGAGGAGGCTTGATGGCGCTTGCTCTTGCGTGCTGGGCGCCGCCGCCTCGGTTGAGGTAAACAAACCATTCCCTCAATCGCTGCGGGTTGGAACATCCTCATCCTCAACTAGTGCAAGAGCAAGATCGTTTAGCTTTCACTGGCCGGGGTGCCCAAGCGTTCGAACATTTTTAGCGCGGCGGTATGTACTTCCGGCTCGACGTCGCTCAGGCGTTCGGGATCGTTGCCGATGGCCGCTTCCAGCGCCAGCATCAGCGGCAAGGCGGTTTTGTCGAGACCAATCTCGCGCAACAACGCCTGCAAGGGCAGGCCGTCGCCACGCTGCAAGGCGGCGGCGCCCAGTGCAAAGAATTTATTGTGCAATGAATTCTGTGCAAAGCGCTGCTGCATGAATGGTGCGGTGATGTGCTCGGCAGAATATACGCATTTCGCGAAGTTCTCTATTTGGTGGCAAAAGATTGTGTGGAACTGAAGCAGACGTTCGGCGCGGCTGACTATGTTTCCAAGAAATTCACCGTGTTCGATGTGGCTGGAAACAATTACCGTGTTATCGCGGTTATCCACTACAACACGCAGACCATGTATATCCGCCATGTATTTACGCACAGCGAATACAACAAGTGGACGAAAGACAATCGAGGAAAATGACGATGCAATCCCTAGCGAACAGCTTGCCTGAACTCACCAGCGCATGGATGGCCCTGCAAGGCCATGCGCAGTTGCGGCCGATTCGCGACGATGCCGATTTCGCGCGCATGCAGGCGTATGCCAACGTGCTGGCCGACAGCGTAGGCGATGACGAAGAGCATCCTTTGTATTCCTTGTTCGAGATCGTGATGGAGTTGATCGAGCGGTGGGAGGCGGTGCACGTCGCGATCCCGACGGCGCCACCGCGTGAAGTCCTGCGTTTTTTGCTTGAAGCCAATGGCCTCAAGCAAAAAGATCTCGCGGAGATCGCATCGCAAACGCTGGTGAGCGACATCCTGGCGGGACGCCGCGAGATCAGCAAACGTCTGGCCAAGTCGCTCGCCGCGCGGTTTCACGTCGATATCGGCGCTTTTATCTGACGGCTGCCCGCGCTCCGAACCAACATTCGCTGTTGGACCGCCATTTCTAACGTTTGGGAGGCAAACGCTTTGAACTTGGTGAGGGCGGTACGTCATAGCTGGCCACGTAATGATCGATCAGCGCGCGCAGCATGCGCTGGTATTGGCTGTGGTTTTTCGCGGCCTCCGACTTCGAAGAAGTCCACGCTCTTTTTACTCAACGTGAGCGTGACCTTGACTGTTTCTTCCCGAAAGATGAGTTGGTCGGGAGGCGGTAGAAAATCTGCGATCACCCTGGCTTCGATCGGTTCATCGGTGTATTTGATTCTCGCGTTCATAGATTGCTTTCCCCTTCCTCCAGTAGCCAGCGCCAAAGATGCGAATTATGCCGTTCCGATAGGTAAATCGCACCGATAGGATCTCCCCGTTGACCATGCCAAAACAGAAATAGCGCTGTTCGGACTTGCTATGCGCTACGTCCTCGGCGACGACCCGCTTGGGATCCGCAAACGCCAGTTGGGCCATGGAAAAGGGAACGCCATGCTTTAAGCGGTTGATGACATCCTTGCTGTAGTCCCATTCGAACTGCGGTGTCATAGATTAGGCTAGCACGAAGCAGAAAAAATGCCATAAAAATGTATGGCTGCTTGTATGGTTGTGGTTGGCTTGCGCAGGCATTGGCGGCGGCGGGGCGTTTCCGCAGCGAAGCGCCTTCTGCCATGGCCCCAATCGCGGTATCATAGGCCTCATTCTGTCGACGCCGGCAGATCCGTATAAACGATTTGATCAATCTTCATGCACACTCCAGCTAGAACCGATGTCGCCGGGCGCCTCGCGCAGCTGCGCCTGGCCATGGGCCGCCACCAGATCGACGCGCTGATGGTGCCGTCGGCCGATCCGCACTTGTCGGAATACCTGCCGGCGCGTTGGCAGGGCCGGCAGTGGCTGAGCGGTTTCACCGGTTCGGTCGGCACGCTGATCATCACCGCCGACTTCGCCGGCGTCTGGACCGACGCGCGCTACTGGACCCAGGCCGAAACGGAACTGGCCGGCAGCGGCGTGCAATTGATGAAGCTGCCGTCCGGCGCCAGCGTCGATTACATCGGCTGGCTGGCCGCGCGCATGCGCAGCGGGCAGACGGTGGCGGTGGACGGCGCCGTGCTGGGCCTGGCCACGGCGCGCTTGCTGGCGCAGGCGCTGGACGCTTCCGGCGTCGCGCTGCGCAGCGATCTGGACCTGCTCGACGAGGTGTGGACGGAGCGCCCGGCGCTGCCGGCCGCGCCGGTCTACGAGCACCTGCCGCCGCACGCGGTGAAGTGCCGCGCCGACAAGCTGGCCGAGCTGCGCGCCGCCATGGCCGCGCTGGGCGCCGGCCGCCACCTGATCTCGACCCTGGACGACATCGCCTGGTTGTTCAACCTGCGCGGCGCCGACGTCAACTTCAATCCCGTCTTCCTGGCCCACGCCCTGATCGGCCCGCAGCGCGCCACGCTGTTCGTCGGCGAGGACAAGATCGCGCCGGCCCTGCGCGCCACGCTGGAGCAGGACGGCGTCGACCTGGCGCCCTACGCCAGCCTGGCCGCCGCGCTGGCCGCGCTGCCGGCCGAATCGACCCTGCTGCTCGACCCGCGCCGCCTGACCCACGGCACGCGCCAGGCCATCCCGGCCGGCGTCACGGTGGTCGAGGCTATCAACCCGACCACCTTCGCCAAATCGCGCAAGAGCGCGGCGGAGGCGGCGCACGTGCGCGCCACCATGGAGCAGGACGGCGCCGCGCTGTGCGAGTTCTTCGCCTGGCTGGAGCAGACCCTGGCCGAGGCGCGGCGCGCGCCGCTGACCGAGCTGGCCATCGACCGCGAGCTGACGGCGGCGCGGGCGCGCCGGCCCGGCTTCGTCAGCCCCAGCTTCGGCACCATCGCCGGCTTCCGCGCCAACGGCGCCATCATGCACTACCGCGCCACGGAGGCATCGCACGCCGTCATCGAGGGCGACGGCCTGCTGCTGATCGACTCCGGCGGCCAGTACCTGGGCGGCACCACCGACATCACCCGGGTGGTGCCGGTCGGCGCCGTCACGGCGGCGCAGCGGCGCGACTTCACGCTGGTGCTGAAGGGCGTGATCGCGCTGTCGTCGGCGCAGTTCCCGCGCGGCGTCAAGTCGCCCATGCTCGACGCCATCGCCCGCGCCCCGCTGTGGGCCGAGGGCATCGACTTCGGCCACGGCACCGGCCACGGCGTCGGCTACTTCCTCAACGTGCACGAGGGGCCGCAGTCGATCTCGCCGTCGGCCATGCCGGAGCCGCACACGGCGATGGAGGAGGGCATGATCACCTCGATCGAGCCGGGCATCTACCGGCCCGGCCGGTGGGGCATCCGCATCGAGAACCTGGTGCTCAACGTGGCCGCCGCCGAGGGCGAATTCGGCCCCTTCCTGCGTTTCGAAACGCTGACGCTGTGCCCGATCGATGCGCGCTGCGTCGACCTGGCGCTGTTGCGCGCCGACGAGCGCGCCTGGCTCAACGACTACCACGCGCGGGTGCGCGAGCGGCTGCGGCCGCACCTGGCCGGCGCCGCGCTGGCCTGGCTGGAACAACGCACGGAGGCCGTATGAGCGGACGTTCCACCCGGGCCACCGCCGCCGTCGACCGCCTCAAGGCGCGCAGCGGCAACCCGAAATACTCGATGTCGCGCACCGGCAGCGGCCTGTTCTTCCTGACCGAGGCGCCGGGCGGCCCGCCGCTGTGCGCGCCGCTGGAGCTGGACGACTTCGTCGCCTTCGTCAACGGCCACGGCCCGCAGACGCCGCGCCGCGTCAGCAAGCTCGATGTCGCGTTTGAAAAGCAGCTGAACAAGAAAGCCCCAGGCTAAGGCGGCGCGGGCCGGTCCCGCGCCGCAGCGTGCGCCGAGCCGGCGCCAACTTTGACAACAGGGCCGCCATGCCAACCATCGAATTCCTCTCTGCCTACTGGTCCACCGGCGAGCTGGCCACCAACGGCGTCATCCTGCTCAACCTGGTCGGCGCGCTGCTGCTCGGCCTGTTGGTCGGCTACGAGCGCTCCTACCACGGCCGCGCCGCCGGCATGCGCACCTACGGCCTGGTGTGCATGGCCTCGGCGGCGCTGACGGTGATCGGCGGCTACCCCGGCTTCTGGTTCGGCGGCCACGTCACCGCCATCACCACCGGCACCGACCCGACCCGCATCATCCAGGGCATCGTCACCGGCATCGGCTTCCTCGGCGCCGGCGTCATCATGCGCGAGGGCTTCAACATCAGCGGCCTGACCACCGCCGCCTCGATCTGGGCCTCGTCGGTGATCGGCGTGATGTGCGGCGTCGGCTTCTACCTGTCGGCGATGGGCCTGGCGCTGCTGTGCGCGATGTCGATGATCTTCCTGTCCAAGCTGGAGGCCTGGCTGCCGTCGCGCCACGCGGTGGCCATCACCATGCGCTTCAAGCAGAACTACATGCCGCAGGAGCCGGCGCTGCGCGCCATGGCGCTGGCGCGCGGCTACGAGATCGCCGGCGGCTCGCTGATGATCGGCAGCGACAACGGCCGCCAGGAGTGGCGCTTCGTGGCCATCGCGCTGAGCAAGCGCAGCGGCTCCTCGCTGGCCGCCGTGGCCGCCGAGCTGGCCGCGTTCGACGGCATCGACAGCTTCCAGCTGTCGCACGCCCGCAACTAGTCGGCAGCGGCATGACCTCAAGGGAGCGGAACATGATGAATCCACAGGCAAGGGCGGTGTTCGAGTTCTGGTTCCCGCCGCCGGGCGGCCCCGGCCACGGCGCGGCGCGGCGCGAATGGTTCCAGAAGGACGCCCGCTTCGACGCCGAGATCGGCGCCCGCTTCGGCGCGCTGGTCGAGCTGGCGCTGGGCGGCGGCCTGCGCGACTGGGACGCCGAGGGGCCGCAGGCGGCGCTGGCGCGCATCCTGCTGCTCGACCAGTTCAGCCGCAACGTCCACCGTGGCACGGCGCGCGCCTTCGCCGGCGACGCGCTGGCGCTGCGCGCGGCGCAGGACATGGTCGACGCCGACGAGGGACCTGGCGCTGCCGCCGCTGCAGCGCGCCTTCATCTACCTGCCCTTCGAGCACGCCGAGGACGACGAGATGCAGGTGCAGTCGGTCGGCCTGTTCACCCGGCTGGCGCAGGTGGGGCCGGAGTTCGCCGGCATGCTCGACTTCGCCCACCGCCACCGCGACGTCATCAAGCGCTTCGGCCGCTTCCCGCACCGCAACGCCATGCTCGGCCGCGCCTCGACGGCCGAGGAGCAGGCCTTCCTGCTGCAGCCGGGTTCGGGCTTCTGATGCGGCGCCTGAACCTGGTCGGCGGCGGCCACGTCGGCGGCGTGCTGGGGCGGTTGTTCGCCCAGGCCGGCGCCTTCGCCGTGCAGGACGTGCTGACCCGCTCGCCGGCGTCGGCGCGGCGCGCGGTGGAGTTCATCGGCGCCGGCCGCGGCGTGGCCCGCGCCGACGAACTGCGCCCGGCCGGGGTGCTGATGCTGGCCGTCGGCGACGACCAGATCGCGCCGGCCTGCGCGGCGCTGGCGGCCGCCGTGCCGCTGCGCGGCGTGGTGCTGTTCCACTGCAGCGGCGCGCTGGCCTCGGACCAGCTGGCGGCGGCGCGCGGCGCCGGCGCGCTGGTGGCCAGCGTGCACCCGATCCGCAGCTTCGCCGACCCGGCCGCCGTGGCGGCGTCCTTCGCCGGCACCTTCTGCGGCGTCGAGGGCGACGCCGGGGCGCTGGCCGTGCTGGAGCCGGCGCTGCTGGCGATCGGCGCGCGGCCGGTGCGCATCGAGGCGGCGGCCAAGACGGTCTACCACGCCGCCGCCGTGTTCGCCAGCAACTACCTGGTGACCGTGCTCGACGCCGCGCTGCGCGCCTACCAGGCGGCCGGCATCCCGGAGGAGGTGGCGCGCGAGCTGGCGCGGCCGCTGGCCGCCGAGTCGATGGAGAACGTGTTCCGGCTGGGCGCGGCGGCGGCGCTGAGCGGGCCGATCGCCCGTGGCGACCTGGCCACCGTGGCCCGCCAGCTGCGCGCCGTGGCGGCCTGGGACGAGCCCACCGGCCGCTTGTACCAGGACCTGGTGGCGCCGACCGAGGCCTGGCGCGGCGCAAAAAGAGCGGCTGAACGGGGCGGCCGGCCGCGCGCCGGCCGGCGGCGCCGATTTTCTTGCAAATTAACATTCCGCAACTATATTTTAAAGAGAAGCTTGCCAATTCCGCCTGCCGTATTAATGCTACGGTTTCACAAATAATTGCCGGGATTAGTCGACAAACAAGGGAATTAGCAATAAGCTTGATTCTTGGAATGTTTTCTACAAGAATCTAGAACTCAGAAAAACAGGTCAACACGAGAACGCGGGCCCGGCCCGGGCCATTTGCATAGGGGTAAGAGCATGTTATTTCTGAAAAGTACCAACGTCACCAAGGCACCTGGCATCTACGAGGTCGATATCGCGGCCAAACCACCCGGCAAGACCTACGGCGTGTTCCTGGCCACCGATCCGGACAATCCGCCCACCGAAGTGCTGGCCGCGCTCGCCGCGCTGGGCTTCCAGGGCACCTACAGCTCCGGCTACACCCACAAGGACCGCGGCAAGGTGCTCGACCTGCACTTCCAGAAGGACGGCACCGACCTGTTCAAGGGCTGGAAGGACGAGGAGCGCGAAGTCAACATGGCCGCCATCACCAGTCTGTTCAGCGGCATCGGCATCGAGATCGCGCCGCGCGTGATGTCGCTGGCGGAAGCCTACGCCTGATGTAGGGCTCTCCGGCCAAGGCCGGGGGCCTCAGCCCAGCACGTCGATGTGGTACAGCGCGCAGGGGCAGGAGGCGAAACGCTCCGGCAGCGCCTTGGCCCCCGTATGATAACGCGCATGGACCTGTTTTCCGACCACGCCGCCGCCACGCTGTGCCCGATTCCGATCGAGGACGGCGAACTGTCGTTCATCCAGTGCCTGCCGCTGGGTTTGCCGCCGGACGAGGTCATGGCCAGGCTGCTCGCCGAGACCGACTGGCAAGCCGAGCACATCACCGTCTGGGGCAAGCGCCACGCCCAGCCGCGCCTGAGCGCCTGGCACGGCGAGAAGGCCTACCGCTATTCCGGCATGACCTTGGCGCCGCTGCCGTTCACCCCGCTGCAACTCGAACTCAAGCGGGCGGTCGAAACTGCCAGCGGGCGGCGCTTCAACAGCGTGCTGCTCAACTACTACCGCGACGAGCGCGACAGCATGGGCTTCCACAGCGACGACGAGGCGGAACTGGGGCCGCGGCCGGCCATCGCCTCGCTCAGTTTCGGCGCGCCGCGCAACTTCATCCTCAAGCACAAGCGCCGGCCGCTGACCGTCAAGCTGGCGCTGGGCGGCGGCAGCCTGTTGCTGATGGCGGGAAGCCTGCAGCAGCACTGGCGGCACGGTATCAACAAGCAAAGCCGGCCCTGCGGGCCGCGCCTCAACCTAACCTTCCGCAACATCTATTAAGTTCGCTCAACTCCGCCGTAAACCTCTTCAGCATGCAGATATTCACAGTAGTATTGTCTGTTTGATACTGTTAAATATCCACTTACATCTCGTCACACTTCTTACGACTTGGGCATGCACGTGGCCTGCCGAGGGTGCTATCTTGGTCGCATCGCAATTCAGAGAACTGCGATCCCAAGCAAGTCCACAAACTATTTTGCTGAAAGATCCACATCATGAAAAAAATTCTGTTCGCATTGATTGCCAGCGCCACCGCCCTGACGGGTGTTGCCCAGGCCGCCGACGCCGGCACCGCTTACGTCGGCGCCGGCCTGGTCGGCAGCCGCTACAAATTCGACGTTCCTAACAGCAGCAGCACCGATGACCGCAGCGGCAGCAAAGTGTCGGGCAAGCTGTTCGCCGGCTACAACCTGGACAAGAACTGGGCGGTTGAAGGTGGTTATACCGATTTTGGTAAAAATACCTACAACTACACGAAGAACGGTGTCACCGGCAAGATCGAGAGCAAATCCAACTCGCTGTATCTGGCCGGTAAGTACAGCCAGCCGATCAACGAACAGTTCGCCGTTTTCGGCAAACTGGGTGTGGCCCGCAACAGCAATAAGATAAACGGCAACAAAGGCGACAAGACCGGCTTGTACGCCTCGGTGGGTGGCGAGTACGCGATCAACAAGAACGTCTCGCTGTCGCTCGAGTATGAACACTACGGCAAGAACGAAAGCGACTTGGGCCGCAAAAACGGCGCCATCACCGGCGGCCTGCGCTACAACTTCTAAACGGCCCTTCCAGGGCCGGGGGGCGCCTTGCGGCGCCCCCCGGCTTGTCCAGTCGAGGCCGGATGCGACAGCGGCGGTCCTGGTGCCGCTAATGTCCTTGTGTCCGCCTCCCCCGACAAAAAAAAACGGCACGGTCTTGATGACCGTGCCGTTTTTGTTTTTGCCGCCGTAAGCAGACTTACACCGTCAGTGGCTTGTAGCGGATGCGCTTGGGCTTGGCGCCCTCCTCGCCCAAACGTTTCTTCTTGTCGGCTTCGTATTCCTGATAGTTGCCGTCGAAGAAGGTCACTTGCGAGTCGCCCTCGAAGGCCAGGATGTGGGTGGCGATGCGGTCGAGGAACCAACGATCGTGCGAGATCACCATCACGCTGCCGGCGAACTCGAGCAGCGCGTCTTCCAGCGCGCGCAGGGTTTCCACGTCCAGATCGTTGGACGGTTCATCGAGCAGCAGGACGTTGCCGCCCATCAGCAGGGTCTTGGCCAGGTGCAGACGGCCGCGTTCGCCGCCGGACAGGTTGCCGACGATCTTTTGCTGGTCGCCGCCCTTGAAGTTGAAGCGGCCCAGGTAGGCGCGCGACGGCATCTCGAAGCGGCCGACGGTGAGCATGTCGGCGCCGCCGCAGACGTCCTCGAAGACGGTCTTGCCGTCGCTGAGCGAGTCGCGGTTCTGGTCGACGATGGAGACGCGCGCGGTCTGGCCGATCGCCACTTCGCCGCTGTCCGGCTGTTCCTTGCCGGTGATCATCTTGAACAGCGTCGACTTGCCGGCGCCGTTCGGGCCGATGATGCCGACGATGGCGCCGGCCGGCACGGTGAACGACAGGTTGTCGATCAGCAGGCGGTCGCCGAAGGCCTTGGTGACGTTCTTGAACTCGATGACCTCGTTGCCCAGGCGCTCGGCGACCGGGATGAAGATCTCCTGCGTCTCGTTGCGCTTCTGGTATTCGTGCTCGGACAGCTCGTTGAAGCGGGCCAGGCGGGCCTTCGACTTGGCCTGGCGGCCCTTCGGATTCTGCCGCACCCATTCCAATTCCTTGGCGATGGTCTTCTGGCGCGACGACTCGGTGGCCTCCTCCTGCTTCAGGCGGTTGCCCTTCTGCTCCAGCCAGGACGAGTAGTTGCCCTTCCACGGGATGCCGTGGCCACGGTCGAGTTCGAGGATCCACTCGGCGGCGTTGTCGAGGAAGTAGCGATCGTGGGTGATGGCGACGACGGTGCCGGGGAAGCGCAGCAGGAACTGCTCGAGCCAGTCGACCGATTCGGCGTCCAAGTGGTTGGTCGGCTCGTCGAGCAGCAGCATGTCGGGTTTCGACAGCAGCAGGCGGCACAGCGCGACGCGGCGCTTCTCGCCGCCCGACAGCACGCCGATCTTGGCGTCCCAGGGCGGCAGGCGCAGCGCGTCGGCGGCCATTTCCAGTTGCAGGTTCAGGTTGCCGCCGTCGGAGGTGGAGATGATCGCCTCCAGCCGCGCCTGCTCGTTGGCGAGCGCGTCGAAGTCGGCGTCCTCCTCGGCGTAGGCGGCGTAGACGGCCTCCAGCTTGGCTTGCGCCTCGAACACCTCGCCCAGGCCGGACTCGACCACCTGGCGCACGGTCTGCTCGGGGTCGAGCACCGGTTCCTGCGGCAGGTAGCCGATGTTCAGGCCGGGCATCGGCACGGCCTCGCCCTGGATGTCGGTGTCGATGCCGGCCATGATTTTGAGCAGGGTCGACTTGCCGGAGCCGTTCAGGCCCAGCACGCCGATCTTCGCGCCCGGGAAGAAGGACAGCGAAATATCCTTGAGGATCTGGCGCTTGGGCGGAACGATTTTGCCCACGCGGTTCATGGTGTAGACGTAATTTGCCATTGAGAATCTCGGTGAAAATAAAGAAAATGGGCGGAAATGCCGAAGAGGACGACAGGATACGATAAATCGTCCCGGCCGCACACTAAATTCAGCCGGGCCGGGGCGGCCCGGCCGGCCTGTATCACCCGGGCCGGCCCGGGCGCGGCGGCACCGGCGCGGCCGGGTGACGCAGGCCTGGCGGCCTCAGCCGGCGCGCCGGCGCGCCGCCCACAGGCACCTCGGCCACGTACAGGCCCAGCGCGCCCCAGATGACGGCGAAGCCGGCCAGCCGCTCCGGCGTGAAGACCTCGTGGAAGTAGACCACGCCGAGCAGCATCTGCATGGTCGGCGAGATGTATTGCAGCATGCCCAGCACCGCCATCGGGATGCGCCGCGCGCCGGCGGCGAACAGCAGCAGCGGGATGGCGGTGATCGGCCCGGCCGCCGCCAGCAGCCAGCGGGTGGCGTCGTGCCCGCCGTTGAGGAAGGTGTTTTGGCCGTGCAGGCTGAGCCAGACCACGTAGGCCAGCGCCGCCGGGAACAGGATCATGGTCTCGAAGGACAGGCCCTCGAGCGCGGCCAGCGCCGCCATCTTGCGCAGCAGGCCGTAGCCGCCGAAGGTCAGGCCCAGCGTCAGGGCGATCCAGGGCAGCTGGCCGGCCTGCCAGGTCAGCCAGGCGACGCCGCAGGCGGCCAGGCCGACGGCCAGCCACTGCGGCCGGCGCAGCTTTTCCTTGAGCACCAGCAGGCCGAGCAGCACGTTGACCAGCGGATTGATGAAGTAGCCCAGGCTGGCGTCGATGACGTGGCCGTTGTTGACGGCCCAGATGTAGACGAACCAGTTGGCGGTGAGCAGCACGGCGCTGGCGACGAAGCCGGCCACCACGCGCGGCTCGTGGCGCAGCCGCAGCAGCCACTTCCACTGGCCGCGCACGCTCAGCACTATGCTCAGAAACAACAGCGACCACAGCATGCGGTGCGCCAGGATCTCCAGCGGCGGCACCTCGCCGATGGCGTGGAAATACAGCGGGAACAGGCCCCAGCAGAGGAAGGCCAGGGTGGCGTAGACGATACCGGTGTTCATAGGGGGGCGCGGGGCGGCGGCGACAGGGCCGGACATTATCGCCGAATTGCCGCGCCGGCGCCGGCGCCGCCGGCGCCGCCGTTTTTCGAATAGGCCGGCGGCGCCGCGCGGGGTACACTGTTGCATGTGATACAGACGAGGTCGAGACGCATGTCAAAATATTCTTGCTATTTGCAAATACTTATCCTATTGTGCAACGCACCAAAACAACAACAGGTGCAATCTTGACCGCGCAACACTCCTCCAAAAGCTCGCTCGCCGCGCTGACCCTGGCCGCCGTCGGCATCGTCTACGGCGACATCGGCACCAGCCCGCTGTACACCCTGAAGACCATCTTCGACCCCGAGCACGGCCTGGCGCTGAACACGCCCAACCTGCTCGGCATCATCTCGCTGATCTTCTGGGGCCTGACGATGATCGTCTCGCTCAAGTACGTCAGCCTGGTGTTGCGCGCCGACAACCGCGGCGAGGGCGGCATCATGGCGCTGATGGCGCTGGCGCTGAACTCGGTCAACAAGATCTCCAAGTGGCACTTCCCGCTGATGATGCTGGGCGTGTTCGGCGCCACCATGTTCTACGGCGACAGCGTGATCACCCCGGCCATCTCGGTGCTCGGCGCGATCGAGGGCTGGAGGTGGCCGCGCCCGGCATGGCGCAATACGTGGTGCCGCTGACCATCATCGTGCTGGTCTCGCTGTACGCCGTGCAGCGCCACGGCACGGCCGGCATCGGCCGCTGGTTCGGCCCGATCATGGTGGTCTGGTTCGCCGCGCTGGCCGTCATGGGCCTGGTCAACATCGTCGAGGCGCCGCAGGTGCTGGCCGCGCTCAACCCGCTGCTGGCGCTGCGCTTCATGCTGGAGAACCGCTTCATCGCCTTCATCGCGCTCGGCGCGGTGGTGCTGGCGCTGACCGGCGCCGAGGCGCTGTACGCCGACATGGGCCACTTCGGCAAGCGGCCGATCCGCTTCGCCTGGTTCCTGATCACCTTCCCGGCGCTGGCGCTGAACTACCTGGGCCAGGGCGCGCTGCTGATGAACCATCCGGAGGCCATCTCCAACCCCTTCTTCCAGCAGCTCGGCGCCTGGAGCGTCTACCCGCTGGTGGTGCTGTCGACCATGGCGGCGGTGATCGCCTCGCAGGCCACCATCTCCGGCACCTTCTCGATGACCAAGCAGGCCATCGCCCTTGGCCTGCTGCCGCGCATGCGCGTGCTGCACACCTCGGAGAGCGAGATCGGCCAGATCTACATCCCGGCCGTCAACTGGCTGCAGCTGATCGTCGTGCTGATCGCCGTGGTCGGCTTCGGCTCGTCGGACAAGCTGGCCGGCGCCTACGGCATCGCCGTCACCGCCACCATGCTGGCCACCACGGTGCTGACCTTCTTCGTCATCCGCTACCGCTGGAACCTGCCGCTGTGGCTGTGCTTCGGCGCCACCGGCTTCTTCATCGTCATCGACATCCTGCTGTTCTCGGCCAGCACGCTGAAGTTCTTCCACGGCGGCTGGTTCCCGATCCTGCTCGGCGCCGTGCTGTTCACCGTGATGATGACCTGGAAGCGCGGCCGCGCGCTGGTGTTCGAGAACCTGCAGAAGCACGCCATCCCGCTGGAGGACTTCCTGCAGTCGCTGTTCGTGGCGCCGCCGACGCGGGTGCCCGGCACCGCCATCTTCCTGCGCGGCGAGAGCGACGGCGTGCCGCACGCCCTGCTGCACAACCTGTCGCACAACAAGGTGCTGCACGAGCGCGTGGTGTTCTTCACCGTGCACATCCTCGAGGAGCCCTACGTGGCCGAGAACGAGCAGGTGCGCATCACCGAGCTGGGCCACAACTGCTACCAGCTCAATGTGCACTACGGCTTCAAGGACGAGCCGGACATCCCCAAGGTGCTGGCCCTGTGCGCCCAGCACGATCTGCCGTTCGAGATGATGGAGACCTCCTTCTTCATCGCCCGCCAGACCGTCATCTCGACCCCCGGCGCCGGCATGGCGCCGTGGCGCGAGCACCTGTTCGTGGCCATGTCGCGCAACGCCCGCGGCGCCGCCGACTACTACCAGATTCCCACCAACCGGGTGATCGAACTGGGCACCCAGGTGGAAATTTGAGACAAAAAGTTGTAACCGAATGTAGCGGCCGCGGGGAGCTCCACGCGGTCTGCTAAACTTCGCCAGCTAGCGGCGCGCGCGCCACCACCAACAAGACAAGGGTCACCATGAAATCGAAGTTTCACATTCTCGCGGCGCTGGTTTGCGCGGCGGCCTTGACCGCCTGCGGCGGCGGTTCCAGCAACAACAACAGCACGCCGGCGGTGGTGCAGCCGGCCTTTAGCACCAGCGACAACAACAGCGCGGTCCTGCCCGGCGCCGTCAAGGCGGAAGCCGGCAAATCCATCACCGTCCACTACACCGGCTGGCTGTACGACGCCAGCAAGGGCGACAAGAAGGGCGGCAAGTTCGACAGTTCGGTCGACCGTGGCCAGCCGATCAACATCGTGCTGGGCACCGGCCAGGTCATCGCCGGCTGGGAACAGGGCCTGCCCGGCATGCTGGTGGGGAGCAAGCGCACCCTGGTGATCCCGGCCAACCTGGCCTACGGCGCCGGCGCCAAGGACGCGCAGAAGGACGCCAGCGGCAACGTCCTGAAGGGACCCAGCGGCGTCCCTTACGTCGGCATCCCGGCCAACTCGGCGCTGCTGTTCGAGATCGAACTGATCAGCGTAAACAGCGTCGTGCCGCCGGTCGACGTGTTCCCGCCTGCGCTGGTGAAGACCGACCTGGTGGTCGGCGCCGGCGCCGAGGCCGTCGCCGGCAAGGCGCTGACCGTGAACTACACCGGTTGGGTCTACACCAGCTTGACCAGCGACAACAAGGGCGCCAAGTTCGACAGCTCGGTGGGCGGCAAACCCTTCGAGTTCACCCTGGGTGCTGGCAAGGTCATCAAGGGCTGGGACCTGGGCGTGGTCGGCATGAAGGTCGGCGGCACGCGCCGCCTGGTCATTCCGGCCGACCTGGCCTACGGCGCCGCCGGTAGTCCGCCGGCGATCCCGGCCAACGCCTCGCTGCTGTTCGAGATCGAACTGTTGACGGTCAAGTAAGCCGGAGGCGCGCCGCCGCGCGCCGCCGATGGAACAGGGCGACTTCCGGGTCGCCCTTTTTTTTCGCCCGGCTTTTTTGGTCGGCGCCGGCGCTCGATCGCGCGGCGCCGGCGATGGCTTCGGGCCGAGCTACTAGCGCAGCATGTCGACGTGCGCGATGCCGTCCTCGTCGTAGGGCGCGCTGACGGTGCGGAAGCCGAAACCGGCGTAGAACCGCTCCAGCCGCTGCTGCGCGCCGATGCGGCAGGCGTGGCCGGGATGCAGCCGCTCGGCGTGGGCCAGGCCCTGCGCCACCAGCAGGCGGCCGACGCCGCCGCCGCGCGCCGCCTGGGTGGTCAGCACGCGGCCCAGCGACATCTCGGCGTACTTGGCGCCCGGCGCCAGGCAGCGCAGATAGGCCACCAGCTCGCGCCCGCCGTCGACCTGCCGCCAGCCCATCAGGTGGTGGGCGGCCGGGTCGTGGCCGTCGATGTCCGGGTAGAGGCAGGTTTGCTCGAGCACGAACACCTGCTGGCGCTGGCGCAGCACCTGGTACAAGTCGGAGTTGGGGATGTCGTCGAACGACAGCCATTGCCAGTCAATCATGTGCGCCTCGGAGCGGATCGGAGCGATGATTGTAAGGCAGGGCGGGAATCGGCGTGCCGACGCAAGTGGCGCCGCGCTCCACGGGGGAGGGCGGCGCCGTTGACGCTGCGCCGGGCGGACGGCCGCGCGGCCGTCCTGCGTCGCTTACACCAAGGCTTAGGCCCGGGGCTTAGACCAGGGTCAGGGTGACGTCGATGTTGCCACGGGTGGCGTTCGAGTACGGGCAGACGATGTGGGCGGCGGCGACCAGCTTCTCGGCTTCGGCGCGGTCCAGGCCCGGCAGCGAGATCTTCAGTTCGACTTCGATGCCGAAGCCGGTCTCGATGGCGCCGATGCCGACCGTGCCTTCGACCGAGACGTCGGCCGGGACGGCGATCTTGTCGCGGCCGCCGACGAATTTCATGGCGCCGATGAAGCAGGCCGAGTAGCCGGCGGCGAACAGTTGCTCGGGGTTGCTGCCGACGGCGCCGGCGCCGCCCAGTTCCTTCGGCGTGGTCAGTTTGACGTCGAGCACCTGGTCGGACGAGACGGCGCGGCCTTCGCGGCCACCGGTTGCGGTGGCGTTGGCGCGGTACAGGACTTGTTTGATGGACATGATGGTTTCCTTTTCAGTGAGTGGGAACAGTGTTGTTCGAGAATAATGCAACAAAATTGTTTGCTATTAAATAGCAAGCTACTTACTTCAAAAAACGACTACGGGGTGTTCGCTTACGTCCGGCGCCGCAACTGCGCCGCCCATGAGCACACTATAGATCGCACACAATTAAATAGCAAGCGATATTTATCGGTGCTTGAAGCGCGTGCTTGCAAGCCCAGCGTGGCCGACGCGGCGTTGGCAGCATGCCTTCAACATCATCAGTAGTGGTAGCGGCAGCCCACGATGTAAATGGTGCCGCCTTCCGCCACATAAAGCAGGCGATGTTCGCGGTCGATGCGGCGCGACCACAAGCCAGTCAAGTTTCCTTTCAGCGGCTCAGGCTTGCCCGTTCCTTTGAAAGGGTTGCTCATGCATTCATCGATCAGGTCGTTGATCCTTTCGACCAGTTTGGGATCTTCCTTCTGCCAGTATTGATAGTCTTCCCAAGCAATTTCCGTAAAGGACACGGAGGACTGCTTAGCCTGCTCTTTGTTTTTTGTTTTGCTGTTTTTCATTCCGGATCAGCTCCATTGGGCGGGTCTTGCCGGCTTTTAGCTGTTCAAATGAGGCCATCAAACGGCTGGCGTTGTTCGGCGAGCCGAGGAGGTACAGCGTTTCCTCAATGCTGTTGAAATCCGCCAATGACAACATCACGACAGGTTCGCCGCTTTGGCGGGTAATGATTGTCGGGCTGTGGTCGGTACAAACGTCGTCCATCACCGCCTTCAGTCCAGCGCGAGCCTCGCTAAAAGTAAGGATGTTCATGATTTACCTCTCACCGCCGAGGGTGTCCGACCAGCTTCAGACCACCTAGGCAAAACGAAAACAAGAAGGGAGAACTGCCGCACCCCAATTCACAAGGCGCGCACGAGAAGGAAGGTGATAAACAGTTGAGTCGAATAGCTGGTGCTTCTCCGACCCCGTCGGAACATTGTACGTATTTCTGTACATTGCGTCAAACGAAGAGGACACCTCTATTCGACGTAGGATCATTGCCAGTGGCCCGGACCTACAAGGCCGTCTCGAAGCCTTCGAGCACGTTCACCACGTTGACGCCGAGCTCCTTGACGGCGTAGCCGCCCTCGAAGATGAAGACGGTCGGCAGGCCCAGGTAGGCCAGCCGCTCGCCCAGGCGCAGGTAGTCGGCGCTGTGCAGGGTGAAGCGCGACAGCGGGTCGCCGGCGAAGGTGTCGACGCCGAGCGAGACCACCAGCGCGTCGGCGCCGAAGCCGGCCAGGCGGATGCAGGCCGTCTCCAGCGCGGCGAACCAGGCCGGCGCGCCGCTGCCGGGCGGCAGCGGCAGGTTCAGGTTGTAGCCCAGGCCGGCGCCCTCGCCGCGCTCGTCGGCGTGGCCCAGGTAGAACGGGTACTCGTGGCGCGGGTCGGCGTGCAGCGAGATGAACAGCACGTCGGCGCGGCCGTAGAAGATGCTCTGCGTGCCGTTGCCGTGGTGGTAGTCGAGGTCGAGCACGGCGACCTTGCCGGCGCCGTCGTCGAGCAGGTGCTGGGCGGCCAGCGCGGCGTTGTTGAGGAAGCAGTAGCCGCCGTAGAAGTCGGCGCCGGCGTGGTGGCCGGGCGGCCGGCTCAGCACGAAGCTGGCCCGCTCGCCCAGGCGCAGCGCGTGGGCGGCGTTGACGGCGCAGTCGGCGCCGGTCTTGGCGGCGGTCCAGGTGCCGGCCGTCAGCGGCGTGCCGCTGTCCATCGAGTACAGGCCCAGCTTGGCGCTGAAGTTGTCCGGCTCGACGTCGTGGCGCAGCGTGCGCACCGGCCACACCGAGGCGATGGCGTCGCGCCCGGCGTTGGCCGGGTCGAGCGCCAGCCAGTCGCTCCAGGCGTGGCGCAAAAAGTGCAGGTAGCGCGGCGTGTGGATGCGCTCGAGCGACATCAGCGGCACGCCCTGCGGCGTGACGATGCGGCCCAGGCCGCGCCGGCCCAGCTCGGCCAGCACGGCGTCGGCCCGCGCCGGCGTCTCGAAGCAGGGCACCATGGCGCCACGGAAGAACTCGCCGCGGCCGTGGTGCAGGCCGTGCTGCTCGTTGTAGAAGGTTAGCACCGCCGGCCCGCCCGCGCGCTCAGTCGCAGTCGCCGCTGTTGTGGCACAGGTTGCTGGCGCGGTAGGCCGCGACGTAGTCGTCGAAGTCGATGTGCGGCGCGCGCTCCATCTCGTCCTGCTCGGCCAGCGAGGCGCCGGCCAGGCCGTCGAAGTAGCCGGCCTCGGCGGCCGTGGGCGGATGGGCGCGGAAGTGGGCGGCGTGGCGCTGGCTCTGGCGCAGGCCGAAGGCGGTGAAGGAGCCGCCGTTGCCGCGCAGCTCGGCTAGCACGCGCGCCGACGGCGTCAGCTCGGGGTCGGCCAGCTTGGCCGCCTGCGCCGTCAGCGCCTCGGCGTGGACCGCGTCGCCGCGCGCCGCGTCGAGCAGGGCCGCCACCGGCGCGATGCGCGCCAGCAGCTCCTCGCCCAGCTGGCGCAGGCCGACCTCGCGCGCGCCGTCGCGCAGCGTCAGGCCGGGCCGGCGGCCCTCCTTGACGGTGCGGGCGAAGTTCTCGGTGTGGCGGGCGCCCTCGGCCTCGTCGATCGGGGCGCTCTCCTCGAGCGCGCAGAAGAGCAGGAAGGCGTCGAGGAAGCGGCCGGTCGGCACGCTGATGCCGACCGGCTCGAACGGGTCGACGTCCATGCAGCGCACCTCGATGTACTGCACGCCGCGCGAGCACAGCGCCTGGATGGGACGCTCGCCGGTGCGGATCACCCGCTTCGGCCGGATCGTCGCGTAGTACTCGTTCTCGATCTGCAGCACGTTGGTGCTCAGCTGGACCCATTCGCCGTCCTGCTTGGTGCCCAGCTTGGCGTAGGGCTCGTAGGGCTGGTTGACCGCCTTGGTCAGCGCGGCGACGTAGCTGTCGAGGCAGTTCTCGTGCGGGCTGAGGCCGGACTGGGCGTCGTTCTGGTAGCCCAGGTCGCTCATGCGCAGGCTGGTGGCGTGGGGCAGGTAGAGGGTGTCGTCGGAGAGCCGCTCGAGGTTGTGCTGGCGGCCGCGCAGGAAGCAGCTCGACAGCACCGGCGAGGCGCCGAACAGGTACATCAGCAGCCAGCTGTGGCGGCGGAAGTTGCGGATCGTCGCCAGGTAGCGCTCGGACTGGTAGGCCATCGCCGAGCGCTGGCCGGCGCCCTCCTCGTGCTCGGCCAGCACGCGCCACAGGCGTTCGTCGAGCGAATAGTTGTAGTGGATGCCGGCGATGCATTGCATCGCCTTGCCGTAGCGCAGCGCCAGGCCGCGCCGGTAGACGTGCTTGAGCATGCCCAGGTTGGACTTGCCGTACCAGGCGATGGTGATGTCGGGCTCGCCCGGCAGCAGGCAGGGCATCGACTGGCTCCACAGCAGCTCGCCGCCCAGCTTGCTGTAGGCGTAGCGGTGGATGCCGTCGAGCTTGTCAATTGTCGTGGCGATGTCGGTCTCGGCCGGGGTGATGAACTCCAGCAGCGCCTCGGCGTAGTCGGTGGTGATCTGCGGATGGGTCAGGGCCGAACCGAGCGCGACGGGATGCGCCGTCGCCGCCAGGTGGGCCTGCGGGTCGACCCGCAGGGTTTCTCGCTCGATGCCGCGCAGGCCGCCCAGCAGCGCGTGGTGCTGCCGGTCGGCCAGCAGGGCCAGGCGGCGAGTCAATAGATTGGACAATTTGATCTTCCTTTCTGTGCATCAAACAAAATATTTGTGCGAGAGTAACCGAAAACAGGCAAGCGCGTCGGCGGTGGCGCCAAGTCGGTCCGGCGCCGTTCGGCGCGGCCGGCTGGCGGCCGGGGATTGCTTGATATATTAACAAAAGTCGCGGCGGCGGGGCGCGGCCGGCATTGATGCTACGCCAAGGCGGTGCGCCAAGGCGGCGCGCCAAGGCGGTGCGCCAAGGCGGTGGCCGCGACTGTGCGCTACGGCACGCGGCCGCCGCTGACCCGCTCGATGCCGGCCAGGTCGCACCAGCTCTGCACCTCGGTATATCCTTGATTACTCAACAATTCGCGCACGGCGGCCGACTGGTCGTAGCCGTGCTCCATCAGCAGCCAGCCGCCGGCCACCAGGTGGCGCGGCGCGCCGGCGACGATGCGGCGCAGCGCCGCCAGGCCGTCGGCGTGGTCGGTCAGCGCGCCGACCGGCTCGAAGCGCAAATCGCCCTCGGCCAGGTGGCGGTCGCCGCTGGCGATGTAGGGCGGGTTGGAGACGATCAGGTCGAACACCTCGTCACCGCCGCCATGGTCGCCTTGCAGCGCGGCGTACCAGTCGCTGTGCAGCAGGCGCAGGGCGACGCCGTTGCTGGCGGCGTTGCGGCCGGCAACGGCCAGCGCCTCCGGGCTGACGTCGAGCGCGGTGACGGCGGCGTCGCGCCGGCTGTGCGCCAGCGCGACGGCGATGGCGCCGCTGCCGGTGCCCATGTCGAGCAGGCGGCCGCCGGTGGGCAGGCGCTCGAGCGCCAGTTCGACCAGCAGCTCGGTGTCGGGACGGGGGATCAGCACGGCCGGCGTGACCTCGAAGGGCAGGCCGAAGAACTCGCGCTGGCCGACTATGTAGGCGATCGGCTCGCCGGCCAGGCGGCGCGCCAGCAGCGCGGCCAGGCGCCGCGCCTCGTCCTCCGTCAGCAGGCGTTCCGACTGGGTGATCAGGCCGACGCGCGACAGGCCCAGCGCGTGGCACAGCAGGATGCGGTTGTCCAGCGGGTCGAGCGCGCTGCGCACCTGCAGCGAGGCGATGCTGGCGCCGGCGACAAGCGCCGCCGCTTCCGCCGTCAACGGCGGCCGACCCTGGCCGCTCATGCGCGGCGGCGGCGCAGCAGCGCCCAGGCCAGCGCCAGGGCGCAGATGCCGAACCACAGCAGTGCCCATTGCGGGATCGACAGGCCGAACCACGGCGCGGTGGCGTCCTCGCACAGGCCGTCGGCGCGGAACACGGACGGCAGCAGCGTCGCGGTGGGGATCTTGTTGAGGATGGTCTCCATCGGGTCGATGCCGCAGGACAGGCCGGGATGGGCCAGCACGTACAGGTGCTTGCCGGCGGTGCCCAGGCCGCCCAGCGCGGCGGCCAGCGCGAGCAGCACGCCCGGTGCCGAATTGCGGCCGGCGGCGCCCCACAGGCAGCCGACGGCGATGGCCAGGAACAGGTAGCGCTGGATCACGCACAGCGGGCAGGGCAGCATGTCCAGCACGTGCTGCAGGTACAGGGCGGTGGCCAGCAGGCCGAGGCAGGCGGCGGCGAGGGCCAACAGCAGGGTACGCGTTTGAATCATGGGCAATTCCGGTCAGGTTAGGGAAACGGCGGCGAACGGCGCGGCGCGGACGACGACAAGGACGACGGCGGTGGCGGTGGCGCCGCGCAGCGGCTCATTCTCGCATAAAGCCGTCGGGCCGATCTTAGCCGGCCCTTAAACTTTCGCCGCCGCCGCCGCCGCCGCGCCGCGCCTAGTCGCCCAGCGCGGCCAGCAGCTCGGCCTGGTGCTCGGCGGCCAGCGCGTTGGTCAGCTCGACCAAGTCGCCGTCCATGATGAAGTCCAGCTTGTACAAGGTCAGGTTGATGCGGTGGTCGGTCATGCGGCCCTGGGGGAAGTTGTAGGTGCGGATGCGCTCGCTGCGGTCGCCCGAGCCGATCAGGCTCTTGCGGGTGGCCGCCTCCTGCGACTGCTGGGCGCGCAGCTGCACGTCCTTGATGCGCGCCGCCAGCACCTTCATCGCCGAGGCCTTGTTCTTGTGCTGGCTGCGGTCGTCCTGGCACTCGACCACGATGCCGGTCGGCAGGTGGGTGATGCGCACGGCCGAGTCGGTCTTGTTGATGTGCTGGCCGCCGGCGCCGGAGGCGCGGTAGGTGTCGATGCGCAGCTCGGACGGGTTGATGTTGACGTCCTCGACCTCGTCGGCCTCGGGCATCACCGCCACCGTGCAGGCCGAGGTGTGGATGCGGCCCTGGGTCTCGGTGGCCGGCACGCGCTGCACGCGGTGGCCGCCCGACTCGAACTTCAGCTTCGAGTACACGCCGTTGCCGACCAGGCGCACGATCACCTCGCGGTAGCCGCCCAGGTCGGACGCCGACTCCGACACCATCTCCACCTGCCAGCGGTTGCGCTCGGCGAAGCGGGTGTACATGCGCAGCAGGTCGCCGGCGAACAGGGCCGACTCGTCGCCGCCGGTGCCGGCGCGGATCTCCAGGAAGATGTTGCGCTCGTCGTTGACGTCCTTCGGCAGCAGCATGGCCTGCAGCTCGCGTTCGAGCGCCGTCATGCGCGCCTTGGCCGACTCGATCTCGTCCTGGGCGAAGTCCTTCATGTCCGGGTCGGCCAGCATCTCCTGGGCGGTGGCGATGTCGGCGCTGGCCTCCTGGTAGTGGTGGAACAGCGCCACCAGCGGGCCCAGTTCGGCGTGCTCGCGGGTCATTTTGCGGTAGCTGTCCATGTTGGCGGTGGCGCCTTCGGACATCAGCAATTGGTCGAGTTCAACCAGGCGGTTCGCCAGTTGCTCCAGCTTGGCCAGCATTGATGGTTTCATAGCTTATTCGGTGAGAGTGTTCGTCGTGGATGGGGAGTCGGCGCGCGCCGGGGCGGCGCCGGCCGCCGGCGCGCGGCGGCGGGAAAACGGCAGGGACGCTAACGGCGGCCGCGGAACAGCTGCGGCAGCAGGGTGGCCAGCTGGGCCCGTTCCTCGCCCTGGGCGCGGTGCAGCGCCTGTTGCGGGCCGTGCATGAACTTGGCGGTCAGGCCGCGCGACAGCGCCTCGAGCACGGCGTCGACGTCCTCGCCCTTGGCCAGCAGCTTGCGGGCGCGCTCGAGCTCGTGCAGGCGCAGCGCCTCGCCGCTCTCCTGCAGGCCCTGGATGACCGGCACCACGGCACGGTCGTCGATCCAGTGCATGAAGGACTGGACGCGGGTTTCGATGATGGCCTCGGCCTGGGCCACGGCGGCCTGGCGGTTCTCCATGCCGGTCTGCACCACCTTGCCGAGGTCGTCGACGGTGTACAGGAAGACGTCGCTGAGGCGGCCGACCTCGGCCTCGATGTCGCGCGGCACGGCCAGGTCGACCATGAACATCGGCTTGTGGCGGCGCGCCTTGATGGCCCGCTCGACCAGGCCGAGGCCGATCAGCGGCAGCGACGAGGCGGTGCAGGAGATGACGATGTCGAACTGGTGCAACTGGGTCTGCAGCTCGGCCAGGCGGATCGCGCGGCCGTTGAAGCGGTGCGCCAGCAGTTCGCCGCGCTCCATGGTGCGGTTGGCGATGGTGATGCTTTTCGGGTTCTGCGCGGCGAAGTGGGTGGCGCACAGCTCGATCATCTCGCCGGCGCCGATGAACAGCACGTTCTGCTCGGCGATCTTGTCGAAGATGCGCTGCGACAGGCGCACGGCGGCGGCCGCCATCGACACGCTGTGGGCGCCGATCTCGGTGGTGCTGCGCACCTCCTTGGCCACCGAGAAGCTGCGCTGGAACAACTGGTGCAGATAGGTGCCCAGGCCGCCGGCGGCGTCGGCGGTGCGGATGGCGTCCTTGATCTGGCCCAGGATCTGCGTCTCGCCCAGCACCATCGAGTCGAGCCCGGAGGCGACGCGGAAGGTGTGGCGCACGGCGTCGTGCTGCGGCAGCAGGTACAGGTGGGGGCGCAGCTCGGCGTAGTTGAGCTTGTGGAAGTCGGCCAGGAAGTGGGCGCCGGCGTCGAGCGAGTCGGCGCCGTGGCTGGCCGCGTACAGCTCGGTGCGGTTGCAGGTCGACAGGATGGCCGCCTCGTCGCTGCCGTGCGGGTCGTGCCGCTCGAACCAGGCGCGCGCCGCCACCACCGCCTGGCCCAGTTGCTCGGGGGCGAACGCCAGCTGCTCGCGTAGGGACACGGGAGCGGAGTGGTGGTTCAGGCCGACGGCGAGCAGTTGCATTTCGGGACCAAGCAGGAGACGTTGAGCGACATTATACCGTGTTGCAAGGGCATCCTGCCCGGCGATCGGGGCCGGCGCCGCCGGACGGCCGTGGCGGCGGCCCGCTGGTTTGGCAAACAGCGGCGCGGGCTCAGGCGCCCAGCTTCTCCAGCCGGTAGCCGTAGCTGTACACCGGCACCAGGCGGAAGCCGTTCTCCGGCTTCAGTTGCAGTTTGTTGCGCACGCGCGAGACGTGGGTGTCCATGGTGCGCGACGGCACGGCCGTCTCGCGTATCCACACCGCCTCGTGGATGTAGGCGCGCGACAGCGGCCGGCCGATGTTGCGGAAAAACAGCAGCGCCAGGTAGAACTCCTTGTGCGTGACGTCGAGCACGATGCCGTCCATCAGCAGGCGGCCGGGCCGCGTCTCGAAGATGTACTGGCCGAACTGCAGCTGCTCGGCGCCGTTCTGCGCCGGGTAGGCGCGCCGCAGCAGCGCCTGCACGCGCGCCACCATCTCGCTGCGGCGCAGCGGCTTGATCATATAGTCGTCGGCGCCGGCGGCCAGGCCGGCGACGATGTCGTCCTCGCCCGAGCTGGTGGTCATGAACATCACCGGGGCGTTGTCGGTCAGCTTGTCGCGCACCCGGCGCAGCACCTCGGCGCCGCTCAGGTCGACCACCTGCCAGTCGAGGATCAGCATGTCGTAGCTGTCCTTGCGCAACTGCGCCTGCAGGTCCTTGCTGGTTTGAAAACTATGGCAGGCGTGGCCGGCCGACGTCAGCACCTGGCATATCAGATCGGCTTGGCTGCGGTCGTTATCAAGTACGGCGATTCTCATGATTGAACAGGATAGAGCGACCGGCGGCACCACTTCTGCCACCCGTCGTGAAATGTTAAGGAATAGTCACTTTGAATATAACAGAGATTTACAAAATTAGTTAGTAAAAAAGCTAAAAACTTTTCTTTTGGACATAAATGTTACTTTTATGCGAACTCGGCTGACGTTTATACGGTACACCGTAACATGGCCGAGTTCAATCAAAAAATGGCCGGAAAGCAAGTCTGCATGCGGCCTGGCGGCCCTCGCGGGGGCCGAAAAACGCGCCGGCGGGGTCGGCGGAACAGTACCGGGGGAGTACCGGCTCATAGGGCGGACGGCGACGCGGCGGCCGCCGCGCCGGCGGCAATTGGCGCTGGCGCCGTCTGTGGCGCGCCTGCCTCTTTTTTCGGGCGGCGGTCGCGGCGGCGGCGCGCGCCCGGGTGGCGGGCACGGCGACGGCGTGCGGCGACTTGTATAGGCGGACGGGGCGGCGCGGCGGACGACGCGGTTAGCGTGCTAAGGGGTAAGTTTGTGACACGAAGCATGCCACGGGGAATTGAACCGGGAGTGCGGCAGGGCATGCAGGGACGCTGCCCGACGGGGCGGCGGCGGCCCGGGGGGCGGCGGCGGCCGGCAATGGCGCCGGCCGGCAGGGCGCCGGCGCCGCTGGGGGCGCCGGGCCGGCGGCTTTACGGCATTGCCGGCAACACCGGCAATGCCGGGATCGCAGCGGATCAGGCGTCCGGCAGCACCACGTTGACGTCGAGCACCTCCAGGTTGCCCTGGCGGTCCAGCGAGATCTTGATGTCGTCGGCGTTGACCTTGGTGTACTTGGAGATCACCTCGATCAATTCCTTGTGCAGGGCGGGCAGGAAGTCCGGGCCGCCACGGCCGTTGCGCTCGCGCGCGATGATGATCTGCAGCCGTTCCTTGGCCGCCGAGGCGGTTTTCGGTTTGGAAGGGAACAGAAAGGAAAGCAGAGCCATGTCACTTGCTCCCAAAAATGCGCTGCAGCAGGCCGGGCTTTTCGTAGGTGGTAAAGCGCAGCGGCACGTCCTGGCCGAGGAAGCGCGAGACCACGTCTTCGTAGGCCTCGGCCACGTCGGTGCCCTTGAAGTGGATCGCCGGGTTGCCCTGGTTGGAGGCGTGCAGCACCGATTCCGACTCGGGGATGATGCCGATCAGGGGAATGCGCAGGATCTCCTGCACGTCCTCGTGCGACAGCATCTCGTCGGCCTCGACCCGTTTCGGCGAGTAGCGGGTGATCAACAGGTGTTCCTTGACCGGTTCGCCGCCCGTCTGGGCGCGGCGCGACTTGGCCTGGATGATGCCGAGGATGCGGTCGGAATCGCGCACCGACGACACTTCCGGGTTGGTGACGATGATGGCCTCGTCGGCGAAGGTCAGCGCCATCAGCGCGCCGTGCTCGATGCCGGCCGGCGAGTCGCAGATGATGTACTCGAAGCCCATGTTGATCATCTCGTGCAGCACCTGTTCGACGCCGTCCTCGGACAGGGCGTCCTTGTCGCGCGTCTGCGAGGCGGGCAGGATGAACAGGTTGTCGCAGTGCTTGTCCTTGATCATGGCCTGGGTCAGCGAGGCCTCCTTGTTGATCACGTTGATCAGGTCGTACACCACGCGGCGTTCGCAGCCCATGATCAGGTCGAGGTTGCGCAGGCCGACGTCGAAGTCGATCACGGCGGTCTTGTGGCCGCGCATGGCCAGGCCGGTGGAGAAGCTGGCGCTGGAAGTCGTCTTACCGACACCGCCCTTGCCGGACGTTACAACAATAATTCTTGCCACAAATAATCCTTTTCAGAGTGCGAGCGTAAGCCGGGGCTTAGGCGCGGGATGCGGAATTGACAGATAGTATATCGATTCGGTCGCCGACCAAGCGAATTTGCGCCGGCACGCGGGCGAACTCGGCGGGGAAACCGTCCTCGAAGGTGCGGTAGACGCCGGCGATCGAGACCAGCTCGGGCGCCATGCCCAGCGCGAAGATGCGGGCGTCGGCGTTGCCGGAGGCGCCGGCCAGGGCGCGTCCGTTGAGGGTGTTGTAGACGTGGATGCTGCCGTCGGCGATGATCTCGGCGCCGTTGTTGACGACGGCGGTGATGATCAGGTCGCAGCCGCGCGCGTAGATGCGCTGGCCGGCGCGCACCGGCGTGTCGATGATCATGGTGCCGGGCGTGAGCAGGGCGGTGGCGGCGCCGGCGTTGGCCAGCGCGGCCGGGCCGGGCACCGGCAGCGGCGCGGCCGGCGCGGGCGCCGGCTTGGCCGGCTTGGCCTCGGCCGCCTCGGCCTCGTCGCGGCGGCGGTTGGCCGGCTCGACGGTCAGGCCGTGGGCGGCGATCGCCGCCGCCATCTCGGGCGCGGCGTTGCGCACCGCCACCGGGTTCAGGCGGTACTGCTTGAGCAG
The DNA here is from genome assembly GCF_029834475.1 of Rugamonas sp. DEMB1. Lineage (GTDB taxonomy): Bacteria > Pseudomonadota > Gammaproteobacteria > Burkholderiales > Burkholderiaceae_D > Rugamonas > Rugamonas rubra. Next base: position 6,234,390 of record NZ_CP122407.1, on the reverse strand, counting down.
GGCGATGATGCCGTCCCAGTCGACCGGCTCGGCGCTGGGCGCCAGGTTGCCGATGTCGATGACGGTCAGGTCGTCCTCGAAAAAGTCGGTGCTGCCGCCGGTCATCTCCTTGAGCGCGGCGTCGAGCGCGATGCGGTCCGCGGTGGAGAGGATGGCGGACACCGCGACCACGGTGGAAATCTTGATCTCGATCGGCTTTTGGAACAGGCTTTTGGACATGGGCGAAATGATTAGTGGGTCGGCGACAGGCTGGGGCCAGTGTGCCCTCCGCTGCCGCCTTGGCGATAACGTCGCGCTGATGCGCGGGCACAAGCATTTTACTGTGGAAAGCGGGGAAATGGGAGGGCGCGTGCAATCAAACGGCGCGGCCATGCGGGCTGGCGGCCGGCGCGCGCGCCGGGGCGGGGAGCATGCGCCGCCGAGTCTAGAGGAAAACCCAGCGGCGTGCATCGAGGGTCAGACCCTAGGGTCTGACCCTGGTTTGTTGCCGTTGGGCGGCTCGCCGGCGCCTCGGCCGGGCGGCCTACTAGGCGGCCTGCTCGGCGCGCAGCTGGCGCGCCGCCGCCACCATGTGGCGCAGCGCCGCCTCGGTCTCGGGCCAGCCACGGGTCTTCAGGCCGCAGTCCGGGTTGACCCAAAGGTTGCCGGCGGGAATGACCGCGCTGGCCTTGCGCAGCAGGCGCACCATCTCGGCGGCGTCGGGCACGCGCGGCGAGTGGATGTCGTAGACGCCGGGGCCGATCTCGTTGGGGTAGCGGAACTGGCCGAAGCCGCCGAGCAACTCCATGTCCGAGCGGCTGGTCTCGATGGTGATGACGTCGGCGTCCATCGCGGCGATCTGCGGCAGGATGTCGTTGAACTCGGCGTAGCACATGTGGGTGTGGATCTGCGTCGTGTCGGCCGCCGCGCCGGCGGCGACGCGGAAGGCGCGGGTGGCCCAGCCCAGGTACTCGTCCCAGCGGCCCCGGCGCAGCGGCAGGCCCTCGCGCACGGCCGGCTCGTCGATCTGGATGATGGCGATGCCGGCCTGTTGCAGGTCGGCCACCTCGTCGCGGATCGCCAGCGCCAGTTGCAGCGCGGTCGTCGCGCGCGGCTGGTCGTCGCGCACGAAGGACCATTGCAGGATGGTGATGGGGCCGGTCAGCATGCCCTTCATCGGCCGCGCCGTCAGGCTCTGCGCGTGCACCGTCCAGTCCACCGTCATGGCGCGCGGCCGCGCCACGTCGCCGAAGATCACCGGCGGCTTGACGCAGCGCGAGCCGTAGGACTGCACCCAGCCGTAGCGGGTGAAGACGAAGCCGTCGAGTTGCTCGCCGAAGTATTCGACCATGTCGTTGCGCTCGGCCTCGCCGTGCACCAGCACGTCCAGCCCCAGCGCCTCTTGGCGTTGCACGGCGTCGGCGATCTCGGCTTGCATGGCGCCGCGGTACTGGCCGGCGTCCAGTTCGCCGCGCTTGAAGCCGGCGCGGGCGGCGCGGATCGCCGCCGTCTGCGGGAAGGAGCCGATGGTGGTGGTGGGGAACAGCGGCAGGCGCAGCCGTTCGCGCTGCGCCGCCTGGCGCGCGGCGAAGGGCGCGGCGCGGCGGTCGGCGTCGGCCGGCAGCGCGGCCAGGCGGGCCGCCACGGCGGCGTTGTGCACCCGGCCGCTGGCGCGCCGCCCGGCGATGGCGTGGCGCGAGCGTTGCAGGGCGGCGGCGGTGTCGGCGCCGGCCAGGGTCTGTTGCAGCAGGGCCAGCTCGGCCAGCTTTTCCGAGGCGCAGGCCAGCCAGCCGCGCACCTCGGCGTCGAGCTGGTCCTCCCCGGCCAGGCTGAACGGCACGTGCAGCAGCGAGCAGGAGGTGGCCAGCCACAGCTTGCCGCCGCGCTTGGCCAGCAGCGGCGCCAGCGCGGCCAGCGCGGCGTCGAGGTCGGTGCGCCAGATGTTGCGGCCGTCGACGATGCCGACCGACAGCACCTTGTGGTGCGGCAGCCAGTCGGCGATGCTGGTCAGCTCGTGGGCGGCGCGCACGCCGTCGACGTGCAGGCCGGCCACCGGCAGGCGGCAGGCCAGGCTCAGGTTCTCCTCCAGCGGCGAGAAATAGGTCGCCAGCAGCAGCGGCACGCCGACCTGGTTCAACTGCCAGTAGCTCGGGTCGAAGGCGCTGCGCCACTCGCCGGGCAGGTCGAGGCCGAGGATGGGCTCGTCGATCTGCACCCAGGCCACGCCCAGCGCCTTCAACTGGTCGAGCAGGGCGCCGTAGACCGGCAGCAATTGTTGCAGCAGCGACAGGCGGTCGAAGCCGGCCCGCTTGCTCTTGCCCAGCCAGAGGAAGGTCAGCGGCCCCAGCAGCACTGCCTTGACGGCGTGGCCCAGCGCCTGCGCCTCGGCCACCTCGGCCAGCAGGCGCTCGCCGGCCAGGGCGAAGCGGGTCAGCGGCGAGAACTCCGGCACCAGGTAGTGGTAGTTGGTGTCGAACCACTTGGTCATCTCCAGCGCGGCGCCGTGGTGGCCCTCGTGGCCGGACGGTTCGGCGGGTTCGGCGTGCCCGCCGCAGGCCGGGTTGCCGCAGGCGGCGGCGTCGTTGCCGTCGACATTCTTGCCGACGCCGCGCGCCATGGCGAAGTAGCGTTGCAGCGGCGGCGTGGCCGGCTCGAAACCGAAGCGCGCCGGCTCGCAGCCGAACAGCTGGATGTGGTTGGCCACCTGGTCGTAGAAGGCGAAGTCGCCGACGGTGACGAAGTCCAGGCCGGCGTCGCGCTGCAGCGCCCAGTGGCGCGCGCGCAGTTCGCGGCCGGTCTGTTCCAGCGCCTCGGCCGTGGTCTCGCCGCGCCAGTGCGATTCCAATGCGTGCTTCAGTTCGCGCTTGGCGCCGATGCGGGGGAAGCCGGGAATGTGGGTTTGTATATTTTTTGTCATGATGTCATTCGCATTTAATAATGGTGCGATAAAGTGTGCCGCAATCTGATTTATAATCAAAACGAAAGATTTTGCGACTTAACATGAAAAGAATTCATACATAACCCATGCTAGAGATTCGCCATCTACGCACCCTGAGCGCGCTGCGCTCGGCCGGCAGCCTGGTGCGGGCCGCGCAACTCCTCAACCTGACCCAGTCGGCCCTGTCGCATCAAATCAAGTTGCTGGAGGATCGCTACGGCGGGCCGCTATTTGAGCGCAAATCGGTGCCGATCGGCTTCACCGCCACCGGTTCCCGCCTGCTCAAGCTGGCCGACCTGCTGTTGCCCGAGATCGAGCAATGCGAGCGCGAGGTGTCGCGCCTGTCGCAGGGCGACCAGGGCCAGTTGCGCGTCGCCTTGGAGTGCCACACCTGTTTCGATTGGTTGATGCCGGTGATGGACGAGTTCCGCCGCCGCTGGCCGGAGGTGGAGATCGACCTGGTGTCGGGCTTCCACAGCGAGCCGGCCGAGCTGCTGCGCAGCGGCGAGGCCGACCTGGTGATCGGCTCGCCCTACGGCCCGGACTTCGCCACCTTCCCCCTGTTCCGCTTCGAGATTTTGGTGGTGATGGCGCAGAAGCACCGCCTGCAGGCCTTGCGCCGGCTGGCCGCCAGCGACTTCGAGGGCGAGACCCTGATCACCTACCCGGTGCCGGAGGCGCGCATCGATCTGATCCGCGAGGTGCTGCGCCCGGCCGGCGTGCAGTTCGAGCGGCGCAGCGCCGAGCTGACGGTGGCCATCCTGCAGCTGGTGGCGAGCCGGCGCGGCGTCGCCGCGCTGCCCAACTGGGCCATCAAGAACTATGTCGACTACGACTACGTGGTGGCGCGGCCGGTCGGCGAGCAGGGGCTGTGGAGCGATTTGTTCGTTTCCGTGCCGCCGGCGCTGCAGCAGAAGGCCTACGTGCTGGACTTCGTCAACGTGATACGCGAGCAGTGCGCCGGCACCTTGGATGGTATCAAATTATTATCGTGACTTTTTGTCACTGTTTATTCAGAATGCAAGCAATGGTTTGATTTTGATCAACACCAAACGGGATGGCGGCCCTTAGCATGGGTGGCTGTGTGGTGAGAACGACACGGTTTGAACGGCAGGGCAATTCAATCAATATGATAAGGACCGCCATGTTTATTCTTTCGGAACAATTCGCGATCGCCGGACGGGCCCTGTACGAGGCGCAACTGGCGAGTTTCCACGCTCTCGCCGAGGCCGCCTTCGACAACAGCCTGGCCCAGGTCGAGCGCAATGTGGACGCTTTCCGCAGCTCGCTGGCCGAAAGCACCGTCGCCACCCGCGAGTTGCTGCTCGCCCAACAGGCGGGCTTGCCTTAGTTTTCCCAGAAACCGCCCGCGTACGCGCGGCGGAAGCGTATGATAAAAACCAGGAACGTCCTCGCGAATGAGGCTGGCACTGGCACTGGCTGTGGAGCAATATTGGCGGGACCGATTGTGGCTTAACCTTCGTATTGGAGATATAAATGGATGAGGTAGTTATTGTGGCCGCCGGCCGCACTGCGGTTGGCAAGTTTGGTGGTAGCCTGGCCAAGATTCCGGCGTCCGAGCTGGGCGCCCACGTCATCAAGGGTCTGCTGGCGCAGACCGGCATCGATCCCAACCTGATCAGCGAAGCCATCCTCGGCCAAGTGCTGACCGCCGCCGTCGGCCAGAATCCGGCGCGCCAGGCCGTCATCAAGGCGGGCCTGCCGAGCGGCATCCCGGCCTACACCATCAACAAGGTCTGCGGCAGCGGCCTGAAGGCCACCCATCTGGCGGCCCAGGCGATCAAATGCGGCGACGCCAACATCATCATCGCCGGCGGCCAGGAAAACATGAGCGCCGCGCCGCACGCCCTGAACGGCTCGCGCGACGGCTTCCGCATGGGCGACGCCAAGATGGTCGACACCATGATCGTCGACGGCCTGTGGGACGTCTACAACCAGTACCACATGGGCGTCACCGCCGAGAACGTCGCGAAGAAATACGAGATCTCGCGCACCGAGCAGGACGAGTTCGCGCTGCAATCGCAGCTGAAGGCGGAAGCGGCGCAAAAGGCCGGCAAGTTCAAGGACGAGATCCTGCCGCTGGAGATCGTGCAGAAGAAGGGCAACATCGTCTTCGACAACGACGAATACGTTAAAACCGGCTCGACCATCGAGTCGCTGTCGTCGCTGCGTCCGGCCTTCGACAAGGCCGGCAGCGTCACCGCCGGCAACGCCTCGGGCATCAACGACGGCGCCGCCGCCGTCATCATGATGTCGGCCAAGCAGGCCAAGGAGCTGGGCCTGACCCCGCTGGCCCGCGTCAAGGCCTACGCCTCGTCCGGCATCGACCCGACCATCATGGGCATGGGCCCCGTCTCGGCCTCGCGCCTGTGCCTGAAAAAGGCCGGCTGGACCCCGGACGACCTGGACCTGATGGAGATCAACGAGGCCTTCGCCGCCCAGGCCATCGCCGTCAACAAGGAGATGGGCTGGGATACCAGCAAGATCAACGTCAATGGCGGCGCGATCGCCATCGGCCACCCGATCGGCGCGTCCGGCGCCCGCATCCTGGTGACCCTGCTGCACGAGATGGTGCGGCGCGACGCCAAGAAGGGCCTGGCCTCGCTGTGCATCGGCGGCGGCATGGGCGTGGCGCTGGCCATCGAGCGCGCGTAAGCAATACGGCGGGCGGCGGCCGGCCCCTCCGGTCCGGCCGCCGCCCGCCGGCAAGGTTCTGCAAGGTGTCGATTGAGTACCATTTTCTTATTGGCTGTTGAACAACTGAGGGGACATAAAAATGGCAAGAGTTGCATTGGTAACCGGTGGCATGGGCGGTCTGGGCGAGGCGGTGTGTTTCAAGCTGGCCGCACTGGGCTATAACGTGGTCACGACGTATTCCCCTGGCAATCAAAAAGTAGAATCCTGGCTGGCGACCACGCGCGACCAGGGCTACAACTTCCGCGCCTATCCTTGCGATGTGGCCGACTACGATTCGGCCCAGGCCTGCGTGGCGGCGATCGAGAAGGACATCGGCCCGATCGATGTGCTGGTCAACAACGCCGGCATCACGCGCGACATGACCTTCAAGAAGATGGACAAGCCGAACTGGGACGCCGTCATGGCCACCAACCTGGACTCCGTCTTCAACATGACCAAACCGGTCTGCGACGGCATGGTCGAGCGCGGCTGGGGCCGCATCATCAACATCTCGTCGGTCAACGGCCAGAAGGGCGCCTTCGGCCAGACCAACTATTCGGCCGCCAAGGCCGGCATGCACGGCTTCACCAAGGCGCTGGCGCTGGAAGTGGCGCGCAAGGGCGTGACCGTCAACACCATCTCGCCGGGCTACATCGGCACCAAGATGGTGATGGAGATCCCGCAGGAAGTGCTCGACACGAAGATCATCCCGCAGATTCCGATGGCCCGCCTGGGCAAGCCGGAGGAAGTGGCCGGCCTGGTGGCCTACCTGTCGTCGGACGAGGCGGCCTTCGTCACCGGCGCCAACATCGCCATCAACGGCGGCCAGCACATGTCCTAAACGCCGCAGCCGTGCCGGGCGACCGGCACGCGCGCCATGGCGAAAAATGCCGCCCGGTTGAGCAAACCGGGCGGCATTTTGTTTTTGGCCCAGGCCGCCAACCTTCCGACATCCAGACTTCTTGCAAAATTTCGCTTATAAGCTAATATGCAAAAAATCGTCCACTACTTGGGTGTGAATGGCCAAGACCATTATCAAGACTGGTTGGACGCCCTACGGGACAGGCAGGCAAAAGTTGCCATCATTCGGAGAGTTGCCCGATTGGGGGCCGGTCTGCCCGGGGACCGAAAGTCTGTTCGCGGTGGCATCCAAGAACTGCGCATCGATGTTGGCGGTGGTTACAGGGTCTACTACGCTCATGTTGAGAAAACGCTGATTTTGCTGGCCTGTGGTGGCAACAAGAGCACACAAGATCGCGATGTGGACTTGGCGATAAGTATGTTGCAGGACTGGAAAAAAAGACATGGAAAAAACACACCGATCTCATGACGAGGCAAGCACTGAAATGTTCCGGCGCGACCCCGCGCTTGCTGCCGAGTATCTCAATGACGTGCTTGCCAGCGGCGACGAGGTGGATATCATGCTGGCGCTGAGAAGTCTGAGCAGTGCATTTGGTGGAGTGCAGGAAATCGCCAGACTCGCCGAAGCCAATCCCAACACGATGTACCGCACGATGTCAAAACGTGGAAATCCTTCATTGAGGACCTTGCGCGCGATCTTGGGGGCGATGGGTCTGCGGCTCGCCGTCCAGCCAATGAGCGGGCACCCCGCCGTCGACGGCGATGCGCCCCGGGACGACGGCGCCATCGATAGCGCGGAATTGACGGAAGGTTAACAATAGGGGTTTGATATAGTGGCAACGATTTCTCTGCCGGAAGCCGGTTCGCTCGCCCGTCCTGCTGGTCGGCGTCGCCGCAGAAATGCCGCCGCCCGGCAACCCGCCGGAACTACCGCCATCCCGCACTGCAACTAGCCATTTCCGGCAAGCTTGTGTACATTGCAAGCCACCCACACTAGACCGGACCGATCCATGCTGCCTGTGTTCCGCAAGACCCTGCTCGCCAGCGCCGCGCTGCTGGCGCTGGCCTCCACCGTTCCGGCCCCGGCGAGCGCCGCCCCGGTCGGCAACCTGAGCCGGGTCGGCAGCCAGCCCGGTGCCGTCGAGCTGGGCACCGACCGTGGCGTCACCGTGCGCGTCGAGCTGCTGCGGCCGGACGTGTTCCGCATCTGGGCCGGCCCGGCCGGCAAGCTGAGCGGCTCCGGCGACAAGGCCGCGCCCATCGTCCTCAAGACCGACTACCCGGCGCCGGAATTCACCCTGGCCGACCAGGGCGACCACCAGCTGATCCGCACCTCGGCGCTGACGCTGCGCGTCTACAAGAAGCCGCTGCGCTTCGCCCTCTACCAGGCCGACAACGCCACCCTGGTGTGGCAGGAGCAGCAGCCGCTCGAACTGTCGGCCGAGGGCAGCTTCCAGACCCTGTCCACCGGCGCGGCCGAGCACTTCTTCGGCGGCGGCCAGCAGAACGGCGCCTTCGACTTCAAGGGCAAGTCGCTCGAGGTGTCGTATTCGGGCGGCTGGGAGGAGGGCGACCGCCCCAGCCCGGCGCCGTTCTACATGAGCAGCCGTGGCTACGGCGTGCTGCGCAACACCTGGAGCAACGGCAGCTACGACTTCCGCTCCGACGAGTTCATCACCGCCAGTCACCGCGAGCACCGCTTCGACGCCTACTACTTCGCCGGCGGCAGCATCCAGTCGGTGCTGGCCGCCTACACCGAGTTGACCGGCCGCGCCGCGCTGTTGCCGCGCTGGGCCTACGAATACGGCGACGCCGACTGCTACAACGACCAGGACAACGCCCGCAAACCCGGCACCGTGCCGCGCGGCTGGCGCGACGGCCCGAGCGGCAGCACGCCGGACGTGGTCGAGTCGGTGGCGGCGCAGTACCGCGCCCACGACATGCCGGGCGGCTGGATCCTGCCCAACGACGGCTACGGCTGCGGCTACACCGACCTGCCCAAGGTGGTCGAGGGCCTGAAAAAGCACGGCTTCCGCACCGGCCTGTGGACCGAGAACGGCGTCGACAAGATCAAGTGGGAGGTCGGCAGCGCCGGCACGCGCGCGCAGAAGCTGGACGTGGCCTGGACCGGCCAGGGCTACCAGTTCGCGCTGGACGCCAACCAGGCCGCCGCCCAGGGCATCCTCGACAACTCGGATGCCCGCCCCTTCCTGTGGACTGTGATGGGTTGGGCCGGCATGCAGCGCTACGCCGTCACCTGGACCGGCGACCAGAGCGGCAGCTGGGACTACATCCGCTGGCACATCCCGACCTTGATCGGCTCCGGCCTGTCCGGCCAGGCCTACGCCACCGGCGACGTCGACGGCATCTTCGGCGGCAGCCCCGAGACCTTCACCCGCGACCTGCAGTGGAAGGCCTTCACGCCGGTGTTGATGGGCATGTCCGGCTGGTCCAAGGCCGAGCGCAAGCATCCGTGGTGGTTCGACGAGCCCTACCGCAGCATCAACCGCGACTATCTGAAGCTGAAGATGCGCCTGATGCCCTATATGTACACCTATGCCCGCCAGGCCGAGCAAAGCGGCGCGCCCATCGTGCGCGGCCTGATGTGGGACCACCCGAACGACCCGCACGCCAACGACGAGAGCCACAAATACCAGTTCTTCCTGGGCCGCGACTTCCTCGTCGCGCCGGTCTACCGCAGCCAGGCCGCCAGCAAGGGCTGGCGCAACAACGTCTATCTGCCGCAGGGCCGGTGGATCGACTACTGGGACGGCCGCGTCGTCGATGCCGGCGCCGCCGGCCAGCTGCTCGACTACCCGGTCACGCTGGAGCGCCTGCCGGTGCTGGTGCGCGCCGGCGCCATCATCCCCATGTACCCGAGCGCCTTGTACGACGGCCAGGTGGCCAAGGACGTGCTGACGCTGGACATCTACCCGCACGGCGACTCCTCCTTCATGCTCTACGAGGACGACGGCGAAACGCGGCGCTACCAACAGGGCGCCCACAGCAGCCAAGAGATCAGCGTGCGCGCGCCGACCGGCCAGGCCGGCGACATCGCCGTCGACATCGGCGCCGTGCGCGGCGAGTACGCCGGCCAGGAGGCGCGCCGCGCGTTGCGCCTGCAGCTGCACACCCGCGCCAAACCGCGCGCCGTGGCGCTGGACGGCGCCGCGCTGGCCGAGCGGGCCACGCTGGAGCAGTTCGAGCAGGGCGGCGCCGGCTGGATCTACGACGCCGCCGCCAAATTCGGCACGGTGCTGGTCAAGACGGCCCCGCGCGACATCCGCCAGGCCGCCCGGCTGGCGCTGCACATCGACGCCGGCGCCGCGCTGGCGCAAACGCCGGCCTTTGGCCGCGCCCCGGATCCGGGCAACGCCGTCTCGGCCGACAGCCTGATGGTGCTGGGCCGTCCCGCCGAGGAGCCCGGCCACCCGCTGGAGAACGCCTTCGACGACAAGCCCGACACCTGGTTCCGCACCGTGCGCGACCAGTCGATCAAGACCGGCGCCCACGAGTTCTCGCTGGCGCTGGGCGAGCGCCGCATGGTCGGCGGCTTCGAGATCGCGCCGCGCAACGACCAGCACTGGAAGAGCGGCCAGGTGCGCGACTTCGAGGTCTACCTGGCCGACCGCAACGGCGAGTGGGGCGCGCCGGTGCACAGCGGCCGGCTGGCGCTGAGCCAGGGCAAACAGAAGGTCGAGTTCGCGCCGCACGCCGGCAGCCTGCTGCGCTTCCGCGTGCTCAGCACCCAGGAGCAGGCCGAGGACGAGGCGGTGCAGGACCCGATGGTGACGGCCTCGAGCGGCAATCCGAACGAGGCCGCCGGCGCCAAGCCGGCGCGCGCCTTCAACGCCTTTCTGCCGGCGCAGGTGAACCCGGTGAGCATCTCCGAGTTCCGCGTGCTGGAGGCGCCGCTGCCGACCCGGCCGGCGCGCCAGCTCTACCTGTCCGACGCCGCGCCCGACGCCGCCAGCAACAGCGCCGGGCCGGTGGCCAGGGACCAGGCCGGCGGCGCCGGCGCCAAGGGCCGGCCGCTGCAAATGAACGGCCTGAAGTTCCGCAAGGGCTCGGCGTGGCGGCCGTGAGCCGGCTCGACTACCGCCTGCGCGGCGACTGGCAGCTGTTCCGCGCCGACGTCGGCATCGACGACAGCTGCCGCCAGGCCGGCGGCCTGCAGTTCCAGGTGTGGGGCGACGACAAGCTGCTGTTCGACAGCGGCCTGCTCGCCGCCCCGGCCGTGGTCAAGCCGGAGCTGGACGTGCGCGGCATCGCCCTGCTCAGCCTGCGCACCCTGGGCGCCGGCGGCAAGGACGCCGCCAAGGTCTGCGCCAACTGGGCCAACGCCAGCCTGATCGGCTTCAGCGGCGACCGGGCCGGCAAGTAGCTTGGAACAGGGGCCGGCGCCGCAACATGGCGCCGTTCCCGCCGCCGCGCGGCTCTAGTACAATCAAGCCTTCACCGCAAAGGATAGCCATGTTCGACCCCACCTCGCCGCTGTTCCCGCCCGTCCAACCGACCCGGCAAGGCATGCTGGCGGTCGACGACCTGCACACCATCTACTGGGAGGAGGTCGGCAATCCGGCCGGCGTGCCCGTGCTGTTCCTGCACGGCGGCCCCGGCGCCGGCCTGTCGCCGCAGCACCGCCGCTTCTTCGACCCCAAGCACTACCGCGTGGTGCTGTTCGACCAGCGCGGCGCCGGCAAGTCGACCCCGCTGGGCGAGTGCCGCAACAACAACACCCAGCTGCTGGTCGAGGACATCGAGCGCCTGCGCGTCCTGTTCGGCATCGAGCAATGGCTGGTGTTCGGCGGCTCCTGGGGCTCGACGCTGGCGCTGGCCTACGGCCAGGCCCACCCCGCGCGCTGCCTCGGCTTCGTCCTGCGCGGCATCTTCCTCTGCACCCAGGCCGAGATCGACTGGTTCCTGCACGGCGTGCAGTGGTTCTACCCCGAGCTGTACGACGAGTTCGTCGCCCCCATCCCGCCCGAGCAGCGCGCCGGCCCGGCCCTGTTGCAGGCCTACGTCGAGCGCATCATGAGCGCCGACCCGGCGGTGCACTGGCCGGCGGTGCGCGCCTGGAGCCGCTTCGAGGGGCGCCGCGTGTTCCTGCTGCCGCAGGCCGAGGAGCAGCCCTGCGACGCCCTCGACCTGGGCGTCGGCCGCCTCGAGTCGCACTACATGGCCAACCTCGGCTTCTTCGACGACGACCAGCTGATCCGCGACATCGGCCGCATCGCCCACCTGCCGGCGGTGATCGTGCAGGGCCGCTACGACGTGATCTGCCCGCCGCTGTCGGCCCACCGCCTGCACCAGGCCTGGCCCGGCGCCCTGCTGACGATGGTGCCCGACGCCGGCCACGGCGCCATGGAGAAGGGCATTTCGCGCGCGCTGGTCGGCGCCACCGAGCAGTTCAAGCGCATGGGCCACTTCGAATGAGGCGCGGCAAAGCGGCGAATTGGCCGGCGCGCGGCGCGGGCTGCTACACTAACGCCTGATCTGCAACCAACAAACATCGAGCCAGCCCGTTAGCAGTCGAACAAGCGGCCAACCAGAGACCAGCAAAAAACCATTCATGAACATCCAGATCGGCGACGTCGGCCACATTATTCAACTGGCGATCGCGCCGGTATTCCTGTTGACCGGGGTGTGCACCAACTTGATGGTGCTGACCAACCGGCTGGCGCGCATCATCGACCGCTCGCGCGTGCTGGAGGACCGGCTCGACATCGGCTACAGCGACGTCTACCTGAACGAGCTCGACGTGTTGTACAGCCGCTCGCGGCTGATCAACATGTCGATCACCCAGTCGACCGCCTGCGGCCTGCTGATCTGCCTGGTCATCGCCATGCTGTTCCTGGGCGACATCCTCAACCTCGCCTTGGACAAGTATGTCGCCGGCATGTTCGTCGGCGCGATGCTGTGCCTGATCGCCAGCTTCGTGCTGCTGCTGCGCGAGATCGCCATCGCCTCGGCGGCGATGCGCTCGCACCGCCACGTGCGCCAACCGATAAAATAACACCGCAGGGCGGCGCCGCGCGCCGTCCTTCTCACCGAATTGAGTACCGATATGCACGATTACCAACGTCCCCCGACCCTGCACCGCTACGGCGTGCGCGAAGACCTGCAACTGGCGCTGACCGAAGGCCAGTTCATCCTGCGCCCGGCCTCCAACTGCCTGACCCTGAGCTTCTCCACCGTGTGGGAGCGCAAGCTGTTCGACCTGTTCTCGGCCGACAGCTGCCTGATCATCCACAACACCGAGGAATTCGGCGAGCGCCTGCACCGCGCCGTGCAGCGCACCCTGCCGAGCTGGGCGGGCATCGACGGCGTGGTCGAATACGGCACCCGCGCCGCGCTGGGCGCCACCTTCACCAAAACGGCCGCCGAGGCGCCCGAGCACGAGTGGCTGTTCGCCTGGCGCGCCATGCAGAGCAAGCTGAGTCTGAATCCGGTGCTGATCAAAATCGGCAGCCTGGAGAACTTCGCCGAACTGCGCGACCGCGACACCTACCTGGCCTGATCGGGCGGCGCCGCCGCGCGGCTAGTCGCGCTTGCCGTCGATGCGCGCCAGCACGGCCGCCATCATGCGCTCGATGTCGCCGCGGATGATCTTGATGCCGAGCAGGCCCGGCACATAGAAGTTGGGGATCAAGCGGCCGCTGTAGACCACCCGCGTGCCGCCCGTCTCGGGAATCGGCACCAGTTCCCAGTGCGACTCGTAGTGCTTCATGTCGCCCGACACCAGGGCGATGTCGATGGCCGTCATCGGCGTCTCGGTGGCGCGCACCACCAGGTGGATCGACTTGGACATGAACAGGAAGCGCGCCGTGCCGAACTGCTCGACGATCACCTCGTTGCCGTTGCGCGCCAGGACCTTGCAGGAGGCCAGGTCGGGCACGAACTCGCTCATTTTTTCGTAGCCGGTCAGTACCCGCCACACCGCCGCCGGCGACGCCGCCACGGTGCCCGTCGCGTCCACCTCGAACATGTGCAGCGCGTCGAGTTCCACCCGGATCACCGCCACCTCCAGCTTGGGCAATTCCGCCTTGCTCGTCTGCGCCATCACGGCGGGCGCCACGCCGATCATCAGGAACAGGAAGAGTCGCATCATATTTCCAGCGTAAGGGAAAGGGTGGCAGAATACAAGAGCGGCACGTAGCGGTTACAAAATAGCCTGGCGGCGGTTTAGAACCACGGGTCTAGAGATTTCGGTTGTAATGCGGGCATTCCCGGTCACCACGTCAACGACTCTAAAAACCATAATGACAACTTCTCGCTATCCCCACCTGCTGGCCCCCCTCGACCTCGGCTTCACCACGCTGCGCAACCGCGTCATCATGGGCTCGATGCACACCGGGCTGGAGGACCGCTTCTACAACTACGGCAAGCTGGCCGCCTTCTACCGCGAACGGGCGCGCGGCGGCGTCGGCCTGATCGTCACCGGCGGCATCTCGCCGAACCGCTCCGGCTGGCTGCTGCCGATGGGCGGCACGCTCAATTTCAAGGGCGACGTGTTCAACCACCGCCGCGTCACCAGCGCGGTGCACGAGGAGGGCGGCAAGATCCTCATGCAGATCCTGCACGCCGGCCGCTACGGCTACCAGCCCTTCGTCGTCTCCGCCTCCGCGAAGAAGTCGCCGATCTCGCCGTTCAAGCCGCGCGCGCTGAGCGAGGCCGGCATCCTGCAGACCATCCGCGACTACGCCCGCTGCGCCAAGCTGGCGCGCGACGCCGGCTACGACGGCATCGAGGTGATGGGCAGCGAGGGCTATCTGCTCAACCAGTTCCTCTGCGCCCGCACCAACCTGCGCACCGACCGCTGGGGCGGCAGCATCGAGAACCGCATGCGCCTGCCGGTGGAGATCGTCAAGGCCATCCGCGCCGCCGTCGGCGACGATTTCATCATCATGTACCGCCACTCGCTGCTCGACCTGGTCGACGGCGGCAACACCTGGGACGACGTGGTGGCGGTGGCCAAGGCGCTGCAGCACGCCGGCGTCAACATCCTCAACACCGGCTTCGGCTGGCACGAGGCGCGCGTGCCGACCATCGTCACCTCGGTGCCGCGCGGCGCCTTCGCCAGCGTGGCCGGCCGGCTGCGCCGCGAGGTCACCATCCCCGTGGTGGCGTCGAACCGCATCAACATGCCGCAGGAGGCCGAGGGCATCCTGCAGCGCGGCGAGGCCGACATGGTGTCGATGGCGCGGCCCTTCCTGGCCGACCCGCAGTTCGTCGTCAAGGCCGCCGAGGGGCGCGCCGACGAGATCAACACCTGCATCGGCTGCAACCAGGCCTGCCTCGACCACACCTTCGCCAACAAGCGCGCCAGCTGCCTGGTCAACCCGCGCGCCTGCCACGAGACCGAGCTGGTCTACGCCAAGAGCGCCAAGCCGCGCCGCGTCGCCGTGGTCGGCGCCGGCCCGGCCGGCCTGTCGGCGGCCACGGTGGCGGCCGAATGCGGCCACCGGGTCACGCTGTTCGATTCGAGCGACAGCATCGGCGGCCAGTTCAAGATCGCCATGCAGATCCCCGGCAAGGAGGAGTTCGCCGAGACCATCCGCTACTTCGGCCGCAAGCTCGAGCTGGTCGGCGTCGAGCTCAAACTGAACCAGCGCGTCACGCGCGAGCAGCTGCTGGCCGGCGGCTTCGACGAGGTGATCATCGCCACCGGCATCAAGGTGCGCCGGCCGCCGATCGAGGGCATCAACCATCCCAAGGTGCTGTCCTACATCGACGTGTTGCAGAACAAGGCGCCGGTCGGCAAGCGCGTCGCCATCATCGGCGCCGGCGGCATCGGCTTCGACGTCGCCGAATTCCTGCTGCACGACCCCAAGCACGCCCTGCCGCTGGCGCTGGACGTCTGGGCCAAGGAGTGGGGCGTCGACCTGAAGGCCGACACCTGCGGCGGCCTGGTGGCGCCGGCGCCGGCCGAGCCGGTGCGGCAGATCTACCTGATGCAGCGCAAGGCCTCGAAGCTGGGCGCCGGCCTGGGCAAGACTTCCGGCTGGGTGCACCGCGCCACGCTGGCGCGCAACGGCGTGGTGATGCTGGCCGGCGTGCAGTACCACAAGGTCGACGACCACGGCCTGCACGTCACCGTGGCCGGCGAGGAGCGCATGCTGGCGGTCGACAACGTGGTGGTCTGCGCCGGCCAGGACAGCCTGACCGAGTTGATGCCGAGCGAGGAGGAGGCCAAGGCCGAGCAGGCCAAGGGCGGCCCGCGCTTCCACAAGATCGGCGGCGCCGCGCTGGCGGCCGAGCTCGACGCCAAGCGCGCCATCAAGGAGGGCGCCGAGCTGGCCGCGCGGCTGTAGCGCGGCGGGCTGGCCGCCGCGAGGTCTTGACAGGCCACCCCAACGAGAACCGGGGTCTGACCCCGTACGGGGTCAGACCCCAGAAGACGCCAACGCTCGCCGCTTAGCTCAATGCTGTTGGGGCTTGGCGGCGACGCCGTCGAGCACCGACTGCGCCATGCCCTTGGCCAGCTCGTGCTCGCCGATGTAGATCTGGCCGGCGCGCTCGGCGCGCAGCAGCTCGGCCTCGGCCTCGTTGTGGGTGCGCACCACGGTGTGGATGTGCGGGTTGAGCGCGCGCGCCGTGGCGATCATGGCGCGCACGTCGAAGGTGTCCGGCGTGGCGATCACCAGCACGCTGGCGCGCGCCACGTGGGCCTGGATCAGCACCGCCGGCTCGCCGCCGTTGCCGGCCACGGCGGGGATGCCGTCCTTGCGCAGCTGGTCGACGATCTCGCGGTTCTGCTCGGCCACGACGAAGGCGATGCCGCGCTCGGTGAGCGTGCGGGCGATGCGCCGGCCGACCCGGCCGTAACCGACCAGCACCACCTGGCCGGCCAGCTTCTCCTGCGGCACCGAGGTCGGCAGCTCGGCCAGCGGGTCGGTGGAGCGGTCGAACTTGGCGGCCAGGCCGGCGTCCTTGCCGAGCCAGCGCTCGAGCGGCTTGGTGGCGCGGATCACCAGCGGGTTGAGGCCGATCGAGATGATGGCGCCGGCCAGGATCAGGCTCTGCCCCTCGGCCGGCATCAGGCCGAGCGACAGGCCGAGCGCCGCCAGGATGAAGGAGAACTCGCCGATCTGCGCCAGGCTGGCCGAGACCATCAGCGCCGTCTTGGCCGGGTAGCGCAGCAGCAGCACCAGCACGAAGGCGGCCAGCGATTTGCCGACCACGATGATGGCCACCACGGCGAGCAGCTTGAGCGGCTGCTCGAGCACGATGGACGGTTCGAACAGCATGCCGACCGAGACGAAGAACAGCACGGCGAAGGCGTCGCGCAGCGGCAGCGACTCCTCGGCGGCGCGGTGGCTCAGCTCCGACTCGCGCAGCACCATGCCGGCGAAGAAGGCGCCCAGCGCGAAGGAGACGCCGAACAAATGCGTCGACAGGAAGGCGATGCCGACGGCGGCGGCGACCACGCACAGGGTGAACAGCTCGCGCGAGCCGGTGCGTGCCACCTGCCACAAGATCCACGGGAACAGGCGGCGGCCGACCACCAGCATCAGCGCGATGAAGGCGCCGACCATGCCCAGCGTGGCGCCCAGCGTGCGCCACAGGCTCGGTTCGGCGGCGGCGCCGTGCGCCAGCTCCGGCGCCGTGCCGCCCAGCGAGACGGCGAACGGCGGCAGCAGCACCAGCACCAGCACCGTCACCAAGTCCTCGACCACCAGCCAGCCGACGGCGATGCGGCCGTTCAGCGTGTCGAGAATGCCGCGCTCCTCCAGCGCGCGCAGCAGCACCACCGTGCTGGCCACCGACAGCGCCAGGCCGAACACCAGCCCGCCGCCCAAACTCCAGCCCCAGAAGTGGGCCAGCGCCATGCCCAGCGCGGTGGCCACGGCGATCTGCAGCACCGCGCCGGGCAGGGCGATGCGGCGCACCTCCCACAGGTCGTCGAGCGAGAAGTGCAGGCCGACGCCGAACATCATCAACATCACGCCGATTTCGGCCAGCTGGCCGGCCAGCGCCGTGTCGGCGACGAAGCCGGGCGTGGCCGGGCCGATCAGGATGCCGGCCGCCAGGTAGCCGACCAGGGTCGGCAGCTTCAGGCGCGTGGCGATGAAGCCGAACAGGAGGCCGAAACCGAGGGCGGCGGCGATGGTGGTGATCAGGCTGATGTTGTGGGGCATGCGTGCGGGGCTCCTGCTGGAATGGATCGATAGCAGCAGCGTAGCACGATAGTGGCGGGGGGGCGCCGAGTTTGCCCGGTGCGCGGCGCGGCCGTGGGATGGCCTTGCCTACCCCACAGGCGAAGAGCAGGGGACGGACCCCGTGCGGGGTCCGTCCCCCGGTTTGCGCCCCGGGGTTGGGCGCAAGCCGGCGGCGCTTTTACAGCTTGCGCACCACCACGCAGCCGATCGAATAGCCGGCGCCGAAGGAGCAGATCACGCCGAGCGCGCCAGTTGGCAGGTCGGCGCTGTGCTTGTGGAAGGCGATGATGGAGCCGGCCGACGAGGTGTTGGCGTAGGTGTCGAGGATCACCGGCGCCTCGCCCGGCTCGGCGTCGCGGCCCAGCACCAGGCGGCTGATCAGCAGGTTCATGTTCAGGTTGGCCTGGTGCAGCCAGTAGCGGCTCACCTGCGCCACCTCCAGGCCGGCGCCGGCGATGGTGGTCTTGATCATCTCGGCGGCCATCGGGCAGACGTCCTTGAAGACGCGGCGGCCCTGCTGGCGGAACAGCTTGTCCGGCTGGCCGATGCCCGACTCGTCGAAGCGGTTGAGGAAGCCGAAGTTGTTGCGGATGTTGTTGGAGAAGCTGGTCTTGAGCTTGGTCTCGACGATCTCGAAGCGCTCCTTCGACACGGCGGCGTCGGCCGCCTCGATGACGATGGCGGTGCAGGCGTCGCCGAAGATGAAGTGGCTGTCGCGGTCGCGCCAGTTCAGGTGGCCGCTGGTGATCTCCGGATTGAGCACCAGCACGGCGCGCGCCTGGCCGCTCTGCACCGCGGCGACGGCGGTCTGGATGCCGAAGGTGGCCGAGGAGCAGGCCACGTTCATGTCGAAGCCGTAGCCGTCGATGCCCAGCGCGCCCTGCACCTCGACCGCCATGGCCGGGTAGCCGCGCTGCATATTGCTGCAGGCGACCAGCACCATGTCGATGTCGGCGGCGGTGCGGCCGGCGTTGGCCAGCGCCTCCTTGGCGGCGGCCACGCAGATCTCGGCCTGCAGCGACAGCTCGTCGTCGCCGCGCTCGGCAATGCGCGAGACCATGCGGCTCGGATCGAGGATGCCGGCCTTTTCCATCACATAGCGCGACTTGATGCCGGAGGCCTTCTCGATGAAGCCGACGCTGGACAGCTCCAGCGCGGTGACGCTGCCGGCGTCGATGGCGGCGGCGTTGTCGGCGTTGAACTGTTCGGCGTAGGCGTTGAAGCTGGCGACCAGTTCTTCGTTCGAGATCGATTGTGTCGGCGTGTAGAGGCCGGTTCCGCTGATGACGGCTTGTTTCATTGTTAAGCTTTCAGATTGAATAGTTGGCTGTCGCCATAATGGGGCAAATTCTACACAATGGCGGGCTATTGCTGCGTACTTTCTGATTTTTGGTTCTTTTTTGACCACTACCGGCGGACTCGGTTTTGGGGCTTCGGTCAAGGCGCCGGCGGCTCCCAAACCACCCAACGGCAGAGAGCCAGGGTCAGACCCTGAGGGTCTGACCCTAGGTTCGCGCCGCTGGGGTCTTCTCAATCTATCGTCACGCGGGCGAGGCCGGCACCGGGCCAAAAAAACAGCGCCCCGTGGGGCGCCGCCTGTCGTTCGTCGCAACCGGCCGCGCGCGCCGGCCGGGCTACTTCTTCGCCGCCGGCTTGGCCGGCGCGGCGCCGGCCGCGTCGACCTGCACCAGCTTCGACTCGGCCTTGGCCAGTTGCACCGGCAGGCCCTTCAAATGGTTCAGCGCCTGGCTCAGCTGGAAGTCGTCGCCGCTGCCGTATTCCAGCGGCTTGCGCTTCTTCTCCATCGCCACCACGCGCAGCTGTTCCTCCAACTCGTCGCGGCGGGTCTTGGCGGCCTCCGGGTCGCGGTCGTTGCTGAGGTGCTTGTCGAGGTCGGCCTCGCGCGTGCGCAGGCTGTTCAGGCCGTCGCCGTCGGCGTTCTCGTCGACCAGCAGGTCGGGCGAGATGCCCTTGGCCTGGATCGAGCGGCCGTTCGGCGTGTAGTAGCGCGCCGTGGTCAGCTTGACGGCGGTGTCGGCCGACAGCTGGCGGATGGTCTGCACCGAGCCCTTGCCGAAGGTCTGGCTGCCGATGATGGTGGCGCGCTTGTAGTCCTGCAGCGCGCCGGCGACGATCTCCGAGGCCGAGGCCGAGCCGGTGTTGACCAGCACGACCATCGGCACCTTCTTCACCGCCTCGGGTAGGCGCGCCAGCGCGTCGCTGTCGCTGCGCAGCGCGTAGTACTCGGGGCGGCCGTAGTAGATCTGCTTCTGGTCGGGCAGCTGGCCGTTGGTCGAGACGATCGCCGAGTCCTTCGGCAGGAAGGCGGCGGAGACGCCGATGGCACCCTGCAGCACGCCGCCCGGGTCGTTGCGCAGGTCCAGCACCAGGCCCTTCAACTTGGGTCCTGCCGGTACAGTTCGGTGATCTTGGCGGCCAGGTCGTCCACCGTCGGCTCCTGGAACTGCGCCACGCGCAGCCAGGCGTAGCCCGGTTCGACCATCTTCGCCTTGACGCTCTTCTGGTGGATCTCCTCGCGGGCGATGACGAACACCATCGGTTGCGGCTCGTCCTTGCGCAGGATGGTCAGCGTGACCTTGCTGTGCGGCTCGCCGCGCATCTTCTTGACCGACTCGTCCAGCGTCATGCCCTTGACCGGGGTGGTGTCGAGCCGGGTGATCAGGTCGCCCGCCTTGATGCCGGCGCGCCAGGCCGGCGAGTCCTCGATCGGCGCGACGATCTTGATGTAGCCGTCCTCGCTCTGGCCGATCTCGATGCCGAGGCCGACGAACTTGCCCTGCGAGCCCTCGCGCAGCTCGGCGTAGGCCTTCTTGTCGAGGTAGGCGGAGTGCGGGTCGAGCGAGGCGACCATGCCGGAGATGGCCTCGGTCAGCAGCTTCTTGTCGTCGACCGACTCGACGTAGTCGGACTTGATCAGGCCGAACACGTCGGCCAGCTGGCGCAGTTCCTCCAGCGGCAGGGCCGGATCGACAGGCTTTTGCGCCATCGCCGAAAACTGTAGCGACACGGCGATGCCGGCCACCACGCCCAGGCCGATCAGCCCGGTGTTCTTCAATTTCTTACCCATGTGTCACCTGTCGATGCGTATCGCGCATTTCTCCTGCGCAGCCCATGCTAGCGGTAGGAAACGCGCTGGAATCAGTATAAACCTGATTTCCGGCAAACGTAGTAGCCGTCGCGTAATCTATTTCCCGTTTTACCCAGACTTAGCTTCGCGGCCCGGAAGCGGCCCGCGCGTTACATGTTTGTATGCGGTGTTTCCGCCACGGCGGCGGGCGTAAGCAATTGTAAGACTTCGGGCCGGGCCGCAAACGGCGACCTACACTGAACTTGTATTTCTCTCTACCCTGAAGTGGTTTTTGCCTGCGCCTCCTTGCGCAGGCTTTTTTTTGTGCTGTCCCAACAGCTTGCCTCTCTCCCGGAGCATCCATGTCATCTTCTGTGCTTTCCTTGATACCGAACAAGCTTTGCAACCGTCTGCGCTGGCCGGGCGGCGCGCTGCGGCTTTGTTGGATGTGTATCCTAAAGTAAATAACCAGCGCCGCCCGCCGCCACCCGGCCGGGCCGGCCTTAGAATGCAGGCGCGCGCCCCCGCGGCGTGTTTGCCCGCGCCGTCCGCGCGCCGGCCACTCCATTAATTGAAGCTATGAGCAAACTGATTCCCTTCGCCTGCCTGGCCCTGTTGGGCGCCGCCGCCAGCGAGGTCTACGCCCAGACCGCGCCGGCCGAGGCCGTTCCCGAGCAGGCCCCGTCCACCCTCCAGCCAGCCGCCAAGCCAGCCAGCCAGTCCGCCAACCCAGCAAGCAACCCGGCAAGCAACCCGGCCGCCAAACCGGCCGCCGGCAAGGCCGAGCAGGTGCTCTCGCCCGACGGCCAGGTGCTGCCGCGGATCACCATCAGCGGCGCCCGCGCCGACGACATGGACGAGCGCCGCCGCTCCACCGCCGGCAAGCAGGTCTACGGCCGCGAGGAGCTCGACCGCAACGGCGACAGCAACCTCGGCGACATCCTCAAGCGCCTGCCCGGCGTGACCATCGGCGGGCGCCCCGGCCGTGGCGGCGAGATCCGCATGCGCGGCCTGGGCAACGGCTACACCCAGGTGCTGCTGAACGGCGAGCGGCCGCCGGCCGGCTTCTCGATGGACTCGCTGTCGCCCGACCAGGTCGAGCGCGTCGAGGTCATGCGCGGTCCGGTGGCCGAGCACAGCACCCGCGCCATCGCCGGCACCATCAACATCGTGCTGCGCGACGGCTACCAGCAGAAGGACTACCAGCTCAAGCTGAGCGACTCGATCGAGCAGGGCCGCCACGCCCCCAACGTCTCGCTGACCGCGCCGCTGAAGATCGGCGCGGCGACTGTGCTGCTGTCCGGCTCGATCTTCGAGAACCGCCAGCACGACCGGGGCCGGACCTACAACCTCGACAGCGACGCCGCCGGCGTCGCCCACAAGGAGCAGACGCTGCATGACGAGAGCGGCCGCACCGGGCGCGGCATCCACTTCACGCCGCGCCTGTCCTACAAGTTCGACAACGGCGACACGCTGAACTTCCAACCCTTCCTGATGAGCCTGCGCAGCGACGGCCACAGCAGCAGCGTGCTGAGCCAGGGCGACGCCGTGCCGCCGGCCCTGTCGCGGCCGCCCGAGTACAGCCTGGCGCGCGGCGACGCGCACAGCAGCATGAGCTTCCTGCGTGGCTTCGGCAACTGGATCCACAAGTTCGAGGGCGCCGCCAAGCTGGACGTCAAGTTCGGCTTCGGCACCGGCCACAGCAGCAACGACTCGCTGCGCAAGCAGTACGACGGCAACGGCGTGCTGCTCGAGCGTTTCCAGGACAGCGACAGCACGCGCGACCGCAGCTTCAGCACCGGCGGCAAGTACACCGCGCCGCTCGGCCGCGACCATTCGCTGGCGGCCGGCTGGGACGTCGAAAGCGCCCGCCGCAGCCAGACCAAGACCTCGCTCGACAAGAACGGCCTGCCGCAGTTTTCCGACTCCGGCGACAACCTCAGCGCCGACACCCGCCGCCTGGCCGTGTTCGCCCAGGACGAGTGGGACATCACGCCGCAGTGGGCCGCCTACTTCGGCCTGCGCTGGGAGGGCATCCGCACCACCAGCAGCCGCGCCGGCGGCGACGTCGGCAACAGCAGCAGCGTGTTCAGCCCGCTGCTGCACGGCGTCTGGCGCATTCCCGGCCACGAAAAAGACCAGGTGCGCGCCAGCCTGACCAAGAGCTACAAGGCGGCCAGCGTGCAGGACCTGATCGCGCTGCCGGCGCTGTCGCACTGGATCGGCGACCCGACCCGGCCCGACCGCATGGGCAACCCGGACCTGAAGCCCGAGCTGGCCACCGGCCTCGACCTGGCCTACGAGCACTACCTGGGCCGCAGCGGCATCGTCAGCGTCAGCGGCTTCGTGCGCGACATCGACAACCTGATCCGCCGCAGCCTGAGCCAGCAGCAGATGGCCGATGGCCTGCACTGGGTGTCGCGGCCGGAGAACGTCGGCCACGCCCGCACCAGCGGCGTCGAACTGGAGGCCAAGTTCCAGCTGGCCGATTTGTTCGAGGACGCGCCGGCGCTCGACTTGCGCGCCAACTACAGCCGCTTCTGGTCGCGCGTCGACGGCATCTCCGGCCCCAACAACCGGCTCGACCAGCAGGCCAAGCAGACCGCCAACCTGGGCCTGGACTACCGCATGAAGGGCCTGCCGCTGACCCTGGGCGGCAGCTTCAACTGGACCCCGGCGACCATCGTGCAGACCAGCGCTACCCAGGTGGTCGACAGCGGCCGCAAGCGCGCCGTGGACCTGTACGGCCTGTGGAAGTTCAACGGCCGGACCCAGTTGCGCGTCTCGGTCAACAACCTGCTGGCCGAGGACTCGCTGGGCGGCAACGTGGTCGCCACCAACGGCCTGAGCCAGCTGGCCAGCACGGAAAACCAGACCTTCCGGGTCTGGAGCGTCAAGCTCGAAACCAAGTTCTAAGCCGCCGTCCCGGCGGCCGCGGCGCCGCAAGAAAACCCACAGGCGAAATCGAGGGTCAGACCCTAGGGTCTGACCCTGGGGGCCGCCCCCGCCCCGCCGCCACCGAGGCCGGCCGCGCCGGCGGCCTCGGCAAATTTGCCCACCCCGCCGCTGGCGCGCCCGCGCCCACCATGCTACAGTCGCAAACCATTCCCGGGGCCGGCCGACCGTCCGCCCCTGTTACCATGCCCCATAAGGACATTCCAGTGAAACGACATCTGATGAGCACCCTCACCCTCGGCCTGCTGACGGCCTTCGCCCACGCGGCCGAACCGAGCACCCCGGCGCTGTCGTCCGGCATCGAGACGCAGTACATCGACCCGGCCGTGCGCGCCCAGGACGACTTCTTCCTGCACCTGAACGGCCAATGGCTGAAGAGCGCCGAGATCCCGGCCGACAAGTCCAGCTGGGGCTCCTTCGCCAAGCTGCGCGACGACACGCTGCCGCAACTGCGCGCCATCGTCGAGGCGGCCCAGCAGGACAAGAACAAGAAGGCCGGCAGCGACGCGCAGAAGATCGGCGACCTGTACGCCAGCTTCATGGACGAGAAAAAACTCGACAGCATGGGCATCAAGCCGCTCACCGGCGAACTGAGCGCGATCCGTTCGCTGAAGGACAAGAAGGGCCTGCCGGCCTTGATCGCCCACCTGGCGCAGATCGGCGTGCCCGGCCCCTACGGCGTCTACGTCAGCCAGGACGCGCGCGAGTCGACCAAGTACGCCGTCGGCATCAGCCAGGGCGGCCTGGGCCTGCCCGACCGCGACTACTACCTGAAGAAGGACGACGCCAAGCTGGTCGCCGTGCTGGCCAAGTACCAGGCCCACGTCGAGACCATGCTC
Organism: Rugamonas sp. DEMB1; assembly: GCF_029834475.1. GTDB lineage: Bacteria > Pseudomonadota > Gammaproteobacteria > Burkholderiales > Burkholderiaceae_D > Rugamonas > Rugamonas rubra. Next base: position 6,209,871 of record NZ_CP122407.1, on the reverse strand, counting down.
AAGCTGGCCGGCGACAAGAACGCCGCCGCCAGCGCCCAGGCCGTGGTGGCGCTGGAGACCGCGCTGGCCGAGGTGCAGTGGACCAAGGTGGCGAACCGCGACCCGGTCAAGCGCTACAACAAGATGAGCATCGACAAGCTGGCCGAGCTGGCCCCCGGCTACGACTGGAAGCACGCGCTGGCCGCCGCCGGCGTGGCCAGCAAGACCGACTACGTGATCGTCAACCAGCCGAGCTACCTGGCCGCGCTGGACAAGCTGGTGGCGCAGACCGAGCTGGCCGGCTGGAAGGCCTACCTGGAGTGGAAGCTGGTGCACGACGCCGCGCCCTACCTGTCGAAGCCCTTCGCCGACGCCAACTTCGCCTTCTACGGCACCGTCGTCTCCGGCGTGACCGAGCAGGAGCCGCGCTGGAAGCGCGGCGTGCACCTGGTCGAGGCTGTGCTGGGCGAAAGCCTGGGCAAGCTCTACGTGGCGCAGCACTTCCCGCCCGAGCGCAAGGCGCGCATGGAGGCGCTGGTGAAGAACCTGCTGGCGTCCTACCAGCAAAGCATCGACACGCTCGACTGGATGAGCCCGGAGACCAAGAAGGAGGCCCAGGCCAAGCTGGCCAAGTTCACCCCGAAGATCGGCTACCCGAACAAGTGGCGCGACTACTCGCGCCTGGCGATCGGCCGCGGCGACCTGGCCGGCAACACCCTGCGCGCCGCGCACTTCGAGTACCGGCGCATGGTCGACAAGCTGGGCAAGCCGGTCGACCGCGAGGAATGGGGCATGACGCCGCAAACCGTCAACGCCTACTACAACTCGGGCAAGAACGAGATCGTCTTCCCGGCGGCGATTTTGCAGCCGCCGTTCTTTGACGCGCGCGCCGACGACGCCGTCAACTACGGCGCCATCGGCGCCGTCATCGGCCACGAGATCAGCCACGGCTTCGACGACAAGGGCAGCCAGTCCGACGGCGACGGCAACCTGCGCGACTGGTGGAGCAAGGCCGACCGCGCCAACTTCAAGGCCAAGACCGACGCCCTGGTCAAGCAGTACAGCGGCTACAGCCCGCTGCCCGGCTACCACGTCAACGGCGAGCTGACCCTGGGCGAGAACATCGCCGACAACTCCGGCATCGCCATCGCCTACAAGGCCTACAAGCTGTCGCTGGGCGGCAAGGCGGCGCCGGTGATCGACGGCCTGAGCGGCGACCAGCGCTTCTACATGGGCTTCGGCCAGGTCTGGCGCAGCAAGATGCGCGAGCAGCAGCAGATCGTGCAGATCAAGACCGACCCGCACTCGCCCGGCCAGTTCCGCGCCAACGGCACGATGATGAACCAGAACGGCTTCTACGAGGCCTTCGACGTCAAGCAGGGCGACAAGATGTACCTGGCGCCCGAACAGCGCGTCATCATCTGGTGATCGCCGGAACCGGTGGATAGCAAAAACCAACAAAAAAGCCACCTCGTGTGGCTTTTTTGTTATTCCTGCGTTTCAGCCATGATAAAGTCGCCGCGTTGGCGACGCCTTGTCCGCAAGCCATTCATCCGGGAGAGAGAAAAAGTGAAAGCACATCTATTGAGCGCCCTGACGCTGGCCCTGCTGGCCGGCGCCGCCGGCGCGGCCGACAGCCCCGCCGCCGCCATCGGCACGCCGGCCGCCGCCGCGCCGCGCTCCGGCATCGCCATCGAGAACATGGACCCGGCGGTGCGGGCGCAGGACGACTTCTTCGCCAGCCTGAACGGCAAGTGGCTGGCCAACACGGCGATTCCGTCGGACCGCTCCAGCTGGGGCGCCTTCGAGAAGCTCGACGACGACACCAAGCCGCAGCTGCGCGCCATCATCGAGCGCGCCGCCGCCGAGGCCGGCGGCCACGCCGCGCCCGGCTCGGACGCCCAGCGCATCGGCGACTTCTACGCCAGCTTCATGGACGAGGCCCGCCTCGAGCGGCTCGGCCTGGAGCCGCTCAAGGAGGAGCTCGAGCGCATCGACGCGGTGCAGGACAGGCGCGACCTGCCGGCCCTGATCGCCCACTTCAACCGCTACGGCATGGGCGCGCCCTACGCCTTCGGCGTCCACCAGGACAACAAGGACTCGACCAAGTACGTCGCCGACATCGGCCAGTCCGGCCTCGGCCTGCCCGACCGCGACTACTACCTGAAGAAGGACGACGCCAAGCTGGCCAAGATCCTCGCCCAGTACGAACGCCACATCGAAAAAATGCTGACGCTGGCCGACAACGCCACGCCGGCCGCCGACGCCAAGGCCATCGTCGCGCTGGAGACGGCGCTGGCCCGCGCGCAGTGGACCCAGGTGCAGCTGCGCGACCCGGTCAAGGCCTACAACAAGGTGGCGCTCGACAAGCTGAACGCGCTCACCCCCGGCCACGACTGGGCCGGCTACCTGGCCGACACCGGCCTGGCCGGCAAGGTCGACTACGTCATCGTCGCCCAGCCCAGCTACCTGAAGGGCGTCGCCGCGCTGCTGGCGAAGACCCCGCTGGCCGTCTGGAAGGCCTACTTCCAGTGGCATCTGCTGCACGACAGCGCGCCCTACCTGAGCAAGGCCTTCGTCGACGAGAACTTCGCCATGTTCCACACCGCGCTGCGCGAGGTGAGCGAGATGGAGCCGCGCTGGAAGCGCGGCGTCAACGCCACCGACGGCGCGCTCGGCGAGAGCCTGGGCAAGCTGTACGTCGAGGCGCACTTCCCGGCCGAGCGCAAGGCGCGCATGGAGGCGCTGGTGAAGAACCTGCTGGCGGCCTACCAGGGCAGCATCGCCACGCTCGACTGGATGAGCCCGGCGACCAAGAAGCAGGCCCAGGCCAAGCTGGCCAAGTTCACCACCAAGATCGGCTACCCGAGCAAATGGCGCGACTACACCGAGCTGGAGGTGCGCCGCGACGACCTGCTGGGCAACGCCCTGCGCTCCGCCGAGTTCGCCTACCGGCACGAGCTGGCCAAGCTGGGCAAGCCGATCGACCGCGCCGAGTGGGGCATGACGCCGCAGACGGTGAACGCCTACTACAACCCGGAGATGAACGAGATCGTCTTCCCGGCCGCCATCCTGCAGCCGCCGTTCTTCGACGCCGGGGCCGACGACGCCGTCAACTACGGCGGCATCGGCGCGGTGATCGGCCACGAGATCAGCCACGGCTTCGACGACCAGGGCGCCCAGTACGACGGCGACGGCAACCTGCGCGACTGGTGGAGCAAGGCCGACCACCAGCAGTTCGCCGTCAAGAGCCAGATGCTGGTCAAGCAGTACGGCGCCTTCAGCCCGGTCAAGGGCTACTTCGTCAACGGCGAGCTGACCCTGGGCGAGAACATCGCCGACAACTCCGGCATCGCCATCGCCTACAAGGCCTACAAGTTGTCGCTGGGCGGCAAGGCTGCGCCGGTGATCGACGGTTTGAGCGGCGACCAGCGCTTCTACATGGGCTTCGCCCAGGTCTGGCGCAGCAAGGTCCGCGAGGCCCAGCAGATCGTCTACCTGAAGAGCGACCCGCACGCGCCGGACCAGTTCCGCGCCAACGGCACGGTGCGCAACCAGCCGGGCTTCTACGACGCCTTCGGCGTCAAGCCGGGCGACAAGATGTACCTGCCGCCGAAGGAGCGGGTGCAGATGTGGTAGCGCCGGCCCGAGGCCCCGGCTGCCACGGCGGCGCCGATATGCTACAGTGCCAGACGGGCCAAAAGTCCAAGGTTTCATACCTTTTTCGTTATAAACAATGGGGATAATTCTGTGAATCGTTATTTGTTAAGTGCCTTAACCCTCAGCCTGATCGCAGGCTACGCCGGTGCCGCCGACCAGGCCGCCGCTCCCGCACCGGTCAGCGCCAACGCCGCCGGCGCCAAGATGGTGTCGGGCATCGCCACCGAATACATCGAGCCGTCCGTGCGCGCGCAGGACGACTTCTTCACCCACCTGAACGGCAAGTGGCTGGCCAACACCGAGATCCCGGCCGACAAGTCGAGCTGGGGCTCCTTCGCCAAGCTGCGCGACGACGTCCAGCCGCAGCTGCGCGCCATCATCGAGGGCGCCGCCAACGCGCCGTCCAAGGCCGCCGGCTCCGACGCCCAGCGCATCGGCGACTTCTACGCCAGCTTCATGGACGAGGCCCGCCTCGAACAGCTCGGCCTGGCGCCGTTGAACGGCGAACTGGCCAAGGTGGCCGCGCTGAGCGACAAGAAGCAGATCCCGGCGCTGATCGCCCGCTTCAACCAGCTGGGCTTTGGCGCGCCCTACAGCTACGGCGTGCACCAGGACAACAAGGATTCGACCAAGTACGTCGCCGACCTGTACCAGGACGGCCTGGGCCTGCCCGACCGCGACTACTACCTGAAAAAGGACGACGCCAAAATGGCCGACGCGCTGGCCAAGTACCAGCTGCACGTGGCCAAGATGCTGACCCTGGCCGGCGACGCCAACGCCGCCGCCTCGGCCAAGGCCATCGTCGCGCTGGAAACCGAGCTGGCCAAGATCCAGTGGAGCAAGGTCGAACTGCGCGACCCGGTCAAGGCCTACAACAAGGTCGACGTCGCCAAGCTGGGCGAGCTGACCCCGGGCTACGACTGGGCCGCCTACCTGAAGGACACCGGCGTCGCCGGCAAGGTCGGCTACGTGATCGTCAGCCAGCCGAGCTACTTCAAGGGCTTCAACGAGGTGCTGGCCGCCACGCCGCTCGACAGCTGGAAGGCCTACTTCCAATGGCAGGCGATCCGCGCCAGCGCGCCCTACCTGTCGAAGGCCTTCGTCGAAGAGAACTTCGCCTTCTACGGCACGGTGCTGAGCGGCGTGACCGAAATGCGGCCACGTTGGAAACGCGGCGTCAGCGTCACCGAAGGCGCGCTGGGCGAGAGCGTCGGCAAGCTGTACGTCGAAGCCCACTTCCCGGCCGAGCGCAAGGCGCGCATGGAAGCGCTGGTGAAGAACCTGCTGGCCTCGTACAAGACCAGCATCGACAAGCTCGACTGGATGAGCCCGGTCACCAAGAAGCAGGCGCAAGCCAAGCTGGCCAAGTTCACCACCAAGATCGCCTACCCGAACCACTGGCGCGACTACTCCAAGCTGGAAGTGTCCAAGGACGACCTGCTGGGCAACGTGCTGCGTTCGCACCAGTTCGACTACAACAAGGAACTCAACAAGCTGGGCAAGCCGATCGACCGCGAAGAGTGGGGCATGACGCCGCAAACGGTGAACGCCTACTACAACCCGGAGATGAACGAGATCGTCTTCCCGGCCTCGATCCTGCAGGCGCCGTTCTTCGACGCCAACGCCGATGACGCGGTCAACTACGGCGCCATCGGCGGCGTGATCGGCCACGAGATCAGCCACGGCTTCGACGACCAGGGCGCCCAGTACGACGGCGACGGCAACCTGCGCGACTGGTGGACCAAGTCGGACCACAAGAACTTCGAGAAGAAGACCAAGATGCTGGTCAAGCAGTACGGCGAGTTCAGCCCGCTGCCGGGCTACAAGGTCAACGGCGAGCTGACCCTGGGCGAGAACATTGCCGACAACTCCGGCGTGGCGATCGCCTACAAGGCCTACAAGCTGTCCCTGAAGGGCAAACCGGCGCCGGTGATCGACGGCCTGACCGGCGACCAGCGCTTCTTCATGGGCTTCGCCCAGGTATGGCGCATGAAGATGCGCGAACCGCAGCAGATCGTGCAGATCAAGACCGATCCGCACTCGCCGGGCCAGTTCCGCGCCAACGGCACCATGCGCAACCAACCGGGCTTCTACAGCGCGTTTGGCGTCAAGGAAGGCGACAAGATGTACCTGGCGCCGAAAGACCGCGTCATCATGTGGTAACAGCCAGGCCTGGCCGTTCGGCGGCTAGCTGAGGAAAATGAAAGGGGGCCGCACGCTGTGCGGCCCTTTTTTCGTGGGCGCGGCCGGCGCGGGCGCACGAGGTTTCGCTCGACAATCCGCTCGACAAACCGATACCCAGCGCGTATGTTCTCGGTATTGCAAATTAGCCACTATTACCACCACGGGAAGCCGCGCATGTTCAACCGACCCATCCTTGCCGCGACCCTCGCCGGCCTGTTCGCCACGACCGCCCAGGCGGCCGACTACCAAGCCTGCGCCGACGCCGCCAGCGCGCCGGCCCTGCAAGGCAGCCTGTGCAGCACCGCCAGCGTGCCGGCCTGGCACGACGCCGCCGGCGCGCCGTCGGCCGAGACGCTGCAGCTGTTCGTGCGCAAGTTCCCCGCCGCCGGCGCCGCCAAGGGCAGCGTCTGGCTGGTGGCCGGCGGCCCCGGCGAATCCGGCGCCGGCTTCTACGGCCAGCTGGCCACGCTGCGGCGCAGCTTCCCCGGCTTCGACCTGCTGGTGCCCGACCATCGCGGCACCGGCTTTTCCGCCAAGCTGTGCCCGGACGAGGAGGCCGTCGGCAGCCCCGGCGGCCTGGCCTTGCAAGGGGCCGAATGGGGCACTTGCTTCGCCCGCCTGTACAGCCGGCCCGAGCTGGCCGAGCGCTTCTCCCTCAGCAACGCCGCGCACGACCTGCGCCTGCTGATCGACGGCCAGCGCGATGGCAAGCCCGTCTATCTGTACGGCGTCTCCTACGGCACCCAGCTGGCGCTGCGCACCATGCAGCTGCCGCAGGCGCCCAAGCTGAACGGCATCGTGCTCGACTCGCTGGTGCCGCCGCAGACGGCGCCGCAGTGGGACTTGAGCCGGCGCTCCTTCGTGGTCGACCAGGTCGGCCGCCAAGTGCTGGCGCAGTGCGACGCCGCGCCCGACTGCCGCGCCGCGCTGGGCGAGCCGGCCGAGGTGGCCTACCACCGCCTGCTGGCCAGCGCCGCCGGCCAGCCCGAGCTGTTGGCCAAGGTGCCGGGCAAGAACCTCAAACGCTTCCTCGGCGGCCTGCTCGACGTGCCGGCCGCGCGCGCCCGGCTGCCGTATTTGATCCAGGATCTGGCCGCCGGCCGCGACGGCGAATTGACGGCGGCCAAGGCGGCCATGGAGCAGGCCTACGCCGGCCTGGGCAGCTATGCGCAGTCGCCGCTGGCGATCCCGCTGGTGGCGGCCATCAGCCGCTCGGAGAACACGCTGCGGCCGGCGCTGACGCTGGACCAGATCGCGCAGGAGGACGAGGCGCTGCTGTTTACCAGTCCGCTGCCCGGCATGCTGGTCAACTCGACCTTGCCGACCTACGCCCACGACCGGTACTTCGGCCTGGCGCCGGCGCGGTTGCCGCCGCTGCTGGTGTTGCAGGGCACGCTGGACCCGAAGACCCATTACGACGGCGCGCGCGCGCACGCCACCGCGCTGGGCAAGGCGGGCAAGGTGAGCATGGTGGCGGTGACCGGCGCGCCGCATTTCGTGTTGTGGACGGCGCCGGCCTGCTTCGAGCAGGCGACGCTCGCCTTCGTCGCCGGCAGGCCTGCGGCGCCGCGCTGCGCCATGGCCGGCCAGATGCCGACCGGCCAGCACTAGGCGGCACCGTCCGTTCGGCCGAATGCCGGACGCAAAAAAACCCGCTGGCTTGCGCGAGCGGGTTTATCGTTTTGGCGCCGATCATATCGGCGCCTGGCGGGACAGGCTTACTTGGTCGCCGCGGCGCCGTCGGCGGCCGCTGGAGCCGGCACGGCCGGTTCCTTGAACTTGGCGCCGGCGCTGTTGGCCAGGTAGACCACCGCGCGGGCCACTTCGACGTCGTCCAGGTCCGGGTTGCCGCCCTTGGCCGGCATGGCGCGGATGCCTTCGACGGCGTGCTTGAGCAGGGTGTCGTAGCCTTGGGCGATGCGCGCCGACCAGCCGCCGGCGTCGCCGAACTTCGGTGCGCCGGCGGCGCCGCTGGCGTGGCAGGCGGCGCAGACGGCGGTGTAGACGGCCTCGGCCGATTGCAGCACCTTCGGACCGCTGGCGTCCTTCAGGGTGAAACCCTCGTTGGCGACCGGGCTCAGGCGCGCGGCGATGGCGTCGGGCGTCTGGCTCTCGGAGCCGGCGCCGACCAGCTTGTCGGCCGTCACGTATTGGACCAGCAAAATGATGCCGATGACGGTGATCGCGAAGAAGCCGATGACGGCCGCGACCAGTTGTTTAGGCGTTCTGATGGCGGATTCGTGTTCGTTGTGTGCGTCGCTCATGATTTCCTTAATACAGGTTTCGAAGCTGGGACCGAGCGAGACAGCCGTTTTGCATGTTGGTTTGCAAACCCTCGCCAAACCCGCGATTATAGACTCAAAAACCCCTTCTTGGAATGTGGTTGCCCAGCAATACGACACTTTTCATGGACGGCGGGGGCGAAAGACGGTATCCTTCGTTTCACTTCAAGTAGTTCCCCGCGCGGCTGTAGCTCAGTGGATAGAGTATTGGCCTCCGAAGCCAAGGGTCGCTGGTTCGATTCCAGCCAGCCGCACCACATTTCCCCAGTAAATTCAATCACTTAGATTGTGCATGAGAGTGCGCTATCGTGCGTTATTTTGCAGAATTCGGCACAATGAGTGTGCCAAATTTGTGCCAGCATTTGTAGGCACCTGGCCACGTCATACGGTTCATCAGCTTAGCTATCAGAGTGGATACCGTCGTCATCGTTTGGCTGCCAAGGATTCACTTTGGCTGACTGTGCCCTTATGCGATCCTCGTAAGCACCAAAAATGACTCTCATTGAGTGTATGTTGATCTCCCGATCCCAGGAGAGCGTGTTAAGCCGCTCCCAGTCACGCTCCCATTCCTTCTCGTTGTTGTAAGTGTTCGCGACGCCTGCAAGTTTGTCCTGCATCAATACACAATGTCCTAAGTATTCTTTTGCACTTGCCGCACGAGCTTGGCGGTCTTCCGGCCATGCCGTTGAGTTCGGAAGATCTACGGGAAACACATGTCCATACTCGTGGTCTGTGATTCCGCTTGCCAGCCAAAAGGCATACTGTGGCCATAATCTAGCTGCCGCCTCGATCATTTTTCCGCTCGGCGATGCGTCTTCCTTGTCCCACCAGGTCTGCCAGGTATTGCGCGAGATACCTGTCTTTTTCTGAAGCCAACCAAACCGCCCAGACTCATCAGTCTCAGAAACGATCAGCGCTTTCAAGCGGGCCTGCATTGGCAGGACTTCAAACAGGATTTTTTTCATAGCAGTTTTGCTTGACGGTGGGAAACACTGCCGTTATTATGTGTTTTATGCCGTAAATGCGGCATAAGTACACAATGCACGGCAGAATATGTTTTTTCAAGGCGAGCTTATGTCTTCCAGCTCAATTCCTGCCGATTATGAATCTTGTGACGCCTCTTGTCACTGCCCAAGCTGGAAATCTAGATGATTGAGTTGTTGGATGTAACGCAAATTGCAGCGCTCCTAAGGAAAACAGTTCCGTCCGTTCGCAGCGACGTCTCTAGGAACCCGTCAGCATTACCTCCTCGTTGTCGGCTTCCTGGCTCACGCCGGTTGCTGTGGCGAACCGAAGACGTGATTGTCTGGTTGGCCGATTGCGTTGAGCGTACTCCGCACCTGCCGATGTCTCTTTCTCTTTTGGCGTCAAACGAACCTAAGCGCCGTGGTCGTCCTCGCAAGACTGAGGTGCGCTCATGATCACCGCTGTGATCGTCTACTTAGCCTATGACCTTCATAAGGCTTTTCCGTGCGGCATGACTAAATTGTTCGGCGTCGTGTCTGTGACAGGTGTCGCTTCTTTGGAGATGGTGTTCTGGTGCTCCGTCTTCGCTGAACTTGGACGGAAGGTGGCTTGCGCATGAGGCCTATTCGTCACTCCCTCATCAAGGGCCGCCGCAAAGACGCGCCTAATCCTTATGCAGAAGCGTCGGGCTGCTCAACGCAGGCCCGGAGCGTTAAAGCGCAGATCTACGCTGTCGGCAAATCGTCGGCCGCCGGCGCCGGGCGTACCGCCAGCGCGCCAGCGCTGCCGGAACGCACCGGCGCCGAGGCCGGTGAGGCTAGGTTAGTGCCGCGTTTTGCGCAGGTAAGCGAAGCGCCTAGCGTCCCCATTAATAACATGGGGGAAAACCTAACTGGCGCCGATGTCGCTGACGAGCCGGACAATTGGGCGAGCATTTCCGAAGAAGACCTAGGTGAAGTTTCGTTGATGATGACGGACTCCGGGAAAATCAAAACAGTGATGGTCCGCAGGCCATCATCGGCTCAGGCGTGCATAGTCGACTGGGTAAATTTCACTGTGCTGGAAGACACATTTTTTAAGACGGCCCGCCAAGCTTTGATCGCCGATGATCAGATCATCGAAGAGGCAAGTCGTCAGTTCGAGAAAATCTTCGGATTTGGCATCACAGAAAAACGTGACCGAGGCATGAACTTTTACCGCGAATCTTGGGTGCTCGGCGATGGCATGGGGTTTGTCTGTTTTGGAGGTCAACGCTCGACCATGCTCGTTACGCTGTCTGGACAAGGATGCCAGAACGCTGTGGTCGGTTGGGAGAAACGCCTTTTCCACTTCTTGACTAAGGTCGCAATGCGCCCGTCGATTTCTCGGATCGACCTGGCCCATGACGACATCGATGGTGACTATCTGTCTGTGGACTGGGCCTATGACCAGTACGCGCTTGGTGGCTATACGCAAAAGGTTGGTGGCCGTCCACCAAATATCGAACGCATCGGAAATTGGACCAGACCCACCGGCAAGGGACGAACGTTAACCATCGGCCTGCGGTCGTCGAGCAAGTTCTGCCGCTTCTACGAGAAGGGCAAGAAAGAGGGCGATAAGTCCAGCCCCTGGTGTCGCTGCGAAGTCGAATTCAAAAATACAAATACGATTATTCAGTTCGAGGTGCTCTTGAATCCAACGGACTTTTTCGCTGCTGCCTATCCGTGCTTTTCGCATTTCGTTCAAGTTGAAACACCGCAGCGCATGGACGTGAAGGTCAAGACCGCGCAGATCACCGTCGATGCGTGCATTGAAGTGACTAAGCATCAGTTTGGCAAGTACATCCGTGTATTCCGCGAGCTGTGGGGCGACAAGAAGGCGCTCGATCTGATTTGCAATGAGGCGGATGACTACTGGCCCAAACGTATGAAGCCGCTTACAAGCGATGCCACGTCTGGCCCCACGCCTGTACACAGGCAAGCCCCCCCCGCCGATTCCTTCATTCATGCAGTTTATTACCACCGTCCCGTGTTTCGGCCTCAACGGGGAAAACGGTTTTGCGTAGGCCATTCAAAACAGGAATTACAAAATGAAATTTTCTTCGACGATCAAAGTTACCGGCATGAAGTTCTCCAAGGGAACCATGGACAACGGCCAGGCATTTGACAGCACCAAAGTATTTGTTGAGACGGATCTGGACGCCAGTAAGGACACGGCGTTTGGTACAGCTACGGCTGAATACGGCCTGGGCAAGGCCGAAGAGTATCAAAAGTACAAACACCTGGCGGGTTCTGGCCCATTTATGGCGGTTGCGGAAATGGAGATCGTCACGAACGGCAAGATGCAGAAAACCGTAATCCATTCGCTTCGCCCAGTTGAGGCTGCACGGGCACCTGCCGTCGGTGGCAAAAATGGCGTCGCATAAGGCTGAAGGCAAATTCATAGTTCAAGACAAGGAATCCGCTTTGTTTCTTATGCCGTGTGACGGCGATGTCGGATTCACACCGTGGTTACATGAAGCCGGACGGTTTGATGGGTTTGCGGAGGCAGTCGATACGGCCGCACTAAATTGTCACGAAGGATATTTCGTGACGCAAGTATTGCAATAAGAGAGGAAGAAATGGACGCTGTCTCATCTGAAGTTTTCATTGCTGTTGCAGTCGTTGTCTTGTTCGCCCTTGGCTGGATTGCCGGGGGGCAGCGATGAGCCAATTTGACATCGAGTCGCTGGAACGCTTCGTCACCTACATGGTTCTGCTTTGCTTCCTGTCTGGCTTCATGGGCCTTTACGCGGCTCTGGTGGTCCGGTCCGTATACCGTTGGGCCGACCGCAACTTTGTATTCGGTTTTGCCGCTACCCGTGAGTTCGAGCGTCGTGCTGCAGCCCGCCGTAAGCAAGAGGCCGGTGTACGAAAGGTCGGCGCGTGATGGGCTTGTTCAAGTCATTGTGGTTGATTTTGTTCCTGACTGGGTTGTTCGTCGCAGCCGTTTACTTCGTCAAGTACATCGTCCAGCGCTGGTTTGACTACAAATGACCGTCTATCAAATCATCGGCTACTGCCTCACCGCCTTCGGCCTTGGCTATGCCGGTGGGGCCATTCGGCGGATCGCACGCCAGGCAATCGAATCGCTTGAATAGATCCGTGGCTTTGAACAGTAAATATTTCGCAGCACTCCCCGGCGTCGCCAAACCGGGGTTTTACAACCGGCTCTCCTGAAAGAGATTTTTATCATGAACGCAAATATCAAAAAATGTCTGGTCACCATCGGTGCTATCGCCGCTTCCGCGACTTCGTTCGTCCAAGCCGCCGGCGATCCAGGTGTCGATGCCATCACTGCGCTGTCGGCTCAGGCAACGACTTACATCACGGCCGCTTTCGCGGTCGCCGTACTGGTCGCTGGCGGCTTCTGGGGTATCAAGATGATGAAAAAGGCGTTTAGCAAGGCTGGTTAAACGAGGCCGGTCCACTAAACCTTTTCGGCCAGCGTTTAGCGACACTGGCCGTTTTTTGTGGCAACCAAACAATGACATCGCTCAAAAAAATCTTCACTATTTCGTTCGTGTCCGCCACGCTGATCGTCGTTCCCATGCGTTCGCAAGCGATTGTTCCGCTGATCGCGGGATGGATCATGACTGCCACGGGCGGTTCGATTCTCATCGCTGATTTGATCGCCGGCCAGGTAGGTGTCATAACCGCTGTACTCTGGTGGGACTGTAACAAGTTCGCCCTGTCGGCCCCCTGCACGAGTAAGGCGCCGATTCCTTCGGTGCAGCAGCCGAAACCCGCCATTACGATCAGCCTCGCGCCCGACAAGAAAAGGGAGAATCCCAATCCCGCGAAGTTTAACGATCCGCTTCCTGGAAAACGCGACGTGACGCCGAAGCCCAATATCGCTGCCACTGCCGGCAGTGCGTTGCCGTCGGCCCCCGCCGGCTCCGTGAACGTCGGCGTGTATAGGCAAGACCCTAACGACTCCAACAATCAGCCTACTTCCTATGCCACGATGCAGTATGTCGCCAAGAAGGCCTCCGGCTACAGCGATCCCATAGGCGGCGTGATCGTCGTTAAGCAAGCCATTGGACCCGATATGGCGACGCCGTTTGTCGCAAAGGTCACTGCCTGTATGTGGCGTCCTGAGCTGTCGCCGTCCGATCCAGAAAATCAGCGTTTGCTTATCTATTGCGAGCAGCGCAATCAGGCCGATAAGGCGAGCCTGGATCAGCAGTTTTACGCGGACGGTCGTCCCAAGGTTCCGTTGCGTTTTGAGGAATACATGAACGGCGGGACGATCATCGTCGGCGAGGCGATTCTGTTTACCGATCAGTCGGTGCCGGTCACGATCACCTGCGATCCCGGTTACACGCTGAACCAGACCGATATCAACAAGTGCGACTTGACCAACGCTTCCGCCGTCAAGAAGCCAGCCGATACGACGTGTGAAATGCTGTTCGATTCGGCCAGCAAGTTGATCTTGACGGACAAGGCTAACCCGGCGTGCGACGGCTTGGACAACACGACGAAGCTGTCGCTTGCCTCTTCCAACGGCACTATCGACGTGTCCGCTAAGGGCAACGGCGGATTCGACGTGTGCGTGAAAAGGCCAGATGGCGGCAAGGGTTGTGTTGATACCGGCATCTACGACCCCGGCACCGGGGGCTATGTCATTGTCAACACCACTGTCACCCCGCCGCCCGATCCTAACACCGGCTTGGGCTGCGGCGGTCCCGGTCAGGGCGCGTGCCAGATGGTCGCTAGTTCCAATACCGACATGTACGACAAGGACGTTGCTACGCGGGCCAGCATCGATCAGGCCAACAGCGGGTTGAAGGGGAAGATGGACAATATCGACCCCAATAAATTCCAGTGGTCGTTCATTCCCCAAATACCGACTACGGCCTGCTCCAATCCGTCGCTCCGCAACCCGGTGACGGGCGGGCCGGTGGAGATGGACATTTGCGGCGGCTTCAATAAGTTCACCTTCTTCCTCAACGCCGTGCTTGCCATTGCCTGTGTCTACGGCTGCGTCAGGCAGGTGCAGAACGCCATGAAGGCTTGACCATGACCCGCATATTCGTTTTCCTCATTTTCGCGCTGTCGCTGCTGTCCGCGTCCGCGCAAACGGCTTCCACGGCCTGCGGAGGCAGCTCGCAACCGCGCTGCGAAGTGAACATGGCTGCCGACAGTTCGATGACCGCCGCCGAAAAGTCGTACAAGGACAACCGCACCGCATGGGACGACTATTCGAAGTCGTTCATCAACACCGGCATGAGCTTCCAGTGGTCGTTCATCCCGAACATCCCCACCGCCGCCTGTGTCAATCCGAAGCTGGACAACCCGTTAGGCACAGCTTCGGTCGAGATGGACGTATGCGGCCCCTTCAACGTTTTCTTGAAGTTCATCAACGGCGTGCTGGCCTTCTTCTGCCTGCTCGGCTGTGTCCAACAAATTCGCGGCGCACTGGCCGCATAATCACGGAGGTTCAAATGTTCCAGTCACTCTTAGCTTTCATCGGCTTCAATGCCACGTCCAACATCGGCATGAAGGTGTGGGCCGTCACCACGCTGGCCCTGATGGTCAGCGTCCTGTGGGCTGCTGGCCAGAGCTGTGCACAGTACGTGTGCGGTCCCGCAATTCAGGCGATTAGCACGTCGCACCCATCGTTCGCTGTCGGCCTGTCATTAGGTTTCAATCCGACGACCTACGGTCTGGCGAGTTGCTACATGTCCGTCTACACGGCGTGCCAACTCTACATCTACAAGAAACGCACCCTCGACAAGTTGGTCTGATATATGGCCGTCTACGCGATCACTGGGAAGCTCGGCAGCGGTAAGGGCAAGGGCGCGATGAAGCTGCTGCGGGACTACTTGCGTGCCGGGAAACGTGTCGCCACGAACTGCGACGTGTTCATGGAATACATGATGCCAGCGCAGTCGAAAGCGACTGTTATCCGCGTGCCGGACAAGCCTACGTCGGCGGATCTGTATGCCATCGGTTCGGGCAATCGCTTCATTGACTTTGTGCCCATCGTGAGTTGCACCGCCAAGGGTTTCGAGTACACGCCGCCCTCGCCGCGGCTGCTGCCTGGGTTCGACGAGTCGCATAATGGGGCACTTTTCCTAGATGAATGCGCGTCTTGGTTAAATACGCGCAGTTATCAAGACAAAGGGCGTTCTGAGCTGCTGGAATGGGCAATCCATGCACGCAAGTACGGTTGGGACGTGTATTTCATCTGTCAGAACATCAGCCAGATTGACAAGCAGCTGCGCGACAGCCTGTTCGAGTACGTCGTGCGCATGAGTCGTCTCGACCGTATGAAGGTTCCCTTCGTTTCCGCCGCCTTCAAGCTGGTTACTGCAGGTTTCAGTGATGGTTCGCTGCCCCGCTGGCACATAGGTGTTGTGCGTCTCGGCTGTTCTCCTGAGGGTATCGTGGCCGACCGCTGGCACTTCCGGGGCGATGATCTGAACAAGGTATACAACACGACCCAGGTGTTTTCGGACAGCTACCCGCATGCGATTCATTGTCTGCTCCCGAGCTGGCACTTACAGGCTCGCACTGGAATCCGGTCCGGGTTCGTCGGGCCTATCCGCACGCCGCAGGATTACGAGCTACTCGAATCTCGTCCTGTTCCACCAAAACCACCACACAAGCACATGTCCAAATTTCTTGCTATCGCCCTTCTATCCGGCCTTCTCCTCGGTGTATTTGGCGCACACTACGTTGGACCTATCCTGTTCCCTACTGCTAAGGCTGAGGCTGACGTTTCACAGCCGGTCAAATATTCTGAGACGTTATCCGGCAAGGGGTACTTCTCGAACGCCGGTTCCATTAGCGTCATACTGTCAGATGGCCGCTTAGTGTCGCCGCTCAAGTTCAAGAGCGGTCCTGTCGGATGGGAGGCGGAAATTTCAGAAGGCCTATGGGTCAAGGGTGGCACGCAATGAAGGCTCTAACTGCCGCCTTGTTGCTGGCCCCTGCACTGGCGTTTGGCAAGGCGGATAACGTCGCTGTCGCCAAGGCGGAACCTATTGCCTTATCCTTCAACGCGGTGCCATTGGTGGCCTTTGGCGAAGGAACGTTTAAGGCAATTCTCAAGCGCGATTTCGTAGTTTCGCCGGAGGTTCTGGGTCTAGACCGGCGGATCACAATCAACGTGAAGTCTATCGATGTGGCCGACGTAGCCCGCTTCGTTGACGAGCTGCTTGCGCACGAGGGAATTCAGACCATGCTACGCAACGGGATTTACTATCTGACCCTACGGCGCGAGTATGGGCAGAGCGAGTCGCAGGGCGATAGTGTTGCGTCGCTGGCACCGGCGCAGCAGCTAGGTGCCTGTTTCGAGCGCCAGGGGGCCGCAGATAGCCTCCAGCGGCATTGAGAGCGCTAGCCCCGATGCCGTTCTGATGCAGCAGCGCAAGGATGACGATTTCTCGGAGCTGTTCGAGCCGCAGAATCGTACCAGTGAGTTTGTTGCCGGCGTCATTTCGTCCGGGTTCGGTCGCCAGTCTGTCACCACGTCTGGCGAGCATGTCGTGCTGACTGGGTCCAAGGTGGCAATCGGAAAAATGCTCACTTTGTGCAAGGCCATCGACACGGTTGCCAAGACGGTTGACGTCTCGGTCTCCTGGGTGGAGGTTTCAAGCAATACGGCTTCCGGTCGCGGCATCTCGCTGGCCGCCACCATATTGGGGGCCAGGTTTGGTGCATCGCTTGGCACGGCCAATGCCGGCACAGCTTTGAGTTTGAAGAATACAAATTTCGAGCTTGTTATCGACGCCCTCAATACGGATGGCCGATTCAAGCAAGTATCCAACAGTCGCCTGGTTGGCGAAGACCGTACGAAACTTGACTTGATTGTTGGCAACGAGACGCCTACGGTGGCCAGCACCGGCAACGACAATGCCGGGAACCGAGTGCAAAATGTGTTGTATCGTCCTTCCGGTGTCATCATCGATGTCGCTCCCAAGGTGCTTGGCAGTGGGCGAATTCGGATGGACGTTGATGCTCAAATTAGCAGCTTCAAAGCCACGTCCACGGGAGTGAGTGGCTCGCCGACGCTTATCAAACGGCAGTTGAAAACTACCGTGTCTATGAATGATGGTGATGTTATCGTATTAGGCGGTCTCGATGACTCGCAGTCCACGGACTCAACGTCTGCGCTGCCTTTCGTTCCTGCTTCGTGGTCTGTGAAGTCGGGTGACAAGATCAAGACTGATCTCGTTCTTGTGGTCTCAGCTAGAATTTTCACGAACTGATGCAACAAGGTGGGCCCGGCAATTTTAGCCGCTAAAATTGGAGAAATTATATGGAACTTCGTGAGATCACTTTTTCTGCGAATGACGATCAGCTTGACCAGCTTCGATATGCATTGGTTGACCGGGTTAGTGAGCTTGAGCGATTGCTGTCAGAAGGGGATTGCGATGAGGGCCATTTGCAGTCGGCTCTCGATCAGACGAAGCAACTAGCTTTAGCACTGAAAGCGGTCATTGGTTGACAAAGGAGCTTGCATGTCTTGTAACTTGGATCAGATTGATGATCGAACCTTGGATGCGCTAATCCTGCGTGTTTTGCGTCATGATGATGGCGACGCTGCCAGGTCGCATCTAGAGGCTGGCCGTCCAATTTACTACTGTCCCAATGACTTCAGCGATGTGATCGTGAGGGAGTGGCCAGACGGTTGCAAGGATCTGGTTGAGGTCAGCGATACAGGTGAGATTTTGTACCTGCGCCCATACTGTGTTTGATCGCGTGGGGAGGTTGAGTCTGGCTGATTCATCCCATTTACAGGACACACTTTTTGCGGGCCTTCCTAGCATCGGACTCCGGTCTGCTTGCCCTAGTAAGGGGAATGAATGCCGTGTAGGGGACGTCCAGTCCGGAAGTTGTGCAAAAACGGTTGTCGCAGACAGCTCTACGGCACAACAATGCTGTACGAGTGTACATTGATTTCATGAATCACCGATTGCGGGCCGACGACCTGCAATCGGTGATCGCGGAACCTCGCCACCTGGGTGGAAGTCAAGCTGGCCATGCGATAGTCGCCAAAGGCTTCTAGGTTAGACTCGATTTATGCAACAACGCCGCTGGGCATCCAACCGCATACGTGTCAAAATTGTCGCTGCTGATATTGCCAAGAAGCGTATAGATTTTGCACCCTTGCCTCTAGTTGTATCGTTGAGTTCAATAGGAATTAGGTTATTGTGTGTTTACTGTGAAATTTCCCCATCGCATGGGAATCAAGTTGTGCATGTCAATCACAGATATGAAAGAATAATTAAATGTCGCTGCTACGATTTAAGTATAAAGAGTATAAAAATGATCCTCGAGCTTGGGAGCTTAAGGACTGTGAATTTAATACCATCAATTTAGTAGTGGGGTTGAACTCTACGGGTAAATCTAGGCTTGTAAGTGTTATCAACAGCCTGGTTAGAATACTTACCGGATTACAATCTAGTGCTTTTGAATCGGGTCGATATGATGCCTCTATTTCGATGAACGGGAAAATATTTGATTTTCATATTGAGTTTGATAAAAAAGTTGTCGTTTCTGAAAAGCTAATGGTGGATGGTGTTTTGAAGTTGCAGCGTAACGCGAATGGGTCAGGTAAGATATATTACGAGCAACAAAAGTCATTTATTGATTTTGAGATGACGAATACAACCTCTGTTATTCAACAAAAGGTGGATGCGTTACAGCACCCATTTGTAAAGGACTTGTATGACTGGGCAATGGGCGTGCAGACATATTGGTTTAACTCGTCTTTTGCAAATAATTTAATGATACCGCTGTCGCTGTTGAATAGTGGTGGTAATAATGAATTTGGCGAGAATGTTGTCAATTCTTATTCTAAAGCTTTTGAAAAATTTGGTGCTGATTTTGATAAGGCCATCATTCGGGATATGAAGAAGCTTGGTTATTCACTTTCTGATGTTGGTGTTGATGACCTCAGGCGATTGAATCCAGCAATTCAAAATTCCGAACCAATCCTATGCGTATTTGTGACCGAGAGGGGGCGGCCTGCTATTTCATCTGAGCGTATGTCTCAAGGTATGTTTCGTGCATTAGCTTTAATCATCAACATTAATGCGGCCGCCTTGGCTAAAAATAAGACAATGGTTCTAATTGATGACATTGGCGAGGGCTTAGATTATGAAAGGTCCGTTAGCCTGATTGATCTTCTTACTTTTCATGCGAAGAAAAGTGATATTCAGGTAATTATGACAACTAACGATAGATTCGTAATGAATCGGATACCGCTAGAATTTTGGATGATTTTACAACGTTCTAAACACATTGTTCGTTCATTCACTGAAAGAAATAGGCCGGAGGAATTCAGGGAATTTAGGTATATGGGTTTGAGTAATTTCGATTTCTTTACTTCTGCAAAATTTTCGTTAGGATGAACCTTGAAAAAGATAGCGATTTTTGTTGAGGGTATGACTGAACAAGAATTTGTCGTTTGGTTGGTAAAGAAGATCGCAGGCGGTAAGGGTCTTGTGATCGATTTAAGTAAGCAGCACGGTGGTAAAGTAACTATTACTATGACTGCTGTTAATCCAGCCATTAATTTTTATGTTTTAGTTGTGGACTGTTCAAGTGACGCTCAGGTTAAAAGTCAAATTGTTATTCAGTATCCAACGCTCATTGTTCAGGGTTTTAGCTCGATTATTGGGTTGAGGGATATTTATCCGCTTCCTATTGCGGATTTGCCAAAGGTTAGGCAGCATCTACAGGCTGGCTTGCCTGCGGGTCCTGTTATCCCAATCATTCATTTGGCGATTATGGAGATTGAGGCTTGGTTTATATCTGAGCTTACACATTTTGCTGTTTTGGACAATAAATTAACTGTTCCTCAGATAGTTGCGTCAGGTTTTCCGGTGACGACAGCGCGCTCCGATAGTTGGGAGCACCCAGCTCAGGTGTTGCATGATATTTATAAGATTGCCAAGCTTGGATATATGAAGGGTGGAGCTAAGACGAGGTCAAAAGTACAGCGTACAATTGCTGCATTGTCGTATACTCAACTTTGTCAGGGAAGTGTTGCTACTTCTCCCTGCCTCACTTCGTTTATTGAGTTGCTTGACGCTGAGCTTGTCTAATTCTAATGGTTGGATTTATTGAATGGTGTGATTTTGAGGGTTACATGTTCGCTGGCTGAATTTGCTACCTCGGTAGGGGATATGTCTCATAATCCGTTACTTCAATTTCTTCGCTAAGTCTTCGGCTCGTAGGTGCGTATATCGCTTCAGCATGTCTAGTGTCTTGTGGCCGGTGATCGTTGCTACCTCCATCACATTGAGCCCTTTCTCGAAAAGTCTACTAGTTGCCTCGTGGCGCATATCGTGGAAACGTACCCCGACGATATTGGCCCGATGTGCTTCGCAAGCCCGTTCAAATGCTTGGCTCATTGACTCAGCTTGTAGTGTGAATATTCGTCCCTCTTTACGAGGGGCGAAGTTTTTTAACGCTTTGATTGCTGTCTTAGACAAGGGCACTGTGCGGGGGACGTCAGTTTTTGTTTTTGGCAGGTGTGCTGTCTGCTTTTTCAGGTCTACCTCTTCCCATACTAGCGAGGCGAGCTCATTTCTACGCATGCCCGTTTCGACGGCTAAGACGATAATGGTTCGTAGTTCTGTAGATTCAGTAGCTTCGATAATCTTGGCAATTTCAGCTGCTGTTACTCGGCGGTCGCGGCCTCTCGGCTTGTTTGGCTTGCGCACTTGCGCAGTAGGTAGTCCACCAGGCAAAGCGATTCCCCAATCCATTGATGCGGTTTTGAGGGCACCGGTTCAGCAAGTTGATCTCATGAATGACGGATTGCGGGCCGACCACCTGTAAGCGTTGGTCGCGGAACGTGGCAACTTGGCTAGAGGTTAGGCTGGCGAGCCGGTAGTCGCCAAATGCTTCCACAAGTGTTTTGATGCGAGATTTATCAGACTGCTCACTTCGCTTAGTCGGCAGTACCTCAGCGGCGAAGCGCTGCAGGATATCCCCTATGAGAGTCGCTTCAGCTTCTGTACGCGATACAAATACGCCGCGCTCCATCTCGGACTCGATGATCGTCGCCCAGCGTCGTGCGTCGGCTTCTTTGGTAAAAGTCTTGGTTTGCGTAGGGTAGCCGCGTTTGCGGATCTGAACGTGATACTGGCCTTCGCCTTTTTTGCGGATCGTTGGCATGCTTACTTGGCATAGTTGAATTGAGGCACCAGTGTGCCAAAATTGTGCCAATAAAGGTGAAATATCGCATAGATGCTTTAGCTAAAGGCTCTATTTTGGGCCTCCGAAGCCAAGGGTCGCTGGTTCGATTCCAGCCAGCCGCACCATATTTCCCCAATAAAATCAAAGACCTAGTCATTGCGACCTCATGGGCGCGTGCTCGCCTGGTCCCAGTTGAGGCCGAACTTGCCCAAGTACTTTTTGAGGCGGTCGGCGTCGTTGGGTTTGGCTTTCGCTGCGCGCGATGCCGCATACAGCTTGCGTCCGGCGTCCGACAGCGACTTCGATTGACGGCAAACCTGGATCACGGCCTTGAGCTGCAAGGTGTCGAACAGGTCCATGCCGGCCAAGGCATCGCCATCCATCAAGTCGTCCAGCGCGACCTCGTCTTGGCCCGCCGGCCGCGTGCCCCGATGCCACAGTCGCTTCAAGCGAATGATCTCTCCTTCAACGACAGCGTCGGTGACGCGGCCGGCTTCGGCCAGCGTCGCCATGCGCGTCACGGACGCTGACAAGTCGCGGAAGTTGCCGCTCCATAGCGCCTCGCTCGACATCGCGAAACCCATGTAGCGCTCGCGCGCCTCCTTGTTGATGCGCGCCTGCTGGCCGTTCTCCGCGCTGTGTTGCGCCAACAGGTAGTCGATGTTCGGTTCGATGTCCTCACAACGGTCGACCAGGCCCGGCAGCTCGTAGGTCCATAAATTGATACGCGCGTACAGGTCTTCGCGGAAGCGGCCGGCCAGCACCTCTTTCGCCAGGTCGCGGTTGGTGCCGGCGATCAGCTGGAAATCGCTTTGCACCTCGTGGTCGCCGCCCACCGGCAGAAAGCGCTTTTCCTCGACCGCCTTCAGCAGCATGGCCTGCTCGTCGAGGCCGAGCTCGCCTATCTCGTCCAGAAACAACAATCCCTTGTGCGCGGTGCGCAGTAGGCCGGGCCTCTCCGTGGCCGCGCCGGTGAACGCGCCCTTGACGTGGCCGAACAGGGTCGAACCGGCGCCGTCGCCGTGCAGGGTGGCGCAGTTGAGTTCGACGAACTTGCCGTCGAACTGGTGGCGCGACTTCTTCAACTCGAACACGCGCCGCGCCAGGAAGGATTTGCCGGCGCCGGTCGGGCCCATCAGCAGTATCGGCGCGCGGGATTTGATGGCGATGTGTTCGATCTCGTCGATCATCGCGTTGAAGCGCGGACTGCGCGTGGCAATTCCGGATTTCAGGAATGCGACGCCGTCCTGCTGCTCGCTGGAGAAGCGTTGCGCGATCTGGTCGTATTTGGACAGGTCCAGATCGATCAGGGTGAAACTGCCCGGGTCGCCCGGCGCCTGGCGCCGTGGCGGCGAGGTTTGTAGCAGGCGGCCGGGGAAGTAGCGCGCCTCGGTCATGAGGAAGAGGCAGATCTGCGCCACATGCGAACCGGTGGTGATGTGGATCCAATACTCTTCCTTGTCCGGGTCGAAGGGGTAGCGCTTCGAAAAATCGAACAGGCTGCCGTAGACGTTCTCGAAATCCCACGGGTCGGCGATCGGCAAGTCGTGGCCAACCACGCTCGTCTCCGGCGACACGGCGGCAATATCCTGCGTCACCTGGTCGACCAGCGCGACAAATTTTCCACTGTAGAGCAAGTCGAAGCGGTCGATGACCATGTCCTCGTGCTGGGTCAGCGCGACGCTGGGACGCCACTTCTCCCAGCGGGCCGCACCTTTGCCGTTGTCGAGGTGGGTGCCCACAAAGCCGATGACGACCGTTCGTTTTTTCTGCATTTTTTGGATAAGAATTTATATCAAAAGATAATATGATGTGAATACTACTTGAAGTTGAATTTCCCTTCAATAGGCGCGCTTCGAGTCTTTTTGTCGATAAATCAACGGCTTATGAGTTTTTTCGGCATTTCCACGGCGCTGGCACGGCGCTTGCACTAGTACCGGTATCAACACAGAAGAACGGTGAATGAAATGAAACACGAAGAATATGATGTCATGAACGTTGAAAATGGGCGTCCGGTAAAAATGTGGACCAAGGGCGTGCCGGTCGAGGACGGGGCGAAGCAACAGCTGAGCAACGCGGCCAAGATGCCCTTCATCTACAAGCACATCGCGGCGATGCCCGACGTGCACGTTGGCAAGGGCTCGACCATTGGAAGCGTGATTCCCACCCTGGGCGCGATTATTCCGGCCGCCGTGGGCGTCGACATTGGTTGCGGCATGATGGCCGCGAAGACGACGCTGACCGCGAACGACCTGCCGGACAATTTGGGACCGTTGCGGAGCGCCATCGAGAAGGCCGTGCCGCATGGCATGTCGCCGAAGACGCGCGGCTTCAAGGGGCGCGACGAGGGGGCGTGGCATACGCCGCCCCAGCCGGTCGATGCGGCGTGGTCGCTACTGAAGGACGAGTTCGACACGATCTGCCTGAAAACGCCGAAGTTGCAGAACACGAACAACTACCGCCACCTGGGCACCCTTGGCGGCGGCAACCATTTCATCGAGGTGTGTCTGGATGAAGTGGGATTTGTCTGGTTCATGTTGCATTCGGGGTCGCGCGGCGTGGGCAACGCCATCGGCTCGCATTTCATCGAACTGGCAAAGCAGGACATGCGCACCCATTTCATCAATCTGCCGGACCAGGACCTGGCCTACCTGTGCGAGGGAACGCAGCACTACAATGACTACGTCGAGGCGGTCGGCTGGGCCCAGCGGTTCGCCCGTACCAATCGCGAAGTGATGATGCTGAACCTGATCGCGGCCGTGCGCACCGTCATCACCAAGCCGTTCGAGACGCACGTGGAGGCGGTCAATTGCCACCACAACTATGTGCAGAAGGAGCAGCATTTTGGCCAGGACGTGCTGATCACCCGCAAGGGGGCCGTGTCGGCGCGGGCCGGCGAGCTGGGTATCATTCCCGGTTCGATGGGCGCGAAAAGCTATATCGTGCGTGGCAAGGGCAATCCGGAAAGCTTCAACAGTTGCAGCCACGGCGCCGGGCGGACCATGAGCCGTACCGAAGCCAAGCGGCGTTTCAACCTGGACGACCAGGTCAAGGCGACGCAGGGCGTGGAGTGCCGCAAGGATGTCAATGTGATCGATGAGATCCCGATGGCATACAAGGATATCGACGCGGTGATGCACGCGCAGCGCGATTTGGTGGAGGTTGTGCACACCTTGAAGCAAGTGGTGTGCGTGAAGGGCTAGCCGGCTCCGCCCCAGGCCATGGCCGGGGCGGGGTAGAAAACAAGAATAGAAAATGACGAAGATGATTGAATTGGATGGCGCCACCGGCGAAGGTGGCGGCCAAATATTGCGCACCGCGTTGACCCTGTCGATGATCACCGGCCAGCCCTTCCGCATCACGAACATTCGCGCCAAGCGGCCCAAGCCGGGCCTGATGCGCCAGCACCTGGTCGCGGTGCAAGCCGCCGCCGCCGTGTGCAATGGGAACGTTGGCGGCGCCGCGGTGGGCGCGCAGACGCTGGAATTTGTGCCCGGGAAAATCCAAGGCGGGCAGTACGATTTCGCCATCGGCAGCGCGGGAAGTTGTACCTTGGTGCTGCAAACCTTGTTGCCCGCGCTGTTGTACGCGGAACAGGCTTCGCTGGTGCGCGTCAGCGGCGGCACCCACAATCCGATGGCGCCGCCGCTGCACTTCTTGCAGCGCGCGTATGGCCGCGTGCTCGCGCAGATGGGCGCGTCCATTGAGTTGGAGCTGCACCGCTTTGGCTTCTATCCGGCCGGTGGCGGGGTGGTGAGCGCCAGTGTCCAACCCTGCGCCCGGCTGCGCTCGATAGAGCTGATGTCGCGGGGCGAGCGGGTTGGCGGGTTTGCCGAGAGTTTTGTCGCCGGCATTCCATTCGATGTGGCCAAGCGCGAACTGGACTGCGTCGGCCGCAGCATGGGCTGGGAAGAGTCGCAACTATTGCCGCGCGGCCTGCCCGGCGAGCAAGGACCGGGCAACGCCTTGTTGCTCACTATGGAGTATGAACATGTGACGGAGGTGTTTGCCGGCTTCGGCGAGAAGATGGTGCGCGCCGAAACCGTGGCCAAGAACACGGTCCAGGAGCTGCGCCAGTACGTCAGCTCCGGCGCGGCGGTGGCCGAGCACCTGGCCGACCAGATCATGCTGCCCTTCGCCTTGGCCGGCGCCGGGCGTTTTACCACCAATCGGATATCGCAACACGCGCTGACGAACGCCGCCGTGATCGAGCGTTTCCTTCCCGTCGCGATTACCTTTGAGGACGGCGGCGAACACCAGATTTGCTCGATTGCGGCGAAAGCGTGATACGGCAAACGCCCGCCGGGATCGTTGCGCCTGCTTACTTCACCATGTTGAAGGGATCGGGCACGGCGCGCTTGGCGCCGTCGGCGTTGTTCCAGAAGTTCTGCACCACCCAGCCGTATTCAGGCAGACCGTTGACGAAGGGTTCGAGCATCTTCATGCCCGACGGCTGTTTCCAGTCGCCCTGCAGCTCGGCGCCGAGGGCGAACACGGTGTTGAGTTGCGCGCCGGCCGCCGTCATGCGCTGCATGGCCGCGTCCGCTTCGTACTTGCTCCAGGCGCCGGAGGCGTCCACCACGGGGTGGACGGTGTAGCCGTCGTTGAGCATGGACAGCGTGGGGAAGGTCACGCAGGTGCCCAGGGTCACACCCGAGATGATGATATGTTTGCGTCCGGTCTTGGCGACGATCTCTTCGAGCGCCTTGCGGAAGCTCGGGGCCCTCGTAGGCGTTGATGATGCCGGTGCGGCGGATGATGGGCTGCTGCGGAAAGATCTCCTTGAGTTCCGGCAGCATGTCGCCGTTCTGTCATTGGGCGTTCGAGGTGGTCAACAGCACCGGAATGTCGAGCGCCTTGGCCATCTTGGCCAGCGACACCACGTTGCTCTTGTAGCCGGAGCCCTGCTGGAAGTCGCGCACGCTGGCCATCAAACCGATCTGCTGGTCGACGAACAGCATGATGCTGTTTTGCGGGGTCGGCTTGTCGTAGGCGGCACGGCCGGCCTTGCGGGCGTCGGCGGGTGTCGACTTGTTGGCCATCATCTTGTCGCTGATGGGGCTGACGATGTCGGCCGGGCGCTCCTGTGCGAAGGCGAAACTTGCTGCGCTAACCAGTGCCAAAGCGGAAACGGCGCGAACGAATGGGGTTTTCATGGTGATGACTCCTGCAAAATGCATTGATTGGTGAACGGATGGATAAGGTGGCGCAGCGGGACCTGCCCGCCGCGCACGGTCAGGCCTGGCGCATCCAGGTCGGCGCAATGGCCGTGCCGTGGCCGGCGCCGTAGCCGAAGTAGACGTTCAAGCCGCCCAGGGGCTCCAAGTAGCGCGCGTTCTTCAACCCGCCGGCGTCCACCGTGTCAAAGCCCAAGCTCTCGGCCAGCGCCTTGACGGTTTGCTTGCCGCTGTCGCTGTCGCCGGCATAAAAGACCGTCACCTTGCGGCCGTCGCCAAAGTCGGCGCCTTGCCCCAGGACTTGGGCGAACACCGTGTTGAAGGCCTTGACCACGCTTGCCTCGGGAATGGCCTTGGCGATTTCCTCGGCGGCCGAGGTGCTGTGGCCAAGGCTCAGGCCCATGTAGTCGGCGGTCAGCGGGTTGGTGATATCGATCACCACCTTGCCGCTCAAGTCGCCCAGGGATTTGAGCGCGGCGACGGCGTCGCCGTAGCCGGTGGCGACGATGACGACGTCGCTGTCGGCCGCCGCCAGCGCCGCTGGCACTGCGCTAACACCGGGGTACTGGCTGGCCAGGGCCGCCGCCTTGTCGGCGTCCACGGCGGTGAGCTTGACCTGGTGGCCGGCGCGGGAGAGTTGCTTAACGAACGAGGAGCCCATGTTGCCGCTGCCGATGACTGTCACTTTCATGATGTTTTCCTTTAAATGTCGCTGTTGGTTTTTATGTCTTGCAGAATTGCTTGGCATGGGATGAACTTTATTGGAAATGCGGACGGACATAAACAGCGTAAAATATGATTAATTGTCTCAATTGGAGGAATAATGGATCGGTTTCTAGAAATGCAGACCTTCAACGCGGTGGTGGACGCTGGAAGTTTTGTCAAAGCCGCCGAGGCGTTGGCGATGTCCAAGGCGGCCGTCTCGCGCTATGTGGTCGACATGGAAACCCGCCTGGGTGTGCGCTTGCTGCACCGCACGACGCGGCGCCTCTCGCTGACCGATGAAGGGCAGATTTTTTATGTCCGCAGCAAGGAGCTATTGGCCGAACTGGCCGAGGCGGAGGACGAAATCACCTCGCGTAGCGATGCCGCCAGCGGGCTGTTGAGGATCAATGCGCCGTTTACCTTCGGCGTGCGGCATCTGGCGCCGCTGTGGGGGGCCTTCCGGGCGCTGCACCCCAAGGTCACACTGGATGTGACGTTGGCGGACCGTTTGGTCGACCTGGTGGAGGAAGGCTACGACGTGGCCATTCGCATCGCCAATCTGGACAGCTCGACGATGGTCAGCAAGAAACTGGCGACCACCCGCATGGTGCTGTGCGCGTCGCCGCAGTATCTCGAATTGCACGGCACCCCAACGCAGCCAAGCGAGTTGGCGCAGCATGCGGTGATTTCCTACAGCTACTGGTCCACCAAGGACGAATGGCATTTCAAGGGACCGTTGGGGCCGGTGAGCGTCAAGACCAATCCGTCGATTCACACCAACAACGGCGACACCTGCCGCGCGGCCGCGCTTGCCAGCCAAGGCGTCATCTTGCAGCCCAGCTTCCTGGTGGGCGACGATTTGGCGGCGGGAACATTGCTTGAGCTGATGCCCGAATTCCGCTCGATCGAGCTGGGCATTTATGCCGTCTATCCCACCCGCAAACACGTCTCGCCCAAGGTGCGGGCGCTGCTCGATTTCCTGGCCAGCCACTTCTCTCAGGCAGGGATGACGTGGTAGGCGGGCGCTGGATCAACAGTCATTGACGTGGCGCCGGATGCGCCAATCGAAACGGCTCGCCAGCACGCCGCCGTGCTGGTTCCCCGGGATGTTCCGCCTGTTCCTCAATGGGCGTTGAAGAGCGACCAGCCGTCGCCGTTGCGCCGCATGAGCTGGGTGGACAGGCGGTGGGCGTCGTCCTGCTCGTCGAAGAATTCGCCGGTTTGCCGGGCCAGCGCCGCCGTCGCCGCCGGGTCGGCGCCGTCGCACAGCAGGATGCGGTCGCGCCGTGGCACGGTGGCCAGGATGGTGCCGGCGAAGTTCGGCTGCATGCGCTGCCAGACCTCGTCGAGCAGCAGCAGCGTGGCCTCCAGCTCGCCGCCGGTGTGGGCCAGGCCGCAACCGTCCTTGGCGAAGAACTGCGGCTGCGGCATCGCCCGGCGCAGGTTGGCGCGGCCCAGCTCGGCCAACTCGTCGCCGATCACGCCGGCCTCGCGCAACATGGCCGGCGTGGCCATGACGAAGCCGTCGGCCAGGTCGAAGGCGTAGGTGACCAGCAGCTCGCCGCACAGCGGCGTGGTGCAGGGCCATTGCTCCTGCGGCACGCCGGCCTGGCGCAGCGCGTCGATGAAATGGACGTGCTTGATGCGCGGTTGCAGCTGCTCGCGCCGCAGCGAGGGCGTTTGGCGGGCGGCGGGTTTCTTCAAGAATCCAAACATGTTCATTCTCCGGCTGGTGGGAGTGCTGGCGCTGCTACCGAGGTGTTAAAAACAATATCAATATTGCAATTGTATGATGTCGTTAAGATGCTCTTTTGTCAACAAATATATCCAAGCGTGCGCATCGTCGTTCGTCGTTCGCCGTTTTCCGTTAGCCGTTTTCCGTTAGCCGTATTCCCGCCGGTCGAACGTGATCTACATCAATCCAACGGCAATCTCCGCCGATTCCTCGCGGCGTGTAACGCGCCCGTCACGGCGCGCTGCAACAATCAACAGTCCGGCACAGCCAAAGGGGAAGCGAGATGTTGAAGGAAGACGTCGTCGAATCGATAGGCGAGGCGGGGTTGCTGCTGCCCACTCGCATCAAGGCGGCGCTCGCCGCCAACGACCGGCTCAAGCTGCGCCTATCGGTGGTGCAGGCGGCGATCCAGCACGCCGAGCATCCCAAGCGCGGCGCGCTCGACCTGTCGCGCGAGCAGGCCGCCGCCGGCCTGCGGGAGGAATGGATGGACGAGATGCTGGCCTCGGCGGCGCGCGGCGGCGAGATGGTCTTCCTGCCCGGCCTGCCGCTGCTGTGCCGTGGCGCCGCCGCCGACCTGGCGGCGATGGCCAAGGCGCTGGGCGAGGGCGAGACCGCCAGCGCGCTGCGCCAGCGCGCCGCCCACTGGGTCGAGTGGCTCGACGCGGTGCAGGACGAGTCGCTGTCGAACGAGGACGTGGCCCGGCTGACGCGGGGCGACCGCGACCACGGCGACGGCGTGCACCTGGTGGTGATGGACATGCACAAGCAGCTCAACCGCGTCGCCGCCGCGCTGGCCAGCGAGGAGGTCGACGGCGCCCACACCTGGAACCTGACGGCGCCCGACCGCGCGCTGGTGGCCGCCTTCATGCGCGGCCTGCACCGCACCGCCGGCCTGAAGTTCGACCATCCCGGCCTCGACACGGCGGCCACCCGCGACGGCGCGCGCCTGCTGCTGCAGAACGACATCGGCACCAACGACGCCCACGTGCTGGTGATGCACGTCGCCGACTTGAACATCACGTTGACCTACTCCGACCTGCACCAGAGCCGCTTCGAGTTCTTCCGCGAGCTGCTGGCCGCGCAGGGCGCCAGCTGGTCGGTGGTCGAGCCGCGCGTGACGCCGGGCCTGAACATGGGCGCCGCCTACTTCGTCGGCACCGCCAGCTTCGCCTGCGCCGACGCCGACGGCCTCGCCCGCACGCTGCAGGAGATTGGCGCGCGCATCGTCTTCCTGATCGACTGGAACCGGGCGCGCAAGCGCCTGCAGCTGTTCGTCTCCAAGCCGGCCGCCATCGCCGTGCTGAACGCCGCCGCCGCCCTCGAGGTCGGCCACATGGCCTGGCTCAAGGCGGGCGGCGAGAAGCTGCTGTACGCGGTGATGCAGGCGGTCGGCGACGGTATCTTCCGCCTGGGCGACCGGCTCGACGGCGTGCTCGGCGAGACGGCGGCGCAACAGTTCCTGGTCGACGCCCTGGCCCTGGCCAGCCGCGCGCTGCTGGACGGCCGGCCGCTGGCGCAGATCGAGGACGAGACGCGGGTGCTGCTGACGCGCCAGCTGCGCGACTGGGCCAGCGAGTTCGAGCTGGCCGGCGAGCACGCCGCCTACTGCCACGAGCTGGCGATGGCGCTGCGCGACCTGCTGGCCCACGGCGCCGGCGCGCGCGAGGCGGCCGCCGCCGCGCTGCGCGCCAAGAACTGGGAGCGCCGCGCCGACGACCTGGTCGAACAGGGCCGCGCCGCCGCCAAGCGGCACCAGCGCTGGGGCCAGTTCGCCCACCTGCTGGCGCTGGCCGACGACGTCGCCGACGAGCTGGAGGAGGCGATCTACCTGCTCGCCCTGATCGTCGAGGAGCACGAGGACGCGCTGCGGCACGGCGTGCGCCAGGCGCTGCAGCCGCTGGCCGAGGGCGTGCTGGAGGCCTGCGAGAACTATGTCAAGGCGCTGGCGTTGGCCGCCACGCTGAGCCACGGCGCCGAGATGGACTCGTCGGACGCCTTCCTCGACGCCACCTGGCGCGTGGTGCTGGCCGAGCGCGCCTGCGACGAGCAGTTGCGCGCCGCCCGCCGGCTGATCCTCAAGGAGCTGTCCAAGGCCGCCGAGATGACGCTGGCCGGCGACCTGGCCGGCACCATCGAGCGCGCCTCCGACGCGCTGATGGTGGCCAGCTTCGCGCTGCGCGAGGTGGTGCTGGCGCGCACCGGGGCGGTGGCGTGAGCGCCTGGCGCGCCGAGGCGCCGCCGGACAGTGCCGCCGCCGCCGTCGGCGTCTACCTGATCGGCTGCGGCGCCGCCGCCGACAACAACGACAACAGCGACAGCGACAGCGACACGGCCGCCGCGCCGACGCCGGCGCAGGTCGGCTTCAAGGCCTACAACCTGCTGCGCATGGCCGAGCTGGGCCTGCCGGTGCCGCCGGCCTTCGTGCTGGGCACCGGCTTCTGCGCGCCGCAGCGGCGCGCCCAGGCCGGCGACTGGCGGCCGGCGCTGCGGCGCCTGGAGGCGGCCAGCGGGTTGGGCTTCGGCGACGCGCGCCGGCCGCTGCTGCTGTCGGTGCGCTCGGGCGCGCCGGTGTCGATGCCGGGCATGATGGAGACGCTGCTCAACGTCGGCCTGAGCGAGCGCACGCTGCC
Organism: Rugamonas sp. DEMB1; assembly: GCF_029834475.1. Classification (GTDB taxonomy): domain Bacteria; phylum Pseudomonadota; class Gammaproteobacteria; order Burkholderiales; family Burkholderiaceae_D; genus Rugamonas; species Rugamonas rubra. The sequence continues at coordinate 6,178,371 of NZ_CP122407.1, read as the reverse complement.
CGGGCTGGTGGCGCAGACCGGCAACCCGCGCCTGGCCTGGGACGCCTACCGGCGCCTGGTGGCCTGCTTCGGCGAGGTGGTGGCGCAGGTGCCGGCCGCCCTGTTCGAGGCCGAGCTGGCGCGTCTGGCCGGCGGCCGCGACGAGCGCGAGCTCGATTTCGCCCAGCTGCGCGAGCTGACACGGCGCTTCCTCGCCGTCTACCGCGACGCCACCGGAACGTCCTTCCCGCAGGAGCCGGACGAGCAACTGGGCCGCGCCGTGGCGGCGGTGTTCGACTCCTGGCAGGCGCCGCGGGCGCGCGACTACCGCCGCCTCAACAATATCGACGACGCCGTCGGCACCGCCGTCACGGCGCAGGCCATGGTGTTCGGCAACGCCGGCGGCATGTCCGGCGCCGGCGTCGGCTTCTCGCGCGACCCGGTCAGCGGCGCGCCGGCGCTGTGGCTCGACTTCCTGTTCAACGCCCAGGGCGAGGACGTGGTGTCGGGCCGGCGCAGCGCGCACGGCCACGAGGCGCTGGCCGGCGCCCTGCCCGGGGTGTGGGACGAGCTGGGCGCCGCCGCGCGGCAAATCGAGCGGGCCTTCGGCGACATGCAGGACTTCGAGTTCACCGTGCAGCGCGGCCGGCTGTTCATGCTGCAGGCGCGCGCCGGCAAGCGCTCGGCGCGCGCCGCCGCGCGCATCGCCCTCGACCTGTTCGACGAGGGCGTGATCGAGCGCGCCGAGGCCTGCCGCCGCACCGCCGGCCTGGACGAGCAGGCGCTGACGTTGCGCCGCGTGGCGGCGGCGGACGGCGCCGCGCCGCCGGCCATCGCCAGCGCCAGCGTCGCCGGCGGCGGCGTGGCCAGCGGCGCGATCGCCCTCGACGAGGCGCGCGCCCGCGCCGAGCGGGCCGCCGGCCGCGCGGTGATCCTGCTGCGGCGCGACGCCGAGACGGCCGACATCGGCGCGCTGGCGCTGGCCGACGGCCTGCTCACCGAGCGCGGCGCGCGCACCTCGCACGCCGCCGTGGTGGCGCGGCAGATGGGCAAGGTCTGCCTGGTGGCCTGCGCCGGCCTGCGCATCGACGAGGCGGCGCGCCAGGTCACGCTGGGCGAGCTGGTGCTGCGCGAGGGCGAGCAGATCACCCTCGACGGCAACGAGGGCCTGGTCTACGCCGGCGCCGTCGGCCTGGTCAGCGAGCGGCCGCTGGACCTGCTGGCGCGCCTGGCCGCCCTGCGCGGCTGAGCGGCCGGGCGCTCGAGTGGCTGAGCGCCCGAGCCCTTGAATGGCTGGCCGGCCGGGCGCGGCCGGCGCCGCCTGGTTGGCTCAGTCGGCCAGCTCCGCGTCCAGCCAGACCGCGCCCGGCCCCTGCGCCGCCAGGGTGTCGGCCGGGTTGCGCAGGCGGCAGCGCTCCAGCGACAGGCAGCCGCAGCCGATGCAGTCGTCGAGGTTGTCGCGCAGCCGCTCGAGCATGCCGATGCGCTCGTCGAGGCGGGCGCGCCAGGCCAGCGACAGCCGGGTCCAGTCGTCGCGCGTCGGCGTGCGGCCGTCGGGCAGGGCGCGCAGGGTTTCGGCGATCTCGGCCAGCGGCACGCCGACCCGCTGCGCGGTGCGGATGAAGGCGACCCGGCGCAGCACGTCGCGCGGGTAGCGGCGCTGGTTGCCGGCCGTGCGGCTGCTGTGGATCAGGCATCGGCCTCGTAGAAGTGCAGCGCGGAGACGGCCACGCCGCTGCGCCTGGCCACCTCGCCCACGCTCAAGACGTGCTTGATCCCTTCGCCACACTGCTGTTCCATCGTCGATGCCCCTCATTGAATCCGCGCTTGACATCAATCTTACTTGAGGTTTTACACTGGGTCCAGTTGCGCATCCACTTCAAGAAAGGCATCGTATGCTGAAGAAATTGACATGGCCAGCTACAGCCCGGTGGACCAGGCGCGCGGCTAGTTGACGGGTGGCGGGCCTAGCGTTCGGCGCCGCAGACCAGCGCGAGGGCGCGGGCGCAACCGTCGTAGTCGAGCGCGGCCAGTTGCTCGACCGCGCGCAGCAGGCCGGCGGCGCGGCCGGCGGCGTCGTCGTCCGGGCGCAGGCCCAGGCGGCTGCGCACCTGCACGTAGGCCGAGTGTTGGAACTCCTCCAGCACCTGCTCGTGCGGCATCTGGCCCAGCTCGGCCAGGCGCTGGCGGGCGTGGCACTGGAACACCTCGTCGCCCAGCCTGGCGGCCATCGCGTCGACCATGTCGAGGCAGCCGATCTCGTGGCCGCCCAGGTGCAACTGGCGGAACACCTGCGCCGCCTGCGCCAGGAAGTACAGGTCCTGCGCCTGGCAGTTCAACGTGCGGCCCGAGGTCAGCGCCTGGAACAGGTGCTCGGCGCGGGCCGGCGCGTTGACCATCTCGGCCTGGAAGGCCAGATACACCTCCAGCACCTTGAACTGCAGCCAGTACGGCGAGTGCGGCCCCAGCATCAGCTTTTCCAGCGCGGCCAGGCTGTTGCGGTGCAGGCCGATCTTCGATTGGTAGGACAGCTGCATCTCCAGCTGCGCCGCCTTCAGGTAGGGGCCGAGCGGCAGCGCCTGGGCGTCCTGCAGCAGGTAGTTCAACTCCTGGTGCATGCCGCACTTGAGCAGCAGGCGCGGATACTCCTGCCAGTAGGCGTTTTGCAGCGTCACCGCCGCGTTGCCCAGGCGGTCCATGGCGCACAGCTCGGCCAGCGTCGCGCCGATGCCGTAGCGGCGTTGCAGCTCGCCCTGCTCGTGCGCCCGCTGCGGCGCCAGTTGCTGGTACAGCGCGGCGGCCTCGCCGGTGCGCTCCTGCCAGCGCTCCAGGCGGATCAGGTTGATCCACGGCTGGATCACGTTGAGCAGTTGCTGCGGCTGGCCGGCGGCGGCCTGCGCCTGCCAGAAGCGGATCTGCGCGTCGCACAACTGGCGCGCGGCGTCCAGGTTGCCGCGATAGGCCTCCTGCAGCGCCAACAGGTTCAGCTGCTGCGGCAGCTCGTCGACGGCGCGCGCGCGCACCGCCGGCAGCAGGCCCTGCAGCACCTTGCGACGCCAGCCGGACAGCGGGGCGCGAATCAAACGGTCGGCCGGTACGATCAGCGGTTGGTAAAAAGTCGGGGTAATGTGGGCGGTCATAGTGAGCCAGGTTGTACGCCGACTGCGGGCGGAGAGAAACACGCACCTGCGCGTGTAGACGCCCCGATTTGACCATACCGCCTAGCTTGCGGTAACTGTCACTTCTGCGAGGATGGGGCGGCCGGACCGGCCGGCCGCCCCTCAGTCGGCGCGCAGCACGCCGTAGCGCAGGCCGCTCTCCTTCAGGTAGGCGCGGTAGGCCAGCGACATGCGGTCGCAGACCACCGACACCTCGGCGCCGGGGATCAGCGGCAGGCGATGCGGGCGCTGGCTCTCCAGGATCGGCTGGTCCTGCAGGAAGATGGTGTCCTGGAACTGGCGCAGCGCCGCCTCGCTGGAGATAAAATCGTCCAGCGCCAGGATGATCCAGACCCGCGTGCTGGTTTCCGTCAGCGGCTGCAGGTGCAGGCTGATGGCCTCGCGCACGCCGCCGGCCGACTGCTTGGTCAACACCGCCGTCAGCGGGCGCGGCACGCGGTAGGTGTAGTCGATCTCGGCGCCGCCGCTGGCGGCCTTGCTGGCCCGCGGCTGCCAGGCGCGGCACTGCACGGCGCGCACGCCGCGGCCGTACTCGGCGTCGTCGAATTTTTCCACCGTGTAGTCGGCGATGGCGGCGCGCTGCTGCTCGCCGAGGATGCCCTCGTGGACGAAGGCGAAATGGGCCATGTCGAGGAAGTTCTCGACGATGCGCGGCGCGCTGCTGCGCACGTCGTAGGGGCCGCAGAACACCTTGCGCAGCGCCGGGTCTGCGTACTCGGGCAGCGGCGGCGGCGCGCCGCCGGCCGCGCCCAGGCAGACCCAGACCAGGCCGTAGCGCTCCTGCACCGCGTAGGTGGCCACCTGGGCCTTCAGATTGGCCTCGCCCAGCTCGGGCAGGGCGGGAATGTGCTGGCACTTGCCGGCGCTGCCGAAGCGCCAGCCGTGGTAGGCGCAGCGCAGGCCGTCGCCCTCGACGCGGCCCATCGACAGCGGCGTGCCGCGGTGCGGGCAGCGGTCCTCCCAGGCGTGCAGCTGGCCGGCCTGGTCGCGCCACAGCGCGACGGCCTGGTCGAGCAGTTGCAGCGCCTGCACGGCGCCGGCCTCGACGCGCGCGGCGACGGCGACCGGCAGCCAGTCGTTGAACAGCACGGGGTCGCGCTGCGGGATGTTGGGAATGGTGTCCATGGTCTCGGCCGGTGGCGGGTGGAACGGAACGGCCCGTGGCACCGGCGCGCCGCCCCCTTGCGGAGGCGGCGGCGCCGACGGCACGGGCCGGGATGGAGCCGCTGCTGTGGCGCGCTCGCTTACTTCGGAATGCTGCCGTCGACGCCCTGCACGTAGTAGTTCATCGACAGCAGCTCCTTCAGCGGCAGGACGGCGCCGGCGGCCACCTTGATGGCGCCCGACTGGTCCTTGATCGGACCCTGGAAGGGATGGAATTTGCCGCTGATGATCAGCGCCTTCTTCTCCTCGAAGATCTTGGCCGCCTCGGCCGGCACCACCGGATTGAGCGGCGACATCTTGACCATGCCCTCCTGCAGGCCGCCGCGCACCTCGCCGGTCTTCCAGGTCTTCGCCATCACCGCCTTGGTGGTGTCGATGTAGTAGCCGCCCCAGTTGTTGGTGCTGGCGGTCAGGTGCGCCTTGGGCGCGAACTTGAGCATGTCGGAATCCCAGCCGAAGGCGTACACGCCTTTTTCCTGCGCCACCTGCAGCGTGGCCGGCGAGTCGGTGTTCTGGTTGAGCACGTCGACGCCCTGGGCGATCAGCGTTTCGGCGGCCTGGCGCTCCTTGGCCGGGTCGTACCACGAGTTGACCCAGATGACCTTGGTCTTGATGGTCGGGTTGACGCTCTGCGCCCCCAGCGTGAAGGCGTTGATGTTGCGGATCACCTCGGGAACGGGGAAGGACGCCACCACGCCCAGGCTCTTCGACTTGGTCATTTTGCCGGCCACCACGCCGAGCAGGTAGGCGCCCTCGTACATGCGGGTCTCGTAGACGCCCATGTTCTTGCCGGTCTTGAAGCCGGTGGCGTGCTGGAACACCACGTTGGGGAAGGCCTTGGCCACCTTTTCGGTCGGGTTCATGTAGCCGAAGGAGGTGGTGAAGATCAGCTGGTTGCCGTCGCTGGCCAGCTTGCGGATCACCCGCTCGGAGTCGGCGCCCTCGGGCACGTTCTCCACGTAGGTGGTCTTGATCTTGGCGCCGAGCGCCTTTTCCAGCGCCAGGCGGCCCTGGTCGTGGGCGTAGGTCCAGCCGGCGTCGCCGACCGGGCCGATGTAGATGAAGCCAACCTTGAACGGCTCCTCGGCGTGGGCGGGAACGGCGGCGGCCAGGCCCAGGGTGGCGGCGATGGAGGCGAAGGCGAGCAGTGTGCGGCGGTTTAACATGGGTCTTCCCTTTCAGTTGGAAGGCCCGGCGCCAAGCCGGGCGCGGGGATCAGAAATGGTATTCGGCGCGGATCATCGGGGTCTTGGCGGTGGCGCCCGGATTGCCGTGGTCCGAGTTGCCGAACTTGTTCTTCCAGTACTGGTACTCGAGGCCGACCTTGAAGGTGTTCTTGCCGGCGCCGACGGCGGCGCTCAGGTCGTACATGATCTGCATGTCGATGTTGGTCTCGCTGGCGGTGTCGCCGCCGAACTCGTTCTTGCCCTTGCTGCCGATGAAGTTGGCGAAGCCCTCGAAGGACAGCGGGATGCCGACGTTGAAGGGGATGCCCCAGGCCGCCGTCAGCATCGGATGCACCTTGTAGCTGTAGCGCGGCGTGGCGGTCTGCGAGAAGGTGCTGTAGGGCGCGTTGCTCTCCCACAGGGCGAACAGGCTGACGTCGAGGAAGCCGGGCACGTCGAGCATCAGCGTGGGGCCGGCGACGACCATCCGTTTCTTCGAGTTGTAGCCGGCGTCGGTCTTGGTGTTGTAGTCGAAGCCGGCGCTGGCGCCCAGGCCGCGCACCGGACCGGCGGCGAACGAACGGCCCATCACCTTGCCCAGGTCCAGCGTGTGGCGGTAGACCACGTAGGCCTCGTGGGCGCCGCTCTTGGCGCCGGCCGACGAGGGGTCGGCGTCGGAGGACATCAGCAGGTCGACGTTGAGGAAGTTCTTGCCGTACTTGTAGCCGCTGGCGCTGGTCAGGTTGACGATGCTCTTGCTGATGTCCTTGTTGTTGAACGGCTCGGCGTACTTGGTGCCGTAGCGGTAGCCGATCGAGGTGTCGCTCCAGTCGGCGGCGTGGGCCGCGCAGCCGCAGGCGGCCAGCAGGGTCAGGGCAATGCCGTGTTTCAGCAGTTGTGGTTTCATGCAAACTCCCAGTCAGGTTGGTCTAGTTATAAGATTGCTTTGGTGCTAAAAGAACTTGGTTGAATCCAATTCCCGATAACGATTGGATTCAATCTTGATGGACATCTCTAGCAAATTACAGGCCACGTGGCGCCGTGGCCGTTCAAAACACCGTTGTTTCACTCTGTGGGCGAGTGCTTTTCCGGTTTCCTGCGCCGCGCCGCGCGCCTTGCCGGGGCTGGCCGTGCGCACCATCCGGGGGCCGCGTGGGCGGGCGCTTCCCCGTGTTGGTGCGCGCGGCGCAAAGTGTATGCAATGTTCTACAGGCCGGCCAGCGCCTCGGCCAGGTTGATCTTGCGGCCCGGCTCGCCCAGCCGCAGGCGCCCCTCGATCTCCAGCAGGTGGTGCTCGATCAGCGCGCCGGCCTGCTCCGCCTTGCCCTGTTCGATCAGCGCCATCAACTCCTTGTGCTCGTCGTTCTCGCACATCGAGGCGCCGGGGCTCTCGTACAGCGCGATGATCAGCGAGCAGCGCGACACCAGCTCGCCCATGAAGCGCAGCAGCACCTGGTTGCCGGCCAGCTCGGCCAGCAGCAGGTGGAACTCGCCGCCCAGCCTGATCCAGCTGGCGCGGTCGCCGGTGCGGCGCGCCTGGTCCTCCGCCTCCAGCGCCTGGCGGATCTGCTGCAGCGAGGCCGGCGTGCGGTGGCGTATCACCAGCGGCACGATCTCGCGCTCGAGCGCGCGGCGCGCGGCGAAGATGTCGCGCGCCTGCTCCGGCGTGGGCGAGGCGATCACCGCGCCACGGTTCGGCCGCAGCTCGATGATGTGGTCGTGCGCCAGCCGCTGCAGCGCCTTGCGCACGGTGGTGCGGCTGACCCGGTACAGCTCGCAGAAGTCGGCCTCGCCCAGATGGGTGCCGGGCGGCAGGCGGTGGCTCATGACGGCGTTGACGACTGCGCGGTAGATGCGCAGGTCGACGGCGGTGGTGCCGCGCTTGAGGCGCGCGCCGCTGTTGGCGGCGGCGCCGTCGGCCGCCGCCGCGAGAGTTGTCGCGGCGCCGGCGGCGGCTGGTGCAGCGGCCTTGCGTTTGCCCGGTGGGGCCGGCGCGGTGGATGGCTTGCTCATGTTGCGTTCTCCAGAGTCGGTCGCGGGACTGGCCCGTTGCGGCGGGGCGGCAGCGGGTGTGTGAACAACACATAAAGCAGGATTCGTGCTCACATTGTGTACGAAAAATCCGCCGCCCTGCGCATCCGTGGCGCGTTTTTGCACGTTTATGGTGAGTTGTTGTGGTTTATTTGGTGCGCTTTTGTACACAAGTTCGCCAAAAGCGGGCGCCGCCGCCGCGGGCGGGGGTATGCTTGCTGGCGGCAGCCGCGAATTTTCATGGCATGCAAATTGCGTCTGTCATTCGAGGAAATGAACTGTGCATTTGTATACAAATTGACGATGGAGGTAACGCCCGATGAATCACGACGCGGTCCCACCGCAGCCCCAGCGCGCCGAACCGCGCCTGCAGCTGCTGGGCATCTCCAAGATCTATCCGTCGGTGGTGGCCAACGCCGAGGTCAACCTGACGGTGATGCCGGGCGAGATACACGCCGTGCTGGGCGAGAACGGCGCCGGCAAGAGCACGCTGATGAAGATCATCTACGGCGTCACCAAGCCGGACGCCGGCGAGATCATGTGGGAGGGCAGGCAGGTGCACATCCACTCGCCGTCGGACGCGCGCAAGCTCGGCATCGGCATGGTGTTCCAGCACTTCGCCCTGTTCGAGACGCTGACCGTGGCCGAGAACATCGCCCTGGCGCTCGACGAGAAGAGCACGCCGGCCCAGCTGGCGCCGCGCATCCGCGCCGTGTCCGAGCAGTACGGCCTGCCGCTCGACCCGCAGCGGCGCATCCACAGCATGTCGGTGGGCGAGCGCCAGCGCGTCGAGATCGTGCGCTGCCTGCTGCAGTCGCCGCGCCTGCTGATCATGGACGAGCCGACCTCGGTGCTGACGCCGGACGCCGTGCTCAAGCTGTTCGAGTCGCTGCGCCGGCTGGCCAGCGAGGGCGTCAGCATCCTCTACATCAGCCACAAGCTCGACGAGATCCAGGCCCTGTGCGACCAGGCCACCGTGCTGCGCGGCGGCCGCGTCTCCGGCACGGCGGTGCCGCGCGAGGAGACGGCGCGCTCGCTGGCCGAGCTGATGATCGGCCGCGAGCTGCCCAGCTGCCACCTGGCGCCGCGCGAGCCGGGCGCGGTGCGGCTGGCCATCGGCCCGCTCAGCGTGGCCAGCGACGACCCCTTCGGCACGCATTTGCAGGACGTCGCGCTGGAGCTGCGCGGCGGCGAGATCGTCGGCATCGCCGGCATCTCCGGCAACGGCCAGCAGGAGCTGTTGAAGGCCATCTCCGGCGAGCTGCCGCTGGCCGACGCCGGCGCCATCCGCATCGACGGCGCGCCGGCCGGCCGGCTCGACGCGGCGGCGCGGCGCCAGCTCGGCCTGTGCTTCGTGCCGGAGGAGCGGCTCGGCCGCGGCGCCGTGCCCGACCTGTCGCTGGCCGACAACGCGCTGCTGACCGGCTACCTGCCGGCCGGCGCCACCGGCATGGTCAAGCGCGGCCTGATCCAGCGCGGCGCGGTGCGCGACTTCGCCCGCGCCGTCATCGCCCGCTTCAACGTCAAGTGCGGCGGCGAGCAGTCGGCCGCCGCCAGCCTGTCCGGCGGCAACCTGCAGAAGTTCATCGTCGGCCGCGAGATCGCGCTGGCGCCCAAGGTGATGGTGCTGGCGCAGCCCACCTGGGGCGTCGACATCGGCGCCGCCATGCTGATCCGCCAGGCCATCATCGACCTGCGCGACCAGGGCGTGGCGGTGCTGGTGCTGTCGGAGGAGCTCGACGAGCTGTTCATGATGAGCGACCGCATCGCCGTGCTGGCCAAGGGCCGCCTGTCGCGCGCGGTGCCGGCGGCCGGCACCAACATCAACCAGATCGGCGTGTGGATGAGCGGCGATTTCGACCACGTCCACCACGACGACCAAGACCACCACGGCCAGGCGCTGCCGGCCAAGCAAGGAGCAACCCATGTCACGGCTTGAACTACGTCCCGAACCGTCGCGCGCGATGATGCTGGCCTCGCCGCTGATCGCGGCGGCGGCCATGCTGCTGAGCGGCTCCGTGCTGTTCTTCTTCCTCGGCCAGGAGCCGCTGCACGCCTTCTACATCTACTTCGTCAAGCCGGCCACCACGCTGTACGGCGTCGGCGAGCTGCTGCTCAAGGCCACGCCGCTGATCCTGTGCGGCGTCGGCCTGGCGATCGGCTTCCGCGCCAACGTCGCCAACATCGGCGCCGACGGCCAGCTGACCATGGGCGCCATCGCCGCCGGCAGCGTGGCGCTGTATTTCGACGACGTGCAGGCCGGCTGGCTGCTGCCGTTGATGGTCGTCGCCGGCGCGCTCGGCGGCATGGCCTGGGCGGCCATCCCGGCGCTGCTGCGCACCCGCTTCAACACCAGCGAGATTTTGGTCAGCCTGATGCTGGTCTACGTCGCCTACCTGTACCTGAGCTATCTGGTGCACGGCCCGCTGCGCGACCCGGCCGGCTTCAACTTCCCGCAGTCGAAGATGTTCAACGAGTCGGCCACGCTGCCGCTGCTGATCGAGGGGCTGCGCATCAACGCCGCCTTCCCGCTGTCGCTGCTGGCGGTGGCCGGCGCCTGGTTCTTCTGCAGCCGCACCTTCGCCGGCTACCGCATGCAGGTCAGCGGCATGGCGCCGGCGGCCGCCGCCTACGCCGGCTTCAGCGAGCCTCGCAACGTCTGGGCCGCCTTCATGATCAGCGGCGCGCTGGCCGGCATCGCCGGCGTCGGCGAGGTGGCCGGCCCGCTGGGCCAGCTGCAGCCCTCGGTGTCGCCCGGCTACGGCTTCGCCGCCATCATCGTCGCCTATGTCGGCCGGCTGCATCCGGTCGGCGTGTTCCTGTCGGCGCTGCTGATGTCGCTGCTCTACATCGGCGGCGAGTCGGCGCAGATCGAGCTGCAGCTGCCGTCTGCCATCACCGGCCTGTTCCAGGGCTGCTGCTGTTCTACCTGCTGGCCGCCGACCTGTTCATCCACTACCGCTTCAAGCCGCGCAAGCGCGTCGTACCCAAAGCCGCCGCCTTGGCAAGCGCCGCCGCCACCATTCCCGCCGGAGAGACCGCACCATGAATCCAGAACTGTTGATCGCCTTCCTGGCCAGCACCGCCGGCGCCGCCACGCCCTTGATCATGGCTTCGATGGGCGAGCTGGTGACCGAGCGCTCCGGCGTACTCAATTTGGGCATCGAGGGCATGATGCTGGTCGGCGCCGTGGTCGGCTTCGCCGTCACGCTGGGCACCGGCCAGGTCACCCTGGGCCTGCTGGCGGCCATGCTGGCCGGCCTGGGCATGGCGCTGATCTTCGCCTTCCTGGTGCTGACGCTGCAGACCAACCAGGTGGCCACCGGCCTGGCGCTGACCCTGTTCGGCATCGGCCTGTCGGCCTTCCTCGGCCGCGGCCTGGTCGGCCAGACGGTCGACCCGCTGCCGCACCTGCACTTCCCGCTGCTGTCCGACATCCCCTTCGTCGGGCCGCTGCTGTTCCGCTTCGACAGCATGGTCTACGCCTCGCTGCTGCTGGTGGCGGCGGTCGCCTGGATGCTGGCGCGCAGCCGCCTCGGCCTGATGATACGGGCGGTCGGCGAGTCGCCCGACAGCGCCCACGCCATCGGCTTCCACGTCATCGGCCTGCGCTACGGCACGGTGATGTTCGGCGGCGCCATGGCCGGCCTGGGCGGCGCCTACCTGTCGCTGGCGCTGACGCCGATGTGGGTCGAGGGCATGACGGCGGGGCGCGGCTGGATCGCCCTGGCGCAGGTGGTGTTCGCCACCTGGAAGCCGCGCGGCGTGATGCTGGGCGCCTACCTGTTCGGCGGCGTCACCGTGCTGCAGTTCCACGGCCAGGGCTTCGGCCTGGCGGTGCCGTCGGAGTTCCTGTCGATGCTGCCCTACCTGGCCACCATCGTCGTGCTGGTGATCATCTGCCGCAATCCGCAGACGATTCTGCTCAACAAGCCGATGTCGCTGGGGCAGAACTTCCGCGCCGACTGAGGACGGGGAGGGGGGGCACCCCCTTCCCCTGTGGCTAGCAAACCACAATCTGCCGCAACGCAACATTTTGAGACAATCCAGCAATTTTGTCCTGCTACACTGATGGCATATTGCGGTTCCTTCCGCACGACGGCGCGCTTCAGCCGCTGCCGTCCATCTTCATGTGGCGACCCCCAACCCCCGGTTCGCGTATCGATATTGTTTTTCGTTTTGTCCTGTTATTCCACATTGAAGGAAAGCGGCGATGCGCAACAACTCCCCGGTCACGCAGAACGAGTATGTTTTAAGCGACGGCAAGACCATCGTCTCGACCACGGACTTGCAGGGCAACATCAACTACGCCAACCCCTATTTCATCGAGGTCAGCGGCTTCGCCGAGCAGGAGCTGATCGGCGCGCCGCAGAACATCCTGCGCCATCCGGACATGCCGGCCGAGGCCTTCGCCGACCTGTGGCGCACCATCCAGGACGGCATGCCGTGGACCGGCATGGTGAAGAACCGTTGCAAGAACGGCGACTATTATTGGGTGCTGGCCAACATCACGCCGGTGATCGAGCAGGGCCGGCCGATCGGCTACATGTCGGTGCGCACCAAGCCCAGCCGCGAGCAGGTCAAGCAGGCCGGCGCCGTCTACGACGAGATCCGCCAGGGCAATCCGCGCGGCCTGCGCATCGTCAACGGCCGCGTCGAGCAGAGCGGCGTGCTGGCGACCCTGGCCGGCTGGCGCAAACTGTCGCTGGCGCGCCACATCGGCCTGAACGCGGGTTTGATCAGCGTCATGATGGCGCTGTTCGCCGTCGCGCTGTGGGACGTCCACGGCACGAGCGGCCGGGCGCTGCACGCCTGGCTGAGCGGCGTGGCCGGCCTGGCGGCGTTGATGACCCTGTATTTCTGGAGCAGCCTCTACAACAACGTCGTCGTGCCGCTGCGGCGCGCCACCGGCGCCGCCCGCCAGATGGCCGGCGGCGACCTGACCGGCGAGATCGTCATCGAGCGCGACGACGAGGTGGGCCAGCTGCTGGCGGCGCTGCGGCAGATGAACGTCAACCTGCACAGCATCATCAGCGACGTGCGCAGCAACTTCGCCGAGATCACCGTCGCCACCGGCGAGATCGCCACCGGCAATATGGACTTGTCCGGCCGCACCGAGTCGCAGGCCTCCAGCCTGCAGCAGACCGCCGCCAGCATGGAACAGTTGACCTCCAACGTGCAGCAGAGCGCCGGCAGCGTGGCGCGCGCCAACGAGCTGGCCGGCAGCGCCTCGCGGGTGGCCAAGGCGGGCGGCGACATCGTCTCGCAGGTGGTGCTGACGATGGGCGACATCAGCGACTCGTCGCGCAAGATCCTCGACATCATCGGCCTGATCGACGGCATCGCCTTCCAGACGAATATTTTGGCGCTGAACGCCGCCGTCGAGGCGGCCCGCGCCGGCGAGGAGGGCAGGGGCTTCGCCGTGGTGGCCAGCGAGGTGCGCGGCCTGGCGCAGCGCTCGGCCACGGCGGCCAAGGAGATCAAGGGCTTGATCGACATGTCGATCGCCAAGGTCAACGCCGGCACCGCGCTGACCAACAGCGCCGGCGCCACCATGAGCGAGGTGATGCAGTCGGTCGACCGCGTCACCCAGGTCATGGACGAGATCTCCAACTCGACCAGCGAGCAGAGCCTGGGCATCGGCCAGGTCAACGACGCGGTGATCCACATCGACGACATCACCCAGCAGAACGCGGCGCTGGTGGAGCAGGCCGCCGCCGCCGCCGGCAACCTGGAGCAGCAGGCGCGCCATGTGGAACAGGCGATGGCGGTGTTCAAGCTGAAGTCGCAGGCGCGGACGGCGCCGGCCGGTGTGGCCCAGCCGAACCGGGCGCCGCTGGCGGGCCTGCCGCTGCTGCGCCGGCCGGCCCTGCCGGCGGCCAAGGTGGTCAGCCTGCCGCGCCGGGTCAAGCAACTGGCGTAGACGGCGCCACGGCGGAGGCGGCCGGCCACTGCGCCGGCCGCTTTGGTTTACCATGTCGTTTCCAATGACCGCATTGAAACGATATAAACGATGATGACAGTTCTACGCCGCGTCGCCATCGAGGACAAGGATTGGGTATTCGACACCGACAACAGCCAGTCGCTGCTGCTGGCGGCGCAGGCGGCCGGCATCCGCCTGCCGAGCTCCTGCCGCAACGGCACCTGCCGCACCTGCCTGTGCCAACTGGCCGGCGGCAGCGTGCGCTACTTGATCGAGTGGCCGGGACTGAGCCTGGACGAGAAGCGCGAGGGCTACATCCTGCCCTGTGTCGCGCTGGCCGAGTCGGACTTGGTGTTGCGGGTGCCGGCGGCGCGGCGTATCGAGTAGCGGCGGCCGGTGCGGCGCGGCGGCGCGCGCTGGCGCCGTCGCGCGCTTCGGTGGCGGCGGCTGCGCCGGCGTCGCCAGCTGCGCCGCCATCGGCACTGGCCCGGGCGTCAGCGCTTGCGCAGGCGGCTCAGCAGCGCCTCGGCGCTGTCGCTCAGCGGCACGCCGTGCTGGCGCAGCAGCTGCACGTTGAGCACCAGGTTCTCCAGCACCAGCTTGGCCGCCACGGCCAGCAGCGACAGGCGCTTGTCCTCCTCGCTGAAGTTCTCCATGGCGTCGGCCATCTCGCACAGGTGGTTGGCGATCAGGCCGCGCAGCTCCTGCTCGTTGAACGGCAGGTCGGCGAAATCGATCGGGTCCGTCCCGCTCCACTTCCTGCATCAGCAGTTCCAGCTCCTGCGGGGTAATTGTCATGTTGTGCTCCGGTGGTTCGCCCGCTTCCATTCTAGCGGTAACACCGCCTGTGCGTGCGGCAAGCGACCGTGCCGGCCTGATAATCTTACTTTTTTGAATCGTGGCGCGCGCGCGATCAGGCGCGTTAGAATCGACACTTCGGAATCGGAGGGGCGATGGCGCAACTGATTTTCACCCAGCAACTGGGCCGCTTCCTGCCGGTGCCGCAGGTGAGCACCGACGCCGCCGACCTGCGCGCCGCGCTCGACGCCGCCTTCGCCGGCCAGCCCCGGCTGCGCGGCTACGTGCTCGACGAGCAGGGCCATCTGCGCGACAACGTGGTGGTCTTCATCGACGGCAAGCGCAGCCGCGACCGCGCCCTGCTCGACGACGCGCTGGCGCCCGATTCCCAGGTCTACATACTGCAAGCACTCTCTGGAGGCTGACATGAGTACACGCGCTTACCTCGGCACCCGCAAGGCTGTTCGAGCTGGACCAGGTGAAGGGCCAGTGGCAGCTTGGCGCCAGCCACTTCCTCGGCGATCCGGTGTCGATGCTGTTGGCGGACCCGCGCGACGGCAGCCTGTACGCCGCCCTCAACCTGGGCCACTTCGGCGCCAAGCTGCACCGGCTCGACGCCGGTGCCAGCGCCTGGAGCGAGGTGGCGGCGCCGGCCTATCCGGCCAAGCCGGCGGACAGCGCGGACCCGGTTGAGTGGAAGCTCAAGCAGATTTGGTCGCTGGCCGCCGGCGGCGCCGACCAGCCCGGCGTGCTGTGGGCCGGCACCCTGCCCGGCGGCCTGTTCCGCTCGGCCGACCGGGGCGAGTCGTGGCAGCTGGTCGAGTCGCTGTGGAACATGGCGGAGCGCGCCGAGTGGCAGGGCGGCGGCTACGACGTGGCGGGCATCCACAGCATCTGCGTCGACCCGCGCGACAGCCGCGCGCTGTTGGTGGGCGTGTCCACCGGCGGCGCCTGGCTCAGCACGGACGACGGCGCCAACTGGTCGCCGCGCGGCAAGGGCATGAAGGCCCGCTACATGCCGCCGGAACTGGTCGACCAGCAAACGGCGCAGGGCCCCGCACCGTATCGTCCGTTGCGAGGCCATGCCGGACCGCCTGTGGTGCCAGCACCACTGCGGCATCTGGCGCAGCGACGACAACGGCGCCAACTGGAGCGAGGTGACGGCGCCGCTGTCGAGTTTCGGCTTCGCCGTGGCGGTCCATCCGCTGCAGGGCGACACGGCCTGGTTCGTGCCGGCGGTGGCCGACCAGCAGCGCATCCCCGTCGACGCCGCGCTGGTCGTCAACCGCAGCAGCGACGGCGGCGCCAGCTTCACCACCCTGCGCAGCGGCCTGCCGCAGGAGCGCTGCTACGACCTGGTCTACCGCCACGGCCTGGCTGTGGGTGCCGACGGCAGCGCGCTGCTGATGGGCTCGACCACCGGCGGCGTGTGGTTGTCGTCCAACGGCGGCCAGCACTGGCAAACCATCTCCACCACCATGCCGCCGGTGTACGCGGTCTGCTTCGCCGATTGAGGCGATCCCCGGGGTCTGCCCCCGCTTGCTGGCTTGGTTCGGACGGCGTTTGGTTAGTCGCGGATTCAGGCGTAGTAGGCGAGGAACATGTCGACCGCCGTCTCCACCACCTGGCGCTGCACGGCCGGCGGCAGCGGCGGCTGGCCCATGGTCACCTGCGGCCAGAAGGCGAAGGTCTTCAGCTGGCCCTGCAGCAGCGTGGCCGAGAACAGCGGATCGGCCTTGAGCAGCTTGCCGTCGGCCTGGGCGGCGCGCAGCCAGGTGGTCACGCCTTCCTCCTTGTCGCTCAGGCGCGCCACCATGTCCTGGGCGCGCGCGGGCGAGTGGATGGTTTCGGCGATGGCCACCCGGGCCAGGTCGAGGAAGTAGCCGTCCTGTAGCAGCGCCATCTTCTGCGACATCAACTCCAGCAGCTGCTCGCGCAGCGGTACGCCGGCGCGGTAGGCGATCGCCATCAAGGCCGCGCTGCTGTCCCACAACTGGTGCAGGATCTGGGCGAACAACTCGTCCTTGCTGGGGAAGTGGTTGTAGACGGTGCGCTTGGACACGCCGGCGCTGGCGGCGATCTTGTCCATGCTGGTCGCCTCGAAGCCGTTGGCGCGGAACTCGGCGATGGCGGCGGCGACGATGGCGTGGCGCTTGCGGTCGGTCAGGCGCGAGGCGGCGGGGACGGCGGGTGCGGGTGGCGGAATAGACATGCAAGTATTTTACACCGGGTAGTTTACTTTTCCAAAAATAGAAACTACACTGTGTAGTGTACATTGTGCGTTTAAACTCAACCGAAACGGCATCGATCTTGCGCCTATCCCGCCTCATCCTGACCCTTGGAGCCCTGCTCGTCATGAACACCACCGCTATTTCCGCCGACAATGTCGGCGTCCTGACCACGGCGCATCAGCGCGACGGCAAGTACCGCAACCCGGTCGCCATGCACAAGATCGGCTTCGCCAAATCGCTGGGACTGATGGTGCGCTTCCTGTTCAACAAGCCGGCCGACACGGTGCCGAGCAAGCCCATCCCCGTGCAGGTGGTGACCAAGCAACAATTGTTCGATGCGCCAGACAATAGTTTGTTCCGTCTCGGCCATTCGACCATGCTGCTCAAGCTCAGCGGCCAGTTTTGGCTGACCGACCCGGTGTTTTCCGAGCGCGCCTCGCCGGTGCAGTGGGCCGGGCCGCAGCGCTTCCACCAGCCGCCGATCAGCATCGACGATTTGCCGCCGATCACCGGCGTGATCCTGTCGCACGACCACTACGACCACCTCGACTACGCCGCCGTGCTCAAGCTGGCCGCCAAGACCGAGCACTTCATCGCCCCCAACGGCGTCGGCGACACCCTGATCGAATGGGGCATCCCGGCCGGCAAGGTGCATCAACTGGGTTGGTGGCAAAGCAAGCGGGTGGCCGGGCTGAAGCTGGTGGCGACGCCGGCCCAGCACTTTTCCGGCCGTGGCCTGTTCGACGGCAACAAGACGCTGTGGGCCTCCTGGGTCATCGAGGACGGCGACACGCGCGTCTTTTTCAGTGGCGATAGCGGCTATTTCAAGGGATTCAAGGAGATCGGCGACAAATACGGTCCCTTCGACCTGACCATGATCGAAACCGGCGCCTACGATCCGCAGTGGCCGGATATTCATATGCAACCGGAAGAGACGATGCAGGCCCACATCGATTTGCGCGGCAAGGTGCTGCTGCCCATCCATAACGGCACCTTCGACCTGGCCTTGCACGCGTGGAACGAGCCGTTCGAGCGCATCGTCGCGCTGGCCGGTGCACGGGGGCAAACGCTGAGCACGCCGGGCATCGGCAGCGCGCTCGATCTGAAGCGGCCGGCGGCGGGGGAGCAGTGGTGGTTGCAGGCGCTGTAGCGCGCCTGACTATTTAGGGTCAGACCCTAGGGTCTGACCCTGGCTCGGCGGTGCCAGCGCCACCACAACATCGCGGCAGTACGCTCAGGCGGTGATGTTGATCAGCCGGCCCAGGGTTTCGCCCCGGGCGTTGATCTGCGGCTTGGCCTGGGTCAGCTCGGCGGGCAGCTTTTGCTGCGTCACGGGGGGATTTTGGATGGCCCTGTCGAGCCGGATGGCCGGCGCGGCGGCCGGCGCGGTCTGCTGGGCCTGACGGCTTTGTGTCTGGGTCTGGGCCAGTTCGTCCTTGTCCTTGACCAGCTGCTGCTGGCTTTGCTCCAGCCGGCTGGCGTCCTGGTTGACGCGCGACTGGTCTTGCTGCACCAGCCTTTCGGCCTGGGCAATCGATGCTTGCAGACTACTTATGGACGTTACGGAAACCACAGTCATCACCTCAGCCAAATTCCGCCCGGGCACACCAAGTTGACGGGCGCGACGGTGCGGATCGAAATCAATCAAGTGCAGCTTCAGCGTAGGCCATAAAGCGCTTGGACGCCAGAACTTTCGTGCAGTGTTGATAATGCTACTTGTGTTTTCGGAAATAAAAAAGGGCAAGGCCGACTACGCCTTGCCCGCAAAGGGACTCTGTTTAGTAAGCGCTTACTCGCGCCACAACTTCCTGTTTAGAAGCGATACAGCAGCGAAGCCTCGACCGAACGGCCGAACAGCGGACGGGCGTTGATCGGGCCGCTGCCGCCGGTGGTCAGGCGCGAATTGCCTTCGGTCAGGCCGAGGGCGTTGTTGACGTTGCTGGCGTTCAGGCGCAGCTCGATCTTCTCGCCCAGCGAGGCCAGCACGCCCAGGTCGATGGTGCGGTAGGACGGCAGGTATTGCTGGTTGGCCTGGTCGGCGTAGCGCTCGCCGATCGAGGTGTAGGTGCCGTACAGCTTGACCGAGTTGTTGTCGCCGAAGGGGATGCGGTAGGTCGGCGTGAAGCGGAACTGCAGCTTGGGCTGGCGTTGCACGGTGTTGCCGGCGGTGGCCGGGTTGTCGCGGTATTCCGACTTCTGATAGTCGCCCGTCAGGCTCAGCTGCAAATTGGCCAGCGGACGCAGCGCCAGTTCGAACTCGACGCCGTTGCCCTTGGAACCGCTGACCGAGTTCAGCGTGGTGCCGTTGGCGAGGATCTGCGAGAAGGCGATGCCGTCGAATTCCGTGTGGAAGGCGTTCACATAGGCGCTGTAGAACGAGTTGGCGGTCTTGAAACCGATCTCGTACTGGCTCACCTTGGGCGTCGGCAGGACGCTGCGGTCGTTGGCGGCGGCCTGGCTGCCGGCGCCGCGCAGATCGTCGAAGGAGACGAAGGTGTGGCCGCGGTTGGCGCGCACGAAGACGCTGGCGTCCTTGCTCAGCTTGTAGTTGCCGCCGATGGTGAAGGAGTTGGCGCTGTCCTTGCGGTCGATGAAGGTGTTCGAGCCGTTCGGCATCGAGGTGCCGTTGTTGTAGACGGTCAGCGGGTTGTTGTCGGTATCGCCGGACATCAGGTTGGAAATCGTCGCGCTGACGCGCTGGCGCTCATGGCGCACACCGGCGTCGACCTTGATGCGGTCGTTGATCTTCCACTCGTCGGAGACGAAGACGGCGGTGTTGTTGCCGTCGTAGGAGGCGACCGGGGCGTAGAAGACGTTGCCGTCGGTGCCGTTTTTCGACACGACGACGCCGTTGTCCAGGGTCACGTTGATCAGGCTGGCGTTCGGCACGGCGGTCATCAGGTGGCTGTTGCCCAGATACCAGACGTCGCGCGAGGAGTAGTCGGCGAAGTAGCCGCCGACGGTGACGGTGTTGTCCTTGCCCACTTCCTTGCTGACGCGCAGCTCGTCGGTGAAGGAGCTGAGTTTCTTCTCGACCGCCCACAGGCCTGCCTGCACCACTTGCTGGTCGGCCGCCACGTTGCCGCCGTGGACGAAGGTGGTGTTCGCCGAGGTGGCCAGCTTGCCGCCGGCCGCCGCCACGACGGCGGCGTTGCTGTTGGCCGATTTGATGGCGGCGGCGGTGTAGTCGGCCATGCTCAGCGGGTTGTTGCCGGTGAACATGGCGTTGGTGTTGAGGTCGCCGCTGAAGTGGTTGAATTTGTTCGATACGCTCCAATCGCCGATCTTCTGGTCGAAATTGGCGCCGAAGACGGTGGCTTTGAGGCCGCGTCCGTCGCCCAGTTACTTCGTCAGCGTTTTGCCGGGTGCCGCCTCGATGGTGTAGTTGCGCATTTCGCCGCTGACCAGGGTGCCCTTCAGCGGGTCGAAGCCGGGGAAGGCCGAGATGGTGTGGCCGTTGTTGCTGGAGATCAGCGGAACGCCGGTGTAGAAGGCGTTCTTGTCGTCGGTGTTGCGGGCGTAGATGGTCAGCTCGCCCTGGTCCAGCTTGCGTGTCAGGGTGGCGGTCAGCTGGTGGCCGTCGTCGGCCGGGAACTGGGCGTCGCGGATGCCGTCGGTTTTGCGGTAGAAGCCGCCGATGGAGCCGTACCAGCCGTCGCTGATCTTGCCGCTATAGAACATGTCGACGCGGCGCAGGCTGCCGGTGCCGGTGGTGAAGCGCACCGTGCCCTCCGGCGTGTCGCCGCCCTGTTTCAGCAGGAAGTTCATGGTGGCGCCGGGCTGGCCGTTGGAGAAGATGGTGCTCGGGCCGCCGCGCAGCACTTCGACGCGCTCGATGGTGTCGTCGAGGCGGAAGGCGGACGAGCCCTCGAAGAAGGACAGGGTCGGCGGCGGGAAGATCGGGTTGCCCATCATTTGCACGGAGACGAAGGGAGAATCGCTGCCGGAGGGGAAGCCGCGCACCTCGATGTTGGCGCCGGACTGGCCGCCGGTCGATTCGGCGTAGACGCCGGGCACCAGCTTCATGATGTCGGCGGTGCTGCTCGGAGCGGCCGACTTCAGTTGTTCCTCGCTGGCGGTGGTGATCGAGAAGGCCGAGTCGATCTTGCGCACGCCACGGGCGCCGGACACGCCGGTCACCACGACTTGCTGGATCTCCTTGGCGACGGCGTCGCCGGCCGCTACCGACACCGCCGGCGCCGGGGTTTCAACGGCGTTCTGCGCTTGCGCCTGGTTGATGAGCGTCAGTACCGCGAGCGTGACTGAGGACAGTAGGAACTTGTTCTGGCTTTTCATGTGCTTGGCTTTCTCTTTTTTGGTATGAATCATGTCGTCTCCTGGACAGTGTGCCACCTTCCGATGCACCGCAAGGCAGTTCCGTCCCCATCTTCCGCCTGGCTGACACCGGGTCTTTCCTGGCCGCCGAAGCCGGCTTGCGGATTTGGCGGAAAGCAGAAGATTGGCCATTGAAACAATAAATGATATCGATGTCAATTGAATTGTTATCGATGTCATCAAATGCGCCACACGCAAAAAACCTGTCATAATGCGTGCGCAAACCCCGTTTCCAACCTAAGAGCCATCAATGCCATCGAACAAGATTAACGTGCGTAAAAGCGACTCGGCGCTGACGATGGAAGACCTGGCCAAGCTGGCCGGCGTCTCCAAGATCACCGTCTCGCGGGCGCTGCGCGATAGTCCGCTGGTCACGCTGGAAACCCGGGAGAAGGTGCGGCAGATCGCCACCGAGCAGGGCTACCGCCTCAACATCAGCGCGCGCAATCTGCGCATGCGGCGCAGTTATTCGGTCGCCGTTGTGGTGGAAATGACACCCGTGCGCGGCCGGCCGATGTCCGACCCCTATCCGTTGGAGTTGTTGGGCGGCATCACGCAGGAGCTGACCACGGCCGGCTACAGCGTCGTGCTGACCTCCAAGCAGTTGATGGACACGGCGCCGGTGCAGGGCGCCGACGGCCTGATCCTGCTGGGGCAGGGCTCGCACGGCGAGGCGGTGCGCACCCTGCAACTGACCGGCATGCCGCTGGTGGTGTGGGGCGCGCCGGAGGCCGGCGCCGACTACATCGTGGTCGGCAGCGACAACCGCAAGGGCGGCATCAGCGCGGCCGAGCGCTTCATCGCCCAAGGCCGCAAGAAGCTGGTGTTCCTCGGCGACGTGGACCACGCCGAGGTGCAGGAGCGCTGCGCCGGCTTCATCGACGCCATGGGCGGCCTGGCGATGGTGCACATCGTCCGGCCCAAGGCCTTCACCTTCGAGGCCGGCTTCGACAGCATGTCGACCTTGCTGAAGAAGAAGGGCGCCAGCTTCGACGGCGTGTTCGCCGCCAGCGACCTGCTGGCGATGGGCGCGATCCGCGCGCTGGCGGAAAAGAACCTGCGGGTGCCTGAGAACGTGTCCGTCATCGGCTACGACGATACGCCCGGCGCGGCCAGTTTTGTGCCGCCGCTGACCAGCGTGCACCAGTATCTGCGCGACGGCGGCGTGTTGTTGGCCAAGAAGATGCTGGGCCTGATCGAAGGCGAAGCGGTGACGTCGGAGATGTTGCCGACCACCTTGATGGTGCGCCAGACCTAGTCCGCTAGTCGCCCCAGAAATAATTTCCACCTGATGTAAAAAACCAACAGAAAAAATGCCGGCCACGGGTTTGATCCCGAATCCAAACCGGTTTGAGATACAAGAATAAGCACTTTTAAAGGAATCCACGTGCAGCCGTCAGACCGTCCCCAACATACCTTCCCTCTCGAAGCATGGTGCATTCGGGAAACTTCCTTCGACACGGCCTCGCATTTCCTCGACGAGACCCTGTTCGCGCTGGGCAATGGCTACATCGGCCTGCGCGGCGCCCACGAGGAGGGTTATAGCGGCCCGGCCGGCACCTCGCTCGACGGCACTTATTTGAACGGTTTCTACGAATCGGAGCCGATCCACTATCCGGAGGCGGCCTACGGCCTGGCCAAGACCAACCAGTTCATGCTCAACGTGCCGAACGCCAAGGGCATCGCGCTGTGGCTGGAGGACGAGCGCTTCGACCTGCTCGAAGGCAAGCTGGAACGCTACGAGCGCAGCCTGGACTTCCGCACCGGCATCCTGCTGCGCACCCTGGAGTGGACCTCGCCGCAGGGCCGCCGCGTGGCGGTGACCAGCCGCCGCCTGGTCAGCTTCGACGACAAGCATCTGTTCGCCATCGAATACGAGGTGGTGGCGCTGAACTTCTCCGGCCGTGTGCGGCTGGTCTCCAGCGTCGACGGCGCGGTGAAAAACATCGAGGCGGGCGACGATCCGCGCGTCGGTTCGGCCGTGTCCGGCCAGTCGCTGCGCGTGGTCGATTCGCAACAGGGGCCGAACTTCTCGGCGCTGGTGCAGCGCACCAGCAACAGCGGCTTCATGCTGGTCAGCGCGGCGCAGACGGAATTGCGCGGCATCTACGAGCTGACCCAGAGCCGCGGCGAGCAGCGCCTGGAGCAGACCTACACGGTGGCCGCGCTGGAGGGCGAGGCCGTGCGCCTGTGCAAGTTCGGTTGCTACTACTCGTCGCGCGACTATCCCGAGTCGGAATTGATGGTGCGCGCCAAGGAAACCTTGGCGCTGGCGCAAGGGCAGGGCTTCCGCGCGCTGGCCCAGGCGCAGGAGCAATACCTGGCCAACTTCTGGCAGCAGGCCGACGTGCAGATCGCCGGCGACGACGCGCTGCAACAGGGTATCCACTTCAACCAGTTCCACCTGCTGCAATCGGTCGGGCGCGACGGCAAGACCAACATCTCGGCCAAGGGCGTCACCGGCGAGGGCTACGAGGGCCACTACTTCTGGGACACGGAAATCTACATCTTCCCGTTCTTCCTCTACAGCAAACCCGAAATCGCCAAGAAACTGTTGGAGTACCGCTACGCCGGCCTGGCCAAGGCGCGCGAGCGGGCGCGGCAGATGTCGCACGCGGTCGGCGCCCTGTATCCATGGCGCACCATCGCCGGCGAGGAATGCTCGGCCTACTTCCCGGCAGGCACCGCGCAATACCACATCAACGCCGACATCGCCTATTCGATCAAGCTGTACATGGAGGCCACCGGCGACCTCGACTATTTGATCCGCTACGGCGCCGAGATCGTCATGGAGACGGCGCGCATCTGGATCGGCCTGGGCTGCTACGACCGCGCCGGCCGCTACTGCATCAACCAGGTGACCGGACCGGACGAGTACACCGCCCTGGTCAACAACAACTACTACACCAACGCGATGGCGCAGATGCACCTGAACTTCGCCGCCGCCATCGCCGAGCAGTTGCAGACCGAGCATCCGGCCGAGTACGCCCGCATCGCCGCCTTGGCCGGCCTGGACGCCGCCGAACCGGCCGAATGGCGCCGCGCCGCCGCGCTGATGTTGCTGCCATACGACGAGGCGCTGCAAATCCACGCCCAGGACGACAGCTTCCTGTCGAAGAAAAAATGGGACTTCGCCGCCACGCCGAAAGAAAACTACCCGCTGCTGCTGAACTACCACCCGATGGTGATCTACCGCCACCAGGTGTGCAAACAGGCAGACGTGGTGCTGGCCTTGCTGTTGCTCGGAGAGCAATTCACGCTGGACGACAAACGCCGCGATTTCGACTACTACGAGGCGGTAACCACCCACGATTCGTCGCTATCGTCGTGCATCTTCAGCATCATCGCCTCCGAGGTCGGCTACCACGACAAGGCCTATGACTACTTCATGGAGACCGCGCGCCTCGACTTGGACGACACCCACGGCAACACGCACTACGGCGTGCACACCGCCGCCATGGCCGGCACCTGGATGGGCGTGGCCTACGGCTTCGCCGGCATGCGCGTGTTCGACGGCGCGCTGCACTTCGCGCCGACCCTGCCCAAGCAGTGGCAGCACTACACCTTCAAGATCCACTTCCAGGGCGCCTTGCTGGAGCTGCGGGTCGAGCCGGCGCGGGTCGAGTACCGCCTGTTGCAGGGCGAGACCTTGGGTTTCCACCACCACGGTGAGCGTATCGAGATGACGCTGGCCACCCCTGTGCAATCGCGCAGCCATTGAGAGAGCCAACATGAGCACATCGCGTTTTAAAGCCGTCATCTTCGACCTCGATGGCGTCATCACCGACACCGCCCACTACCACTACCTGGCGTGGAAGCGCATGGCCGAGCAGCTGGGCGTGTATTTCGACCACGCCTTCAACGAGCAGTTGAAGGGCATCGACCGGATGGGTTCGCTGGAGCTGATCCTGGCCGCCGCCGGCCGCCTGTACACGGTGGAGGAGAAGCTGGCGCTGGCCGACAGCAAGAACCTGCACTACCAGGAGTTGATCACCGGCATGACGGCGGCCGACCTGCTGCCGGGCGCGGTCGCCGCGCTTGATGCGGTGCGCGCCGCCGGCTTGAAGATCGGCCTGGCCTCGGTCAGCAAGAACGCCTTCACCGTGCTGGACCGCCTGGGCATCCGCGACAAGTTCGACTACGTGGTCGACGCCGCACTGATCGCCCGTGGCAAGCCGGACCCGGAGATTTTCCTCAAGGCAGCCAGCGAGCTCGGCGTGGCGCCGGCCGACTGCCTCGGCGTGGAGGACGCCGTGGCCGGCGTGGCCGCGATCAAGGCGGCCGGCATGTTCGCGCTGGGGGCCGGCTTGCCGCAAGTGTTGACCCAGGCCGACCTGGTGATCACCGGGCTGGACCAGTTTGACCTGGCGGTTCTGCAACAGGTGCCGGTGTCCTTGCAAACCCCAGCGGCGTAAATCTAGGGTCAGACCCTAGGGTCTGACCCTGGCTCTCCGCCGTTGGGTGGTTTCAACCGCCCCCGGCGCCTTGATTTACGTGACGCTCGGGGTAGACCGCAGGTCGCACCCCGAAAAAACAGTTCCAACCACATAAAAATAAGAATAAAAATGAACACCATCCGGAGACAGCATGAAAAACCAGCGCATCCTCTTTGCCTTATTCCTGATCTACTTCGTCTTTGCGATCCTGCTCAATAGCGTCGGCACCGTCATCCTGCAGGTGATCGGCAACTACGGCGTCAGCAAGTCGGGCGCCAGCGTGCTGGAGGGCTTCAAGGACTTGCCGATCGCCATAGTGTCCTTCCTCGTCGCCTCCTTCCTGCCCCGGCTCGGCTACAAAAAGTCGATGTTGATCGGCCTGGCCATCGTCAGCCTGGCCTGCACGGCCATGCCCCTGCTGCCGAGTTTTTTGACCACCAAATTGTTGTTCCTCTGCGTAGGCGTGGCCTTCGCGCTGGTCAAGGTGTCGGTGTATTCCACCCTGGGCCTGGTCGCCGCCGACCGCAAGCAACACGCCAGCCTGATGAACCTGCTGGAGGGCTTCTTCATGGTCGGCGTGCTCAGCGCCTACTGGGTGTTCGGCTACTTCATCGACTCCAGCGACCCCAAGTCGCCCAGCTGGCTGCAGGTGTACTGGGTGCTGGCGCTGCTGTGCGCGCTGACCTTCGCGCTGCTGCTGTCGACGCCCTTCAACGAGGACCGCGCCGCGCTGCCGCCGGCGCGCGGCATCGCCGGCGACTTCGCCGCCATGCTGCAGCTGTTCTTCAAGCCGCTGGTGTGCGTGTTCGTCATCACCGCCTTCCTCTACGTGCTGATCGAGCAGAGCGTGGGCACCTGGTTGCCAACCTTCAACAACGAGATCCTCAAGCTGCCGGCAGCGATGAGCGTGCAAGTGACCAGCATCTTCGCCGCCTGCCTGGCCATCGGCCGCCTGTCGGCCGGCGTGCTGATGCGCCGCCTGAACTGGTATCCGGTGATGAACGCCTGCGTCGTCGGCATGGCGGCGATGGTGCTGCTGGCCCTGCCGCTGACCCACGATGTTGTGGCAGATCCACACATCAGCTGGTCGACGGCGCCGCTGGCCACCTTCCTGTTTCCGCTGATCGGCCTGTTCATGGCGCCCATCTATCCGGCCATCAATTCGGTGATGCTGAGCTCCCTGCCAAAACATCAACACTCCGCCATGACTGGGCTGCTGGTGATTTTCTCGGCACTCGGCGGCACCACCGGCTCGCTGATCACAGGTTATGTATTCGGCAACTTCAGCGGTCATTTCGCCTTCTACCTGACTCTGGTTCCCATCTCTATCGTCTTGATTATGTTGTATTTTTTCAAAAATGCGGTGAACCACAGTGAGGGGGAATTTGATGGCTCGGCTATAATCAGTAGTCAACATTGATCGCTTCTCCATGAATCTCAAGAGTCTTGCCAACCTGCTGGGTATCTCCAAAACCACGGTGAGCCGTGCTTTGAACGGTTATCCAGAGGTGAACGGACGCACCCGCGAGCGCGTGGTGGCGGCGGCCAAGGCGGCCGGCTACCAGCCCAATCCGATGGCGCGCAGCCTGGCCGTGGGCCGCACCAACGTGTTCGGCATCATCTACCCGCTGCTGCCCACCGACCTGGGCGACCCGATGTTCCTCGACGTGGTCGGCGGCATGTCCGAGGCGCTGGAGCTGGCCAAGATGAACCTGATCATCGCGCCGGTGTCGCCGCAGAACGAGCAGCCGTCCTACCAGCAGATCGTGCGCGGCCGCCGCGTCGACGGCCTGGTGGTCGGCCGCACGCTGGTGCACGACGAGCGCATCGCCTACCTGAGCAAGAGCGGCTTTCCCTTCGTCGCCCACGGCCGCACGGTGATGAAGGCGCCCTACGCCTGGTTCGACTACGACAACGCGGCCGGCATCAAGCTGGCGCTGGATTGCTTGCTGGGGCAAGGCCACCAGCGCATCGCCCTGCTCAGCGCGCCGCTGGAACTGAATTTCGCCGCCCAGCGCAAGGACAGCTTCGTCGCCGCCATGAACGCGGCCGGCCTGGCCGTCGATCCGCGCTACTTGATCCCCGACACGCTGGACCGCCGCACCGGCTACCAGGGCATGCAGCAGTTGCTGGCCTGTTCGCCCCGGCCGACGGCGGTGATCGTCGACAACCACCTGTCCGGCGTTGGTGCCGTGCGTGCGCTGCTCGACGCCGGCGTGACGATCGGCAAGGACATTTCCGTCATCGTCTGGGGCAGCATGGCCGACACGCTGGCCGGCTCCAACGTCACCACCATCGACCAGCCCGAGCCGCGCCGCGCCGGCGCGCGCATGGTCGAGATGCTGCAGGCCATCATCGACGGCACCCCGCCGGGCGAGCTGCACGAGCTGTGGCAGCCGGTGCTGCTACCGGGCGAGACGGTCGGGCCCTGCCTGGGCTAGACGCCGGCTTCGGCCACGCGCCGCAGCGCTTTACAATGGATTACAATGAACCATTGTAATTACAAGCGACGGCGGTAATCCATGGTAAATCCTTCTGCTGAGATCGACTGGCACTACCCGCGCACTGCGCTGGCGCAAGGCTATCTGGACACTTTGCGGGCGGGATTGATCTCGTCGCTGGTGCTGTTCGCGCCGCGCCGCAAGGGCAAGACCGAGTTCCTGTTGGACGATTTTCTGCCGGCGGCCGAGGCGGCCGGCTATCTGACCGTGTATTGCAGCATGTGGCAGAACCGTTCCGATCCGCTGGCGGCCCTGCTGGCCGCGCTGGCCGAGGCGGCCAAGCCGAAGACCTTGGGCGCCAAATTGCAGCACCGCCTGCTGCGCCCGTTCAAGAAGACCAGTCTGGAATTCGAGTTGAGCCACGTCGGCAAGGTCAAGGCGGAGGCCGAGTTCAACGCCAAGGACGGCGGCAGCCAGGCCCAGTTGCAGCGTCTGCCCGAGCTGATCGACAGCGTGGTCGCCGCCTCCAAGGGCAAGGTGCTGATCGCCTTCGACGAGATCCAGCATTTGGCCAAGCCGGAGTTCCAGGAGTTGGTGGCGGCGCTGCGCACCACGCTGGACGTGCGCAAGAAGACGGTCAAGACCATCTTCACCGGCTCGTCGCGCAACCGCTTGCAGATGATGTTCAGCCAGATCAAGGCGCCCTTGTTCCAGTTCAGCCAGAGTACCGATTTTCCCGAGTTGGATGCCGGCTTTGTCGCCTTCATGGCCGGCGCGTTCAGGCAGGCCACCGGGCGCGAGCTGGCGCTGGAGCAGGCCAACGCCGCCTTCCTGGCGCTGGGCAGCACGCCGGGCTTGTTCCACGACGCGGTGGAGCGGGTGATGAAGATGGGCGGCGTTGACATCGCCGGCGTGGCGCAGGGTGTGTTGACGGAGGCGCGCGAGGCGTCCGGTTATGCGCAGCGCTTGATGGAGATGCGGCCGTTGGACCGCGAGGTGATCCGCGTCATCGTGGCGCGCGCGCCCTTGTACACGGACGAAACGCGCACCAGGCTGGCGTTGGCCATCGGGCTGGGGGGCGAGCCGCTGTCGGCGCGCCAGGTGCAGGTGGCGGTGGAGCGCTTGCTGGCCGAGCAGATTATCTACCAGGCCGCGCGCGGGGTGTATGAGATCGAGGACCACCAGCTGGGCGAGTGGCTGATGGCGGCGCCGCAGATGATGGGCGCGGGCGATATTGAAGGCGACGAGCCGCTGGCGCCTTGATTGTGAAGCGAACCCCAACCGCTCTTTGCGGCTGAGCGGCGGTCGGCTGATCCAGGGTCAGACCCTCAGGGTCTGACCCTCAATGCCCGTCGCTGACTCGCCAGCGACGGGAAACGGGCATCGTAGCAGGCGCGCAGAACTTTACATGTTGCGGCGGTACTGGCCGCCAACCTCGAACAGCGCCGTGGTGATCTGCCCCAGCGAGCAGACGCGCACGGCGTCCATCAACTTCTCGAACACGTTGGCGTTGTCGATCGCGGCCTGCTGCAGCGCGGCCAGCACCTGCGGCGCCTCGGCCGCGTTGCGGGCGTGGAAGGCGTCGAGGCGGGTCAGCTGCGACTGCTTCTCGTCGTCGGTGGAACGGGCCAGTTCGATCTTCTGCGGCGTGTCGTTGGCCTTCGGGTTGCGGAAGGTGTTGACGCCGATGATGGGCAGGGTGCCGTCGTGCTTCTGGTGCTCGTACAGCATCGACTCTTCCTGGATCTTGCCGCGCTGGTAGCCGGTCTCCATCGCGCCGAGCACGCCGCCACGTTCGGCGATGCGTTCGAACTCCTGCAGCACCGCCTCCTCCACCAGGTCGGTCAGCTCGTCCATGATGAAGGAACCCTGGTTCGGGTTCTCGTTCTTGGCCAGGCCCCATTCGCGGTTGATGATCAATTGGATCGCCAGCGCGCGGCGCACCGACTCGTCGGTCGGCGTGGTGATCGCCTCGTCGTAGGCGTTGGTGTGCAGCGAGTTGCAGTTGTCGTAGATGGCGATCAGCGCCTGCAGCGTGGTGCGGATGTCGTTGAAGTCGATCTCCTGCGCGTGCAGCGAGCGGCCGGAGGTTTGGATGTGGTACTTGAGCTTCTGGCTGCGGTCGTTGGCGCCGTATTTGTCGCGCATGGCCACGGCCCACAGGCGGCGGGCGACGCGGCCCAGCACCGTGTATTCCGGGTCCATGCCGTTGGAGAAGAAGAACGACAAATTCGGCGCGAAGTCGTCGATGTGCATGCCGCGCGCCAGGTAGGCTTCGACGAAGGTGAAGCCGTTCGACAGCGTGAAGGCCAGTTGCGAGATCGGGTTGGCGCCCGCCTCGGCGATGTGGTAGCCGGAGATCGACACGGAGTAGAAGTTGCGCACCTCGTGGTGGACGAAGTATTCCTGGATGTCGCCCATCACCTTCAGCGAGAACTCGGTCGAGAAGATGCAGGTGTTCTGCCCCTGGTCTTCCTTGAGGATGTCGGCCTGCACGGTGCCGCGCACGTTCTGCAGCACCCAGGCGCGGATCTTGGCCGCCTCGTCGGCGCTCGGCTGGCGCTTGTTCTCTTCGGCGAACTTGTCGACCTGCTGGTCGATGGCGGTGTTCATGAACATCGCCAAAATCGTCGGCGCCGGGCCGTTGATGGTCATCGAGACGGAGGTGCTCGGGCTGCACAGGTTGAAGCCGTCGTACAGCACCTTCATGTCGTCGAGCGTGGCGATGGAGACGCCGGAGTTGCCGACCTTGCCGTAGATGTCGGGCCGCAGCGCCGGGTCGGCGCCGTACAGGGTGACCGAGTCGAAGGCGGTCGACAGGCGCTTGGCGTCCATGCCGGTGGAGACCAGCTTGAAGCGGCGGTTGGTGCGGAAGGCGTCGCCTTCGCCGGCGAACATGCGGGTCGGGCCCTCGCCCTCGCGCTTGAAGGCGAACACGCCGGCGGTGAAGGGGAAGGAGCCGGGCACGTTCTCCAGCATCAGGAAGCGCAGGATCTCGCCGTGGTCCTCGTAGCGCGGCAGGGCGACCTTGCGGATCTTGGTGCCGGACAGGGTGTGCTGGACCAGGCGGGTGCGGATTTCCTTGTCGCGGATCTTGACCACGTAGTCGTCGCCGGCGTAGGCGGCCTGCATGTCCGGCCATTGCGCCAGCAGCTTCTTGGCGCCGCCGTCCATGGCGGCGTCGCGCTCGGTGATCAGGTCGTCGAAGTCGGCGTGCTTCTGCGCCAGGACCAGCATGCGCTTGGCTTCGGACAGTTGCTGGCGTTCGCGCGCCAGCACCACCTGCTTGCGGGTGAACTTGTGGTAGCCGCGCACGGTGTCGGCGATCTCGGCCAGGTAGCGGGCGCGCGCCGGCGGCACGATGACGTGCTTGCCGCTGGAGTATTTGACGTCGACGGTGGGCAGCTTGCCGGCCTTGGCGGGCAGGCCGAACTGGGCCAGCTTGGGCAGCAGGCCCTGGTACAGCGCGGTGACGCCGTCGTCGTTGAAGCGCGACGCCTGGGTGCCGAAGACCGGCATCTCGTCGGGCCGCTTGCTCCACAGCTCGCGGTTGCGCTGGTACTGCTTGGCGACGTCGCGCAGCGCGTCGAGCGAGCCTTTGCGGTCGAACTTGTTGATGGCGATGAAGTCGGCGAAGTCGAGCATGTCGATCTTCTCGAGCTGCGAGGCGGCGCCGAATTCCGGCGTCATCACGTACATCGAGACGTCGACGTGCGGCACGATGGCGGCGTCGCCCTGGCCGATGCCGGAGGTTTCGACGATCACCAGCTTGAAGCCGGCCACCTTGCAGGCGGCGATCACGTCGGGCAGCGCCTGCGAGATCTCCGAGCCGGCTTCGCGCGTGGCCAGCGAGCGCATGAACACGCTGGCCTTGCCGTTCCACGGGTTGATGGCGTTCATGCGGATGCGGTCGCCCAGCAGCGCGCCGCCGGACTTGCGCCGCGACGGGTCGATCGAGATGATGGCGATGTCGATGGTGTCGCCCTGGTCGAGGCGGATGCGGCGGATCAGTTCATCGGTCAGCGAGGACTTGCCGGCGCCGCCGGTGCCGGTGATGCCCAGGGTCGGCACGGCCAGGCCGGCGGCCGCTGCGAGCAGCTCGGCGCGCAGCGCGGGCGTGGCCTTGTCGTTCTCCAGCGCGGTGATCAGCTGGGCCAGCGGGCGGTGGCGCTCGGCGATGTCGGCCGCGCCGTCGCCGGCGCAGGGAAGCAGAGGCGCCAGCGTGGTCGGCGAATACTGCGACAGGTCGATGTCGCATTGCTGCACCATCCATTGGATCATGCCCACCAGGCCCATGCGCTGGCCGTCCTCGGGGCTGAAGATCTTGGTCACGCCGTAGGCATGCAGGTCGGCGATCTCGTCGGGGACGATGACGCCGCCGCCGCCGCCGAACACCTTGATGTGGGCGCCGCCGCGCTGGCGCAGCAGGTCGATCATGTACTTGAAGTATTCGACGTGGCCGCCCTGGTAGCTGGAGATGGCGATGCCCTGCACGTCCTCGGCCAGGGCCGCCGTGACGACCTCGTCGACCGAGCGGTTGTGACCCAGGTGGACCACTTCCACACCGTTCGACTGCAGGATGCGGCGCATGATGTTGATCGAGGCGTCGTGGCCGTCGAACAGCGAGGCGGCGGTGACAAAGCGGACTTTGTTGGCCAGCTTGGGCTGTTCGGGCGCTGCGGCGACTTTTGGTGCGGAGAGGTCGTTCATGGTGTCCTTGTTGTGCGTGCGCGGTCTGGGGCGGATTCTAAGTTATATGACGTTAACGTTAACGTCAAGAGGAACTCGGCAAGCGCAGACGGCGAAATTGTTCTTTACTCAACCCCCCCGGGCGGAGGCGGGGGTCTGACCCCGTGCGGGGTCAGACCCCTTTTTGCGGGGTGCGGGGCGCGCTGGCGCCTCAGGCGGCGTGCTGGCTGCCGCCGTCGATGGCCGCCTGCAGGCGCGCCTTCTCGGCGTGGAAGCTGGCGACGGCCTTTTCCTTGACGTGGCCGAAGCCGCGCACTTTTTCCGGCAGGTTGGCCAGGTCGACCGCCTGACTGTGGTTTTCCGGCGTCAGTTTGCCCAGCAGGCCCTCGACCATCTGGCGGTACTCGACGATCAGGGCGCGCTCCATCTTGCGCTCCGCGCTGTAGCCGAAGATGTCGAAGGTGCCGCCGCGCAGGCCCTTGGCCTTGGCCAGCAGCTGGAAGGCGCGCCACATCCACGAGCCGAACTCGGCCTTGACCAGGTGGCCCTTGGCGTCCTTCTTGGCGAACAGCGGCGGCGCCAGGTTGAACTTGACCGAGAAGTCGCCCTCGAACTGCTGCTTGAGCTGCTCGACGAAGCGGCCGTCGGTGTACAGGCGCGCCACCTCGTACTCGTCCTTGTAGGCCATCAGCTTGAAGTAGTACTTGGCGACGGCGGTCGACAGCTTGTTGCCCAGTCCCAGCGCGCTCTCCTTGGCGCGCACCTGGGCCACCAGCGCCTCGTAGCCCTCGGCGTAGGCGGCGTTCTGGTAGGCGGTGAGGAACTCGACGCGCTTGTTGATGACGTTTTCCAGGCTTTGCGGCATCTGCACGACGATGGCCTGGGTCGGCGTGGCGATCTTCTCGACGCGCTTGAAGTCGACGGCGGCGCGGCGGCCCCACAGGAAGCTCTTCTTGTTGGAGGCGATGCCGACGCCGTTCAACTCGATGGCGCGCAGCAGCGCCGCCTCGGTCAGCGGGATGCGGCCCTTCTGCCAGGCGTAGCCGAGCATGAACAGGTTGGCGGCGATCGAGTCGCCCATCAGCGCGGTGGCCAGCTTGGTGGCATCGATGAAGTCGGCGCTGTTGTGCTCGGCGGCGCCGACCGATTCGCTGATCAGCGCGCGCACCTCGTCGACCGGGTACTGCCAGTCGGCGTTTTGGGCGAAGGTGCCGGGCGGCTGCTCGTGCAGGTTGATGACGGCCATGGTGCGGCCGGGACGCATCTTGGAGACGGCGTCGGCGGCGCCGGCGGTGAGCATGTCGCAGCCCAGCACCAGGTCGGCCTCGCCGGTGGCGATGCGCTGCGCGCGCA
This sequence comes from Rugamonas sp. DEMB1, assembly GCF_029834475.1. GTDB lineage: Bacteria > Pseudomonadota > Gammaproteobacteria > Burkholderiales > Burkholderiaceae_D > Rugamonas > Rugamonas rubra. The sequence continues at coordinate 6,144,646 of NZ_CP122407.1, read as the reverse complement.
GGTGGGCCGGCGTGCGCGCCACCTTGACGTGCGAGGTGACCGAGCCGTTCTTCTGCGACATGCCGGTCATGTCCAGCACCGAGGCGCCCTTGCCCTCGAGGTGGGCGGCCATGCCCATCAGCGCGCCGACGGTGATCACGCCGGTGCCGCCGATGCCGTTGATGAGGATGTTGTAGGGCTGCTCGCAGTCCGGCAGCACCGGCTCGGGCAGGGCGCCGTAGCCGTCGTCCTCGTTGTTCTTATTGGCGTCAACCTTGACGCCGGTCCTGGTCTTCTTCAGCGCGCCGCCTTCGACCGTGACGAAGCTCGGACAGAAACCCTTCACGCAGGAGTAGTCCTTGTTGCAGGACGACTGGTCGATGGTGCGCTTGCGGCCGAACTCGGTTTCCTTCGGCAGGATAGAGGTGCAGTTGGACTGGATGCCGCAGTCGCCGCAACCCTCGCAGACGGCCTCGTTGATGACCATGCGCTTGGCCGGGTCGGGGAACTCGCCCTTTTTGCGGCGGCGGCGCTTCTCGGCGGCGCAGGTCTGGTCGAAGATCAGCACGGAGACGCCGCCGACTTCGCGCAGCTCGCGCTGCACCGCGTCCATGTCCTTGCGGTCGTGCAGGCTGACGATGGCCGGCAGCGCCGAGCGGTCGGTGTAGCGGTTCAGGCCCTCGGTCACCAGGGCGATGCGCTTGACGCCCTCGGCGGCCATCTGCTGGGCGATCATCGGCACCGAGGTGATGCCGTCGACCGGTTGGCCGCCGGTCATCGCCACCGCGTCGTTGTAGAGGATCTTGTAGGTCATGTTGACCTTGGCCGCCACCGCCGCGCGGATGGCCAGGTAGCCGGAGTGGAAGTAGGTGCCGTCGCCCAGGTTCTGGAACACGTGGGGGATCTTGGAGAAGGCCGCCTGGCCGATCCACGGCGCGCCCTCGCCGCCCATGTGGGTGGTGAGCTTGTTGAACTCGGGGTAGATCGAGGTGGCCATCACGTGGCAGCCGATGCCGGCCAGCGCCAGGCTGCCCTCGGGCACCTTGGTCGAGGTGTTGTGCGGGCAGCCGGAGCAGTAGAAGGCGGGCCGGAAGGGCGTGTTGATGGCCTTCTTCAGCACGGCGTCCTTGGCGTCGAGGAAGCTCAGGCGGGCCTTGATGTGGTCGCAGGTGACCGGGTCGGAGATCAGGCGCTTGACGCGGCTGGCGATGACGCGCGCCACCTGCGAGACGGAGAAGTCGGCCTTCGAGGTGAGCAGCCATTCGCCGCGCGGCGCGACCCACTCGCCCTTTTCGTCGAACTTGCCGATGACGCGCGGACGCACGTCGTCGCGCCAGTTGTACAGCTGTTCCTTGAGCTGGTATTCGACGATCTGGCGCTTTTCCTCGACCACCAGGATCTCGTCGAGGCCCCTGGGCGAACTCGCGCACGCTGTCCGGTTCGAGCGGCCAGGGCATGGCCACCTTGAACAGGCGCAGGCCGACCTTGGCGGCCATCTCCTCGTCGATGCCGAGCTCCTCGAGCGCCTCGAGCACGTCGAGGTAGGACTTGCCGGAGGCGATGATGCCGAGCTTGGCGTCCGGGCTGGTGATGGTGGTGTGGTTGAGCTTGTTCTCGCGGGCGTAGGCCAGGGCGGCGTAGATCTTGTAGTCCTGCATCAGCGCTTCCTGGTTGCGCGCCTGCTGGCCCAGCGGAATGCTCGACAGGCGGGCGTTCAGGCCGCCCTCGGGCATGACGAAGTCCTGCGGGATCTTGACCTCGACGCGGAACGGGTCGGCGTCGACCGAGGCGGAGGACTCGACCGTGTCGGCCAGCGCCTTGAAGGCCACCGTGCAGCCGGAGAAGCGCGACATGGCCCAGCCGTGGATGCCCAGGTCGAGGTACTCCTGCACGTTGCAGGGGTAGAGCAGGGGGATCATCGAGGCGGAGAACAGGTGGTCGGACTGGTGCGGCAGGGTCGATGAGTAGGCGCCGTGGTCGTCGCCGGCCACCAGCAGCACGCCGCCGAGCTTGGCCGTGCCGGCGTGGTTCATGTGCTTCGAAGACGTCGCCGCAGCGGTCGACGCCGGCGCTTGCCGTACCACATGGCGAAGACGCCGTCGTACTTGGCCTCGCCGATCAGGTCGACCTGCTGCGAGCCCCAGACGGCGGTGGCGGCCAGGGCCCTCGTTGACGCCGGGGACGAACTGGACGTGGTGGCGCTCCAGGTGCTGCTGCGCCTTCCACAGCGTCTCGTCGAGGCCGCCCAGCGGCGAGCCGCGGTAGCCGGAGATGAAGCCGGCCGTGTTCAGGCCGGCGGCCAGGTCGCGCTGGCGCTGCATCATCGGCAGGCGCACCAGCGCCTGGATGCCGGACAGGAAGATGTCGCCGGTCGTGGCGGTGTATTTGTCGTCGAGGCTGACGCTGGTCAGGCGGTTCGGGGTGGTCCCATCGTCTCGGGCGGACGTTGCTGGGCCGTGTGCCGTGGTATCGGGCATGGCTGTCTCCAAATGGTGTTCAGATCGCGCCCAGGCTTGGGGAGCGCCGGGTAGGCGCGCCAGGCTAGGGCCATAGACCGCTTTTTTTTAGCGGCGTTGCAGACATTTTAGGCTTAAAAAATCCGCTGTGGCGGCCAGTGTACGGCCAGGTTGACGTATACGGAAATACCGTTCGGCGATGGGGGTATAAGAAAAAATGATGGCCATGGCGGAGCCGGCCATGTCTGAGCTGGGGCAAGGCCTGCGCGAGTTTTGCGGCGCAGACTGAAGGCGGGATTGTGCTGTCTAGCGAGGGTGGAGGACGCAACAACAGCATGAAAAATGCGGTTGTCACTTGACAACCGAAAAGCAATGAACTACGCTGGAGGTAAGGATGGCACGAAGCTCACACCCCAATAAGGAAATCGAGGCGGCGCTGCGGCACGCCGAAGCCAACGGCTGGCAGATCAAGGTGGGCGGCAGTCATGCCTGGGGGCGGATTTTATGCCCCTACAACAATGACGAATGCCGTTGTGGCGAATTTTGCATCACCAGCATTTGGAGTACGCCCAGGAACAGCGGCAATCATGCCCGCGCGATTCTGCGGGTGGTTAACAACTGTAGTGAGCAGGTGCAATTGAAGGCACCTCGTCTAAAAAAAGTGGAGTGACGCCATGGACTACATCTTTACGCTGAAGTACCAACTGTCGGCCAACGATGACGATCTGGACGGCATCGTCGAGCGGCTGGGCGCCGGCGGCTGCGACGACGCGCTCATCGGCGTGGGCCAAGCGGGCCGCATCGCCATGGAATTCACCCGCGAGGCCGCCAGCGCCGGCGAAGCCCTGATCAGCGCCCTGAGCGACGTCAAACGGCTGCTGCCGGAGGCCAAGCTGATCGAGGCGGCGCCCGATTTCGTCGGCCTGAGCGACGTGGCCGAAGTCATGGGCATGACGCGGCAGAACATCCGCAAGCTGATGGTCAAGCACAGCGCCAGCTTCCCGCCGCCGGTGCACGAGGGCAGCGCCGCCGTGTGGCATCTGGCCGATGTGCTGGCTTGGTTGAAGGCCAAGGGCGCCTACCAGATCGCGCCCGGCGTGGCCGAGGTCGCGGCGACGGCGAAACAAGTCAATCTGGCCCGGTCGGCGCCGCAGCTGGAGCCGGCGCTGCAACGGCAAATGCGGGCCTTGCTGGCCTGAACACGCCGGCGGCCCGGCCGCCGCGCGCTATGCCGGCAGGGCCGTCGCGCCCAGCCACACGCCGCCGGCGCACAGCTCGGCGCTGACCTGCTGCACCAGCCGGCCGACCGCCGCCGCCGCGTTGGTCAGCGGGATGTTCTTCGAGGCGCACAACACCACCGTGCGCGAGATGGCCGGCCGCTCGATGGCCTGCGACACCAGCGCGCCGCGCTCCAGTTCGGCCAGCAGCGGCGCCGCCGGCAGGATGGTGGCGCCCATGTCGGCCAGCAGGGCCGACTTCAAAATCGCGATGGAATTGATTTCAATGACGTTGGCGGTCGACAGGCCGGCGGCGCGGGCCACGCTTTCGATGCGCGGGCGCACGCCGTGCTGCAGGCCGGGCAGGATCAGGGTGGCCGCCAACGCCTGCTCCAGGGCTATGCTGCCGCCCGGCCTGGCGAAGACCGAGCCGGCGCGGCAGATGTAGCGCAGCTCCTCCTCCACCAGCGGGGTGCAGGCGAAGGGGCCGAGCTGGCCGTCGTCGAGCAGCACGGCGAGGTTGACGCGGCCCGACTTGAGCTGCTCGGCCAGGTTGCCGGTCAACTCCTCGGTCAGCTGCAGGGTGATCTCCGGGTAACGCTCGCGCGCCGCCATCAGCAGCGGCAGCGCCAGCGCGCCCGAGATGCTGTGCGGCAGACCCAGCGTGACGCCGCCCGAGGGCCGCTCGGCCGACTGGGTGACGGCCGACTTGGCGTCGGCCACCTGCTTGAGGATGGCCTGGGCGTGCTCGTAGAAGACCTTGCCGGCGTCGGTGCTGAGCACGCCCTGGGCCGAGCGGTGCAGCAACTGGGCGCCGAGCTCCTGCTCCAGCTGGCGCAGCTGCTGGCTCAGCGCCGGCTGCGCCACGTGCAGCACCAGCGCGGCGCGCGACAGCGAGCCGTGGTCGACGATGGCGACGAAGTAGCGGAGTTGGCGCAGTTCCATGGGCGGGCGGGGCGGGCCGGTGTGGCGTAAGAGTGGATAGGAAACATCTGTTGACGGAGCAAAATTAGTCCTAGTGGAAACTGTTTGCTATACTCATTCTAACAAGATCCGTCGTTCCAGCCTTATTCGTAGGTGTTTCTATGCTCAAGAAAGTTGACTCGTCGCAGCTGAAGGTTGGCATGTACATCCACGATTTGAGTTGCGACTGGATGACCCACCCCTTCGTGCGCAACCGTTTCCTGCTCAGCAGCGAGGAGGAGATCCGCAAGATCGTCAACGCCGGCATCCACGACGTCGTCATCGACGCCGGCAAGGGGCTCGACGTGCAGGACGCGCCCACGCTGGACGAGGCGCAGGAGGAGACCGAGCGCGAGCTGACGGCGCTGGCGGCCAAGCCGGTGGTGGTGACCCGGGTCTCGCTGGGCGAGGAGATGGCGCGCGCGACGCAGATCCGCCACCAGGCCGCGACGCTGGTGCGCACGGTGATGCGCGACGCCCGGCTGGGCAAGGCGATCGAGCTCGACCAGGTGCAACCGGTGGTGCAGAACATCACCGAATCGATCCTGCGCAACCCCGGCGCCCTGGTCGGGCTGTTGCGCATCAAGAACAAGGACGACTACACCTTCCTCCACTCGGTCAGCGTGTGCACGCTGCTGGTGGCGTTCTGCCGCTCGCGCGGCATGGCCGCCGAGCTGACCCACCAGGCCGGCCTGGGCGGCCTGCTGCACGACACCGGCAAGGCGCTGGTGCCGGACGCCATCCTCAACAAGCCGGGGCCGCTGACGGACGAGGAGTTCGCCGTCATCAAGCGCCATCCGCAGGACGGCCACGCCATCCTGCTGAAGTCGCCCGAGGTCGGCGCCATCCCGCTCGACATCACCCTGCACCACCACGAGCGGCGCGACGGCAGCGGCTATCCGGACAAGCTGGCCGGCGACGCTATCAGCGAATTGGCGCAGATGGCGGCGATTGTCGACGTCTACGACGCCATCACGGCCGACCGCTGCTACCACAAGGGCATGTCGGCGGCGGCGGCGCTGCGCAAGATCTACGAGTGGAGCAAGTTCCACTTCAACCCCCACTACGCGCAGGAGTTCATGCGCTGCGTCGGCATCTATCCGGTCGGCACGATGGTGATGCTGGAGTCGGGCCGGCTCGGCGTGGTGGTCGAGCCGCACGAGACCAATCTGCTGGCGCCCAAGGTCAACGTGTTCTTCAACACCAAGCAGAACCTCTACATCAAGCCGGAGACGGTCGACCTGTCGCGCGGGCTGGGCTTCGGCGGCGGCGACAAGATCGTCGGCCACGAGTCGGCCGCCAAGTGGAACGTCGACCCGATGCGCTTCCTGACGCTGGCCTGAGGCCGGCGTCTTCCCCCCCGCTTAGAAGAATTCGGCGGTGTCGTTCGACTCGACGGTGCGCAGCTGGCCGCCGGAGACCAGCTCGTCGTAGTGGCAGGCCAGGTTGCGGCCGTGGCTCTTGGCGTAGTACAGCGCCTGGTCGGCGCGGCCGAGGATGATCACCGGCGCCTCGAAGGCGCTGATGCTGACGAAGCCGACGCTGACGGTGACCCGGCCGACCTGGGGGAAGTCGTGCTGCTCGACGTTCATGCGGAAGCGGTCGATGATCTTCTTGGCGTTGTTGAGCGTGGTCGAGCGCAGCAGCACGACGAACTCCTCGCCGCCGAAGCGGAACACCCGGTCCTGGGCGCGGAAGGAGGAGGTCAGCAGGTTGGCGATGAGGATCAGCACCTCGTCGCCGTACAGGTGGCCGAACTTGTCGTTGACCAGCTTGAAGTGGTCGACGTCGACCACCGCCAGCCACTGCTTCTCCTGGTCGGAATGGTGGCGCCGCTCCGGCTCGCCGGGCAGGTTCAGGGCGTCCTGCTCGGTGCTGGCGGCGAGCATCTTGGCCAGCTGGTCGTCGAAGGTCTTGCGGTTGAGCAGGCCGGTGAGCGAGTCGCGCTCGCTGTAGTCGAGCAGGTTCTGGAAGTTGCGGTAGACGCTGACGATGCCGCCGATGACGTGGATGGTGTCGCTGGTGTAGGGCGTCGGGTTGACGATCTCGAGGCAGGTGTCGGCCTTGTCGCCGAGCCAGATGGGCAGCCACAGGGTGTGCTCGCCGGCCGCGTTGGCGACGTCGGCGCTGGTCTCGTGGCGGGCGATGCAGGCGGCCAGGGCGGGGAAGTTGCTGATCGGCTCGCCGGGGCTGGCCGGATCGGGATTCTCCTCCATGCGGGCCGGCTGGCCGGCCGTGATGATGGCGCGCGGACGCACGAACATCTTGCCGCGCACCATGGCCAGGCTGAGCACCCGCGTCTGACTGGCATGGGCAAGCTCCTGCACCGCCGAGATCACCGAGATATCGAGCATCGTGTGATCGCGGTGGCCGGTCATGTCCACCATGTGTTTCAGTAGGGAATCCATTTTCTTCTCTGGAAAAAAATCACACAAGCATTGTGCCGAGCCACGTTCCGTTCACGCCTATCACCCTATTGCCCGCTGTTTTACCGGTGATGGTAAGGCGCACTGTGAAGCATTGCACGGGGCCTTTCCAAAGAACAGTCAAGTAGGATAATGGCTTTTTGCATTATAGGCAATTCATGTGTGCAAAAAAAAACATTTCAGTCGTTGCCACGCCCATTTTTGCCACAAGCCAGGCGCAACAGGCGGCCCAATCGAGCGTACCCGCCAAGCAAGCGACGCAGTTTGACATAAGCCAGCGGCGCTGTCTGCGCGCGGCGCGAGTTTGGCGCATTCTGCCAAAAATGGTTCCGTGTGGAAAACTTGCGCAACGTCAATTTCAGTTTCTCGGCAGACCTTATAGTGGATTCAATGGCGCAGCGATAGCGATGCAAGCCAGGCGGCGGCAGGGTTTGTGTGGCGCGCCAGGGGGAAAGCCAGAGTATTCCACTGAGTTGTCTTTCAATTACTTATTAGGAGTCTGTCATGAACGCACTGATTGCAGCAGCAAAAGAGTTTGGCCGCGATGAAGAGGGCATCACCGCCATCGAGTACGGTTTGATCGCGGCGCTGATGGCGGCCGCCATCGCGGCCGCGCTCGGCCCGGTGAAGACGGCGCTGGGGACCAAATTTGGCACCATCGCCACGACCTTAACCGCTCCTTGAACACGCGGTGTTCCCGGTTGGCCCTCCGGCGTAAGCCGCGCCGGAGGGCATGCTGGCAGAGGCCGATACCATGATGAACGTGATCGGCGCGTCCATGATCGCCATGGACGCACTAATTGTTCAGCAATTCATGTATTAGAAGGAACCCCACCATACCGTTGCAGTGCGGTTCGCCGCCTGCTTCGCCACCTCATCTGCTGACCGCGCCCGTCATCTCGCCCGCTCCTGCACTTTGCTGGTCGATGGGTACGCCCGGTTCGGCTTCGAGCGGAACACGCTCCACTTCAGGCCAAGCAACACCCGTCTCGTGGCGGTGTGCCGCCACGTCGCTTGCATTCGCCGTGGCGCGAAGCAGGCTGCAGCGGGCAGGTATATCGCAACGGGGAGACTGGTGCTCGGCGATGCATAATTCCCAACGGAAACAATTTTCAAAAAAATTGCGCAGAATCAATTTCGATATTTTCCTGGGCTCTATAGTAGTTTCAATGGCGCAACAAAAGCTTTGTGAGCCAGGCAGCAGCAGGGTTGCCGTCCCGTACTCGAGGGAGCGTACCGAGCGGCGATTTTCCGATCACACCTTCTTGGGAGTTTGTTATGAATGCACTGATAGCAGCTGCAAAAGAGTTTGGCCGCGATGAAGATGGGATCACCGCCATCGAGTATGGCTTGATCGCGGCGCTGATGGCTGCAGCCATCGCGGCCGCCCTTGGTCCGGTGAAGCAGGCGCTGATAGACAAGTTCGGCACTATCTCCACCACCTTGACCGCGCCCTGAACCGGCTCGGCCTTCCGCCATGCGGATAGCCGGAAGGTCGGCCTTGAAGAGTAGGAGATCAGCATGATGAACGCAATTGAAGTGATTTTGCTGTGCCTTGTCGCGCAGGCCGCGGTGACCGATCTGGCGGTGCGCAAGATTCCCAACGTGCTGGTGCTCAGCGGCCTGGCGCTGGCCTTAATTTTACATCTGCTGGCCGGGCCTAACTGGGCGCCGGCGACGCAATGGCTCGCCGGCACCTTGGCCGGTTTTTTTTTGTTTCTACCGTTGTACCTGATGCGCGGCATGGCCGCCGGCGATGTCAAGTTGATGGCGATGGTGGGCGCTTTCGCCGGACCGTGGGCGGTCTGCTATATCGCCTTGCTGACCTGTTTGTTCGGCGGCCTGATGGCACTGGGCATCTTGGTGTTCAGCGGCCGCTGCAGCGACGGCTTGGGCAATCTGTGGGCCATGGGCAAGCCGGTGGTGATGCGCCTGCTGGGCGTGCCCTTGCGCAACATACGCCTGGCGCCCGGCGCCAGCGTCGGCGGCATGCCCTACGGCGTGGCGATCGCGCTGGGCACCGTCTGCTTTGTGGCGTGGACACACCACTGAGCCCGGCACCGGGTGCACTTTGTTGCTTATCAATATCCGCTGAGAAACCGACCGATAAGATCTATTCCTGAGCGAAACAAATCGGCCTCAGGAACGACCCGGGAGCAATCATGCTAGAGCTTGAATCCACCCTGTCCGGCACGCCGCCGGAAGCGGCCGCCGCGCGCGACCCGGACGCCCTGCCGCCGCTGCCGCTGCCGCCGAAGTCGGTGCGCGACACCGGGCTCGAGCTGCAACTGCTGGTCGAGCTGCTGGCTAAGACCATCCTGGTCGGCGGCAAGAGCCACCTGGCGCTGCTCACCGGCAAGCTGCGCCTATCGATCAACGTGCTGCGCGAGGTGCTCGACTTCATGCTCGCCGAACAGCTGGCCGAGGTGGCTTGGCGCGGCGACTCCGACATCGACGTGCAGTACCAGTTGACCACGGCCGGCAAGCAGCGCGCCGCCGGCTATCTGGAGCGCTGTCCCTACGTCGGGCCGGCGCCGGTGACGCTGGAGGCCTACCGCGCGATGGTGGCGCGCCAGGCCGAACAGGCGCCGCGCGTTACGCAGGACGACCTGGCCGCCGTGTTCGCCAACGACGGCCTGGCGCCGGCGTTGCGCGAGCGGCTCGGCGCCGCCATGTACGCGCGCCGCTCGATCCTGTTGTACGGGCCGCCCGGCAGCGGCAAGACGGCGCTGGCGCGCAAGCTCGGCGAGCTGGTCGAAGGCCTGGTCGCGCTGCCCTACGCCATCGTGGTCGGCCAGGAGATCGTCGCGCTGCACGACCCGGCGCAGCACCTGCCGCCGGGGCCGCGCCACGCCCAGCTGGTGCGCCTGGCCAGCGAGCGGCGCGGCAGCGACCCGCGCTGGACCCTGTGCCAGCGCCCGCTGGTGGCGCTGGGCGCCGAGCTGGGCATCGAGATGCTCGAGCTGCAGCGCGACGGCTACAGCGGCTGCTACCGCGCGCCGCCGCAATGGAAGGCCAACCACGGCATCCTGCTGATCGACGACCTTGGGCGCCAGCGCGTCGCCGCCGCCGACCTGTTGCGCCGTCTCAGCGAGGCGCTCGACCAGGGCCGGGACCAGTTGTCGCTGCAGGGCGGCCACCAGTTCGCCGTGCCGCTCGACGTGGCGCTGGTGCTGGCCACCAGCCTGGCGCCGGCGGCGCTGCTGGACGCTGCGGCGCTGCGCCGGCTGGGCTACAAGATCGAGGTGGGCGCGCTGGCCGAGGCCAGCTACCGCACGTTGTTCCGCCGCCACTGCCGCCAGGCCGGCCTGGCCTGCGACGAGACGGCGCTGGGCTATTTGATCGGCCAGTTGCACGGCGGCAGCGGGCGCGCCCTGCTGGCCAGCCTGCCCGGCGAGATCGTCGGCCGCATCGCCGACTTCGCCGGCTTCGCCGGCGTGGCGCCGCAGCTGAGCATGGCGGCGCTGGACCAGGCCTGGTCCAGCATGTTCGCCGTCGACGCCGCGCCGGCCGAGGCCGAGCCGCAAGAAAGCATGCAATGAAGAACCGGCGCGCCCTGGTGATGCTGGCCTGCGCCGTGCTGCTCGGCCTGGTCGCGGTGCTGCTGGCCTCGCGCTGGCTGCTGCGGCAGAACCCGAGCAGCGGTAAACAGATCGTGGTGGCGGCGGCCGACGTCAACCTCGGCCAGCGCCTGGTGCCGGACATGCTCAAGCTGGCCGAGTGGCCGGCCGACAGCCTGCCGCCGGGCGCCCTGCTCACGCCGGCCAAGCTGCAGGGCCGGGTGCTCAAGAGCAGCGTGCTGCGCGGCGAGCCGCTGACCGAGGCCAAGCTGGCGCCGGTCGGCACGCTGGGCGGCCTGTCGGCCCTGATCAGCGAGGGCCGGCGCGCCATCACGGTGCGCGTCAACGACGTGGTGGGGGTGGCCGGCTTCGCCCTGCCGGGCAATTTCGTCGACGTCATCGTGCACACCCAGAGCGAGGCGGCGGGGGGCGGGCGCGACCAGCCGATCTCGAAGATTGTGCTCGAACGCATGCTGGTGCTGGCGGTGGCGCAGGAGGTCAGCCGCGACGACACCAAGCCGCGCGTGGTCAACGCCGTGACGCTGGAGGTGACGCCGGAGCAGGCCGAGAAGCTCGACCTGGCGCGCAGCGTCGGCACGCTGTCGCTGGCGCTGCGCAACCAGATCGACCCGCGCCCCGGCGTGACCGGCGGCGCCACCAAGGGCAGCCTGCTGGGTCTGCGCGCGGAGGCGCCGGCCGAGGCGCCGGCAGCGGCGCCTGCGCCGCCGCCGCCGCCGCGGCTGGTCCACGCCGCCGCCGCGCCGGCGCGCCACTGCATCGCCGTGATCGACGGCATGCGCAGCGCGCGGGAGTGCCTGTGAGCGCGCCGCGCACGCCGGCGCGGCGCGCCGCCCGGCTGGCCGGCGCGGCGCTGTGCCTGCTGTCGTGGCCGGCGCTGGGCGCCGCCGTGTCCACCGCGCCGCAGCAGGCCTCGGCCGTGGCGCGGGCGGCGGCGCCGGACGGGGCGGCCCCCGGGGCGGCCCAAACGGCGGCCGCGCAGGGCGCCGGCCGGCCGGCGCCGAGCGCCGCCAGCGGCCCGCGCTGCGCCGGCCAGGCGGCCGCGCCCGGCAGCCTGGCGCTGGCGCTGGGCAAGTCGACGCTGATGCGCCTGCCCGACACCGTGCTCAGCCGCAGCGTCGGCAACCCCGAGGTGCTGCAGGCCATGCTGGTGGCGCCGGACACCTTGTATCTGGTGGGGGCCGACGTCGGCAGCACCAACCTGATCGTGCAGGGCCGCAACGGCCAGTGCAGCGTGGTCGAGGTGACGGTGGCGATGGACGGCGCCGGCCTGCAGGCGGCGCTGGCGGCGCTGCTGCCGGAGGAGAGGAACATCCGCGTCAGCGCGGCGGCCGACACGCTGGTGCTGAGCGGCAGCGTGGCCGACGCCGGCGCCGTCGCCCACGCGCTCGAGCTGGCCGGCGCCTTCGTGCGGCGGCCGGCCAAGGCGCTGCAGCTGGGCAGGGAGGGCAGGGAGGGCAGGGACGGCAAGGACGGCGACAAGGCCGAGGCGGCGCCGGCCACGGCCGGCGGCGCGCGCGTCATCAACCTGCTCAGCGTCAGCGCGCCGCAGCAGGTGATGCTGGAGGTGAAGATCGCCGAGGTGTCGAAGAGCCTGCTCGACAAGCTCGAGGGCAACGCCACGCTGCGCTTCGCCTCGGGCAGTTTTGTCGCCACGTTGTTGAGCAACTTCTTCACCGGCACGATGCACAGCGCGGCCGGCCTCGGCAGGGCCGGCGGCAACCACGGCGGCCTCGCGGCGGAGAAGCAGGACGGCCTGGTGCGCATCCTGGCCGAGCCGACGGTGATGGCGGTCAGCGGCCAGGAGGGCAGCTTCCTGGCCGGCGGCAAGATCTTCATCCCGGTGGCGCAGGACAACAACAAGGTCACGCTGGAGGAGAAGGAGTTCGGCGTCGGCCTGCGCTTCACGCCGACCGTGCTGTCCGGCGGGCGCATCAACCTGAAGGTGGCGCCCGAGGTGTCCGAGCTGTCGCGCGAGGGCGTCGGCATCTCGGCGGCCGGCTTCACCGGCGCCGCCGTGCTGCCGCTGATCACCACGCGGCGCGCCGCCACCACGGTGCAGCTGTTCGACGGCCAGAGCTTCGCCATCGGCGGCCTGATCAAGAACAACCAGGTCAGCAACATCCGCGCCCTGCCGCTGCTGGGCGAGCTGCCGGTGCTCGGCGCGCTGTTCCGCAGCAGCGACTTCCAGCAGGACCGCAGCGAGCTGCTGTTCGTCGTCACCGCCCACCTGGTCAAGCCGCTGCCGCCCAACTACGCGCTGCCGACCGACAGCGTGGCGGCGCCCTCGCGGGCCCGCTTGTTCCTCGGCGGCCGCCTGGAGGGGCCGGCGGCACCGCCGGCGCCGGCCGTCCAGCCGACGGCGGCGCAGGGATTCGAATTGAAGTGAGGCCGGCGCCGCGCGCCGGCACCAACACGGAGGAAACACCATGCACAGCATTGCAAAGCGTGTCCGGGCCGGCGCCGCGCTGGCCGCCGCCGCCCTGTTGTCCGGCTGCGGCACCACGCCGAACTGGGACCGCCGTTTCGGCGAGGCCACCCGCGTCGCGCTGGCGCAGCAGGTGCTGCATCCGGCCGCCGGGCAAAACCGCGACCCGGTCGCCGGCCTGGACGGCGCCGCCGCCGCCGCCGCCCAGGCGCGCTACCTGAAGTCGTTCAGCGAGCCGGCGCCGCGGCCGGCCGCCTTCACCATCGGCGTGAGCGGCGCCAAATGAGCGCGCCGCGGCGCCGGCCGCCATCGCGCCGCCGGCGGCGCCCCCCCCACCACAAAAGGATATCCGATGAAAGCGTTGATGATTAGCCATGACAGCCTGCTGCACGCCGAGGTCGCCGCGCAGGGCTCGGCGCGCATGCCGGCGGTGCAGCTGGTGGCCTCGCGCAACGGCCTGCGCGAGGCCGTCGAGCGGCCCACCCCCGAGCCGCCCGAGCTGGTGATCGTCGACGCCAGCGGCCTGGCGGCCGACGAGGTCGAGCTGGTCGAGCGCCTGTGCAAGCTGTACCCGGACAGCTCCTTCATGCTGCTCACCCGCGAGGCGCAGCAGGGCCTGCTGATCCGCGCCATGCGCGCCGGCATGCGCGAGGTGCTGCAGCTGCCGCTGGTGCACCGCGCCTTCCACGAGGCGATGGACCGCATCGAGATCGCCGCCGGCGTCACCCAGCAGCGCGACGGCAAGGTGCTCGCCTTCATCTCCTGCAAGGGCGGCAGCGGCGCCACCTTCCTGTCGACCAACTTCGGCTACGCCCTGGCCGCGCTGGCCGACAAGAAGGTGCTGCTGATCGACCTGCACGGCCAGTTCGGCGACGCCACGCTGTACGTGTCGGACCAGAAGCCGGGCATGACCCTGTCCGACATCTGCGCCCAGATCGGCCGCATGGACGGCGCCTTCCTCGAGTCCTGCCTGGTGCACGTGGCGTCCAACTTCGGCGTGCTGGCGGCGGCCGACGACCCGACCCACCAGGTGGAGATGAAGTCCGAGCACATGGACACGATTTTGCGCGTGGCGCGCCAGCACTACGACTACATCGTGCTCGACGTCGGCCGCCAGATCGACGCCATCTCGCTGCGCGCGCTCGACCACGCCGACGCCATCTACCCGGTGCTGCAGCTGGCCCTGCCCGACATCCGCGACGGCCGCCGCCTGCTCGACATCTTCCGCTCGCTCGGCTACCCCAGCGAGCGCACCCGCCTGATCGTCAACCGCTACGAGAAGGGCGGCAAGCTGCGCCTGTCCGACCTCGAGCACGCGCTCGGCGCCGACGTGGTGCACACCGTGCCGAACGACTACCTGTCGGCCACCGACTCGGTCAACCAGGGCATCCCGGTGCTGCAGCTGTCGCGCAGCAGCGCGGTGGCGCGCAGCCTGGCCGAGCTGGTCGAGCTGGTGACGGCGCGCCGGGTGGCCGAGAGCAAGGGCCTGTTCGATCGCCTGTTCGGCCGCGGCGAGGTGGCGCTGTGAGCGCCGCCGCCGGCGGGGGAACGCCATGAGCCTGCGCGAACGCCTGGCCGGCGCCGACGACGCCAGGGCGCAGCCGGGCGGCCAGCAGGCCTGGCCCACGCCGCCTACCAGGAGCTCAAGAGGAGCATGCACCAGATGATCCTCGACCGCATCGACCTGGAGCGCCTCAAGCGCCTCACGCCGGAGCAGTTCAAGCACGAGCTGGCGCTGCTGGTGCAAAGGATCATCGAGGACGAGCGCATCGCGCTCAACCAACACGAGCGGCACAGCCTGGTGCTCGACATCCAGCACGAGATGCTCGGCTTCGGCCCGCTCGAGCCGCTGCTGGCCGACGCCGAGGTGTCCGACATCCTGGTCAACACCTTCGACCAGGTCTACGTCGAGCGCCGTGGCCGGCTCGAGCTGACCGAGGTGACCTTCCACGACAACGCCCACCTGATGAAGATCATCGAGAAGATCGTCTCGCGGGTCGGCCGCCGGGTCGACGAGTCGAGCCCGATGGTCGACGCCCGCCTGCCCGACGGCTCGCGCGTCAACGCCATCATCCCGCCGCTGGCGGTGGACGGGCCGATCCTGTCGATCCGCCGCTTCGCCGCCAACCCGCTGACCATCGACAAGCTGCTCGACTACAAGAGCCTGACGCCGCCGATGGTGCAGGTGTTGCAGGCGCTGGGCCAGGCCAAGGTCAACATCCTGATCTCGGGCGGCACCGGCAGCGGCAAGACGACGCTGCTCAACGTGCTGTCGGGCTTCATCCCGGCCAACGAGCGCATCGTCACCATCGAGGACGCCGCCGAGCTGCAGATGCGCCAGCCGCACGTGGTGCGGCTGGAGACGCGGCCGCCCAACATCGAGGGCAAGGGCGAGGTCAACCAGCGCGCCCTGGTGCGCAACGCGCTGCGCATGCGGCCCGACCGCATCATCCTCGGCGAGGTGCGCGGCGCCGAGGCGCTCGACATGCTGCAGGCGATGAACACCGGCCACGAGGGCTCGCTGGCGACGATCCACTCGAACACGCCGCGCGACGCCCTGGCGCGGCTGGAGAACATGGTCGGCATGGCCGGCGTCAACCTGAGCGCGCGCGCGGCGCGCCAGCAGATCTGCTCGGCGGTGACGGTGGTGATGCAGGTGTCGCGCCTGACCGACGGCGCGCGCAAGCTGGTCAGCCTGCAGGAGATCACCGGCATGGAGGGCGACGTCATCGTCATGCACGAGATCTTCCGCTTCGAGCAGAGCGGCGTCGACGCGGCCGGCCGGGTGCAGGGCCGCTTCTTCGCCACCGGCGTGCGGCCGCACTTCGCCGAGCGCCTGCGCATGTTCGGCGCCGCCGTGCCCGACAGCGTGTTCGACCCCGACCGCGTGTTCGAATAGGCGGCCGGCATGGACCTGGTCTTTTCCGCCTTTCTCGTGCTGCTGTTCGCCGCCGTGATCCTGCTGGTCGAGGGCGCCTGGCTGTGGTGGAGCGCCAGCCACGGCGGCGGCGCGCGGCGCATCGCCAAGCGCCTGCGGCTGATGTCGGCGCGCGGCGGCGGCGCCGACAAGGTCAGCATCCTCAAGCAACGCCGCTACAGCGCCAACCCCTGGCTGGAGGCGCGCCTGCGCCGCCAGCCCCGGCTGGCGCTGCTCGACCGCCTGCTGCTGCAGGCCGGCGGGCGCTGGTCGGTGGCGCAGTTCCTCGGCTGGTCGGGCGCGCTGCTGCTGGCCGGGTTGCTGCTGCCGCCGCTGTGGCAGCCGCCGCTGGCGCTGGCGCTGGCGGCGCCGCCGCTGGCCGCGGCGCTGCCCTTTCTGCTGGCGCGGCGGCTGCGCCGCGGCCGCCTGCACAAGATAGAACAGCAACTGGCGGAGGCGGCCGACTTCCTCGGCCGCGCGCTGCGCGCCGGCCACTCCTTCGCCAACGTCCTGCAGATGGCGGCCGACGAGCTGGCCGAGCCGATCGGCGGCGAGTTCCGCGCCACCCACGAGGAGATCAACTACGGCGTGCCGATGAACGAGGCGCTGCAGAGCCTGGCGCTGCGGGTGCCGCTGACCGATCTGCGCTACCTGGTCATCGCCGTGCTGATCCAGCGCGAGTCGGGCGGCAACTTGGCCGAGGTGCTGGGCAACATCAGCCGCCTGATCCGCGAGCGCCTCAAGCTGCAGGCGCAGGTGCGCGTGATGTCGGCCGAGGGCCGCCTGTCGGCCTGGATATTGGTGCTGTTGCCGCTGGTGGTGATGCTGGTCATGTCGGTGACCAACTACGCCTACATCAGCTTGCTGTGGACCGATCCGGCCGGCGTCAAGCTGCTGTGGTATGCCGCCGGCGGCATGGCGGCCGGCATCGTCTGGATGCGCCAGGTGATCCGCATCCGCATTTGACGGCGACGGGCGAACAGAAGGAGGGGAAACCATGAGTGGTGGACAAATCGCATTTCTGGCCCTGGTGTTTCTGGTGGTGGCCGGCTTGGCCGGGCTGGCCATGCTGGCCTTTTCCAAGGTGCCGCTGCGCGAGCGCCTGGGCGGCTTCATGGCGCCGGACGGCGCCGCGCCGCCCGAGGCCGGCGGCTGGGTCGAGCGCGCCGCCAAGGTGGCGCTGCCGTTCACCCGCCTGTCGCTGCCGGAGGAGGGCTGGGAGCGCTCGCCGTTGCGCACCCGCTTCATGAACGCCGGCTGGCGCGACGCCAACGCGCCGACGCTGTACTTCGCCGCCAAGACGGTACTGGCGCTGGGCCTGCCGGCCTTGCTGGCGGCGCTGGCCGCCGGCGCGCGGCAGGGCGGCGCCGGCAACAGCTGGACGCTGCTGCTGCTCGGCGGCGCCAGCGTCGGCTACTACCTGCCCAACCTGGTCCTGAACAGCACGGCGACCGGGCGCCAGCGCGAGATCTTCGAGAACCTGCCCGACGCGCTCGACCTGCTGACGGTGTGCGTCGAGGCGGGGCTGAGCCTGGATCGGGCGCTGGGCAAGGTGGCCGGCGAGATCCACATCAAGAGCCTGGCGCTGGCGCAGGAGCTGCAGCTGGTGCTGATGGAGCTGCGCGCCGGCTTCAGCAAGGACAAGGCGCTGCGCAACCTGGCCCTGCGCAGCGGCGTCGAGGACGTCGACACGCTGGTGGCGATGCTGATCCAGTCCGAGCGCTTCGGCACCTCGATGGGCGACTCGCTGCGGGTGCACTCGGACAACCTGCGCAGCAAGCGCAACCTGCTGTCCGAGGAGGCCGCCGCCAAGGTCGGCCTCAAGCTGCTGTTCCCGCTGATCTTCTGCATCTTTCCGGCGTTGATGGTGATCCTGCTGGGACCGGCGGCGATCCAGATCCAGCGCGTGCTGCTGCCGTCCGTGGCCGGCTCCTGAGCGGCGGGCCGCCAACAAGCGCGCGGCTCCGCCGCGCAAGGGGGAAGTGCGATGCGAACCACGATCCGTCTGATCGGCCTGGCCTGCGCCAGCAGCATGCTGTTCGCCTGCAGCGGCATGGGCGGCGCGCCGGCCTTCCAGCAGGCGGCGCCGCCGCAGCCGGCGCCGCCCGGACCCGAGCCGTCGGCGGCCGGGCCGGACGCGGACGGCTACTACGCGCTGGGCCGGGCACAGCACGGCGCGCTGCGCTACGAGGCGGCGCTGGCGGCCTACCGGCGCGCGCTGCAGCTCGACCCGGCGCACGTCAACGCGCGCAACGGCCTGGCGGTGCTGCACGCCGGGCGCGGCGACTACGCCGAGGCGATCGCGCTGTGGCGCGCCCTGCTGCCGGCGGCGGGCGCCGGCGCGGGCGCGGGCACCGGCGCCGGCCCGCAGGCGGCCTTCTTGTGGGGGAATCTCGGCTACGCCTACTTCCTCAGCGGCGCCGACGAGCCGGCGCTGGCCGCGCTCGAGCGGGCCTGCCTGCTCGACCCGCTCAACGCGCTCAGCTGGGAGCATCTGGGCGAACTGCTGCAGCGCATGGGGCAGGGCGAGCGCGCCGCCCTGATGCGCCGGCAGGCGGCCAGCCTGCGCCAACACGACTACCGGCGCGACTATGCGCTGCTGGCCGCCGCAGGCGGCGGGGCGGCAGGCGCGCCGGCCGCCCCGCCGCCATCCGCCACTGCCACTGCCACTGCCGCCGCCACCGCCACCTCCGCCGCCGGCCCCGGCCCCGGCCCCGGCACGGCGGAGCCGCCCGCCTGGCCGCCGGTCCTGGCGCAGACCGAGGTGCGGCGCGAGGGCGCGGCCCTGGTCAGCGTGCATCGCGTGGCCGCCGGCGCCGCCGTGTCGTCGTCGGCGCCGGTGGCGGCAGCGGTAGTGCCGGTGCCGCCGCCGACAGCGGCGCCGAGCGACAGGCGGGTCGGTTTCCGCCTGGCGGCCTTGACCGGCGAGGACATCGACCCGGCCGCCACGCTGGCGTCCGTCGCGCTCTCCCCCCGGAGCTGGGCCACCTCGGCGCCGGCCCGGCTGGAGATCAGCAACGGCAACGGCGTCGCCGGCATGGCCGCCGCGCTGGCGCGCACCGTCGCCGGCGACGCGCTGCAGGTGGTACGGTTGAGCAACGTGCGCCATTTCGCCGTGCCGTCGAGCCGCATCGAGTACCAGCAGCCGCAGGAGGCGGCGGCGCGCGCGCTGGCGGCGCGGCTGGGCTTGCGCGTGGCGGCGCAGGGCGAGGCGCGCGGCAGCGCCGAACTGCGCATCGTGCTGGGCCGCGACCTGCTCGATCCGGCGCTGCTGCGCCAACGCTACCTGAAGTAGCGCGGCCGGCGCGCCGGCCCGGCAAAAAAATCCCGTCCAAGGCTGGCGCCCGGACGGGACAAATCACACCCGTAATCTTCTCGGCCGTCGGCCGCCGTCGCTACTGCCAGCTGACGCCGCCCATGCCGTGCGTCGCCGCGCGGCGCGTCGCCGGCTTGCCGTAGACGGTGGCCGAGCCCGTGCCGCTCAGCCTCAGCCTGGCGGTGTTGCGCGCGTAGACGGTGGCGCCGCCCAGGTCGGACAGCTCGAGCTCGACGCTGGCGGCCAGCACGGTCGCGCGCAGGAGTTGGTGCATCTGGGCGCGCCCTTGTTTTGGCGGCGGGATCAGTCGACCAGCGCGGCTTTTTGCGCGCTGGTCAGACGTTTCGCGCTGACCGTGACCACCTGGATCTTGCCGGCGTCGGCCAGCCGCACGGCGGCGGGCGCGGCGGCGCGGTGGGCCGGCACGGCGGCCGTGGCCAGGCTGGTCGCGCCGATCAGGACGGCGGCGCTGACGAAGATGGCTTCCATGTTTTTGGCGATGTTCATGTGGTGGCTCCCGGTGTGAAGTGCGTTGCGTTGAGTGAACTATAGACAAGGCCGCTGGGCGCCAGATGGCACATCCGATGAACTGCGCTTTTGGCGGGCTGGAATGCGCAAAGGCGGTGGCGGACCTGCGTTGGCGGCGCGCCGGCGCGGGCGCGAGCTGCCGTGCGGTCGAGAGGGACGGCGCGCGGCGCGCGGCGCGCGAGAGCGAGAACGAGAACGAGCGGGCGAGTGGACGGGCGGAAGAGGCGAGCGGAAGAGCGACGTGGACGGGTGCGGGGAGGTGGTCGGACGAGGGCGGGGGGGCGGCGGCAGGCCGGATCGCGGCGGCGCGCGCCGGCGCCGTTAGCGCTGGCCGGCGGCGCCGCTCGCCGCGCCGGGGGCGGGCGCGTAGCGGGCGACGATGTAGAGCAGCGCCTGGGCCTGCCAGTCGATGCCGTCGATGAAGTCCTGCAGCAGCGCGCAGGCCTGCTCGTGGCCCAGCTCGGCGCCGGCGGCGTTGAGCAGGCGCACGTTGCTGCGCGGCGCGCTGATGCGCCGCAGGTCGACCCGGCTGGCCGCCTGCATCTGCCAGTCCCAGCCCAGCGTCAGCGCCGGCTGGCCCTGGCTGACCCACTCGGTGTAGCCGGTGATGGCGCTCAGCACGGCGTCGTCGCCGCCCGGCGGGCAGTCCTCGTCCAGGCCGGAGATCAGGTGCACCACCTGGCTGTCGCGCAGCGCGTGGAAGGTCAGGCGGACGGTGCCGTCGTTGAGCATGGGGGCGGGGCTTTCATGATCGGGGCCGGCGGGCGCGGCCGGCCAACCCGGCCAGCGGCACGGCGCGGCGGCGCCCTTACGCGCCGGCCTCATCGCCCAGCTCGATCCAGCAGGCGAAGATCGGATGGCCGCCGACGATCATCGGCGGACCGGCGCGATGGGCGTGGATGCCGCCACGGCGCAGCAGGCGTTCGATGCCGATCGGCGACACGGTGATCAGGCGGCGCGCGCCGTGCGCCTTGGCGCAGGCGATGGCCTGGTGCAGCAGCTGGATCGAGAAGCCGGCCGAGAACTGGTCCAGCGCCGAGCTCGCCTGCTGCTCGAAGTCGACCGCCGCGAAGCGCGACAGCTCCCACACGTCCGGGCTGCAGGGCACCGGCGCGCCGTTCATCAACTGCGGGAAGACCTCGCCCAGCAGATACGGGCTGCTGGTCGGCAGCAGGCGGGCGCAGCCGTTGATGTGGCCGGCCTCGTCCTTCGACACCACATACAGCGTGTCGTCGTGGTCGAACTGGTCGACCTCCTGCTGGTTGCGGGTCTCCAGTTCCCAGCCCAGCGTTTCGATGAAGACCTTGTAGCGGTAGCTGGCCATGTCGGCCATCAGTGCCGCGGAAAGAGTTTCTGCTTTGCCTGAGATAACGTTCATGTCTGCCCCTGATTGGTTGAAGATGCGATCTCTTCATTGGACCCGAACGCGGGGGCAGCGGTAAGCTGTCAATCTTGACAGTCACTCCAAGTTGCCGTTCAGACCAGGCGCGGCCGGCTCAGATAGTCCAGGGTGGCGGCCTGCCACGGTTGCCGGTCGACATAAAATTCCAGTAACATTGCCGTTTTTGCTTGACCATGGTCAACCCTGCTGCTATCGTCGACCAACATGACATTGCTGCGCGGCGCGTGCAGGCGGCGCGGCCGGGCGCCGGGTCCGGTGGCCGGCAGTTGCCAGTCCCAGCCCAGCGAAATGGCCGGCCAGCCGGCGCTGACCCACTCGGTGTAGCCGGTGATGTCGGTGGCGACGGCGGCCGACATGGCGCGCGCGCCGCCCTGCCCATCCAGACAGGAGATCAGATGGCTCAGCGTGATGGCTTCCAGCTCTTGCAGCGACAGGCGCACGTAGCCGTCGGCCGAGACGGACAGCGGGGGAAGGGGCGTGGTCAGTAGCATGGCGTCGTGGTCTTTCTGCGGAAATGCCGAAAAGGCTGGGCAACTGTAGCGTAGCGCGAACGCGCCCGGGCCGGCAGCTGTCAACTTTGACAGGTGGCGCCAGGCCGGCGGCGGCTTGCATCTTGCATGTCGATACTTCATGGAGGGGGGATGCATTTGCACAAGACCAACAACGCCACCTGGCAGGAGCTCAGCATGCAGGCGCTGCTGTCGGCCGGCAGCGAGACCGAGCTGTTCGCCGTGCTGTCGAAGACCGCCGAGGAGCTCGGCTTCCAGTACTGCGCCTACGGCATGCGCATGCCGCTGCCGCTGACCAACCCGAAGACCGTTCTGCTCAACAATTATTCGCGCGCCTGGCAGGAGCGCTACGCCAGCCAGAATTATCTGGCGATCGACCCGACCGTGTCGCACGGCATGAGTTCGGTGCTGCCGCTGGTCTGGTCGGACGACCTGTTCACCTCGTCGCGCCAGTTCTGGGAGGACGCCCGCGCCCACGGCCTGCGCGTCGGCTGGGCCCAATCCTCCTTCGACGCCAAGGGCGTGGCCGGCATGCTGACCCTGGCGCGCTCGGACGACGACCTGTCGGCCGCCGAGATCAGCGCCAACTCGCTGCGCATGTCCTGGCTGGCCCAGGCCGCCCACGAGAGCCTGGCGCGGCTGATCGCCAAGCGCTCCAACGAGCAGCCGGTAGTGCTGACGGCGCGCGAGGTCGACGTGCTGCGCTGGACCGCCGACGGCAAGACCTCGGGCGACGTCGGGCAGATCATGAACATCTCCGAGCGCACGGTGAACTTCCACGTCAACAACGCCGTCGAGAAGCTGGGCGCGGCCAACAAGACGGCGGCGGTGATCAAGGCGGCGCTGCTGCGCTTGCTGTGACGGCGGCCCGGGCCGGCTACTTCGCCGCCGGGTGCCGCGTCCTCATCGCCGCGAGGATGGCGTGGATGGCGTTCGCGTCCTTCATCCAGGCGGCGTATTCCCGCCGGTCCAGGCCGAGGAAATCACGCAGCGTGAGGTTCTGGCCGGCAATGCCGTCGTGCCACTGCGCGACATAATCGTCGATTTGTTCGGGCAATGCCGTGCCGAGCAGGCAGCGCTCCATGAACGTGGCTGTGTTAGACATTGATCTTCCTCCCCCTGACCCCATCCTTGATTTGCTCACCTGAAACGGCATCGAACGCCCCAAGGTGGTGGCCCCGCCGATTGAAGCCTTCGACTTCGCCGTGCAAGCAATCCCAAGTGTAATACCGGCGGCGGTCCGGACTCGCCCAGATCTGCTGGCCGCCTTGAACTTTTACCTTATCACAGGTATCGAGAAAGGATGGAGTTGGTTGCGGAATCGGGACCATACAGATCGCACCGGAAGCAGCCAAAGACTTGGCTATGTAGCGATGATGGTAGCGTGGATCAGATCGGCCGGGATGTGGGCCGGGACAAGGTTTGGTGCCGTAGCGGACACGGTCAGCCCGGCTGTCACGTCGGCTGCCCCGGCCTAGAGGCGCCGGCGACTAAAATATGTTTGTGGATTTCGCAAAAGTACTCGCCGTGCCATCCGTAGTGCGGATCATTGCAGATCGAGTACACCACGCCTTTCGGCAGTTCGTTCTTGCGTGTCTTGAAATCATGGGCCAGCGACGCGAGTACCGAACCAGGCTCCGGCCAGTCCGTTCTGATTGGCGGTTCAGATATTGCGTTTCCACGCTCCAGCTCGACATGGAGGATGTGTTGTAGTTCCTGGCATAGGCATCCAGCAGGCGCCGTAAAGTGTTTCTTTCCCATGAATTCCCCAAATGCCGTTGGTGTGTAGACTCGCGTTTCCAAGTATCAGCGCAACCCTGCCGGCTCAACTGTCGCCAGACTAGTATTCTGCTGTAGGAAACCGGTCTTCAGTTTGACCAAACGCGGGTTGCATGAGGCGTTCATGCGCCCATGCGTTCGCCTCCTTCTCCTCGACCGA
The DNA here is from genome assembly GCF_029834475.1 of Rugamonas sp. DEMB1. GTDB lineage: Bacteria > Pseudomonadota > Gammaproteobacteria > Burkholderiales > Burkholderiaceae_D > Rugamonas > Rugamonas rubra. Next base: position 6,120,988 of record NZ_CP122407.1, on the reverse strand, counting down.
GTGGGCGCCATCGCGGCCTGGATCGTCCAGAAACACGGCGGTCTTTTGCTTGCTGTGCAGTAGGATGTGCGCCGCCTCGTGGAAGAAGCTAAACCAGAATTGCTCAGTGGTCTTGCCTAGCGACAGTTGAATCATCGGCCGGTGCGCGTTGAGCCAACGGGCAACGGCGGACACGCGGCTATGCGGCAGCGCGGCCACCACAACCAAGGTGACTCCCGCAGCGTTCAACAGGCTCCGCAGGCGCGGGCCAGCCTGCTCCGGTACCTGCCTCGTCAGCGTTGAAATCTGCCCGAGTGCCCGCCGAAAGGACGCCTCGTTGTAGCGGGAGGTATTCATCCGCTCGGCTGCCCGTTCGCCAAGACGCAACCATGCCGAGATGGCGGCCACGTCGTCCTGGTCCTCATGGCTGCGCCGAAATGCCGATTGCATACTCGCATACTGTCCGTCCCATTGGGCCGGACTGGCCACGCCGAAAAAGGCCAACAACTCGCCGACCATCTCGGGCTTGCTCTTGCCGTCCGGGCGACGCATGGCGAGCACGCCCACCTCCATCAATTCCTTGAGCGGGAACTGCTCTAGCCAGGGAGTCGCCGCCGCGTTGTGCTCGGCGGCGGCCAGCAAGGCCGCGCGTTCCCGGTACTGCGCCTCGCGGGTCAGCCAGAAGCCGATGGATGCGCCCAACACGTTCCGCAGACGGATGGCGGCGTCTTCCGTCAGCGACACCTTTCCCTTGATGAGCTGGTTGACGTGCTTGAGCGAAAATCCAAGACGGTCCGCCAACTGCTGCTGGGTCCAATCGCGTTCTTCGAGCAGGTCGAGTATCGTGTCGCCCGGCGGCGACACCCAGTCCGGGACGAGCGGTGCGTTGCCGGTGTCATTGCTCGCATTACTCATGGTAGTCCCCGATGTATTCGATGCGGATGATGGTTACTCGCGACCAGTCGACTGAGCGATCCGCTCGGTACGGCAGCGGGTCGTTGGCGGCTGAAAAGACCAGCCGGAAACCTCCGCTCAGATCGACCGCGTATTGCCCGTCACGACGACCAAGCAAGGCGTGTGGTCGGCCGGCGACCAGCTCCATCACATTGCTGGCGGCAGTGAGATCTGCCAGCCGACTGTGCAGCTTGCGCGCGCAGGCGTCCCCGAGTTTTCTCGTGGCGGCGGCACGCCGTTCGCAAATTTCGCGCAGCTGTTTGTTGGCGAATTCGATATCCAGGAGTGCCTCCCGATAGCAGGAAGTCTATTCTTGTTTACCTATTTGGTAAATAAAATTTTCTGTGTTGGGATCGGTTTGCGCTGCTTGCGCATCAGCCATTCTGGCCGCTTGTTGCGATGGCAGCCTTGACTTCAAACACGCGGCGGCTGTCGACAAGGGCAGCGCAGAAAGCGAAAAGCCCAGTCCGTGGACTGGGCTTTTCGCGGGTATTGCTGGTGCCGACTGCCGGTTTCGAACTGGCCACCTGATGATTACAAATCCATCTGGCCAGATCACATTACCTAACTACATCTAACAAAATCAAGCACTTATCGATCACACTCTAACTTTAGAACTCTGCTGTCTAACTATAGCGTTGACACTTTGTTGACGGCAACGAATCAACAAGAACGAACCATCAACATCGAATTACTTGAGACCTATCTGCGTAGAAATAGTTTGCGCTAACTTTTTAAAATCCTTCCGCGCATCTTGCACAGCTACTGAATGGCTACCAATAGCTCCATCGGCAGATGTCAAGTTAAAGATTGGCTTGCGATGCTCCTGTGCCATTGGAATCAAGCTTCGGTAGTGCTTGATCGTTGCTAGGCAATACGGATCATCTTCCGTCTTGACTTTCTTAGTCATTTTCTTTTCAAGTACAGATTCACGGTATACCTCAGGGATTTTTTGGACCCATTTATCGTAAGCTTTAACAGGTCGATCCAAGCGTACACTATGCTGTTGGCACAAATACCCGACCGGTTTCATATTTCCCTGCGGCAACTTGAAAGTACTGTAGGTAGAAACTTCAGCACTATCCTTCCAATTATTTAGTCTCTTTACCCACAAATTTTTCCAACTGCGTAATGTCGGTCCAAGATTCTTCAAACCTTGTAGCGAAAATAAATCAGCCCCCAATGGGATAACGACAAAATCAGTAGCAATCAATACTGAACGGTTAATTGCTCCTAAGTTTGGACCAATATCAACCAAGATAATGTCAGCTTGAACCTTATCAGCAGCCCGTTGCATAACCTGCCAAAAAGAACTCAGAATTCGCATTGGGCGATAGAGATTATTATCTCCCATACTATTTGGCCACTCAGCAGAAAGAGCATCCTCGTAACCAGATAAATTGACATCTCCGGGCAGTAGATAGAGATCAGTTGATATAGTCTGGAGCAGTGGTTCAGCAATATCACCCACCCCGGTCAATGGCTTTACACATTGGAATATAGTTGAGCCGACACTTTGGTTTTCCCAAAGTGCCTCAATCTGATCTTCATCAAGAAACGCCGCCGTTAAATTGGCCTGTGGGTCTGCATCGACGATGACTACTCGTTTTCGCAAACTCGCATACATCCAAGCCAAGTGATAGATAAGCGAAGTTTTCCCTACGCCGCCTTTGTTGTTAAAAAAGGTAAGTATAGGTGTAGTCAAGACTTTCCCCTCAAAATGCAGACCACTGCGCTCTGACTCGTTTCAAACTCCACAGGTGGATTCCCATTTGCTTCCATTGTCTTCCGTGCGGTAGCGATTCCTCTGCCAAAAGCCTGAATAAAACCAAATGTCTTAAGCACGTCCGCGATGTTGGGATTTCGATAATCGGTAACTCCCGGTTTCCCGAAATTTTCACTCGTAACGTTACCATAGGGTCCACCGGGACTATTTATCTCGATCCGGTCATTGAACCAATAAACGCGAATTGGTGCATTTGTGCTCTCATACGTCCTGTGCAAAACTGCGTTATATATAATCTGCTGCAGGGCAGCTTGTGGATAGGGGCTTTCTATTTTATGCGTTGCCGATGACACTATGTCCACCGCATTTCGATTGTGTGCCTTAAGCTTCTCTTCAATTCGCCGCAGCATCTCTACTATGCCTCCACGAATCTCCTCTTCATCGATCACTGAATCCGCTAACTCGTTGCCATCTATACGCAGAAACTGAATATAAGCGCCTTGTATAAAATCTTGAGGCTGTTTTCCAACTGCTAGCAAGCCTGTCACAGTTGGGGTTGTGTCTTCAGGTGAAACAATTATTCGACAAGATGCCAATCGTTCTTCGTAGCTCCTACCATTCGCTTCCAAAACATCTTGAGCAAACGCTTGAGGCAAATATTCATTCTCAAAAATAGAGCGCGCGAGGTCGCCGACGGTAGCGGATGGGACCGGATAAATATCAAAAGGCAGATTTTTATAGCGTCTCTTCTCGTTCAGAATTCTCTCTTCTTGAGCGTTTGCAAGTGCTCGCCGTGGCCCAGTGCGAATCCAAATTCTGCCCTCAAATTTCACAGGTGGCATGTCTGATGGCATTACTGTCACAACAGCTATTGGAGCACCCTTAAGAATGCGCTTCTCCACGGTAAGTACTGGCAATGGGAGAATATTTCCGTCGGTTTTCATGTCTGCGAGTGACAGGAGCAAATTATCTGTTACGTCAACATTGCTTGGCTCACCTTTATCGTTTGCGCCAATAAAAAGTACACCCGCCTTATTGTGCCCTGGCAAATCGTTAGCAAAGGCGCACACTGCTTGACGCGCCTTCTTCGGAACATCGCCCTTGAACGTCTCCTTGCGTTCGGCACGATCCGACTCAGTGTCGTTTAATAATTCCAACAGTTCCTGATCAGTAAGTCGTTGCATAGTAGTTACCTTGGGTCTTTATCTGATGGCAAAGATAGGCCACATCGAAGCGCTTCAATAGCCCATTCTGGACAAGGCCGAGCGCGTTTGGCGTTCGAGTCGCATGTCCATGATTTGATGGCATCAACGCTAAGTGGGCGCTTCGTTTGGAGCTGGATAAGCGCAGCAGCAGCCAGATATGAACCGGCTAAAGCACACAATTCCTTCATTCGGGTCCGGTTGTCCATCGTCTTGGGTGTTTGGTGTACTTGTACACCAGATGATACCCGTGTTCGTGGTCGATGCAAAGATCACACTACAAAAGGACGTATTTGAGCATGCCGGCTTCAGAAAGGCTAATATTTCCGAGTGGCACTATTTTTCCTAAGAAAATGCCATCTAATTTCAGATGTCTCGACCGGATGACATCGTCGCTGGCCGGGACGACCGGCCAAAACGCTCCTGCATGCCGCCGTGACGCAAAAGGGTTTCGCTTCGCTCCAGCCCTCGCGGGCCTCAAATCGCCCTTTTTGTGGTTTGCACACGCCCAGTCGGTATTCAGACCTAGCGGCTGCTGGACTGTTGGTTCGCGTCAACTATCTTGGCCGGTCGGCCAAGATAGTTGACGCGAACCACTTCATGATGAATGGCGGGAACATCCTGACGCTGCAAAAAGTGCTGGGCCATTCCAGCCTGCAAACCACTATGATCTACGCCCACCTCAGCCCCGGACATCTTCAAGAAGTTCGCGTCCTGAATCCTCTGCACACTGCAATTTTGAACCATAAGGATACAAGGTTATGAATGCCCTTCGGGTCTACCTAGATGACGAACGCATAGCACCGCCTGGCTAGACGCAAGTGCGTTGGCCAGAGGAGGCTATTGCCTTACTTGAACTTGGTTCTGTATGCGAAATCAGCTTGGACCACGACCTTGGAGACGACGAACGCGGCACTGGCTACGATGTGATCTTGTGGATCGAGGAGGCAGTCATTCTCCGGGGATTTCAAGCCCCTAAGATCAGGGTGCACTCGGCGAATGCTTCAGCGAGAGAAAAAATGTTAAGCGGCATCGGTTCGATTGAACGTTACCAGCGAGCTACTAGGTAGGACAAGCAACGCTAACGACAACCGATTACAGTGGTTGACACTTGGTTGACACTTGGTTGACACTCGACCAAAACAAAAGGGCTTACATCTCTGTAAGCCCTTGATATTACTGGTGCCGACTGCCGGTTTCGAACTGGCCACCTGATGATTACAAATCAACTGCTCTACCAAATGAGCTAAGTCGGCGAAACTTGTACGGGGCGAATTATACGCTATTTAATTCGCGTGAGGGTGGGCCGGCCGCCCTTTTTGGGCGGCTCGTCGTCGCCCCCGGGGCCGCTGGCAGCCTCGCTTCTGGCCTCGTTCTGGCTGCTCGGCACGGCCGCCAGCGCGGGCGCCGGGGCGCTCTGCTGGGGCGGATCGGCCTGCTCGCCGGACTCGTCGCCGGCCACCGGCGGCTCGAAGGCCATGCCTTGGCCGTTCTCGTTGGCGTAGATGGCCAGCACGTTGTTGACGGGCACGTAGATCTCGCGCGAGACGCCGCCGAAGCGGGCGTGGAAGCGGATGCTGTCGTTGTCCATCTTCAGGCCGGAGGTGGCGCCGAAGCTGATGTTGAGGACGATTTCGCCCTTTTTCACGTATTCCATGGGAACCGTGGTGCCGGCGTCGACCTTGACGGCCAGATAGGGGGTGTAGCCGCTATCGGTGCACCATTCGTAGATGGCGCGCAGCATGTAGGGCTTGGTTGAGATGTCGGGCATGATCGGTGGGGCTAGTGAGACAAACGCGGCGCGCCGCCAAGGCGGGCGCGCCGATACTTCGAGTGAGGCGGTGCTGCGCCGTGCGGCCGCGCGCGGCGCGGCCGGCATCGCTTAACGGCGCATGACCTTTTCCGACGGCGTCAGCGCTTCGATGTAGGCCGGACGCGAGAAGATGCGTTCGGCGTACTTCATCAGCGGCGCGGCCGTCTTCGACAGTTCGATGCCGTAGTGGTCCAGGCGCCACAGCAGCGGCGCCACGGCCACGTCGAGCATCGAGAACTCGTCGCCCAGCATGTACTTGTTCTTCAGGAACAGCGGCGCCAGCGTCGTCAGGCGGTCGCGGATCTCCGCGCGCGCCTTGTCGTGGCTCTTGTCGTTGCCCTTGGCGCGCTCGGACTCGAGCACGTGGACGTGGACGAACAACTCTTTTTCGAAGTTGAACAGCATCAGGCGGGCGCGCGCGCGCATCAGCGGGTCGGCCGGCATCAGCTGCGGATGCGGGAAGCGCTCGTCGATGTACTCGTTGATGATGTTCGATTCGTACAGGATCAGTTCACGTTCGACCAGGATGGGCACCTGGCCGTAGGGATTCATGGTCGAGATGTCTTCCGGCTTGTTGAACAAGTCGACGTCGCGCACTTCGAAGTCCATGCCTTTTTCAAACAGGACCAGGCGGCAGCGTTGAGAGAATGGGCAGGTTGTACCCGAATAGAGAACCATCATTTTTATAGTTCCTTAGAAACAAAGGGGGTGAAGCCGCGAACGGATCACCCCAGACCGCACCCGCCAACGCGGGCAACGCAAAACAGGCGCCGGACTGGCCGGCGCCCTCACTTATTTGACTTCTTTCCAGAACGAGGCGTTCAAACGCCACGCCAGCAGGGCGAACAGCGCCAAGAACAGCACCACCGCCACGCCGATGCGCTTGCGGGTCTGCTGGGCCGGCTCGGCCATCCACTCCATGTAGCCAACCAGGTCGGCCACGGCGTTATCATACTCGAGCTTGCTCAACTGGCCCGCTTTGACCTGCTGGAAGCCACCGAACTTGTGGATCTTCTTGCCCGCCTCGTGGGGATCGGCCACCTCGTCGAACTTGGCCGTCTGGATGCCCTGCAGTTCCCACAGCGCGTGCGGCATGGCCGCGTTCTCCAGCACCAGGTTGTTCCAGCCGGTCGGCCGCGCCGGGTCCGTGGTAGAAGGTGCGCAGGTAGGTGTACAGGTAGTCGCCGCCGGTGCCGGCGCCGGACGACTTGGCCCGCGAGATCACCGACAGGTCGGGCGGCACGGCGCCGAACCAAGCCTTGGCGTCCTTCGCGTTCATGCTGGTGGTCATCATTTCGCCGACCTTCTCGCCGGTGAACAGCAGGTTCTCCTTGATCTGCGCCTCGGTCAGGCCCAGGTTCCTTGAGGCGGTTGTAGCGCATCGAGGAGGCGTTGTGGCAGTTCAGGCAGTAGTTGACGAACAGCTTGGCGCCGTGCTGCAGGGCGGCCATGTTGTTCGAGCGGTCGGGCGCCTTGTCGAGCGGATGGCCGCCCTCGTTGGCCAATGCCAGGCCCGGCAGCAGTGCCAGGATGGCGAGCAATTTCTTAGCAAAATTCATGTGATGTCCTTTGTGTGCTTGAGCAGGTCGTCGATTAGTGCGGATGGAACGTCACGCGATCCGGCACCTTTTTGAACTTGCCCATCGTGCTCCACCATGGCATCAGCAGGAAGAAGCTAAAGTAGATCAGGGTGCACACCTGCGACACCATGGTCTTGGTCTCGGTCGGCGCCTGGGTGCCCAGGTAGCCGAGGATCAGGAACGACACGCCGAACACCAGGTACACATACTTGTGCCAGTGCGGACGGTAGCGGATCGACTTGACCGGCGAGTGGTCCAACCACGGCAGGAAGGCCAGGATCACCACCGAGCCGCCGAAGAAGACGACGCCCCAGAACTTGGCGTCGAGCACCTGCGGCAGCATGCCGACGATGGCCACCAGGGCGACGGCGGCGAAGGCCGTCTTGACCATGCTCGACAGGCGCGACTTGAGCCAGACGAACACCACGTAGGCGGCGACGGCGGCCATCAGCACGTACATGAAGTCGGCGGTGGTGGCGCGCAGCACCGAGTAGAACGGCGTGAAGTACCAGGTCGGCGCGATGTGCAGCGGGGTCTTGAGCGAGTCGCCCGGCAGGAAGTTGTTGTACTCGAGGAAGTAGCCGCCCATTTCCGGCGCGAAGAACACCACCGCGCTGAAGATCAGCAGGAACACCGAGACGCCGAACAGGTCGTGCACCGTGTAGTAGGGGTGCGACGGGATGGAGTCGAGCGGATGGCCGTCGGCGCCCAGGTTTTCCTTCACCTCGATGCCGTCCGGGTTGCCCGAGCCGACTTCGTGCAGCGCGATCAAGTGCGCCGCCACCAGGCCCAGCAGGACCAGCGGGATGGCGATCACGTGGAAGGCGAAGAAGCGGTTCAGCGTGGCGTCGGACACCACGTAGTCGCCACGGATCCACAGCGACAGGTCGGGGCCGATGAAGGGGATGGCGCCGAACAAGTTGACGATCACCTGGGCGCCCCAGTACGACATCTGGCCCCACGGCAGCAGGTAGCCGAAGAAGGCCTCGGCCATCAGGCAGAGGAAGATGGCGAAGCCGAACAGCCAGATCAGCTCGCGCGGCTTGCGGTAGGAACCGTACAGCAGGGCGCGCGTCATGTGCAGATAGATGATGATGAAGAAGGCCGAGGCGCCCGTCGAGTGCATGTAGCGCACCAGCCAGCCGGCCGGCACTTCGCGCATGATGTATTCGACCGAGGCGAAGGCCAGGTTGGCGTCCGGCTTGTAGTGCATGGTCAGGAAGATGCCGGTGACGATCTGCAGCACCAGCACCAGCATGGCCAGCGAGCCGAAGATGTACCAGAAGTTGAAGTTTTTCGGGGCGTAGTACTTGCCCCATTGGTCGTTCCACAGCTTGGTCAGCGGGAAGCGGTCATCGACCCAGCCCAGCGCCTTTTGTGCCGCCGGCGCGTCGGCCGGGAATTTGGTTTCTTTGAAAGCCGCCATGATTATGCCTCGCCATTCTGGTCACGACCGATGACCAGCTTGGTCTCGCCGGCGTACATATGGCGTGGCACTTGCAGGTTGTCCGGTGCGGGTTTGTTCTTGAAGACGCGGCCGGCCATGTCGAAGGTCGAACCGTGGCAGGGGCAGAGGAAGCCGCCGGCCCAGTCGTCCGGCAGCGAGGGCTGCGGGCCGGGGGTGAATTTCGACGACGGCGAGCAACCCAGGTGGGTGCAGATGCCGACCGCCACCAGGATTTCCGGTTTGATCGAGCGGTGTTCGTTGCGGGCGTATTCCGGCGTGAACTCCTCCGGGTTGCGCTTGGAGTCCGCGTCGGCGACCTTGCCGTCGGTCTGTTTCAGCGACGCCACCATCTCCGGCGTGCGCTTGAGGATCCAGACCGGCTTGCCGCGCCATTCCACCGTCATCATCTCGCCCGGCTTCAGGTTGGAGATGTCCACTTCCACCGGCGCGCCGGCGGCTTTGGCCCGCTCGGACGGCTGGAAAGTACTTACCAAGGTTCCTGCTGTGGTCAAACCGACCACACCACCCGCCGCGCACGTGGCGACGAGCAGCCCGCGTCGGCCAGAATCGACCTGCTTTTCGTTACTCATACAAACCCCAATCAGTCAAAATGCACAAAATGCAAAACCGTTAAGAAGTGTTAACCGGACTCCTAGCAACCTTAAATTATAGGTGAAGCGTGGTGCGATTTAAAGAAAAAACGTTGCAATGGCCATAATTGGTGCGATTTCCAGGCCTTTTTGCCCTTGAAATTTGACGACTTCGGCCCTACTGACGGACGCCAACTGCGAAATTTGATATAAGTCAAATTTATAGCCTAAATTCGGGACGGAAACGCAAGCGGCTCGGGTGTTTGGATTCTAATTGAAAAAATAGTATGATCCACACGCAAGTTTGTTACAAATGACCACAGGTCGCAGGAGTGTATGGATGGCAATGATGCAGGAATTTAAAGAATTCGCCATGAAGGGCAACGTGGTCGACCTGGCCGTCGGCGTGATCATCGGCGGCGCCTTCGGCAAGATCGTCGATTCGCTGGTGCAGGACATCATCATGCCGCCGATCGGCAAGCTGTTCGGCGGCCTCGACTTCGCCAACTACTACCTGCCGCTGAACGGCCAGGACGCGGCGCTGAGCCTGGTCGAGGCGAAGAAGCTGGGCGCGGTGTTGGCATACGGAAACTTCGCCACCATCCTGCTCAACTTCGTCATCCTCGCCTTCATCATCTTCCAAATGGTCCGCTTGATGAACAAGGCGCGCAAGGTCGAGGCGCCGGCCGCCGCCGCGCCGGCCCCGGCCACGCCGGAGGACATCGTGCTGCTGCGCGAGATCCGCGACTCCCTGAAAAAATAAGCCCGGCCCGGGCGCTCTGTTAGCAAGGCTATGCGACGACTCTGGTTATTGTTTGCGCAAACGGTGACCGTCGCCCTGGCGCTGTATTTCGTCTACACGGCGCTGGCGCCCCGCCGCGACGCTGGCAACGTGCCGGCCAGCCAGCTGCGCCAGCTCGGCGGCCAGAACGGCGCCCAGCCGGGCGAGGCCGTCGGCGGGCCGGCGCCGGCCTCCTACCGCGCCGCCGCCGCGCGCGCCATGCCGGCCGTGGTCAACATCCTGACCAGCAAGGCGCCCAAGCGCGGCAAGCATCCGCTGCTGCCCGACCCCTTCTTCAAGAAATTCTTCGGCGAGCGCGGCGACGACGGCGACGACGACGAGTCCAGCCTCGGCTCGGGCGTGATCGTCAGCCCGCAGGGCTATATATTGACCAACAACCACGTGGTCGAGGCCGCCGACGAGATCGAGGTGGTGCTGGCCGACGGCCGCAAGGCCGCCGCCAGCATCGTCGGCACCGACCCGGAAACCGACCTGGCCGTGATCAAGATCGGCCTGGCCAAGCTGCCGGTGATCGCCCTGGGCCAGGCCGAGCAGGCCCAGGTGGGCGACGTCGTGCTGGCCATCGGCAACCCCTTCGGCGTCGGCCAGACGGTGACGATGGGCATCATCTCCGCCCTCAAGCGCAACAACCTGCACATCAACCACTTCGAGAACTTCATCCAGACCGACGCGGCGATCAACTTCGGCAACTCCGGCGGCGCCCTGATCGACAGCAACGGCAACCTGCTCGGCATCAACTCGGCGATCTACTCGCAGAGCGGCGGCTCGGTCGGCATCGGCTTCGCCATCCCCGTCTCGACCGCCAAGTCGGTGATGGAGGCGATCATCCAGTCGGGCCACGTGGTGCGCGGCTGGATCGGCGTCGAGACGCAGGAGATCACCCCCGAGCTGGCCGACAGCTTCGGCCTGAGCCGGCAGAGCGGCGCCATCATCGCCGGCGTGGTGCGCAACGGCCCGGCCGACCGGGGCGGCATGCGGCCCGGCGACATCCTGCTGACGGTCGAGGGCAAGCCGGTGGCCGACACCAACGAGATGCTCAACCTGATCGCCCAGCTGACGCCGGGCGGAAAAGCTAAAATGACGGTGCTGCGCAAGAGCCGCGAGACCACCCTCGACATCACCGTCGGCAAGCGGCCCGCCGCCACCAAGTAGGCGCCGCGCCGCCGGCCACGCCCCGCCGCGCCCCGACCCGACCATTCCTCCCATCCGGACCACCCCATGCACCTGCGCGACCTGACCCAATTCCTCAAAGAACTGTCCGAAAACAACAACCGTCCCTGGTTCATCATGAACAAGCCGCGCTACGACATCCTGCGCGAGGAGTTCCTCGAGGTGGTGACACAGTTGATCGTCGAGCTGGGCAAGTTCGATCCGGCCGTCAAGTTCTGCAACCCGAAGAAGGCGATGTTCCGCATCAACCGCGACGTCCGCTTCGCCAACGACAAGAGCCCGTACAAGACGCGCTTCTCGGCCGCCATCGCGCCCAACGACATGCGCCGCCCCAGCAAGGCCGGCGGGCCGACCTACTATATGCAGATCGACGGCGCCGGCCACCTGCTGTTCGGCGCCGGCGAGTACATGCCGCCGCCGCCGCGCCTGCGCGCGCTGCGCCAGCACATGGTCGACGACGCCGCCGGCTTCGCCAAGGTGCTGAAGAACAAGCGCCTGCGCGCCACCTTCGGCGACATCCAGAACGAGGGCAAGCTGATGCGTCCGCCCAAGGGCTTCGCCGCCGACGCCGAGCACATCGAGTACATCAAGCTGAAGAGTTTCTTCGTCTGGACCGAGGTCGACTTGAAGTTGAACCAGCCGGAGCTGTTGGTGGGCCAGATCGCCAGCGGCATGCAGGACGCCTTCGCGCTGGTCAGCTGGATGCGCGAGACCAAGGACGAGCCGGTCGAGGAGTAGGCGCGGGGCGCCGGAAGGGAAGGCGCCAGCGGCTATAAAACCACCCAGATGCGCTAAGCCAGGGTCAGACCCTAGGGTCTGACCCTCGATTTTGCCCAGCGGCGATCCCGGAGTCGCTGCCGGCGACGGACTATTTCGCCGCGCCGGCCGCCATCTCGTCGCGCGGGTCGCGCGCCAGCAGGCGCGCCACCATGGCCTGCGGCAGGTCGCCGTCGAACAGCACGCCGGCCACCGCGTTGGTGATCGGCATGTCGACGCCCAGCTTGCGCGCCAGTTCGCGCACCGCCTTGGCGCAGGGCACGCCCTCGGCCACATGGCCCAGCTCGCCGACGATGGTCGCCAACGGCTTGCCCTGGGCCAGGCCGAGGCCGACGCGGCGGTTGCGCGACAGGTCGCCGGTGCAGGTTAGAATCAGGTCGCCCATGCCGGTCAGGCCCATGAAGGTCTCGACCTGGCCGCCCAGGGTGCTGCCCAGGCGGGTGATCTCGGCCAGGCCGCGGGTGATCAGCGCGGCGCGCGCGTTCAGGCCCAGGCCCAGGCCGTCGGCCACGCCGGTGGCGATGGCCAGCACGTTCTTCACCGCGCCGCCCACCTCGACGCCGACCAGGTCGGTGCTGGCGTAGACGCGGATGTTGCCGCCGTGCACGGCCGCGACGACGTCCTCGCGCAGCGCCGCCGAGTCCGAGGCGATGGTCAGCGCGCAGGGCAGGCCGCGCGCCACCTCCTGGGCGAACGAGGGGCCGGACAGGGCGCCGCCGGGCACCGCGCCGCCCAGCACCTGCTGGACGATCTGGTGCGGCAGCAGGCCGGTGTCGTATTCGAAACCCTTGCACAGCCAGACGATGTTGGGGATGGCGCGGCCCTTGAGCTGCTCGAGCAGCGGGCGCAGGCCGGCCACCGGGCAGGCGGCGACCAGCAGCGCGCCGGGGCCGCTGGCGTGGGCCAGCGCGGCGGCGAAGTCGGCGCCGACGGCCAGCGCAGGCGGGAAGGGGCAGCCGGGCAGGTAGGCCAGGTTGTCGCGCGCCGCCGCCATCTCGGCCATGACGGCGCCGTTGCGGCCCCACAGCAGGACGTCGTGGCGCTGCGCCAGGGCGATGGCCACGGCGCTGCCCCAGGCGCCGGCGCCGAGCACGGTGATACGGCGGCGGGCGCCGCCTTGCTTCGAGGGGGAGTCAGACATGGTGGTGGTGTGGCGGTGATGGGCGATGGCAACATTGTTGCATATCGCGGGGGCGCTGACAGCCCCAGACCTCGGTATTTTTCACGTAGCCGGCCAGGCCGTCGCGGTGGCGCACCTTGATCCAGGCGGCGCCGTTGGCCGGCTCGGCCAGTTCCAGCAGCACGCCCTTGTCGACGGTGAACACGGCCAGGGCGGCCTCGTCGGCCGTGGCGCGCACCTTCACGCCGGCGCTGCGCACCACCAGGTTGCGTTTGTTGGACAGCCTCGGCCTCGGTCCAGGCCAGTTCGCCGCTGAAGTCGCGCACCTTGACCCATTCGCCGTAGGTCAGCACGACCTCCAGCGGGGCGCCGCGCGGCACCACGAACAGCTTGCCGCCCTTGGTCGAGGGGGCGTCGTACAGGACGGCCGGGGCGGCGCCCACCGTCTTGTAGTCGAACGCCTGGCTACCCGCCGCTGCCAGCAAGAGGGTGATGCCTGCGATCAAACGGGGAAATGTCATGGCCTGCCTTGCTCAAGTGAATAAAGCCCGAAGACCGGGGACGGCCTTCGGGCGCGACAGCGCGCCGAGCGGCGCGGCGTGTCGGTACTGCATGCGTACTGCTTGCGGCTTAGTGGGTCGCTGCGCCGTCCGCCGGTGCGGCGGCCTTGGCGGCGTCGGCCACGGCTTGCATGCGTTGCTGGTAGAACACTTCGAAGTTGATCTCGGCCAGGTGCACTGGTGGGAAACCGGCGCGGGTGATCACGTCGGCGATGTTGGCACGCAGGTAAGGGTAGACGATGTTCGGGCAACCGATGCCCAGCAGCGGATCGAGTTGCTCGGCAGGAATGTTGCGCGCCTCGAAGATGCCGCCTTGCTTGCCTTCGACCAGGAAGGCGACCTTGTCCTTGATTTTCGCGGTGACGGTGATGGTCACGGTCGACTCGAAGATGCCTTCGGCCAGGGGCTCGGCGCCCACGTCCAGTGCCACTTCGATGGTCGGGGCTTCTTGCTCCAGGAAAATAGCTGGGGAATTCGGTTGTTCCAGCGACATGTCTTTCAGGTAGACGCGTTGGATTTGGAAGACTGGTTGCAGGTTTTCGTCGGACATGGAACGCTTTCGTTATATTGGAAACAGGCGGCGGGGCCGCTCAGGTTGGGGGCTTGCGATGGGCTTTTCGACGGCTCAAATCAAACGCGAGGGCAATTGTATCAAAACCAATATAAATTCAAACTATTTCTACCCTCGCGTCGCTATTTGGTGCCGTTTATCCTTTTAACAAGGGGTCGAGGCCGCCGGCTTGATCGAGCGCATACAAATCGTCGAAACCGCCGACGTGGGTGTCGCCGATGTAGATCTGCGGCACGGTGCGGCGGCCGGTTTTTTCCATCATCAGCACGCGCTGTTCCGGATCGAGGTCGACGCGGATCTTTTCGATCGCGGTCACGCCCTTGGCTTCGAGCAGGCGCTCGGCGCGGACGCAATAGGGGCAAACGGCGGTGCTGTACAGTGTGACGTGGGCGCTCATGGGGTTTTCCTTTGGCTTATTTGGCGATCGGCAGGCCGGCGCTCTTCCAGGCGCTAACGCCGCCCTCGAGGTTGAGCACCTCGGCGAAGCCGGCTTGTTGCAGCTGGTTGGCGGCCTTGGCGGCGCGCGCGCCGCTCTGGCAGACCACGATCACGCTCTTGCTCTTGAACTTGTCGAGCTCGCCCATGCGGGTGGCCAGCTCGGCCAGCGGGATGTTCTTGGCGTCGGGCAGGTGGCCGTCGGCGAACTCCTTGGCCTCGCGCACGTCGACGATGGCCGCCTTGCCGCGGTTGATCAGCTGCGTCACCTCGAGCGCCGAGGCGCGTTTGCCGCGCTGGGTCAGCAGCGGCCAGAGCAGGGCGCCGCCCGACAACAACACGATGGCGAGGATAAAAATATTGTCAATGAAGAATTTCACAGGGATCCAATGGTTTAAGTCAATGCGCGCATTATAAAATAGAAGCTGGCAGAGTTCTGCAATCGCATTCGTTTGACCGATGTTTGTCCACTAGTTTCCTTAAATCACCTTTTGAAGATTGCCTTATGTATAAAATCGTATTCATGCGCCATGGCGAGTCCACCTGGAACCTGTCGAACCGCTTCACCGGCTGGACCGACGTCGACCTGACCGAGAAGGGCGTGGCCGAGGCCAGCGCCGCCGGCCGCGTGCTCAAGGAGGCCGGCTTCACTTTCGACCTGGCCTACACCTCGGTGCTCAAGCGCGCCATCCGCACGCTCTGGCTGTCGCTCGACGCGATGGATATGATGTACCTGCCGATCAAGCACGACTGGCGCCTCAACGAGCGCCACTACGGCGCCCTGCAGGGCCTGGACAAGGGCGAGACGGCGGCCAAGTACGGCGACGAGCAGGTGCTGGTGTGGCGCCGCAGCTACGACGCGCCGCCGCCGCCGCTGGCCGGGGACGACCCGCGCACCTCCTTCAACGACCCGCGCTACGCCGGCCTGCCGAAGGCGGCGATTCCGCTGACCGAATGCCTGAAGGACACCGTGGCCCGCGTCATGCCGGCCTGGGACGAGGAGATCGCGCCGGCCATCCGCGCCGGCAAGCAGATCCTGATCTCGGCCCACGGCAACAGCCTGCGCGCGCTGATCAAGATGCTCGACGGCATCAGCGACGAGGCCATCGTCGGCCTCAACATCCCCAACGGCCAGCCGCTGGTCTACGAGCTCGACGCCGACCTCAAGCCGATCCGCAGCTACTACCTGGGCGACGCCGCCGCCATCGCCGCCGCCCAGGCCGCCGTGGCCAACCAAGGTAAGGCCAAGTAAGTTTTGCCCCTCCTCTCCTCCCGTATCGGCGGCCGCGCAGCGGCCGTTCTGCTGGGCCTGCTGCTGGCGCTCGCCGGCGGCGCCGCCCAGGCCGCGCCCAAGGCCACCGAACGCAGCAAGCAAAAGGCGGTCGCCGAGGCCGAGCGCGCCGGCCTGCAGCAGAAGCTCAGCGCCCTCAAGCGCGACATCAGCCAGACCGAGAGCGCCAAGGACAACGCCGCCGACACGCTGGCCGAGTCCGAGGGGGCGATCTCCAACGCCAACCGGGCGCTGCGCGACCTGGCCGTCGAGCAGGGCGAGACCAACGTCAAGCTGGGCCAGCTGGGCGCCGAGCAGGCGCGCCTGGCCGCCACCGTCGAACAACAAAAGAAACAGCTGGCCAAGCTGCTGCGCGAGCAATACGTCGCCGGCAACGAGGACCGCATCAAATTGCTGCTGTCGGGCGACAACCCGAACCGCATCAACCGCGACCTGCAGATGATGGCCTACGTCTCGCAGGCGCAGGCGCGCCTGCTCGAGTCGCTGCGCGCCAACCTGCGGGCGGTCGAGACCAACCAGGCCGAGGCGCAAAACGCCAAGGACGAGCTGGCCGAGATCGCCGCCGAGGAATTGCAGCGAAAGGCCCTGCTGGAGCAGGAGAAGGGCCGCCGCGCCACGCTGCTGGCCACCCTGTCGAAGCGCCTGGTGGCGCAGCGCAAGGAGGCCGGCAACGTCGAGCGCGACGAGCAACGCATGGCCGGCCTGGTCGACAAGCTGGCCAAGCTGATCGAGGAGCAGGCTGCCGCCGCCGCCGCCGAGAAGCGCCGCCTGGAACAGCTCGCCGCCGCCAAGGCCGCCAAGGCCAAGGCCGAGCAGGAGGCGCGCCTGCTGGCGCGCGCCAAGGCGGCCGAGGCCGAGCGCGAACGGCTCGCCCGCCTCAAATCCGACAAGGCCGACAAGGCCGAACGCAACAAGGCCGGCAGCATCAAGCCGGCGCCGCCGGCCAAGCTCGATACTATCGACGCCGACGAACCGAAGCTGGCGCACAAGCCGGAGGCGCGGCCCGACACCCGGCCCGACATCCGCCCCGAGCCCAAGCCGGAACCGAAGGAGGAGCCGGCGCGCGCGCCGGCCCGCGCCGCCGACGTGGCGCTGGCCCCGGCCGCGCCGGCCGGCGCCTTCGCCGGCCTGCGCGGCCAGCTGCGCGCGCCGGTGGCCGGCAAGCTGGCGGCCCGCTTCGGCGCCAAGCGCGGCGACGGGCCGAGCTGGAAGGGCGTGTTCATCCGCGCCGCCGAGGGCAGCGACATCCACGCCGTGGCCGGCGGCCGGGTGGTGTTCTCCGAGTGGCTGCGCGGCTTCGGCAACCTGATCATCGTCGACCACGGCGGCCAGTACATGAGCATCTACGGCAACAACCAGAGCCTGCTCAAGCGCGCCGGCGACGTGGTCAAGGGCGGCGAGGCCATCGCCAGCGCGGGAAACAGCGGCGGCAACGAGGAATCGGGTTTATACTTCGAGCTTCGCCACCAGGGCAGGGCGTTCGACCCGGCCACCTGGGTCAAGTTTTAGCAAGCACACCAAGCACAGCATAGCGGAGCGCGGATACACAACATGGGCAACAAAGTCAAAAGCCTGGGCCTGATCGGCCTGGGCATGGTGGCCGGCATCACGGCTTCGCTGCAGTTCTCCGCCAGCGCCCAAAAGGCCGGCGGCCTGCCTTCGCCGCTGCCGCTCGAGGAGTTGCGCCAGCTGTCCGACGTGTTCGGCCTGATCAAGTCCGACTACGTCGAGACGGTCGACGACAAGAAGCTGCTCACCGAGGCCATCAGCGGCATGGTCGCCTCGCTCGACCCGCACTCGGTCTACCTCGACAAGAAGGCCTTCCGCGACATGCGCGAGGCGGTCGCCGGCAAGTTCGTCGGCATCGGCATCGAGGTCGCCATGGAGGACGGCTACATCAAGGTCGTCTCGCCGATCGAGGACTCGCCCGCCTTCAAGGCCGGCATCAAGGCCGGCGACCTGATCACCCGCATCGACGGCGCCGCCATCAAGGAGCCTGAACCTGGACGAGGCGGTCAAGAAGATGCGCGGCGAGCCGCACTCCAAGGTGCTGCTCAACATCACCCGCAAGGAACTCGACAAGCCGCTCACCCTGAGCATCGTGCGCGAGGAGATCCGCGTGCAGAGCGTCAAGGCGAAGATCGTCGAGCCGGGCTACGCCTGGCTGCGCATCGCGCAGTTCCAGGAACCCACCGTCGAGGACATGGCCAAGAAGCTGGCCGCGCTGTACGCCCAGGAGCCGCATTTGAAGGGCCTGGTGCTGGACCTGCGCAACGATCCGGGCGGCGTGGTGCCGGGCGCGATCGGCGTGGCCGCCGCCTTCCTGCCGAAGGACGCGGTGATCGTCTCGACCAACGGCCAGCTGGCCACCTCGAAGGAGACCTTCTACGGCCGGCGCGAGTTCTACGCCCCCAACAAGGGCGCCGACCCGCTGGCCAAGCTGCCGGCGGCGCTGAAGGACGTGCCGATGGTGGTGCTGGTCAACGCCGGCTCGGCCTCGGCCTCGGAGATCGTCGCCGGCGCGCTGCAGGACTACAAGCGCGCCATCATCATGGGCAGCCAGACCTTCGGCAAGGGCTCGGTGCAGACCCTGCGACAGCTGACCCCGGACACGGCGGTCAAGCTGACCACGGCGCGCTACTACACGCCGCACAACCGCTCGATCCAGGCCAAGGGCATCGTGCCCGACCTGCTGGTCGACGAGACGGCCGACGGCGACGGCCTGAACGGCCTGCGCGTGCGCGAGGCCGACCTGGTGAAGCACCTGAACAACGACGAGGACAAGGGCGCGGCGGCGCCGGCCAATGCCGCCGGCCATGACGAGCTGGAGGAGGAGCAGCGCCTGGCCGCCCTGGCGCGCAAGCAGAAGCCCTTCGAGTTCGGCGCCAAGGACGACTTCCAGCTGGCCCAGGCGCTGAACCACTTCGAAGGGTCTGCCGCTGAAGCTGGCCAAGGCCGAGACGGCGGCGCCGGCCGTCGCCGCCGAGACCAAGCTCGACGGCAAGGCCAGCGCCAAGCCGGCGCCCGCCGCGGCCGCCAAGGCCAAGGCCGAGGTCGAGGCCAAGCCGGCCGACAAGCTCCTGCCGGCCAAGAAGTAGCGGCGGCACGGGCCGGCCGAACGCCGGCGCAACCCAACGGCGCACATCTAGGGTCAGACCCTCAGGGTCTGACCCTGGCTCGTCGCCGGTGGGCTTGGCCGGCATCCCCGGCGCCTTGACGACGAGCAACACAGCCCCGAAAACCGCGCGCCGACCGGCGCCGCACCTGCGAATGACGACATGAACGACGCCCAACTGCTGCGCTACTCGCGCCACATCCTGCTCGACGAGATCGGCATCGAGGGCCAGCAAAAGCTGCTGGCCGCGCGCGTGCTGGTGGTCGGCGCCGGCGGCCTCGGCTCGCCGGCCGCCATGTACCTGGCCTCGGCCGGGGTCGGCCGGCTGACCCTGGTCGACGACGACCTGGTCGACCTGACCAACCTGCAGCGCCAGATCGCCCACACCACGGCGCGGGTCGGCCAGCCCAAGGCCGAGTCGGCCCGCGCCACGCTGTTGGCGATCAATCCCGAGATCGAGGTGCTCGCCCTGGTCGAGCGCGCCGACGAGGCGCGCCTGGCCGAGCTGGTGGCGGCGGCCGACGTGGTGCTCGACTGCACCGACAACTTCGCCACCCGCCACGCCGTCAACCGCGCCTGCGTGGCGGCGGCCAAGCCGCTGGTGTCGGGCGCGGTGATCCGCTTCGACGGCCAGGTCAGCGTGTTCGACCCGCGCGGCGGCGCGCAGCCCTGCTACTCCTGCCTGTTCCCGCAGGACCAGCAGTTCGAGGACGTCGCCTGCTCGACCATGGGCGTGTTCGCGCCGCTGGTCGGCGTGGTCGGCGCCATGCAGGCGGCCGAGGCGCTCAAGCTGGTGATGGGCATCGGCCAGTCGCTGGCCGGCCGCCTGCTGCTGCTCGACGGCCTGCACATGGAGTGGAACAGCATCGCCATCGGCCGCAACGCCGACTGCCCGGTGTGCGCCGCGCGCGCCGCCGCCGCTTGAGCGGCAAACCTGACATTTAGGCAAGACCCTGTTAGCATGTTCGACAATCCGCCCCGGCGCGCGCCGTCCGGGGTGGGCCGCCGCATCCGTCGTTCCGTCGTCCCGCGTTGCAATCACCCATCAGGAGATGAATTTGAAGCTGAGCAGACTTCCCGCCCTACCCCTGGCGTTGAGCATGGCCGTCGCGGCCGCCTTCGGTGCGCCGGCGTACGCCGCCACCACCACCACCTTCCTGATCATCGCCGAGAACGGCAAGCAGATCGGCCAGCAGGTGGTCGAGCGCGAGGACGACGGCCTGACCAAGGTGCGTTTCATCTACAAGGACAACGGCCGCGGCCCCGAGTTGACGGAACAGTTCCGCCTCGGCGCCGACGGCACCATGACCGACTACGCCGTCAAGGGCAACTCCACCTTCGGCGCCGTGGTCGACGAGCGCTTCGAACGCAAGGGCGACCAGGCCAGCTGGAAGTCGACCTCCGAGCAGGGCCGGAAGACCGTCAGCGGCGCCGCCGCCTACGTGCCGCTGAACAGCTCCTTCGAGGTCAGCTCGGCGGCCATCGGCGCGCTGGCGGCGGCGCCGGACGGCAAGCTGGCGCTGCTGCCCTCGGGCACGCTGGCGCAGCGCGTGCTCGACAGCATGGAGGTCGGCAGCGCCGACGGCAAGACCCAGACCGTGCAGCTGCTGGCGCAGACCGGCATCGGCCTGTCGCCCTCGTTCATGTGGGCCACCACGGGCGCCAAGCCGCGCCTGTTCGGCGTCATCATGCCCGGCTTCGCCAACATGCTCGAGCAGGGCTGGCAGGCCAACGTGGCGGCCATGGCCGAGCGCCAGAAGGCCGCCGAGAGCAAGATGCTGACCGACGTCGCCGCCCAGCTGCAGCATCCGCTGCCCGGCCTGACGGTGGTGCGCAACGCCCGCGTGTTCGACAGCGACAAGGCGACCCTGGGCGCGCCGTCCGACGTCTACGTGCTGCGCGGCCGCATCAGCGCCGTGCTGCCGGCCGGCGCGCCGGTGCGCGGCGCCGTCAACGAGATCGACGCCGCCGGCCGCGTGCTGCTGCCCGGCCTGTTCGACATGCACGGCCACGTCGACCGCTGGTCCGGCGCGCTGAACCTGGCGGCCGGCGTCACCAGCGTGCGCGACATGGGCAACGACAACGCCCAGCTGCAGCTGATGCTCGACGAGACGGCCGCCGGCAAGCTGCTGGCGCCGCAGGTGGTGCCGACCGGCTTCCTCGAGGGCGAGAGCCCGTACTCGTCGAACGGCGGCTTCGTCGTCAAGGACCTGGCGCAGGCCAAGAACGCCATCGACTGGTACGCCGAGCACGGCTATCCGCAACTGAAGATCTACAACTCCTTCCCGCACGCCATCCTCAAGGACACCGTGGCCTACGCCCACGGCCGTGGCATGCGCGTCTCCGGCCACATCCCGGCCGGCCTGCGCGCCCAGCAGGCGATCGACGCCGGCTACGACGAGATCCAGCACATCAACCAGGTGATGCTCAACTTCCTGGTCACGCCGAGCACCGAGACGCGCACCCTGGAACGCTTCATCCTGCCGTCTGAGAAGGTGGCCGGGCTGGACTTCCAGTCCAAGCCGGTCAAGGACTTCGTCGCCACGCTGGCCAGGAAGAAGATCGCTGTCGACCCGACCCTGGCCACCTTCGCCTTCCTCAAGCAGCGCGACGGCGACGTCAACGAGCCCTTCGCGCCGATCGCCGAGCACATGCCGCCGGACGTGCGGCGCGGCTTCTCGGTCGGCACCATGAAGATCGCCGACGCCGCCACGCTGAAGCGCTACGAGCAGTCCTACGCCAAGATGGTGCAGTTCGTCGGCATCCTGTACCGCGCCGGCGTGCCCATCGTCGCCGGCACCGACGAGCTGGCCGGCTTCACCCTGCAGGCCGAGCTGGTCATGCTGGTCAAGGCCGGCCTGACGCCGGCCCAGGCGCTGCAGGTGGCCACCAAGAACGGCGCCCTCTACACCCGCACCAGCCACGAGCGCGGCAGCATCGCGGCGGGCAAGCTGGCCGACCTGGTGCTGGTCGACGGCGACCCGACCCGCGACATCGCCGACGTGCGCAAGGTGGCGGCGGTGATCACCCGTGGCTACCTGGTGTATCCGCACGAGATCGACGCCGCGCTGGGCATCGTCCCCTTCGTCAAGGACGCGCCGCAACTGAAGGCGCTGGCGCCGGTGTCGAGCAAGCACGCCGCCGCCGGCGGCAACGAGGGCGCGCTGGCCCGCATCAACGGCATCGCCCGCAAGCGCGACTAGGCGTGGCCGGGGCTCCGCGTCACGTAATTGTCATAAAAACGGCTAAATTGGCGCCATGTTGGCGCCATTAAGCCGTCTTTAAGAGTGCGCGCCGCAAAATACATGTCACACCTTGGCCGCTGCGGCGGTTCGGCCTTATACTCTCCCCTCATTTCAATTCAATCATCATTGCCGCCCCTCCTATGAAAAAACTGTCTATTCCACGTCGTGTCGCGCGCGGCTTTACGCTGATCGAAATCATGGTGGTGGTGGTCATCATGGGCGTGCTGGCCGCGTTGGTGGTGCCCAAGCTGCTCAGCCGCACGGGCGAGTCGAAGATCGCCGCCGCCAAGGTCGACATCTCGACCGTCATGCAGGCGCTCAAGCTCTACAAGCTGGACAACCAGCGCTATCCGACCACCGAGCAGGGCCTGCAGGCGCTGCTGAGCAAGCCGAGCACCGGCCCGGCGGCCAACGGCTGGAAGGCCGGCGGCTATTTGGAGAAGATGCCGAAGGACCCGTGGGGCTACCCCTACCAGTTCCTCTCGCCTGGCGTCAAAGGCGAGGTCGACGTGTTCTCGCTGGGCGCCGACGGCCAGCCGGGCGGCAGCGGCGACGACGCCGACATCGGCTCCTGGGACATCTAAGCCCCCCGCGCCGTCGAGCGGAACCTGTCCACCATGCGCACCGGCCTTCGCAACGGCCGCCAGCGGGCCTTCACGCTGATCGAGCTGCTGGTCGTGATGGTCATCTTCGGCGTCACGCTGGGGCTGGTCTCGCTCAACGCGCTGCCCAGCCAGCAGCAGTCGCTGCAGCAGGAGGCGCAACGCATCGCGCTGCTGCTGCAACTGGCGCGTGACGAGGCCATCGTGCGCAACCGCCTGATCGCCTTCGAGGCCGAGCCGGAGCGCTACCGCTTCCTGATCCGCAACGAGCAGCGGTGGCAGCCGGCGCAGGACGACCTGCTGCGCGAGCGCAGCTTCAAGCACGGCCCGCTCAACCTGCTGCTCGAGCCGCCCAGCGGCCTGCCCGGCGCGCCGCTGCGCATCACCTTCGGCCGCGAGCCGGTCGACAAGCCCTTCGTGCTGACCCTGGCCGGCGACAAGGGCAGCGTGGCCATCCGCGCCGACGGCGTCGGCCACTTCAGTGTCGACTGATATGCGAACCCTCCCCATCCCATCCCTGCGGCGCGCGCGCGGCTTCACCCTGCTCGAGGTGCTGGTGGCGCTGGTCATCGTCGGCACCGCGCTGGGCGCCTCGCTGCGCGCCGTCGGCAGCCTGACGCAGAACAGCGACGGCCTGCGCGCCGCCATGATGGCCACCTGGTCGGCCGAGAACCGGCTGGTGCAGATCCGCCTCGACAAGGTGTTCCCGGCGGTGGGCAAGCAGAGCTTCGCCTGCCCGCAGGGCGACATGCAGCTGGTCTGCGAGCAGGAGGTCATCGTCAGCCCCAACCCGCGCCTGCGCCGGGTCGAGGTCAGCGTCTACGACCAGGCCTATCCCGAGCGCCGCATCATCAAGCTGGTGCAACTGGTGCTGAACCAATGAGGCCGTCCATGCGCACATTGCCGCGCCGGACCGGCTTCACGCTGGTCGAGCTGCTGGTGGCCATTTCCATCCTGGCCATCGTCGCCGTGCTGGGCTGGCGCGGCCTGGACGGCATCGTCCGTTCGCGCCAGGCGCTGACCGCGCAGATGGAGCAGACCCGCGGCATGCAGCTGACCTTCGCCCAGATGCAGAGCGACGGCGAGCACCTGGCCGACGCCGTCCTGCTGCGCAACCGCGCCAACCTGCTGGCGCAGAACGACCGCCTGACCTTGGTGCGCACCGTGCTGGCCGAGAACGAGCCGTCGCGCTTGCAGGTGGTGTCCTACCGCGTCAAGGACGGCGTGCTGACACGGCGCGAGTCGAACGGCACGCGCGAGCTGACCGAGCTGGACGCTTTGTGGCAGGCCGCGCTGGGCGACGCCGAGCCGGCGCCGGCGGTGACGCTGCAAACGGCGGTGGCCGGCATCACGCTGCGGCTGTGGCAAAACGGCGGCTGGCAATCGACCAGCACCGGCGCCCAGCAGACCGCGCAGGCTCAGTTGGTCAACACCGGCCCGACCAGCCTGGAGGTGACGCTGTTGTTGGCGGGCCAGCAGACCGGCATGGTCAAGAGCTTCCTGCTGGGGGGGCTATGAGCGCGCCCCGGCGGACGCCATGCCCGGCGCGCCAGCGCGGCGTGGCCGTCATCACGGCGCTGCTGCTGACCACGCTGGCGGTGACCATCGTCGCCAGCCTGTTCTGGCAGCAGCAGGTGCAGGTGCGCTCGATGGAGAACCAGCGCCTGCACCTGCAAACCAAATGGATTTTGCGCGGCGCGCTGGACTGGACCCGGCTGATCCTGCGCCAGGACGGCCAGGACCACCAGGGCTACACCTGGGACCAGGACGTCTGGGCCACGCCGCTGGCCGAGACGCGGCTCGACGACTATGTCGAGCGCGAGCGGGTCGACGGCGAAAAGTACGACGCCACCCTGTCGGGCCAGATCATCGACGCCCAGTCGCGTTACAATCTCGCCAACCTGGCGGAGAAGAAGCAGGCCAATCCGGCCCAGGTCGCCGTGTTCGCCCGTCTGTTGCAAAACCTGCAGCTCAATCCCGCGCTGGCGCAGGCGGTGGCCGACGAGGTGGCGGCCAGCCAGTCGGCGGCCTCGCCGAGCGCGCCGGCGAGCGGCGGCAAGGAGACCATGGCGCCGCTGCGGGTGGAGGATCTGCTGGCGGTGCCGGGCTTCACGCCGCAGACGGTGGAGCGGCTGCGCGACCTGGTGGTGGTGCTGCCGGCGCAGACCGTGGTCAATCTGAACACCGCGCCGGCCGAGGTGATCGCCGCGCTGATACCGAATTTTTCGCTGGCCGAGGCGACCGCGCTGGTCAATGCCCGCAAGCGGGCGGCGTTCAAGGGCATAGACGACTTCAAGGCCTTGCTGGGCGGGCGCGATGTGCCGGCCGGCGTGCAGGCGGGCTACAAGAGCGACTACTTCCTGGTGCGCAGCCGGGTGCGGCTGGACCGCGCCGCGCTGGACGCCGAGGCGCTGATCTGGCGCCAGCCCGGCCTGTTGAAGACCGATGTGTTGTGGATACGCGAATACTGAGATGGCGATGAACGAAAGCGAGACCCTGTGACAACCTTATATATCCGCTATCCGGCCAAGGCCAGCATCGAGCACGGTGCGGCCCAGTCCTGCCCGTTCGCGCTGGTGGGCGACGGTGGCAACCTGCTGCAACAGGGCGCCGCCGCGCTGGGCAACCTGGCCGACCTGGTCGCCTCGGCGCGCCGCGTGGTGCTGCTGCTGGCCGCCTCCGACGTGACGCTGTTGCGCGTCAAGGTGCCGCCGCTGTCGGCGGCGCGGCTGAAGGCGGCGCTGCCCAACCTGGTCGAGGAGCAGGTGCTGGGCGACCCGGCCGACTGCGTGCTGGCCGCCGCCCCGGCGGCCGACAGCAGCGGCATGCGCACGGTGGCGGTGGTGCAGCGCGCCTGGTTGGAGGTGCTGGTCAAGGCGCTGCTGGCGCAGGGCGCGCACAGCGTCAGCGCGCTGCCGGCGCAGTTGTGCCTGCCGTTCCAGCCGGGCAGCGTGTCGGCCGCGCTGAACCCAGGCGACAAGGGCTGGAGCTGACCCTGCGCCAGTCGCAATACGAGGGCCTGGGCCTGGCGCTGGGCGCCGAGCCGCAGGGCGCGCTGCACACGCTGCGCGCGCTGGCCGGCGACGCGCCGGTCAGCCTGTACCTGGCGCCGGCCATGCACGCCGCCTGGCAGCCGCTGTTGGCCGCGCCCGAGCTGGCCGGCATCACCCTGCTGGAAGACCATTGGGCGCACTGGGTGGCCGCCGCCAAAACGGCGGCGCCCGACCTGGCGCAGGGCCTGGGCGCGGCCAGCGCCAGCGCGCGCCAGTGGCAACGCTGGCGCTGGCCGCTGCGGCTGGCCGTGCTGGCGCTGCTGGTCAACGTGGTCGGCCTGAACGCCGAATGGCTGCGCCTGCGGCGCGAGGCCGACGGCGTCAAGCAGGCCATGCTGCAAACCTTCAGGGCCGCCTATCCGAAGGAGACGGTGATCCTCGACCCGGCCGCGCAGATGCGCAAGAATATCGCGGCGGCCCGCGTCGACGGTGGCGCCGCCGCGCCCGACGAGTTCCTGGCGCTGTGCGCCGCCTTCGGCGAGGCCGCCGCCGGCCTGGCCGGCAAGGACTTCGTGGCCTCGCTCGACTACCGCGAACACGCGCTGCAGGTCAAAGTCAAACCCAACACCGTCGACGGCGCCGCGCTGGCCCAGCTGAAGGCGGCGCTGGCGGCGCGCCAGCTGGAGTTGTCCGAGGCGGCGCCCGGCACCTGGCAGATCCGCCTCGGCGGCGGGAGAAAATCATGAACAAATTGAAGCAAGCCATGCAGGCCTACCAGGCCGCCGGGGCCGCCTTCTGGCAGGCCCGCAGCGAACAGGAGCGCCGCTTCCTCGGCGTCGGCGGCGCCGTGCTGGCGCTGGCGCTGGGCTACGCGCTGCTGCTGGCCCCGGCGCTGGACGGCCGCGTCAAGCTGCAGCGCGAGCTGCCGCTGCTGCGCCAGCAGGCCGCCGAGCTGCAGGCGCTGGCCCTCGAGGCGGACCAGTTGAAGGGACAGAACCAGGTGGCGCCGGCGCCGCTGACGCGCGAGACCCTGGCCACCAGCCTGGCCGCGCGCAGCCTGACGGCGCAGTCGATCAGCCTGACCGGCGACTACGCCAAGCTGCAGCTGAACGGCGTGCAGTTCGCCAACCTAGTGGCCTGGCTGGAGGCGCTGCGCGCCGACAGCCGCGTCGCCGTGCAGGAGGCCAGCGTCAGCGCGCAGTCGCCGGCCGGCACCGTCGACGCCGTGCTGACGCTGCGCCAGGGCGGCGCCAAATGATCGCTCAAAAGATCGTCCCACTGCGCGTCCCAATGAGCGCCCAAGCGAGCGCCGTGCCCGTCGCGTTCGCGCCGACGCCGTCGCGCCGCGCGCGCGGGCAGGGCGCGCCGGCCGGCCAGCGGGGCGGCCGGTGAAGCGCGCCGTGCTATGGTCGCTGATCGTCGTGCTCAGCGCGGCGGCCACGCTGCTGTTCTGCTTCCCGGCCAGCTGGTTGGGCGCGCTGGTCGAACGCCAAACCGGCGGCCGTTTGACGCTGGGGGACGCGCAGGGTACGCTGTGGCGCGGCTCGGCCTTCGTCGGCGGCGCCGCCGGCGGCAAGGCCCGGTCACGCCGCTGCTGCCGGGCCGCTTCGTCTGGCGCCTGTCGCCGCTGGCGCTGCTCGGCACGGTCGACCTGCGGCTGGAAAACCCGGACGCGCTGGCCCAGCCGGTCGACTTCCGCGGAGGCTGGTCGCGCTGGCAGCTCAGCCCGTCGGCGCTGCTGCTGCCGGCCGAGGGCCTGGCCGGCCTCGGCGCGCCGCTGAACACGGTGGCGCCCAGCGGCACCATGCGCCTGGAGTGGACCACGCTGGCGCTGGCGCTGGAGCAGAACACGGTCGCCGTCGAGGGCCGCACCACGCTGGAGATGAGCGACATGGCCTCGCGCCTGTCGCCGATCCGGCCGCTGGGCAGCTACGCGCTGGCGCTCGACTGGCACGGCCAGCGGGCCCGGCTGACGCTCAGTTCGCACAAGGGGCCGCTGCTGTTGAGCGGCACCGGCAGTTTGGATCACGGCCGCTTCCAGTTCTCCGGACAGGCCGAAGCAGCAACAGGATATGAAGAGACGTTGGCCAATTTGTTGAATCTACTTGGTCAGCGCCGTGCCAACAGCGCCAAAAACATCATCGCGTTAGAGTTCAGATAATGAAAAAACAGTCCGCCAACACCCTCCACCTTCCCGTCCTGCGCCACCTGAGCGCCGCCGCCCTGCTGTGCTGCGGCGCGGTCGCGGCCAGCGCGGCGCCGGCGCCGGCCACCGCGCGCGCCGCCGCCAGCGACGAGGCGGCCCTCAACTTCGTCGGCGCCGACATCGAGTCGGTGATCAAGGCGGTCGGCCACTACACCAACATCACCTTCGTCATCGACCCGCGCATCAAGGGCACGCTGACGGTGGTGTCGGAGAAGAGCGTGAGCAAGTCGCAGGCCTTCAGCCTGCTGACCTCGGCGCTGCGCCTGCAGGGCTACGCCGTGGTCAGCGGCGACGGCTACGCCAAGGTGGTGCCGGAGGCCGACGCCAAGCTGCAGTCGGGACCGACGGTGGTCGGCGCCGGCGCCGTGGCGCCCAAGGGCGACCAGATCGTCAGCCAGGTGTTCCACCTCAACTACGAGTCGTCGGCCAACCTGGTGACGGTGCTGCGTCCGCTGATCTCGCCCAACAACACCATCAACGCCAACCCGGGCAACAACTCGCTGGTGATCACCGACTACGCCGACAACCTCAAGCGCCTGGCCAAGATCATCGCCGCGCTCGACGCGCCGGCCGCCACCGACCTCGACGTGATCCCGGTGCGCTACGCCATCGCCAGCGACCTGGCCAGCATGGTCAACAAGCTGATGGAGCCGGGCGCCGCCGGCGGCAGCGCCGACAGCGGCCGGGTCAGCGTGCTGGCCGACTCGCGCACCAATTCGCTGGTGCTGCGCGCGCCGTCGGCGGCGCGCGCCAACCTGGCCAAGTCGCTGATCGCCAAGCTGGACCAGCCCACCGCCCAGCTGGGCAACGTCCACGTGGTCTACCTGAAGAACGCCGACGCCACCAAGCTGGCCGCCACGCTGCGCGCGGTGACCAGCGGTGAGAGCGGCGCCGGCACCGGCCCGAGCGGCGGCGCCAGCGGCAGCGGCACGGGCAGCAACCAAAGCGGCGCCAACCAGGCCGCCGGCCAGGGCGGCGGCACCGGCTCGACCAACCCGGCGCTGAGCAACAGCGCCACCGGCCAGCAGGGCGCGACGGGCGGCGGCGCCGGCTTCATCCAGGCCGACGCCTCGACCAACACGCTGATCATCACCGCGCCGGAATCGGTCTACCGCAACCTGCGCGCCGTGATCGACCAGCTCGACGTGCGCCGCGCCCAGGTCTACATCGAGTCCTTGATCGTCGAGGTCACCGCCGACCGCGCCTCCGAGTTCGGCGTGCAGTGGGTCGGCGCCAGCGGCACCGAGAACAGCCCCTACCGCATCGGCGGCCTGCAGTCCTTCACCTCGGGCAACAACAACCTCGCCACCATCGCCAGCACCATCAACAGCGGCAAGCCGACGCTGCCCGGCGCCGGCCTGTCGATCGGCGTGTTCAAGCAGGTCGCCGGCCAGCTCGGCCTGGGCGCCCTGGCGCACTCGCTGGAGACCGACGGCAACGCCAACATCCTGTCGACGCCGAACATGATCACCCTCGACAACGAGCTGGCCACCATCAAGGTGGGCCAGAACGTGCCGATCCTGACCGGCCAGTTCACCAGCTCCTCGGGCAACAACACCAACCCCTTCCAGACCATCGACCGCAAGGAGGTCGGCCTGACGCTGAAGGTGCGGCCGCAGATCTCCGAGGGCGGCACGATCAAGATGGCGATCTACCACGAGACCTCCAGCGTCGACAAGTCGTCCCTGACGGCGCCGGCCGGCATCACGCTGAACAACCGCGTCATCGAGAACAACGTGATCGCCGACGACGGCCAGATCATCGTGCTCGGCGGCCTGATCGAGGACAGCACCGGCGACGGCACCGACAAGGTGCGCGGCCTGGCCGACATCCCCATCCTCGGCAACCTGTTCAAGTACCAGTCGCGCACCCGCAAGAAGACCAACCTGATGATGTTCCTGCGCCCGGTGGTGATCCGCACCAAGGAGCAGAGCAACAGCCTGGCCACCGACCGCTACGAGTTCATGCGCAGCGCCGAGCAGGCCATCAAGCCGGCCGACAGCATCCTGGTCAACGACTTCGGCCAGCCGGTGCTGCCGGCGCTGCTGAACGGCCAGCCGCAGGGCGGCGCCATGGCGCCGCTGCCGCCGGTGGCGCCGCGGCCGGCGCCAAGCCAGGCGCCAGGCGCCGTCCCTAACGGCAGCAAGCCAGCGCAATGAGCCAGCTGCTGCCCTTCGCCTTCGCGCGCGACTTCCTGCTGCTGGCCCAGCCCAGCGACCAGGCCGAGCACACGGTCGAGCTGCAGGTCTGCGGCGCCACCAAGCCGGCCGCCATCGCCGAGGCGTCGCGCCGCTTCGGCCGCGTGCTGCTGAAGAGCGTGCCGCGCGCCGAGCTCGACGAGGCCATCGCCGCCGCCTACGCCGGCGCCGGCGGCAACGCCTCGCAGGTGGCCGACGAGTTCGACGCCGACCTCGACCTGACCAAGCTGCTGCAGGACGTGCCGGCCATCGAAGACCTGCTCGAGTCGTCCGACGACGCGCCGGTGATCCGCATGATCAACGCCCTGCTGACCCAGGCGCTGCGCGACGGCGCCTCGGACATCCACATCGAACCGTTCGAGCAGACCTCGGTGGTGCGCTTCCGCGTCGACGGCAGCCTGCGCGACGTGGTGCGCCCGCGCAAGGCGATCCACGGCTCGCTGATCTCGCGCATCAAGATCATGGCCCAGTTGGACATCGCCGAGAAGCGCCTGCCGCAGGACGGCCGCATCACCCTGCGCATCGGCGGCAAGCCGGTCGACGTGCGCGTCTCGACCCTGCCGACCGGCCACGGCGAGCGCGCCGTGCTGCGCCTGCTCGACAAGGAGGCCGGCCGGCTCGACCTGCAGCACCTCGGCATGGGCGCCGACATGCTGCCGCAGTTCGACCGCCTGATCAAGCAGCCGCACGGCATCGTGCTGGTCACCGGGCCGACCGGCTCGGGCAAGACCACCACCCTGTACGCCGCGCTGTCGCTGCTCAACGCGAGCACCACCAACATCATGACGGTGGAGGACCCGATCGAGTACGACCTGGCCGGCGTCGGCCAGACCCAGGTCAACGCCCGCATCGACATGACCTTCGCCAAGGCGCTGCGCGCCATTTTGCGGCACGGACCCGGACGTCATCATGATCGGCGAGATCCGCGACCTCGAGACGGCGCAGATCGCCGTGCAGGCCTCGCTCACCGGCCACCTGGTGCTGGCCACGCTGCACACCAACGACGCCGCCGCCGCCGTCACCCGCCTGCTCGACATGGGCATCGAACCGTTCCTGCTGTCGTCCTCGCTGCTCGGCGTGCTGGCGCAGCGCCTGGTGCGCAAGCTGTGCGGCGCCTGCAAGAGCTTCGACGGCACGCGCTGGCAGGCGGTCGGCTGCGAGCACTGCGGCCACACCGGCTACCAGGGCCGGGTCGGCGTCTACGAGCTGCTCGAGACCACCGAACAGATCCGCGCGCAGATCCACAACCGCGCCTCCGAGGCCGAGGTCAAGGCGGCCGCCGTGCGCGGCGGCATGCGCACCATGCGCGAGGACGGCGAACGCTGGCTGCGCGACGGCACCACCACGCCGGCCGAGATGCTGCGCGTGACCAAAGACTAGGCCGACCACCATGCCCGCATTCCGCTACGAGGCCGTCGACGACGGCGGCGCCACCAAGAAGGGCGTGCTCAACGCCGACAGCGCGCGCGCCGCGCGCGCCGAGCTGCGCGGCCAGGGCCTGTTGCCGCTCAAGGTCGACGCCATCGCCGCCCAGGTCGACGCCGCCGGCGTGGCCAAGAGCCGCGCCTTCGGCGAGCGCCTGTCGACCACCGAGCTGGCGCTGTTCACGCGCCAGCTGGCCAGCCTGCTGGAGGCCGGCCTGCCGCTCGAGCAGGCCTTCTCGGCCCTGCTCGAACAGGCCGAGCGGCCGTATGTGCGCGACCTGATCGCCTCGGTGCGCTCCGAGGTGATCGGCGGCGCCGCCCTGTCGGACGTGCTGTCGCGCCACCCGCGCGACTTCGCCGAGATCTACCGCGCGCTGGTCGCCTCGGGCGAGCAGATCGGCCACTTGTCGCGCGTGTTGTCGCGCCTGGCCGACTATATCGAGCGGCGCAACGCGCTGGTGCAGAAGGTCAAGCTGGCCTTCACCTATCCGGCCATCGTCACGGTGGTGGCCTTCTCCATCGTCATCTTCCTGCTGACCTACGTGGTGCCGCAGATCGTCTCGGTGTTCGCCAACACCAAGCAGAAGCTGCCGCTGCTGACCACGCTGATGCTGGCCGTGTCCGACTTCGTGCGCAGCTACGGCCTGCTGGCGCTGGTGCTGCTGGTGGCGGCCTGGTTCGGCTGGCGCCGCGCCCTGGCCGACCCGGCGCTCAAGCTGCGCTGGCACACCTGGCTGCTGACGGCTCCGCTGTACGGCAAGTTCGAGCGCAGCCTGAACACGGCGCGCTTCGCCAGCACCCTGGCCATCACCACCGGCTCCGGCGTGCCGATCCTGCGCGCCCTGCAGACCAGCCGCGACACGCTGTCCAACGTCGCCCTGCAGCGCCTGGTCGACGACGCCAGCGACAACGTGCGCGAGGGCGTCAGCCTGGCGCGCGCCCTGTCCGAGCAAAAGCATTTTCCGCCGATGCTGATCCACATGATCCGCGCCGGCGAGATCACCGGCGAGCTGCCGGCCATGCTCGACCGCGCCGCCAGCGCGCAGGAGCACGGACCTCGAGCGGCGCACGCTGACCATCGCCGGCCTGCTCGAGCCGGCGCTGATCCTGGCGATGGGCGTGGTGGTGCTGCTGATCGTGCTGGCGGTGCTGATGCCTATCATTGAAATCAACCAGCTGGTGCGCTAGCAAGGAAAGCCCGAACGATGAAACGACTCCCCCTCTTCTGCACCGTGCTGGCGCTGGCCGCCTTGTCGGCCTCGCTGGCCTATTGGGCGCTGCAATGGTTCAAGCCGCCGCAGCGGCCGCTCGCCGCGCCGCCCGCCCAGGTCGCCGCCGGCCCGGCGCCGGAGGCCGCGCGCGGCCTGTTCGGCGGCCAGGTGGCGCTGGCCACCGTCAGCAACTACCAGCTCAAGGGCGTGGTGGCGGCCGCCGACGGCCGTGGCAGCGCCGCCATCCTGGCGGTCGACGGCATGCCCGCCGAGGCGCTGGCGGTGGGGCGCGAGGTGGCGCCCGGTGTCGTCGTCAAGGAGATCCACGCCAAGCACGTGCTGCTGTCCGAGGGCGGCGTGATCAAGCGCATCGAGCTGGCCAGCGACGGCGAGGCCGGCACCGGCGTGCCGGCCTCGCCGCTGCCGGCGCAGGGCGGCCAGCCCGGCGCGGCCGACAACGTCGGCGGCGTCAACCCGCCGCCATCGCCGCCGCTGACGCCGCCACGCATGAGCGCCTCGCCCACCACGCTGGGCCCGCCCGACCGCCAATAGGCGGCGATCGGCCGGCGCGCGACCTTGAACGACCGTCGCCAGCCCCGCCGCAATCGCGCCGCGCGCGCCATGTGCCGCCGCGCGCGCCGCCTGCCTTGCGCGCCCAGCGCGCCCTGGGCAGCCGCCCCATCCGTGCAACCTAGCGAGCCCGCCGCATGAAGTCCATTCCGATTCCTTTCCCGATCCGTCCGGCGCGCGCGCTGCTGTTGTTGTTGTGCGCCGTCGGCGCCGCCGCCGGGGCCGCCACGAACAATGCGGCCAAGGCGCCCCCCGGCGCCACCGCCGCCAGCGCCGCCGCCGCCACCGCCAACGCCGCGCCCGTCGCGCCCGCGCCCGACCCGGCCTACGCGCCGCGCCTGCGGCCCAAGGTGGCGCTGGTGCTGTCGGGCGGCGGCGCGCGCGGCTTCGCCCACATCGGCGTGCTGCGCGTGCTGCAGGAGTTGCGCGTGCCGGTCGACTTCGTGGTCGGCACCAGCATGGGCAGCGTGGTCGGCGGCGCCTACGCCGCCGGCAGCTCGGTCGAGCAGCTTGAACAACTGGTGCGGCGCACCGACTGGGTCGGCGTGATCGCCGACCGGCCGCCGCGCGACCAGCTGGCCTACCGCCGCCGCGAGGAGGACACCATGCTGCCCTCGCGCATCGAGTTCAGCGCCAGCATGGCCGGCGTGTCGCTGCCGCCGGCCGCCGCCGGCAACGCCGCGTTGGAGATCGCGCTGAGCGGCGTGCTGCCGGCCGGCGCCCGCGACAAGCCGGTCAACCGCCTGCAACTGCCGTTCCGCTCGGTGGCCTCGGACCTGCTCACCGGCAGCCTGGTCAACCTGGACGACACGCCGCTGTTCCTCGCCATGCGCGCCTCGCTGGCGGTGCCCGGCGTGTTCGCGCCGGTGCGCGTCAAGGAGCGCCTGCTGGTCGACGGCGGCCTGGTGCGCAACCTGCCGATCGACGTGGCGCGCGCCATGGGCGCCGACGTCATCATCGCCGTCAACGTCGGCACCCCGCTGGCGCCGGAGAAGGAGCTGGGCAGCGCGATCGGCGTGGCGCAGCAGATGCTGCAGATCCTCACCGAGCAGAACGTGCAGCGCTCGCTCGAGGAGCTCGCCGCCAAGGACGTGCTGATCGCGCCCGACCTGAACGGCATCGGCTTCCTCGACTTCGAGCGGCACGACCGCGCCATGCGCGCCGGCGAGGCGGCGGCGCGCGAGATGAGCGCGCGCCTGCTGCAGCTGGCGCTGCCCGAGGCGCAGTACGCCGCCTACGAGAACCAGCGCCTGGCCGCGCCGGCGCCGGAGGACAAGCCGCTGCCGCTGGTCAGCCTGACCATCGAGCCGGGCCGGCGCATCAACCCGAAGGCGCTGGAGGTGGAGACCGGCCTGGTGCTGGGCATGCCGATCACCATCGAGCAGGCGCAACGGGCCGGCGCCTCGCTGTTCGGCCGCGGCGACCTGGCGCGGGTCGAGACCGACGTGGTCGACCAGGACGGCGGCCGCAGCGTGCTGATCCGCCCGATCGAGGCCGAATGGGCGCGCAACCGCCTGCGCGTCGGCCTCGAGCTGGCCAGCGACTTCTCCGACAACAACAGCTTCGCGCTGAAGGTGATGCATGTGCGCAGCTCGCTCAACGACTGGGGCGCCGAGCTGCGCAGCTACGCCGAGATCGGCACCAGGCGCCGCCTCGGCCTGCAGTTCTGGCAGCCGCTGGGGGCCGGCTCGCAGTGGTATCTGACGCCGTCGGCCGAATATGGCGCCTACTCGGTCGACCTGTTCGACAAGGGCCGGCGCATCTCGCGGGCCGGCGTCAACTACAACAACGTCGGCCTGGCCTTCGGCCGCCAGCTGGGCAACTGGGGCGACCTGCGCTTCGGCGCTTCCCGCCTCAACGGCAACGTCGGCATCACCGTGCCCGACGTCGGCGGGGCCGGCCACGAGCGCGTGCGGCAGGACGTGCAGAGCCTGAGCTTCAATGTCGACACCCTGGATTCGATCGCCTTCCCCAGCCGGGGCACGCTGGTCAACCTGAACTGGCAGCGCAGCAGCGACGCCAACACCAGCGGCGCCCGGGCGCTGCAGAGGAACGAGCTCAGCCTGCAGACCCTGAAG
This sequence comes from Rugamonas sp. DEMB1, assembly GCF_029834475.1. GTDB lineage: Bacteria > Pseudomonadota > Gammaproteobacteria > Burkholderiales > Burkholderiaceae_D > Rugamonas > Rugamonas rubra. The sequence continues at coordinate 6,085,329 of NZ_CP122407.1, read as the reverse complement.
GCCTTCCACACCGGGCGCTGGGCCGGCCACGTCTACGGCGAGTGGTCGCGCAGCGCCAACGGCAACGCGCCCAACAGCCTGGGCGGCTTCCTGCGCCTGTCCGGCACGGCGCCGCTGTCGATCGACGGCAACAGCCTGATGCTGGGGCGGGTGGTCTTCGCGCGCGAGATCGGCGCCATGCCGGCGGCGCTGGGCGGCGTGGTGCGGCTGGGCTTTTCCGCCGAGATCGGCGGCGGCTGGGGCGGCGAGCAGCCGCTGCGCTGGACCAGCATGAAGCAGGCCGGCAGCGCCTTCGTCACCGTCGACACCCGCTTCGGCCCGCTCTACATCGGCGCCGGCAGCACCAAGGGCGCCGGCGGCACCGCCTACCTGTTCCTCGGCCCGATCTGGTGAGGCGGCGCGCGGCGCAGCGCGGTGAAGGCGGCGAACTCCCATGAGCGGAAGCCGACCAGCAGGCTGAAGCCGTCGCGCTCGGCCGGCGCCAGGCGGCGGTCGTTCTGGTGCAGCCGCGCCAGCTCGGCGGCCAGTTGCTGGATCTTCGCCACCAGCTCGCGCGCGCTGGGCTGCGACAGCCGCGCCGGCAGGAACAGCAGGGGTTCGCCGGCGCCGTCGAAGTTGCCGCCGAAGTAGTCGCTGACCACGTGCTGGCGGAAGAACTGCTGCACCGGGCCGTCGGCCAGCCAGCGGAAGGCGTTCGACACGCGCAGGCTGTAGCGGTTCAGCGGCTTGAGTTCGATCAGGCCGAGCCGGTCCAACTCGCTGAGCAGCAGGATCGCCTCCGGCTCGCTCAGCGTATAGGTCTCCAACACCTGCTCCAGGCTCCAGTGGCCCAGGCAGCAGGTGGCCATCAGCAGCAGGTGCGGCTTGGCCACCAGCGACTTCTCCTGCGGCAGGGTGAGCGTGTCGGCGTGCGGCGTGGCGTCGGCCGCCGCGCGCAGCACGTCCTCCAGCGCGAGGCCGGCCGCCTTGCAGATCTGCGCCAGCCGCGACAAGGTCATGTCCTGCTGGCCGAACATGCGCTTGACGCTGGACTCGCTCATGGCGATGCGCTCGGCGAGCAGCTTGTAGGTCATGCCGGCGGCGCGCAACTGGCTGCGCAGCACCTGCAGCAACATTTCCGGTGAACTCATTCGGCTCCTTGGTAAAAATGCAAAAAGGTATCGTCACCCGCTACCTAATGTACAGAATTATGCGTCTCGGCACAATCAATTAGTACCCCCGGCCGAAATGGGCGACACTCCGCTCCGACGTCGCTCATGAAGCGGCCTCTACCGGAAAAACGCTCACCACCAGGGAAAAATATAATGTCTTCGATGTCCATCCGCTTGTCCGCCGGCCTGCTCGCCGGCGCCGCACTGCTCGCCGCCGGCGCCGCCGGCGCCGCCGATCTGTCGCCCGGCTATGTCGGCGTCGACATCGGCCTGCGCAACCACTACAGCCTGGACTGCCTGGCCGGCAACGCCTGCGACAAGAACGCCAACCGCAGCGGCAAGCTGTACGCCGGCTACACCCTGGCCACCGGCCAGCTGCTCGGCAGGGACACCACCCACGCGGTCGAGCTGAGCGTTTACAACGGCGGCACCGCCACCGGCGCCTTCAAGAACGGCAGCGGCGTGCTGCAGCAGGGCGAGGGCAAGCTGGCCGGCGTCGGCGTCGCCAGCGCCGGCTCGATCAAGCTGAACGAGGAGTGGGCCCTCACCACCCGCCTCGGCGTGGTCTACCAGCGCGGCAAGGTCAACTATTTGAACTACGCGCCCAACACCAGCGTCGGCAGCGACGTGAAGAACCAGTTCGCGCTGACGGCCGGGTGGGGCTTGGCCTACGCGCTGGACAAGAACTGGTCGCTGAAGGCCGACTGGAACTACCTGCCGGTCAAGTTCGGCAAGGCCGAGAGCAGCAACCTGAACACCTTCTCGGTCGGCGCCGCCTACCACTTCTAGGCGCCGGCCCCACCATCACCTGAGAGCGGGCGCCACACCCGGCGCCCGCTGAAGGCCCCCGCAATGACAAAGCGCGCCATCGGCGCGCTTGTTGCGTTGTGGCCGGCCCCCGGCCCCTAGCCCTCGTCCTCCGGCTTCAGGCTGGCCTTGGCCAGCGCCCGCTTGGCGGCCTGGCGGGCGCTGGCCGGCGGCTTGGCGTGCGGCCCGGCGCCGCCGGCGCGCGCCTTGGCGGCGACGGCCACCGGGTTGCGCGGCTTTTGCGAGGGTTCGACGCGGAACCGCATCTTCTGCCGCGTCGCCAGTGCCTTGTTGGCCATGCCGCTCCCCCCTTACAAGACGTAGCGCGACAGGTCTTCGTTGACCGCCAGCGCGTCGAGCCGCTCGTTGACATAGGCGGCGTCGATGCTGACCACCTTGCCGCTGGTCTCGCTGGCGGCGAAGGAGACCTCCTCGAGCAGCTTCTCCATCACCGTGTAGAGCCGGCGCGCGCCGATGTTCTCGGTGCGCTCGTTGACCGAGAAGGCGATCTCGGCGAGCCGGGTGATGCCTTCCGGGGTGAACGCCACGGTGACGTCCTCGGTGGCCAGCAGGGTCGTACTGCTTGGTCAGGCAGGCGTCGGTGCTGGTCAGGATGCGCTCGAAGTCGGCGATGGCCAGCGACTCGAGCTCGACGCGGATGGGGAAGCGGCCCTGCAGCTCGGGGATCAGGTCGGACGGTTTGGCCAGGTGGAAGGCGCCGGAGGCGATGAACAGGATGTGGTCGGTGCGGATCATGCCGTACTTGGTGTTGACGGTGGTGCCCTCGACCAGCGGCAGCAGGTCGCGCTGCACGCCGGCGCGCGAGACGTCGGCGCCGCCCACCTCGGAGCGCGAGGCGATCTTGTCGATCTCGTCGAGGAAGACGATGCCGTTCTGCTCGACGTTCTGGATCGCCTTCTGCTTCATCTCGTCCTCGTTGATCAGCTTGGCCGCCTCCTCCTCGACGAGGAACTTCATGGCCTCCTTGATCTTCAGCTTGCGCGACTTCTTGCGGCCGCCGCCGATGCCGGAGAACATGGTCTTGATCTGTTCGGTCATCTCCTCCATGCCGGGCGGCGCCATGATCTCCATCTGCGGGCCGGCGTCGGCCAGCTCGAGCTCGATCTCCTTGTCGTCCAGCTCGCCCTGGCGCAGGCGCTTGCGGAAGGTCTGCCGGGTCGCCTCGCCGGGCGCCGGCTCGCCGGCCGCGGCGGCCGTGTTGAAGCCGAAGTCGCGCGCCGGCGGCAGCAGGATGTCGATGACGCGGTCCTCGGCGGCGTCCTCGGCGCGCAGCCGCACCTTGGCCAGCTCGGCCGAGCGGGTCTGCTTGATGCCGATGTCGATCAGGTCGCGGATGATGGTGTCGACGTCGCGGCCGACATAGCCGACCTCGGTGAACTTGGTCGCCTCGATCTTGATGAAGGGGGCGTCGGCCAGCTTGGCCAGGCGGCGCGCGATCTCGGTCTTGCCGACCCCGGTGGGGCCGATCATCAGGATGTTCTTCGGCGTGATCTCGTGGCGCAGCGGCTCGGCCACCTGCTGGCGGCGCCAGCGGTTGCGCAGGGCGATGGCGACGGCGCGCTTGGCCTTGGCCTGGCCGACCACGTGCTTGTCGAGTTCGGCGACGATTTCCAACGGTGTCATGTTCATGGGGCTGCCTGCAAAATGGGTTGTGGTCGGGGCGCTCAGTCCAGCGTTTCGATGATGTGCGACATATTGGTGTAGATGCACAGCTGGCCGGCGATGGTCAACGATTTTTTGACGATGTCGGCCGGCGCCAGTTCCGTGTTCTGCGCCAGCGCGATGGCGGCCGACTGGGCGTAGCTGCCGCCCGAGCCGATGGCGCCGACGCCGTCCTCCGGCTCGAGCACGTCGCCGTTGCCGGTGATCACCAGGGTCGATTCGCTGTCGGCCACCAGCAACATCGCCTCGAGGCGGCGCAGCACGCGGTCGGTGCGCCAGTCCTTGGCCAGCTCGACCGAGGCGCGCAGCAGGTTGCCCTGGTGCTTCTCCAGCTTGCCCTCGAAGCGGTCGAGCAGGGTGAAGGCGTCGGCCGTGCCGCCGGCGAAGCCGACCAGCACCTTGCCCTGGTACAGCTTGCGCACCTTGCGCGCGGTGCCCTTCATGACGATGTTGCCCAGCGTCACCTGTCCATCGCCGCCCAGCGCCACTTGCTTGCCGCGCCGCACGCAGAGGATGGTGGTGCCGTGAAATTGTTCCATAGTTGCCTCTCAGAGAAAACGGATTGCTGCCGATCAGACCGATTTGGGGTTGCCGGCGGCGATTGCAAGGCGTGCGCCGCCGTCGTGTCGAAAAACCAACAAGCCGACGGCTCAATAGCGGTGCGGGTAGATCTTGGCGATGTCGGCGCAGCCGAGCAGGCGCAGCAGCGCCGCCACCGGGTGGTTCAGGTCGCGCAGCTCGAGCTTCTTGCCGGCCGCCGCCAGCGCCTGCAGCGCCGCCACCAACTGGTGGGCGGCGCCGAACTCGATGCGCGCCAGGCGCGAACAGTCGAACACCAGGCCGCCACGGTCCTCGGCGTAGCCGCGCACGGCCGCCAGCAGGGCGGCGGCGTCGGCGCCGCCGACCAGGGCCGGCAGCACGAAGCGCTCGGCGGCGGCGGCGCTGGGCTGGGGCGCGGCGGTGGCCACCTTGGGCGCCGCCGCGTAGGACGGCGGCGACACCTCGAAGGTGACGCAGTAGTCCATGGCGCACTCCTCGAAGTCCTTTTCGCGGCCCAGCAGCTGCAGCAGTTCGAGCAGCAGCAACCAGGGCGCGGCGCCGTCGTCGCGCCGGCCGACCTGGGCCAGGGCACGCAGCCGGCCGGCCAGCTCGGCGGCGCCGGCGACCACCAGCTCGCGCCCGCCCGCCTGCAGCGCGCGCAGGGCCGGCAGCAGCAGGGCGCAGCCGGCCGCCGTGGCCGCCTCCAGCCCGCCCAGCTCGAGGCGCAGCGGGCCGCCGCCCTTGGCCAGCGCGGCCAGCCGCTCCAACTGCGGCGCGAGGCGCAGGTCGAGCGGGCCGGCCAGCACCGCGCCCGGCGCCACGCCGGCCCAGGCGGCGGCCGGCGCCGGCGCGCGCCAGGCCGGCGGCGAGGTCTCGAACACGCTGGCGTAGTCGATCGACAGGTCGTCGAAGCGCTCCTGGCGGCCGCCCAGCTGGTACAGGTCGAACAGCAGCCACCAGACGGTGCGGTCGCGCTGGCCCGGCTCGGCGCCGGCCTGCGCCGCCAGGCTGGCCTGCAGCATCTGCTCGGCCAGCTCGGCCTGGCCGTTGGCGTACAGGATGGCGCTCTCCTCGACCACCGGCGCGCTGTGCGGCGGCGCGGCCGGCAGCTCGGCGCCGCCCAGCAGCGCGGTGCTGTGCTGGTCGAGCAGGGGCAGGGTGGCGCCGTCGCCGGCCCCGGCGCAGCCGTTGGCGGCGCCGGCGGCCGGCCGCGGCCGGCCGCGCCAGGCCGGCTCGGCGTCGGCCCCGGCGAAGATGTCGAGCTCCATGGCCGACTCGATGGCGTCGATCTTCATCGCCGTGGCGCGGGCGATGTCGCGCTGCAGCGCCTGGCTGTTGTGCCGCAGCGCCTCGCTGTCGGCGGCCAGGCGGGCGTCGGCCCCGGCGTCGGCCGGCGTGGCGGGTTTTTTCTTGAAGAGCGAGAACAGTCCCACGTGTTTTCCCCGTCGTTGCGCGGGCGGAGGCGCCGCGCTTCCAGTGTAGCCGAAGGGGGCTTTTTCCCGCACGAAAAAAGCTTCCGCGTGGATGGGCGGGATGCCGGCAAGCCGGCGCCGCCCCCCAGACGGAGGGGTCCGACCCCGTACGGGGTCAGACCCCGTGGCGCCGCGGGGTGCGGGGCGAAAAAAAAGCACGCCGACCGGGGTCGCGTGCTTTTCTTGTGGGGCCGCGGCGGGCCGCCTAGTCGCCGTACAGCTTTTGCTTCAGTTCGCGGCGCTGCTGCGCCTCCAGCGACAGCGTCGCGGTCGGGCGGGCGATCAGGCGCGGGATGCCGATCGGTTCGCCGGTCTCTTCGCACCAGCCGTAGTCGTTGGCGTCGATGGCGGCGATCGATTGCTGCACTTTTTTCAACAGTTTGCGTTCACGGTCGCGGGTGCGCAGTTCCAGTGCGTGCTCTTCCTCGATCGTGGCGCGGTCGGCCGGGTCCGGCACCAGCACGGTTTCGCGCAGATGCTCGGTGGTCTCGCCGGCGTTCTTCAACAATTCTTTTTCAAGGGTTTGCAGCTTCGCCTTGAAGAAAGCCATTTGCGCCGGGTTCATGTAGTCCTTCTCGTCCATCTTGAGAATTTCTTCTTCGGTCAGGACGTGGTCGGTGCCGGCGGGGGTCGATTTATTAGTTTTAGTCATCACTTCGCTTACCTTCGATACGACAGAGTTTTCAAATTGATCAGCGGCGCGGCGCTGTGCCGTCCACTGTACCGGTATCCGCTTTGGCAGTGCCGAGCTTGCCGGATGTTCCTGCACTTACTTCTTTGGCAACTTTTTTCGTTTCGTCCTGGTGGGCGCCACTGGCGCCCGCCCGTGCTGGCTGACATGGGGGACCGGCCGCTGCCGGCCTCGGTTGGCGCTTGCGCGCGTCGCGGTCCGCGTCGCCGTTGTTGCCGCCGTGCGGCCGGATCAGGCAGGGCGTCGGCCGCCGATGGGCGCGCCGCTAGCCTGGCTGATTTTGGCACGCTTTGCCGCATATTGCCATCTCGATTTGTTGTCGCGCCGGAAATATGTGGCGGCGGGCAAAGCGATCCTGCCGGTGCGAATGGGGCGGGCACCCGCAAAACCCGGATAGTTTATACCAAACACTGTTCCAAACCGCGAATAAAGATGTCCTTCGGTAGATTTTTACCAATAAACACCATTTTGCTGCCGCGCTCCTCGCTTTCGCCCCATTTGGCGCCCAGGTCGCTGCCCATCAACTGGTGCACGCCCTGGAACACCACCTTGCGCTCGGCGCCCTGCATCAGCAGCACGCCCTTGTAGCGCAGCATGCGCGGACCGTAGACCTGCACCAGGCCGCCGAGGAACTCGTCGAGGCGGGCGCTGTCGAACGGCCGGCTGCTCTTGAAGACGAAGGCGGCGATCTCGTCGCTGTGGCCGGCGTGGTGGTGGTTGTGGCCGGGGTGGTCGCAGGGCTCGCCGGGGGCGTGGCCGTGGCCCTCGTGGCCGTGTTCGTGCGCATGCTCATGTGCGTGCGGGTGCTCGTGGTCGTGCACCTGGGCGGCCTCGGTGGCGAGGAAGTCCGGGTCCAGCTCCAGCTTCTCGTTCAGGTTGAAGCCGCGCAGGTCGAGCACCTCGTTCAGCGGCGTGCGGCCGAAGTCGGCCCGGCCGATCGGCGCGCGCGGGTTGATGCGTTTCAGGCGGCGGGTCAGCGCGGCCAGCGTGTCGGCGTCGACCAGGTCGGTCTTCGACAGCAGCAGGCGGTCGGCGAAACCGACCTGGCGCTGGGCCTCCTCGTGCTCGTCGAGCTGGGCCATGGCGTGGCGCGCGTCGACCACGGTGAGCACGGCGTCGAGCATATAGTGGCTGCCCACCTCCTCGTCGACGAAGAAGGTCTGCGCCACCGGGCCGGGGTTGGCCAGGCCGGTGGTCTCGATGACGACGCGGTCGAACTGCAGCTCGCCGGCGGCGCGGCGGCGCGCCAGCCCGCTCAGCGCGACGACCAGGTCGCCGCGCACGGTGCAGCAGATGCAGCCGTTGTTCATCTCGACGATCTGCTCGTTGCTGTCCTTGAGCAGGATCTCGTTGTCGATGTTTTCCTGGCCGAACTCGTTCTCGATGACGGCGATGCGCATGCCGTGCGGCTCCTGCAGGATGCGGTTGAGCAGGGTGGTCTTGCCGGCGCCGAGGAAGCCGGTCAGGATGGTGGTTGGAATCAATGCCATGTGCTTGCCGATACAGGTGAGAGGGGGGCGGCGGCCGCTGGCGCGCGCCGCGGCCGAATCCGGTCGATTATGCCGGAATTTCACAAACGGTTGCAAATCGCCCGTTTGAGCGGCGTCAAGCGGCGCCGCCGCGGCCCGCCCTTGTTTGCCGCCTATTTGATCTTGGCGCGCGGATGGGCCTGGTCGTAGACCTGGGCCAGGTGCTGGAAGTCGAGCGCCGTGTAGACCTGGGTCGAGCTGATGCTGGCGTGGCCCAGCATGTCCTGCACGGCGCGCAGGTCGCCCGACGACTGCAGCAGGTGCGAGGCGAAGGAGTGGCGCAGCATGTGCGGGTGGACGTGCACCGGCGCGCCGCTGGCCACGGCGTGGGCCTGCAGGCGCAGCTGCACCACGCGCGGCGAGACGCGCAGGCCGCGCTGGTTGAGGAACAGCGCCGCCGAGCCGTCGGCCGGCGCCGGCCGCACGGCGATCCAGGCGGCCAGCGCGCCCAGCGCGGCGGCGCCGACCGGCACGCGGCGCATCTTGTCGCCCTTGCCGGTGACCACCACCTCGGCGCCGTCGCGGTCCAGCCAGCCCAGCGAGGCCGGGCCGGCGGCGTCGGCCTTGCGGTGCTGCAGGTCCAGGCCGCACAGCTCGGCGACCCGCAGGCCGCTCGAATACAACAGCTCGAACATGGCCTGGTCGCACAGCGCGGCCGGCTCGGCGGCGGCGCCGGCGCGCGGCCGGGCCGGCGCCGCCACCAGGTGCACGGCGTCGTCGACCGACAGCGCGCGCGGCAGCGTTTTGGCGCGCTTGGGCGCGCGCACGCCGTCGACCGGGTTGGCGGCCAGCGCGCCGTGGCGCCCCAGCCAGTCGAAGAAGCCGCGCCAGCTCGACAGCTTGCGGGCGATCGAGCGCGGCTCCAGTTCGCGCGCGTGCAGTTTGGCGGCCAGGCGGCGGATCTCGGCCTGGCCCAGCGCGGCCCAGCCGGTGTCGCCGCTCAGGGCGGCCAGCTCGCGCAGGTCGCGGCCGTAGGCGGCCAGGGTGTGCCTGGACAGCTTGCGCTGGGTCGCCAGCTGCAGCAGGTAGGCGGTGATCGGCTCCTGCTTGCCGGCTGCGGCGTCCATGGCGGCGGTGTGCGGGGAGGGCGGCTAGGCCAGCAGCGGCGCCAGCGCGGTGCTGCTGGTCTGGCCGATGTGGACCAGGAAGTCGGTGGCCATCAGCGCGGTGAAGCGGGCCGGGTCGGCCGAGCCGAGCACCAGCAGGCCGAAGGCGGCGCCCTTGCTGCCCGGCTTGCGCAGCGGGATCATCACGGTCGAGCTGACGGCGCCCGGCTCGGCCAGCCAGCGCACCGCCTCGAAGTCGTTGTTGTTGCCGCAGTAGGGCGCCTGCAGGCCGCTGGCGAACAGGCGGGCGTCGTCGGAGATGCCGGCGACGAACCACTCGCCGGCGTACAGCGGGTCGGTGTTCCAGATGCGCAGGGTGACCTGGGGCACGTCGAAGCTGTTCTTCAGGCCGTCGACGACGGCGTGCGGCAGCGAGCCGACGTCCTCGGCCTCGAGCAAGCCCGGGTCCACAGGTGGAACTTGTTGGCGATCGCCTCGTTCTCGCTGGCCAGGCGGCGCAGGTCGGCCATGCGCAGCTCGAGCGCCTTGTACTTCTCGCGCATCACTTCCATCTGCCGCTCCTGCAGCGACAGGGTGCGCCCGGTCAGCGGGCTGGACAGCTTGATGTCGCCCAGCAGGCCGGCGTGCTCCTCGAAAAATTGCGGATGTTCGGTCAGGTATTGGGCGACGATGTGGGAGTCCAGTGGAGCGGTCATTGAGCGTGTCGTGTGAAAAAATACAAAAGGGGAGGGCCGGCAACAGGCATTTTACCTGAGCGCGGCCGAACTGCTAACCGCGCGCTCTCCGCCGCGGAAATAAAAACGACGCCCGCGGGCGTCGAATGGGCGGCCGGCGCGGCGGCGCCGGCCGGTTTGCCGCCGCCTAGAAGCGGTGGCGCATGCCGATCTGCACGCCCTTGCTCGCCATGCCCGGGCTGGCGGTGAAGCCGCCCGAGGCGCTGGCCGCGCCGATCGCGTACTGGCCGTCGTTCTGGTTCTTGATGTAGGCGACGATCGAGTAGATGTCGGTGCGCTTCGACAGGTTGTAGTCGTAGCCCAGGCCGAACTGGGTGGCGTCGCTGTTGGACGGCCCCTTGTCGTTCTGCCGCACCACCGAGGCCATCACGCGGCCGGCGCCGACGCGGTAGTGGAAGCCCAGCTGGTAGCTGGCCGCGTCGAGGTAGAAGGTGCGCCGCAGCGCGGTGTTGAGCTGGCCGGCCAGCACCGGGCCGAGCGCCGGGCCGAAGGCGGCGAAGGTCGGCGCCAGCGTGTCGGCGGCGAAGCGGATGATCACCGAGTTCTCGTTCTTCTGCTGGTGGTAGCCGGCGAACAGCTTCCAGTTGTCGACCGCGTAGGAGCCGCCGACGGTGGTGGTCACCAGGCCGCGCGCGCCGACCTGGTCGGTGCCGTAGTTGTGCGCCGCGCCCAGGTCCCAGCCGTTGCCGCGGTAGCGCAGGTTGGCGCCCCAGGAGCGCTTGTCCATGCCGACGTAGCCGGACTTCTCGGTGCCGTACAACAGCGACACGCCGATGCCGTTGGGCAGTTCGGCGCGGTATTGCAGCGCCTTGTCGGAGCGGATCGCGATGCCGGCCGTGAGCAGGCCGCCGGTGCCGCCGACGATGCCGCCCCAGCCGGCCGCCGTGCCCGACTCGAACACGTCGGCGTTGTTGAACACCTCGTAGCCCGGCGTGTACATGCGGCCCAGCAGCACGGCGCCGACCGGGGTGACCAGGCCGACCATCGAGGTGCGGTCGAACAGCGCGCCGTTGATGTTGACGTTGGGATTCGGTTGCAGCGCGCCCTGCACGCCGGCCAGCAGCTTGGCCGCCATGGCCGGTCCGCCGGCGGCGGCCGGCACGGTGAAGGCCAGGCCCTTGGTCAGCGCGAAGCCCTGGTTGGTCGACAGGTTGCCGGCCTGCTGCTTGCCGTTGTCGAGCTCGACCCGCGCCTCGAGGTTGAAGATGGCCTTGTAGCCGCCGCCGATATCCTCGGTGCCCTTGAAGCCCAGGCGGGAGCCGTCGGCGATGCCGCTGACCAGCTTGGTACGGGCGTCGTTGCCGCCGTTGTTGACGTACATCAGGCCGGCGTCGGCGATGCCGTAGATCACCACGCTCGATTGCGCGAAGGCCGGGGCGGCGAAACACGCCGCGATGACACCTGCGAGGATTTTTGTATTCATGCTGTCTCCAGTTTTATCTGTTTTCTTTAAAAACGAACGTCCGTACTAATTCGGCGCATATCGAATATGACATCCTTCCCCCGGCTTGTACAGAACGCCAAACAGCCGGCGGCGCCAAGGTTGCGAAAAAAACACAATTCCATCGGATTCAAACAAAGTGCGTCCTATCCGACCACGCCGGCGCGCGGTGGCGGCGGCGCGACCAAACGCGCAAAAAAAAAACGGACATGGTCGCCCATGTCCGCTTGTCCTCATGCCATCGCGTGGCCGCCGTGGCTTAGAAGTTGTGGTGGATGCCGAGGCCGTAGAAGTTGACCGAGGTGTCGACCGTGGTCGAGCCGGCGGCCGGCTGCTTGCGGTTCGACGCCTCGATGTAGACGTAGCTGCGGGCCGACAGGTTGTACTCGTAGCCGAGCGAGATTTCCTTGGTCTTGACGACGCCGTCCGGGGTCTTCTGGCCATAGCCGGCGAGGATCCTGCCCGGGCCGGTGGTGTAGTTGGCGCCGATCACCCAGGATTTGGTCTCGCCGTTGACCGGCTTGGTGTGTTCCTGGTCCTGCTTCTGGTAGGAGGCCATCAGTTTCAGGCCGGTCACCGGCACCACCGAGGCGGCCACCGACCAGACCTTGGTCTCGACCGCGTTGCGCTCGTAGGCGGCCATGGCGGCGAACGGACCGTTGTTGTAGGTGCCCGACAGCGAGTACGGGTTGACGCTGGCGTCGGAACCGACCAGGTACTGGGCCGGGGTGCCGACCGGGTTGCGGCCCTGGATGGCGCTGGCGCTGCCGCCGTTTTCCTTGGTGCCGAGGGTGGCGTTGAGCTGGAAGCCGCTGAAGACGGGGGTGTTGTAGAACAGGGCGTTCGACATGCGGTTGCCCGAGTTGCCGGCAGGGCCGAGCGGGTCGGAACCGGAGCCGAAGGCGGTGGCGTAGCCGGCCACTTGCAGGTCGGTCTGGAAGCCGGCCACGCTAGGCAGGCCGTTCCATGGTTCGAAGGCGGTGATCGACTCTTGGAAGGCGGTCAGGCCGCGGCCCAGGCGCACGGTACCGAAGCCGCCCTGCAGGCCGACCCGGCTCTGGCCCTGGAACAGCGGACGGGTGCCGCTTTCCAGCGTGCCGGTGTCCGGCTCGTAGCGGATTTCCAGTTGGAACAGGGCCTTCAGGCCGTTGCCCAGGTTCGTCGACGCCCTTGAAGCCGAGCTTGTTGTTGTCGCGCTTGCCGATGGCGGCGGTGGTGCCGGTTTTCTTGCTCACACCCGCGTCGAGGGTGCCGTAGATCGTCACGGACGATTGTGCCTGCGCACCGGCGAATGCGCCGAGGAGTGCCAGAGCCACTAAAGATTTTTTCATTTGTTATTCCTTTAAAAGTGAATCGTATGAACATCCCAACTAGCCTTCGAGTGCGCAAGCTGCGCCACTCGGATGAGCTGAACCTTAATGTCTGGCCGCCGCAATCACGCTGGATTGGTCGATTGCGGGTACTTGTCTTGGTCGAAAGCGGGGCAAAACGGACTTCCTGTTGTATTTTCGAAACGCTTAACAGGCCGTCCAAGCGGGTGTTTTTGGCATTGTTGCCAACACACATGGTGGTCAAAACGCCACGATGGGGCGGCCGCCGTCCGGGGGAATAGTTTGTGTAAGATCAAACACTTAGCGCTTTGTCAGCTTGGCGGAAGCTTGGCCCCCTACACTGGAGTTCGAGTTTATCTGGCAGCCTCATCTTGTTTCGTGGCAAGATAAATAAGCACATCGGCCGTCCCAGCCTGCGCAGACAGCGCGGACGCACCGCCCGCTTCATGAATCGGATTCATAGTGAGACGATGGCAAATCGAGAAGAGTTAGGGATCATCCGTGGTGCCCGCGCCGGAGACGCGGGCAGCCAACTGGCGCTGGGCAAGCTGTACCTGTTCGGCGGCGCCAGCCTGCCGCGCAGCATGCCGACGGCCATGCATTGGCTCAACCGCGCCGCCCTGCAGCAGCAGGACGAGGCCTGGCGCCTGATCGGCCACCATATTCCGTTCGAACACGCGCAGCACTGCCTGCCCGCCGCGCTGGGCTGGTACGACCGCGCCTACCAGGAGGGCATCGCGCCGGCCGGGCTGGTGCTGGCCCAGTTGGTGCTCAGCCAGGGCGCCGGACAGTCCGACGCGCCGCTGCGCGAGCGCGCCCAGCGGGCGCTGGAGGCGGCCGCCCAGTCCGGCTCGGCCGAGGCGCAGTGGTTGCTGGCCAGCCAGCCCAGCCCGCGCGCCAGCCCGGTCGCCGCCGCCATGCCGGCGCCGGCCGATGTTGGCGGCCAGCAATGGCTGACCCGCGCCGCCGACAACGGCGTGCCGGCGGCGCAGTACGCCGTGCTCGAGCAGGCCTGGGAGGAGGAGGACCGCTGCGCCTTCCTGCAGCGCGCGCTGCCGCTGGCGCGCGGGCTGCTGGAGCAGGCCCCGGCCGACGCCGAGGCGGCCCGCGCCGCCGGCTGGCAGCTCGAGGCGCAGCAGGTGGCGCTGCTGGCGCGCTGCGCCCGCGCCCTCGACGACGTCGCCGCCCACGACCCGTTCAGCCAGGGCGAGCTGCACCGCTGCCGCGAGCTGGCCGCCCACGGCGGCGACCGCCGCTCCCAGCTCGAGCTGGGCCTGTGGTTCGCCCGCATGCGCTGCGACGGCGCCCGCCTCAGCTCGGGCATCGCCGCCGTCAACTTCAAGCGCGCCATCCGCTGGCTGACCCAGGCCGGCGAGCAGGGCCTGGCCGAGGCCTGGTTCGCCCTGTCGCGCATCTATATCAAGCCGGAGTTTTCCCAGCGCAGCGTGGTCGAGGCGCAGACCTACCTGGAGCGCGCCGCCGACATGGGCCACAGCGCGGCCCAGCTCGAATGCGGCATCCACGCCTGGCGCACCCGCCGCGGCGACGAGAACAGCGACGTGCGCGCCGCCTATTGGTTGCAGAAGGCCGCCGCCCAGGGCTGCGACGAGGCCGAGGCGGCGCTGGCGCGCATCGCCGCGCCGCAGCAGGGGCCGGGTTGGGCCGCCGAGGTGGTGCCGCTGCTGACGCGCGAGCTGGTCGATTGCCAGCCCTTGCTGGCCGCCCGCATCGAGCTGGCCGCCCTGTTCGGCCTGACCCGCGCCGAGGCCTTGTTGTTGGATATTAAAACGGCCGACCAGGGCCACTGCCTGGTGGTCGACATCCGCGCCGCCTACGGCCGCAGCAAGCGCCGCCTGATCCTGCTGCGCACCGTGCAACAGCGGCAGATGCTCGACCGCGTGGTGCGCCTGTTCGAGCGCGTCGACTGCGGCCCGGCCGGGCCGGAGGGCAACTACCGGCAGCGCCTGTACCGCCTCAAGACCTGGCTGCCCGAGGCGCCGTCGGACGGCGGCCTGCAGCCGGCCTGAGCCGCGCAGCGGCGGCCGCCGCCGATCGGCAGGCCGGCGGCCCAGCCGCCGCGCCGCGCGGGCGCGCGCCGCCTGCCGCCCGAGCCCCGCCGCCCGCTCGCTACAGCGTGATCTCGCCCTCGAACACCGTCACCGCCGGACCGGTCAGCAGGACCGGCTGGCCCGCGCCGGCCCAGGCCACGCTGAGCTGGCCGCCACGGGCGTCGACCCGCACCGGCGAGTCGAGCAGGCCGCGGCGGATGCCCGCCACCACGGCGGCGCAGGCGCCGGTGCCGCAGGCCAGCGTCTCGCCGGCGCCGCGCTCGTAGACGCGCAGCTTGACGTGGCGGCGCCCGAGCACCTGCATGAAGCCGGCGTTGACGCGGCGCGGGAAGCGCGGGTGGTGCTCGATCAGCGGGCCGCTCAGCTCGACCGGCGCCGTCTCGACGTCGTCGACCACCTGCACGGCGTGCGGGTTGCCCATCGACACCACCGACACCAGCACCGTCTCGCGCGCGCCGCCCAGCTCGAGCTCGAGCGGCCACAGCGTGTCGACGCCCCGGGCCGATCCGGCCAGGCCGTCGGCGTCGAACGGCACCTCGGCCGGCGCCAGCACCGGCGCGCCCATGTCGACGGTGATGCCGCCGTCGGCCTCCAGGCGCGGCGCGATGACGCCGGACTTGGTCTCGACGCGGATGCTGCTCAACTTGGTCAGGCCCTTCTCGGCGACGAACTTGACGAAGGCGCGCGCGCCGTTGCCGCACTGCTCGACCTCGCCGCCGTCGTTGTTGAAGATGCGGTAGCGGAAGTCGCAGCCGGGCAGGGTGGGCTTCTCGACCACCAGGATCTGGTCGGCGCCGATGCCGAAGCGGCGGTCGGCCAGGCGCCGCCACTGCGCCGCGCTCAGCTCGACCCGCTGGTTGATCGCGTCGACGACGATGAAGTCGTTGCCGGCGCCGTGCATCTTGGTGAATTTGAGTTTCATCTAATTGATATGGGCAGGAAAGGGGTGGGCGGGGCGCTCAGGGCGCCGGCTTGGCGTACAGCGAGGGCTGGCCGGCCGGCCGCGTCTTGAAGCGCTTGTGGGTCCAGAAATATTCGGCCGGCGCCTCGCGCACGCGCTCCTCGATGAACTCGTTCATGCGGCGGGTGGCGGCGACCATGTCCTCGCCCGGGTAATTGTCCCACACCGGGTAGAACTTGACACGCCAGCCGCGGTAGTTCGGCAGGAAGGTGGCGATCACCGGCATCACCTGGGCGCCGGTGCTGGCGGCGATGCGCGCGGTGGCCGTCAGGGTGGCCGCCTCGACGCCGAAGAAGGGCACGAAGGCGGCGTCCTTCTCGCCGAAGTCCATGTCCGGCAGCATGAAGTAGGGCAGCTTGTCGCGCAGCGCGCGCAGGATCGGCTTGATGCCGTCCTGGCGGGTGAACAGGCGCACCGGCTTGAAGCGCGAGCGGCCCCGGCGCAGCACCTGGTCGAAGGCGGCGTTCTTCTGCTGCACGTACATCGACGAGGCGCTGGCCTGCATGGCGATGGCGACGCCGGCCACGTCGAGGCAGACGAAGTGCGGGCACAGCAGGATGGTCGGCTTTTCCGTCATCGCCGCCACCGGCACTTCGCCGGGCTCGACGGTGATGAGGCGGCGCAGGCGCGCCTCCGAGGCCCACCACAGCACGCCGCGCTCCCACACGCTGCGCGAGTAGGCCTGGAAGTGCTGGCGCGCCAGGCGCACCCGCGCCGCCTCGTCCAGCTCCGGCAGGCACAGGCGCAGGTTGGTCAGCGCGATGTGGCGGCGCGCGCGCAACAGGGCGAACAGGATGGCGCCGACCAGGTCGCCGAAGCGGCCCAGCAGCGGCAGCGGCAGCCAGTGCAGCAGCCACATCAGTCCAAGCATCAGCTTCATGCCGCCCCCCCGTCGTCGTTGGCGGCGGCCGCGGCCGTGGCGGCGGGTGCGCTGGCGCCGGCCGGCACCTTGTAGCGGTTGTAGCTCCAGTAGTATTGCCCCGGGCTGCGGGCGATCAGCCGCTCCATCGCCGCGTTGATGGCGCGCGCCTGCTCGGCCGCCGTGCCGTCCAGGCTGGCCTCGAGCGGGACGAAGCGGATCAGGTAGCCGCGGCCGCGCGGCAGCCGTTCGGCGTAGGTGGCGATGACGACGGCGTCGCCCATCTGCGCCAGCTTGGCCGGCAGCGTCATGGTGTAGGCGGGGCGGCCGAAGAAGTCGGCCCACACGCCCTCGCCCTCCTGCGGCACCTGGTCGGGCAGCAGGCCGATCGGCCGGCCCTTCTTCAGCGTCTTGGCCAGGATGCGCACGCCGGACATGTTGGCCGGCGCCAGCAACAGGTTGTGGCGGGCGCGGGCGCCCTCGATCAGCGGCTTCAACACCGCCTTCTTCGGCGGCCGGTACATCACGGTCAGCTCGGTGCGCAGGGCGATCTCCTGCGCGACGATCTCGAAGCAGCCCAGGTGTGGCGTCAAAAAGACGATGCCGCGGCCGGCGTCGAGCGCCTGCTGGACGATGGCCCAGTTCTCGTCGCTGGCGTGGCGCGACACGCGCTCGGGCGTGGCGCACCAGATGAAGGGCAGCTCGACGATGCTTTTGCCGGCCTCGGCGATGGCGGCCGGCAGGTGTTCGGCGTAGCCGGCCTGGCGCATGTTGTCGCGCATGCGCCGGCGGTAGGAGGGCGAGCCGAGGTAGACCAGCCAGCCCAGCGCGGCGCCCAGCGCGTGCAGGAAGGGCAGGGGGAAGATGGAGAGGAAACGGAAGAGGGATACCAGCATGGATGTGATTCGTGTAAAGAAAGGGGCGATTCGGCGGTCATTGCCTAGCCAAAAATTTTTTAAGAAGCGTAAAATACCACGTATGCAGTATCCGCTGAGTTAACAGACAACTTGCGAAGCGGAATATAAATATCGCTAAAGCGTCGCAAGCCGTATTGGTTGGCGACAAAACATCTTCACACCAATATAAGGAGCTTGCGATGTCAAACGATTATCTTTTCACCTCGGAATCCGTTTCCGAAGGCCATCCGGACAAGGTCGCCGACCAAATCTCCGACGCCATCCTCGACGCCATCCTGGCGCAGGGCCCGAAGGCCCGCGTCGCCGCCGAAACGCTGTGCAACACCGGTCTGGTGGTGCTGGCCGGCGAGATCACCACCTTCGCCAACGTTGATTATATTCAAGTCGCGCGCGAGACCATCAAACGCATCGGCTACGACAACACCGACTACGGCATCGACTACCGCGGTTGCGCCGTGCTGGTCGGCTACGACAAGCAGTCGCCCGACATCGCCCAGGGCGTCGACGAGGGCGCCGGCATCGACCTCGACCAGGGCGCCGGCGACCAGGGCCTGATGTTCGGCTACGCCTGCGACGAGACGGCCGAGCTGATGCCGGCCGCCATCCACTACGCCCACCGCCTGGTCGAGCGCCAGTCGCAGCTGCGCAAGGACGGCCGCCTGCCGTGGCTGCGCCCGGACGCCAAGTCGCAGGTCACGCTGCGCTACGTCAACGGCCGCCCGGTCGCCGTCGACACCGTGGTGCTGTCGACCCAGCACTCGCCGGACATCTCGCACAAGCACATCGAGGAGGCGGTGATCGAGGACATCATCAAGCAGGTCATGCCGCGCGAATGGCTGGTCGGCACCCGCTACCTGGTCAACCCGACCGGCCGCTTCGTCATCGGCGGCCCGCAGGGCGACTGCGGCCTGACCGGCCGCAAGATCATCGTCGACACCTACGGCGGCGCCAGCCCGCACGGCGGCGGCGCCTTCTCCGGCAGGCACCCCACCAAGGTCGACCGCTCGGCCGCCTACGCCGCCCGCTACGTCGCCAAGAACGTGGTGGCGGCCGGCCTGGCGCGCCAGTGCCAGGTGCAGGTCAGCTACGCCATCGGCGTGGCCAAGCCGATCAACATCACGGTCTACACCGAGGGCACCGGCGTGATTCCGGACGACAAGATCGCCGCCCTGGTGATGGAGCACTTCGACCTGCGCCCGAAGGGCATCGTGCAGATGCTCGACCTGCTGCGCCCGATCTACCAGAAAACCGCCGCCTACGGCCACTTCGGCCGCGAGGAGCCGGAGTTCACCTGGGAGCGCACCGACAAGGCCGCCATCCTGCGCGAGGCCGCCGGCCTCAAGTAATCCAGCCCACCGTCCGCCGCCGGCCCCCGCCGGCGGCGCCACGGCAAAGCCGCCCGGCCCAGCGCCGCGCGGCTTTTTTTTTGGGGGGATCTTCACGGATTCCCGGGACGCCGGCCTTACCCCACAAGCAAAGGGGTCTGACCCCGGATGGGGTCAGACCCCGGGTTCGCGCCGTTGGGGTAGGGCGACAGCGGCGCCCCGCGGCGGCATTTTCTTGCATGCGCCGGCGGCAACGGTGGTAAAATCCTTGCTCCGAGGAGCGTTGCGACGAAATTCCCATTTCGCCAGGCTCGGAATCTGCAACCGCGCTCACGTTACTTTTTTCTAACTGAAAGGAGGGCGTGATGAACGCCGTACTCAAATCCGCACAAGACTACCTGGTCGCCGACATCTCCCTGGCCCCTTGGGGTGACAAGGAAATCAAGATCGCCGAAACCGAAATGCCCGGCCTGATGGCGATCCGCGAGGAATTCGCCGCCAGCCAGCCGCTCAAGGGCGCGCGCATCACCGGTTCGCTGCACATGACCATCCAGACCGCCGTGTTGATCCAGACCCTGGAAGCGCTCGGCGCCAAGGTGCGCTGGGCCTCGTGCAACATCTACTCGACCCAGGACCACGCCGCCGCCGCCATCGCCGCCGGCGGCACGCCGGTGTTCGCCATCAAGGGCGAGACGCTCGACGAGTACTGGGACTACACCCACCGCATCTTCGACTGGCCGGCCGACGCCGCCGGCAACGCCGTCTACTCGAACATGATCCTCGACGACGGCGGCGACGCCACCCTGCTGCTGCACCTGGGCGCCCGCGCCGAGCAGGACATCTCGGTACTGGCCAGCCCCGGCTCGGAAGAGGAGATCTGCCTGTTCAACGCCATCAAGCAGCACCTGGCGATCGACCCGGCCTGGTACTCCAAGCGTCTGCCGCAGATCATGGGCGTGACCGAGGAAACCACCACCGGCGTGCACCGCCTGTACCAGATGCATAAAGAAGGCAAGCTGGCCTTCCCGGCCATCAACGTCAACGACTCGGTCACCAAGTCCAAGTTCGACAACCTGTACGGCTGCCGCGAGTCGCTGGTCGACGGCATCAAGCGCGCCACCGACGTGATGATCGCCGGCAAGGTCGCCGTCATCGCCGGCTACGGCGACGTCGGCAAGGGCTCGGCCCAGGCCATGCGCGCTCTGTCGGCCCAGGTCTGGGTCACCGAGATCGACCCGATCTGCGCGTTGCAGGCGGCGATGGAGGGCTACCGCGTGGTGACGATGGAATACGCCGCCGAACACGGCGACATCTTCGTCACCTGCACCGGCAACTACCACATCCTCACCGAGCAGCACATGCTGGCGATGAAGGACCAGGCGATCGTCTGCAACATCGGCCACTTCGACAACGAGATCGACGTCGCCGCGCTGAAGAAATACACCTGGGAAAACATCAAGCCGCAGGTCGACCACGTGATCTTCCCGTCGGGCAAGCGCATCATCCTGCTGGCCGAGGGCCGCCTGGTCAACCTCGGCTGCGGCACCGGCCACCCGTCCTACGTGATGAGCTCCTCGTTCGCCAACCAGACCATCGCCCAGATCGAGCTGTTCGCCAACACCGCCAACTACCCGGTCGGCGTCTACGTGCTGCCGAAACACCTCGACGAGAAGGTCGCCCGCCTGCAGCTGAAGAAGCTCAACGCCCAATTGTCGGTGCTGACCGACGAGCAGGCCGCCTACATCGGCGTCAAGCAGGAAGGCCCGTACAAGCCCGAGCACTACCGTTATTAATCTGCGTTAAGCAGCGGGGCCGGCCTTTTCGCGATCGCCGGCCCCAGTTGTATCCGTCATTCCTTATTTTGCAGCGAGTCCCACCCATGCGTTTGGTCCTTACCTGGTTAATCAACGCGGCAGCCCTGCTGGCCGTTCCCTACCTGATGCATTCCGTCGATGTCACGAGCATCGGCGCGGCCCTCGTCGCGGCCCTTTTGCTGGGCCTGGTCAACACCCTGATCCGCCCCGTGCTGCTGCTGCTGACCCTGCCGGTGACGGTGGTCTCGCTCGGCCTGTTCATCTTCGTCATCAACGGCCTGATGTTCTGGCTGGTGGCCCAACTGGTCAACGGTTTCCATGTCGACAGCTTCTGGTCGGCCATCGGCGGCGCCCTGCTGTACAGCGTGATTTCCTGGTCCCTGTCCACCCTACTTCTGAAGAACGCAGATGGAAACCCCTAATTTCAGTATCGAATTCTTTCCGCCCAAGACGGCGGAGGGCGCCGAGAAGCTGCGCGCCACGCGCGCCCAGCTCTCGCTGCTGCACCCCAAATATTTCTCGGTGACCTTCGGCGCCGGCGGCAGCACCCAGCGCGGCACGCTCGACACGGTGGTGGAAATCCTCGCCGCCGGCGAGCAGGCGGCGCCCCACCTGTCCTGCGTCGGCGGCACGCGCGAGTCGATCCGCGCCATCCTGGCCGAGTTCAAGTCGCACAACATCCGCCGCCTCGTCGCCCTGCGCGGCGATTTGCCGAGCGGCTACGGCGCGGCCGGCGAGTTCCGCTACGCCAACGAGCTCGTCGAGTTCATCCGCGCCGAGACGGGCGACTGGTTCCACATCGAGGTGGCCGCCTACCCCGAGGTGCACCCGCAGGCCCGCTCGCCGCAGGACGACCTGCTGGCCTTCGAGCGCAAGGTCAAGGCCGGCGCCGACGCCGCCATCACCCAGTACTTCTACAACGCCGACGCCTACTTCCAGTACGTCGAGCAGACCCGCAAGCTGGGCATCGCGGTGCCCATCGTGGCCGGCATCATGCCGATCACCAACTACACCCAGCTGATGCGCTTCTCCGACATGTGCGGCGCCGAGATCCCGCGCTGGGTGCGCCTGAAGCTGGCCAGCTTCGGCGACGACAGCGCCTCGATCAAGGCCTTCGGCCTGGACGTGGTGACGGCGCTGTGCCAGCGCCTGCTGGCCGGCGGCGCGCCCGGCCTGCACTTCTACAGCATGAACCAGGCGGCCGCCACCACGGCGCTGTGGCAGCGCCTGGTCTGAGCGCCGGCGCCGCGTGCGCAGGGGCAGACTCCCCGCCTTGGCGTCAGGGTCTGAACGCAGGCGCCGCGTGCGCAGGGTCAGACCCTAGGGTCTGACCCTATTGATCCGCGCTCGGTGACGATGCCGTCGAGCGCGACGTCGTGGCCGTCGCTGGCGAACTCGGCCGCCAGGCAGGCGTAGGCCACGCCCAGCGTGCGCGGACGCGGCTGGCGCGCCAAGGTGCGGTCGTAGAAGCCGCCGCCGTAGCCGAGCCGGTAGCGGCCGGCGTTGAAGCCCAGGCAGGGCACCAGCAGCGCCGGCGGATAGGGCGCCAGGCGCAACTCGGCCGGCACCGCCACCCCCATCTTGTCCTTCACCATCGCCTCGCCGATGTCCCACTCGGCGAACTCCAGCGCCGCGTCCCTTCGCAGCACCACCGGCAGCAGCAGGCGCGCGCCCAGCCGCGCCAGCTCGGCGTAGGCGGCCGCCAGGTCCGGCTCGTCGCGCAGCGGCCAGTAGACGCCCAGCGCCGCCGCGCCGCTGCCGCGCCACCAGTCGACCACGTGGGCGCCGATGGCGCCGTCCCAGCGCGCCCGGGTGGCGCCGTCCAGGCCGCGCCGCGCCGCCAGCAGGCGCCGGCGCAAATCGGCCTTTTCATTGAGCGGCGGGGCTGGTGGTGGCTCTGCGGCGCGTGGTATTCTAGGGTCGCTGTTCATGTCCATTGAATTAAGATTTTGTGAGAGTCGCACATTGATTTCCGCTTCGAAATGGTTTGCCGGCGCCGCCATCCTGGCCGCGTGCGCCGTAACATCGCCGGTCCGGGCCGACGACGGTGGAAGCGATAGCCGCAAAGAGGACGACGCCTTCCTGCTGCTGCGCGACGCGGTGCGCCAGGACGACGCCGCCAAGGCCGAGTTCTACGCCGCCCGCCTGGCCAACTACTCGATTCCGTCCTACGTCGACTATTATCGACTCAAATCGCATTTCCGTAGCGCCTCGAGCGAGGAGATCCGCGATTATCTGCGCCGCTACGAGGGCAGCGCCATCGCCGACCGCCTGCGCAACGACTGGCTGCTCGAGCTGGGCCGCAAGCGCGACTGGGCCAACTTCGACGAGCAGCTGCCGCTCTACGTCATCAACGACGACACCCAGGTCAAGTGCTACGCGCTGCAGTCGCGCGCGCTCAAGGGCCGGCGCGTGGCCGACGAGGCGCGCGCCCTGCTGCTCGCCCCCAACGTCTACGGCGAGGCCTGCGGCGGCCTGATCGCCACCCTGTTCCAGGGCGGCCAGTTCGACCGCAACGACGTGCTGGCCCAGCTGCGCCTGGCCGGCGAGTTCAACGCCACCGGCCAGGGCCGCCGCGCCGCCGTGCTGCTCGACGGCTCGGACAAGAAGATCGCCCAGGCCATCGACCTGCCGGCCATCGCCCTGGCCAAGGGGCCGGGCGCCGGCCACCTCGAGCACGAGATCTACCTGGTGGCGCTCGGCCGCATGGCGCGCAGCAGCGTCAAGCTGGCCGTGCTGGCGCTCAACAAGGCGGCGCCCCAGCTGACGGCGCAGGAGCAGGCCGTCGGCTGGGGCAACATCGCGCTGTGGTCGTCCTACACCCTGGCCGCCGAGACGGGCGAGTACTGGCGCCGTTCGAACGGCGCGCCGCTGTCGCAGGACGCGCAGCAGTGGAAGACCCGCATCGCCCTGCGCGACGGCGACTGGAAGCTGGTCAAGAGCTGCATCCAGGCGATGCCGGCCGGCCTGCGCGCCGAGCCGGCCTGGGTCTACTGGATGGGCCGCGCCCTGATGGCCGAGGCCGGCAGCACGGCGCCGACGGCCGAGGCGGCCCAGCTGTTCCGCGGCATCGCCGAGCAGTCCAACTTCTACGGCCAGCTGGCCGCCGAGGAGCTGGGCCGGCTCAGCACCATCCCCGTGCCGGGCGCGCCGATCGGCCCGGCCGAGATCGCCCCCATCGCCGCCGACCCCGGCTTCCAACGGGCCCTGAAGTTCTTCGCCATGCGCCTGCGCTTCGAGGGCACGCGCGAGTGGAACTGGGCGCTGCGCAAGCTGGGCGAGCGCGAGCACCTGGCCGCCGCCGAGTTCGCCCGCCAGCACAACATCCTCGACCGCATGGTCAACACCTCGGAGCGCACCCGCATCCAGGTCGACTACAGCCAGCGCTTCCCCTCGCCGCACCTCGACATCATGCACCCGACCACCCAGACGCTGGGCCTGGACAAGGCCTGGGTGTACGGCCTGATCCGCCAGGAATCGCGCTTCATCATGGACGCCCAGTCCTCGGCGGGCGCCTCCGGCCTGATGCAGGTGATGCCCTCGACCGGCCGCTGGGTGGCCAAGAAGATCGGCCTGACCGACTTCGTGCAGGAGATGCTGAGCGACGCGCGCACCAACATCCTGCTCGGCGCCAACTATATGAACATGGTGCTGGGCAACATGGACGGCTCGCAGACGCTGGCCACGGCCGCCTACAACGCCGGCCCCGGCCGGCTGCGCTCGTGGCGCGCCACGCTGAGCAAGCCGATGGAGGGCGCCGTCTTCGTCGAGGCCATCCCCTATCTGGAGACGCGCACCTACGTGAAGAACGTGATGTCGAACGCGACCTACTACGCCGCCCTGTTCGAGGGCCGGCCGCAGTCGCTCAAGGCGCGCCTGGGCACGGTGGCGCCCAAGGGCTACAGCGAGCAGGAGCAACAGGAGAGCAGTTTCGGCACCCGCTGACGGCGGCGCCCCGGGTTTCGGCGCACAGGAGGACGGCATGGACGAATTGAACGTGGTGGTGGTCGGCGGCTCCGGCTTCATCGGCAGCCACCTGGTGGCGCAGCTGGCCGGGGCCGGCGCGCGCGTGCTGGTGCCGAGCCGGCGCTACGAAAGCGCCAAGCACCTGATCTTCCTGCCGCGCGTCGAGGTGCGCCAGGCCGACGTGCACGACGCCGCCGCGCTGGCAGAACTGCTGCGCGGCGCCGACGCCGTCGTCAACCTGGTCGGCCTGCTGCACTCGCGCCCCGGCACGCCCTACGGCCCGGACTTCGCCCGCGCCCACGTCGAGCTGCCGCGGCGGATCGCCGCCGCCGCCGTGGCGGCCGGCGTGCCGCGCTACCTGCACATGAGCGCGCTGGGCGCCGGCGTCGACGGGCCGTCGATGTACGCCCGCTCGAAGTGGGACGGCGAGCTGGCGGCGCAGGCGCGGCCGCCGCTGGCGGCCACCATCTTCCGCCCCTCGGTGGTGTTCGGCCCGGGCGACAATTTTTTGAACATGTTCGCCAAGATGCAGCGCCTGCTGCCCGTGGTGCCGCTGGCCGGCGCCGACGCGCGCTTCGAGCCGGTCTACGTGGGCGACGTGGCGGGCGCCTTCGTCGCCGCGCTGCGCCAGCCGCGCAGCCGTGGCCAGATCTACGAGCTGGGCGGGCCGCGGGTCTACACCCTGGCCCAGCTGGTGCGCCTGGCCGGCGTCTACGGCGGCCACCCGCGCCCGATCGTCAAGCTGCCCGACGGCCTGGCGCGCTTGCAGGCGCGCTTGTTCGAATGCCTGCCCGGCACGCCGCTGATGAGCCGCGACAACCTCGACTCGATGAAGGTCGACAACGTGATTTCGCCGACCACGACGGCGCTGACCCTGGCCGACCTGGGCATCCGCCCGACCGCGCTGGAGGTGGCGGCGCCGCACTACCTGGGCGCCGTGGCCGACCCGCTCGACGGCTACCGCCGCCGCGCCGGCCGCTAGCCGGCCCGGCCATCGACCCGGTCCACGGCACCGACCCAGCGGACCAACGCGGACCAAGCAGACCAAGCAGACCAAGCAGACCAACGCAGACCCCAGCACGCTCACCCTCCACGGACGACATATGCAGACCACCCAGCTCGACCCCTCCCTGACCAACGCCCTGGCCGCCGCCCGCCAGCCCGGCCTGACCCTGGTCATCGGCAACAAGAACTACTCGTCCTGGTCGATGCGGCCGTGGGTGGCGATGACCGCCTTCGGCATCCCCTTCCAGGAGGTGCGCGTGCTGCTCGACCAGCCCGACACGGCCAACCTGATCGCCAACTATTCGGCCTGCGGCCGCGTGCCGGTGCTGCTGGCCGGCGAGATGACCATCTGGGACAGCCTGGCGATCTGCGAATACCTGGCCGAGCAGTTCCAGGAGCTGCACCTGTGGCCGCAGGACGTGGCGGCGCGCGCCATGGCGCGCTCCATCTGCGCCGAGATGCACGCCGGCTTCGCCGACCTGCGCGGCGCGATGTCGATGAACATCCGCGCCAGCCACCCCGGCAAGGGCCGCAGCCACGGCGCCCAGGCCGACATCGGCCGCATCAGCGAGATCTGGGAGGAGTGCCTGTCGCGCTTCGGCCACCACCAGTTCCTGTTCGGCGAGTTCTCCATCGCCGACGCCTACTTCGCCCCGGTGGTGCTGCGCTTCCGCACCTACGGCGTGTCGCTGGCGCCGGCGCTGAACGCCTACTGCGAGCGGGTGCTGGCCCATCCGGCGGTGGCGCGCTGGGTCGACGAGGCGATGGCCGAGACCGAGACGGCGCCCAAGCACGACGCCGAGATGCCGGAGTAGGCGTGGCGATGCGGATTTATGTGGTGGGCGGCGCGGTGCGCGACGCCCTGCTCGGCGTGCCCTTCCAGGACCACGACTACGTGGTGGTCGGCGCCACCCCGGAGGACATGCTGCGGCTGGGCTACCGCCCGGTCGGCAAGGACTTCCCCGTCTTCCTGCACCCCGGGACGCAGGAGGAGTACGCGCTGGCGCGCACCGAGCGCAAGACCGCGCCCGGCTACCGCGGCTTCGTCTTCCACACCTCGCCCGAGGTGACGCTGGAAGAGGAACCTGGTGCGGCGCGACCTGACCATCAACGCCATCGCCCGCGCCGACGACGGCACGCTCTGCGACCCCTTCGGCGGCCAACGCGACATCGAGCAACGGGTGTTCCGCCATGTCTCGGCCGCCTTCGCCGAGGACCCGGTGCGCATCCTGCGCGTGGCCCGCTTCGCCGCCCGCTACCCCGACTTCACGGTGGCGCCGGAGACCAACGCGCTGATGCGCCAGATGGTCGAGCAGGGCGAGGTCGACGCCCTGGTGCCCGAGCGGGTCTGGCAGGAGCTGTCGCGCGGCCTGATGGAGCGGCGCCCCTCGCGCATGCTCGAGGTGCTGCGCGACTGCGGCGCGCTGGCGCGCATCCTGCCCGAACTCGATACACTCTGGGGCGTGCCGCAGCCGGAACCGTATCATCCCGAGATCGACACCGGCGCCCACGTGTTGCAGGTGGTCGACTGCGCCGCCGCCGCCGGCCTGGCGCTGCCGGCCCGCTTCGCCTGTCTGACGCACGACCTGGGCAAGGGCGCCACGCCGGCCGACAAGTGGCCGGCCCACCACGGCCACGATGGGCCTCGGCGTGCCGCTGGTCGAGCGGGTCTGCAAGCGGCTGAAGGTGCCGGGCGAATGCCGCGACCTGGCGGTGATGACGGCGCGCGAGCACGGCAACGTCGGCCGCGCGCTGGTGTTGCGCCCGGCCACCATGGTCGCCCTGATGGAGCGCTGCGACGCCTTCCGCAAGCCGGCCCGCTTCCGCGAGATGCTGCTGGCCACCGAGTGCGACTCGCGCGGCCGCGCCGGCGCCACCCGCAGCCTGCGCGAGCAGCCCTTCCCGCAACTGGCCCATTTGGAGGCGGCCTTGGCGGCGGCGCGCGGCGTCGACGCCGGCGCCGTCGCCCAGCGCTGCCTGGAGCAGCCGCAGCGCATCCCCGAGCAGGTGCGCCGCGCCCGCGTGGCGGCGGTGCGGCTGGCGCTGGGCGGCGCCGCCGACGACAGCGACGATGGCGCCGACGGCGCCCCGACTAAGTAGAACTACCGTACGAAACGGCGCGCCGCTTGGGATACAATAGGCCGATGTTGCGCCGCACCATCGGCGGCCCGGCCGGCCGCGCGGCGCCGGCGTGCCGCGTCCAGGAGTAGCCAAGTGAACTCGATCGACCTATTTCAAAACCCCTTGCCGCGCTGGTTCAAGCGCAACCCGCGCCCCACCGTGCTGATCAAGGAGCTGCAGGAGCGCGACCGCCGCCGCATGCTCAAGCACTTCCTCGGCCTCGAACGGGCCGACCGCCTGCTGCGCTTCGGCTCGATGCTGCCCGACGAGCTGGTGAGCGACTACGTCAACCGCATCGACCTCAAGCGCGACATGGTGTTCGGCGTCTACAACCGGGTGTTCCAGCTGGTCGCCGTCGGCCACCTGGCCTTCGCCAAGACCGACCCCGACAAGAGCGCCGTGACCGACAAGGAGAACGTGGCCGAGTTCGGCGTCTCGGTCAGCCGCTCGGTGCGCGGCATGGGCGTGGGCAGCAAGCTGTTCGAGCGCGCCGCCATCCACTGCCGCAACAACGACGTCGACACCCTGTACATGCACTGCCTGTCGTCGAACCAGACGATGATGCACATCGCCCGCAAGGCCGGCATGGAGATCCAGCGCGACTACGGCGAGGCCGACGCCTACCTCAAGCTGTCGCCGCCCAACCCGGGCAGCATGCTGCAGGAGGCCGTCGAGGAGCAGTTCGCCACCATCGACTACACGCTCAAGGCCAACACCCGCGCCGCCGTCAAGTGGCTCGACCGGCTGCCCGGCCGCAAGCCCCGCTGAGCAAGCGCGCAACCGGGGTCACAACCGGGGTCAGTGCCGACATTCGGACAAATTGCTTGTTGGACCGGCGTTAATGCCGAGCTCGTGTCCGAATGTCGGCACTGACCCCGCCGGCTGACCCCGCCGGCTACACCAGCGGCAGCGCCGTGGTGTCCTTGATGCGCTGCAGGGCGAAGCTCGATTTGACATCCAGCACGGCCGGGTGGCGCAGCAGCGTCGCCATCATGAAGCGCGAGAAGTGGTCCATGTCCTCGACGTGCACGCGCAGCAGGTAGTCCATCTCGCCCGTCATGGCGTAGCAGGCCACCACCTCGGGCCACTGCTCGACCGAGACGGCGAAGTCGGCCCGCGGCGAGGCCACCGCCGGCGCCGCGCCGAGGGCGCGGGCGTTGCTGTGCGCCGCCGCCTCGCTGTGCTTCTCCAGCCGCACGTTGACGTAGGCCAGCAGGCCCAGGCCGATCTTGTCCGGGTCGAGCAGGGCGACGTACTGGCGGATCACGCCGGCCTCCTCGAGCCGCTTGATGCGGCGCAGGCAGGGCGAGGGCGACAGGCTGACCAGCTCGGCCACGTCCTGGTTGGACAGGCGGCCGTCGGCCTGCAGGATGGCGAGAATCTTGCGGTCCGTTTTATCCAGCGCGATCTTGGTCATGAACACCTCAGAAATTCGAAATCAGGGCAATATTATTGCGCAAAACGCGGTGCCGCGGGAATTGTTTGCAATTTTCTGCCCGGGCGCCGGGTCTATACTGTGCGCATAATAAAACCTGGTACAGCCAAGGAGACAGCCATGCAATTCCAGCCATGGGACAACCCGATGGGCACCGACGGCTTCGAGTTCGTCGAATACGCCGCGCCCGATCCGAAGGCGCTCGGCGCGCTGTTCGAACGCATGGGTTTCACCGCCATCGCGCGCCACCGCCACAAGGACGTCACCCTGTACCGCCAGGGCGAGATCAACTTCATCATCAACGCCGAGCAGGACTCCTTCGCCCAGCGCTTCGCCCGCCAGCACGGCCCGTCGGTGTGCGCCATCGCCATCCGCGTCGCCGACGCCGCCCACACGTATAAACGCGCGCTCGAGCTGGGCGCCTGGGGCTTCGACAACCACACCGGGCCGATGGAGCTCAACATCCCGGCCATCAAGGGCGTCGGCGACTCGCTGCTGTACTTCGTCGACCGCTGGCGCGGCAAGGGCGCCGCCGCCGGCGCCGCCCCGGCGCAGGGGGCGATCGGCGACATCAGCATCTACGACGTCGACTTCGTCGCCATCCCCGGCGCCGTCGCCAAGCCGGTCGGCAAGCTGCCTGACCTATATCGACCACCTGACCCACAATGTGCACCGCGGCCGCATGAAGGAGTGGGCCGGCTTCTACGAGAGCCTGTTCAACTTCCGCGAGGTGCGCTACTTCGACATCGAAGGCAAGCTGACGGGGCTGAAGTCGAAGGCGATGACCTCGCCCTGCGGCAAGATCCGCATCCCCATCAACGAGTCCTCCGACGACAAGTCGCAGATCGCCGAATACCTCGACCAGTACCACGGCGAGGGCATCCAGCACATCGCCCTGGGCAGCGACGACATCTACGCCTCGGTGCAGCAGTTGCGCGACGGCGGCGTCGCCTTCCAGGACACCATCGAGACCTACTACGAGCTGGTCGAGCGGCGCCTGCCGCACCACGGCGAGAACCTGGCCGAACTGCGCCGCCTGCGCATCCTGCTCGACGGCCACAGCGCCGAGCACGAGCGCGAGCTGCTGCTGCAGATCTTCACGCAGAACGTGATCGGCCCGATCTTCTTCGAGATCATCCAGCGCAAGGGCGACCAGGGCTTCGGCGAGGGCAACTTCCGCGCCCTGTTCGAGTCCATCGAGCTCGACCAGATCAAGCGCGGCGTGCTGCGGGACCCGGCCAACACGCCGGCCTGAGCACGCCGGGGGGAGCCGGGCTCGCAAACCAGGGTCAGACCCTAGGGTCTGACCCTTGGTTGGAGTCCCCGGCCCCGAGGTTTGAAGCCGCCAGCAGCGCGCAGAACGCCGCGGCGGCCTTGTGATACCCTGTAAAAAAACACATTTTCCGCTCCGGCGCGCCCACAAGGCGCGCCGGATCGCGCGGCGGGGCCGACCCGGCCCGGCCGCGTACCGCATTGAGAATAATGGAGACAACAGCAATGAACGCACCAATCAAGGGCTCGCACCTGGAGCCGGGTCCGCACGCGGACGGCATTTCCCTCGACGACAAGTGGACGCTGCAGCGCGGCCGCGCCTTCATCACCGGCACCCAGGCCCTGATCCGCCTGCCGATGATGCAGCGCGAGCGCGACCTGAAGGCCGGCCTGAACACGGCCGGCTACATCACCGGCTACCGCGGCTCGCCCGTCACCAGCGTCGACATGACGGCGCAAAAGGCCAAGAAACACCTCGACGCCCACCACGTCAAGTTCCACCCCGGCATGAACGAGGACCTCGCCGCCACCGCCGTCTGGGGCACCCAGCAGACCAACCTGTTCAAGGACGCCAAGTACGACGGCGTCTTCTCCATGTGGTACGGCAAAGGCCCCGGCGTCGACCGCTGCGGCGACGTCTTCAAGCACGCCAACAACGCCGGTTCCGCCAAGCACGGCGGCGTGCTGGTGCTGGCCGGCGACGACCACGCCGCCAAGTCCTCGTCGACCGCCCACCAGTCCGACCACATCCTCAACGCCTGCGGCATCCCGGTGCTCTACCCGGCCTCGGTGCAGGAGTACATCGACTACGGCCTGCACGCCTGGGCGATGAGCCGCTACACCGGCCTGTGGGTGTCGATGAAGTGCGTCACCGACATCATCGAGTCCGGCGCCGTGGTCGACTTCGACCCCGACCGCGTGCAGATCGTCATGCCGGACGACTTCGAGCTGCCCGAGGGCGGCCTGAACATCCGCTGGCCCGACACCGTGCTCGACATGGAAGTGCGGATGAACAGCCACAAGTGGTACGCCGCGCTGGCCTACGCCCGCGCCAACAAGCTCAACAAAATCATCTGGGACAGCCCGAAGGCCAAGATCGGCATCATCACCGCCGGCAAGTCGTATTTGGACACGCGGCAGGCGCTGGCCGACCTGGGCATCGACGAGCAGGCCGCCGCCGACATCGGCATCCGCCTCTACAAGATCGGCATGACCTGGCCGCTCGAGGCCGACGGCGTGCACGCCTTCGCCAATCTGCCTCGACGAGATCCTGGTGGTGGAGGAAAAGCGCCAGATCCTCGAGTACGCGCTCAAGGAGGAGCTGTACAACCTGAAGGACGGCGAACGGCCCCGCGTGGTCGGCAAGTTCGACGACACCGGCGAGTGGAGCAACAAGCACCGCAGCGGCCACGGCGACTGGCTGCTGCCGGCCACCTACGAGCTGAACCCGGCGCAGATCGCCCGCGCCATCGCCAGCCGCATCTCGCACTACTGCGCCGGCCACCCGGTGGCCCAGCGCGTGCAGGAGCGCATCGCCTTCCTCGAGGCCAAGGAGCTGGTGCTCACCTCGGTGCCGGCCAAGCCGAACCCGCAAACCGACCGCACGCCGTACTTCTGCTCGGGCTGCCCGCACAACAGCTCGACCAAGGTGCCCGAGGGCTCGCGCGCGCTGGCCGGCATCGGCTGCCACTACATGGTGCTGTGGATGGACCGCGAAACCTCGACCTTCACCCACATGGGCGCCGAGGGCGTCACCTGGGTCGGCCAGGCGCCGTTCACCAACGAGAAGCACGTCTTCACCAACCTGGGCGACGGCACCTACTTCCACTCCGGCATCCTGGCGATCCGCGCGGCGGTGGCGGCCAAGGTCAACATCACCTACAAGATCCTGTTCAACGACGCCGTCGCCATGACCGGCGGCCAGGAGTTCGACGGCCCGCTCGACCCCGGCATGATCTCGCGCCAGATCGCCGCCGAGGGCGTCGGCCCGATCATCGTCGTCACCGACGAGCCGGACAAGTACCCGTCCGACTACAAATGGGCCGAGGGCGTCACCGTGCGCCACCGCAGCGAACTGATGGACGTGCAGCGCGAACTGCGCGACCAGCCCGGCGTGTCGGCCATGATCTACGACCAGACCTGCGCCTCCGAGAAGCGGCGCCGCCGGAAGCGCAACGAATACCCGGACCCGGCCAAGCGCGCCGTCATCAACGAGGCCGTCTGCGAAGGCTGCGGCGACTGCTCGGTGCAGTCGAACTGCCTGTCGGTCGAGCCGCTGGAGACGGAACTGGGGCGCAAGCGCCAGATCAACCAGTCGTCCTGCAACAAGGACTTCTCCTGCACCACCGGCTTCTGTCCGAGCTTCGTCACGGTCGAGGGCGGCGCGCTGAGGAAGCCGAAGAAGGCCGCCGCCGGCGACGCCGCCATGCCGGTCCTGCCGATGCCGGCCATTCCGCCGACCACGACGCCGTTCGGCATCCTCATCACCGGCATCGGCGGCACCGGCGTGGTCACCGTCGGGCAGATTTTGGCCATGGCCGCCCACGTCGAGGGCAAGGGCGCGGTGGTGCTGGACATGAGCGGGCTGGCGCAAAAGGGCGGCCCGGTGATGTCGCACGTGCGCCTGGCAGACAAGCAGGCCGATTTGCACTCGACCCGCGTCGGCACCGGCAGCGCCGACCTGGTGATCGGCTGCGACCTGATCGTCACCGCCAGCCGCGACGCCCTGTCGCGCATGGGCGAGGGGCGCACCTTCGCCGCCATCAACTCGACCGGCTCGTCGACCGCCGCCTTCGTCAAGAACCCCGACTGGCAGTTCCCCGACGCCTCCTCGCGCGGCGAGATCATCAAGGCCTGCGGCGACAAGCAGGTCGATTTCGTCGACGCCGGCCAGATCGCCACCGCGCTGATGGGCGACTCCATCGCCACCAATATGTTCATGCTCGGCTACGCCTTCCAGCGCGGCCACGTGCCGCTCAGCGAGGCTTCGATCATCAAGGCGATCGAGTTGAACAACGTTTCGGTCGGCTTCAACAAGTCGGCCTTCGCCTGGGGCCGCACGGCGGCGCACGACCTGGCCTCGGTGGTCAAGCTGACCACGCCGGCCAAGGTGATCGAGTTCAAACGCATCCAGACGCTCGACGACGTCGTCGCCCGCCGCGTCGAACTGCTCACCGCCTACCAGGACGCCGCCTACGCCGGCCAGTACAAGGCCTTCGTCGACCAGGTGCGCGCCGAGGAGGCCAAGCTGGGCAAGGGCAGCCGCCTGGCCGAGGCGGTGGCGCGCTACTTCTACAAGCTGATGGCCTACAAGGACGAGTACGAGGTGGCCCGCTTGTACACCGACGGCGCCTTCCAGCAGAAGATCGCCGGCATGTTCGAGGGCGACATCAAGCTCAAGTTCCACCTGGCGCCGCCGTTGTTTGCCAAGCACGACTCCAACGGCCAGCTGGTCAAGCAGGAGTTCGGCCCCTGGATGATGAAGGCCTTCGGCCTGCTGGCCAAGTTCAAGGGCCTGCGCGGCAGCGCCCTCGACGTGTTCGGCTACACCGCCGAGCGCAAGATGGAGCGCGCGCTGATCGTCGAGTACCGCCAGACGGTGGCGGCCCTGCTGCCCAAGCTGACGGTGGACAAGCTGACGCAGGCGGTGGCCATCGCCAGCATTCCCGAGGACATCCGGGGTTATGGCCACGTCAAGGAACGCCACCTGAAGGCCGCCAAGCAGAAGGAGGCGACGCTGATCGCCGCCTTCAACGCGCCGGCGCCGGCGTCGGCGGGTAGCCGCAGCAACGTCGCCTAAGACGCTTGCTGTGGAAGGGGAGGGCGGCCGTTGGCCGCCCTTTTTTCATGCCGGCGCCGCCGCCATTATCGATCCCGCCTTGGCCGGCCTCGCCGGCGGCCCCGCCGTTCAGCGCCTGTGCCGCGCCGGAGTATTGGTAGGGGGCGCGCGGTTCCAAACCCCTCTGGTAAACCTTCTGCTTTTCCTTCTTTTTTCTTCTCTTTTCCTCTGCTTTGAACTCTTTTTCGCTACGCGGCTCAAAAGAGAAGAAAAGAGAAAAATGCAGGGCAAAGCAGAGGAGAAAAGAGAATGTTTACCACAGTGTCCGTGCAGCTTCCCCACCCCGTCCTGCTCCAGCTGATTGCGCATCTGGAAAAGCATGGCGGCCCGCAGGATTTGTCCGCCGTGATGCAAGCGGCAGTCGAGTTGTGGTTATCTGAACAGCAGTCTCCGCGCCCCGGCCAGCCGTCGCTCCACGGCTACCAATGGAAATCGCTGTTTCTGCCGGAGGGCACCCGGCTGCGCTCTTGGAGCTATGGCGAACACAATTATGCGGAGGTGGTGGGCGACCAGATCATCCACAACGGACGCGCCGTCTCGCCCAACCAGTTCGCCCGCTCCTTCGCCCGCAGCAACCGCAATGCCTGGTCCGACCTGTCCGTGCGCCGGCCCGGCGACAAAAAATGGACCATCGCCAGCCGCCTGCGCCGGGAGTTAGCCATTGAGCAGGCAAGGGGCGCGCTGGCCGCCGCCACGGCCGACCGCGTCTACGCCGTTGACGGTCCGCCGCCCGCCGCTGCCGCCGAGCCGCCTAAGCCCAGACAAGTGGAGGCCGGGCCTGAATGGAGTCTGCCGGAGCGGCGCAAGCATCGTTTCCGTATGGAAGATGTTGCTTACTAGCTCTGCGCAAAGTACATCGTTGCCAATGACACTCAGCGCGCTGAGTCGGCTTTAAACATAAATATCAAGTAAGTCCAAGCATGGAGGTCGTGATGAAGAAGCCCAGTAGTTTTGCGCAGCAAATTCAACAAGCGCAACGTGAGGTGAACAGTTGGACCGCCGAGCGGAAAGCGAGTGTCCGGCTGGAAGGTTCGAGTAATTTGTTGAACCGCTTTGCCGAACGGACGAGCGTCCAGGCGCCGGCGAAGGCGTCGCACAACAAGCGCTGAGAGCCGGCCGGTAGTTGCCGGCGCGATAGCTCATTGCATCGGATTCATTGCCATTTGCAAGTTTCCTGGGGAGCCAGCGCGTCCGCCAAGTCTGTTGTTTTTTGGCGTTGTTGATTAAGCGCATAAGAAAACGCGGATATATTCGTTCTCCATCTATATAGTTTTTGCTACTGTTGAGTTTTTTGACATGGCGGAAAACTCGATGAAGACGACACACTTGAGATTGAAACCGCTGGCGGCCGGCGTGATCGCGCTGTTGTGCGGCCAGGCGGCCCAGGCGCAGGCACCGGCCGCCGCCGCCACCCCCGGCCAGGGCGCCGCCGCCGCGCCGACCGCCGTGGTGGTGACCGGCTCGCGCATCCCCCGCGCCACGCTGGAGGGGCCGTCGGCCGTCACCGTCATCACCGGCGCCGAGATCACCAAGCAGGGCTACAAGAACGTCTTCGACGCGCTCAGCAACCAGTCGCAGAACAGCGGCTTCACCCAGGGCGGCGACTTCGGCAACACCCACACGCCGTCGGCCAACGCCATCAGCCTGCGCGGCCTCGGCCCCAACCACACGCTGATCCTGCTCAACGGCCACCGCATCGCCGACTTCCCCATCGCCTACGAAGGGGCGGTCAACTTCACCAACCTGGCCAATATTCCGTCCAGCGTGGTCGAGCGCATCGAGATCCTCAGCGGCGGCGCCTCCGCCATCTACGGCTCGGACGCCATCGCCGGCGTGGTCAACGTGATCCTCAAGAAGCAGGCCTCGGGCGTCGACGTCAACGTCAAGGGCGGCACCACCACCCGTGGCGGCGGCAACGAGCAGCGCGTGCAGATCACCGGCGGCGGCACCTTCGACCGCCTCAACGCCCTGTTCAGCCTGGAATTGAGCGAACGCGATCCGCTGTGGAGCAAGGACCGCGACTTCATGGCCGTCAAGGATGGCGCGCCGAACAATGTGCTGTCGCGCAAGAGCCTGAAGACCGGCAATTATTACGACCTCGGCGACACCTGCGACACCCTGGGCGAGCTGTTCGACCACAGCACCGTCAAGTACGCGACGAAAAAGGGCAGTTACTGCGCCAGCGCCAAGGCCAAACCGACGTTCTGGACCACCCAGACCAAGAACAGCAGCCAGAACTTCTTCGGCAGCCTGACCTACGACCTGCCCGGCGGCACCACGCTGTTCGGCGACCTTCTGCTGGCGAGCAACAAGACCTCCAACAGCACGCGCGGCCCGAGCTGGACTTCGCTGTCGACGGCGGGCAACTACTTCCTCAACAAGAACACCGGCGTCTACGAGACCTGGACCAAGTTCGGCGCGCCGGAAGAGTTCGGCGGCGTCGAGCGCTTCAACCGCGACTGGAAGGATGTCGCCAGCGCGCTGTCGTTCGGCGCCCGCGGCCACGTCCCCGGCAGCGACTGGACCTATGAGGCCGGTTACAACGCCTCGGCCTACCAGAGCAAGAACCACTCGCCCCGCTTCCGCAGCAACGTCGACGGCTTCTTCCTCGGCCCCAAACTGGGCGTCGACGGCAACGGCATCGGCATCTACGCGCCGGATCCGGCGCGCCTGGGCAAGCGCCTGACGCCGGCCGAATTCGACAGCTTCGTCGCCAGTTCCGACAGCAAGGACCGCTCCTGGGTCAACAACGCCAGTGTGACCGCCAACGGCGAGCTGCTCCAGCTGCCGGCCGGCGCCGTCAAGCTGGCCGTGCTGGCCGAGGCCGGTCGCCAGGGCTTCACCCAGACGCCGGACGCGCGCATCAACCAGGGCTACTTCAACACCACCGTGCCGGCCGACGAGGTCGGCGGCACGCGCGGCCGCTACGCCGTCGGCGCCGAGGCCAGCATCCCCGTGCTGGCCCAGCTCAACCTCAGCCTGGCCGGCCGCTACGACCGCTACAAGTTCGCCGACCGCAGCGAGGGCAAGCTGACCTACAACGCCGGCGTCGAATGGCGTCCCGTCAAGTCGCTGCTGCTGCGCGGCGACTACGCCACCAGCTTCCGCGCGCCGGACATGAACTACATCTTCAAGGCGCGCGACAACGGCTACTACTCCTCCAGCACCGACTACCTGCGCTGCGCGCGTGAAAAACAGAGCGTCGACAACTGCGACTACGCCAACGTCTCGCCCGGTTTCGACTACATCCAGTACGGCAGCAAGGAGCTCAAGTCGGAGAAGGGCAAGTCCTTCGGCGCCGGCGTGGTCTGGTCGCCCAGCGCCGACTTCGACGTCTCGCTCGACTACTGGAACATCAAGATCGACGACCTGGTCACCAACCTGAGCGCCGACCGCCTGCTGCGCGACGAGGCCGATTGCGACCAGGGTATCAACCCCAAGGGGTCGCCGACCTGCCTCGACGTCGCCCAGCGGGTGATCCGTTATGCCGCCAACGCGCCGTACAAGCCGGGCGAGGTGAAACAGATCCTGGTCAACCCGATCAACGCCGCCTACCAGGCCGTCAGCGGCATCGACATCGCCTTCAAGTACGCGCTGCGCACCACCGGCTACGGCAAATTCGTCTGGACCGGCAACTTCTCCAAATCGCTGAGCAAGAAGTCGCGCCAGTTCCCCGGCGATCCGATCAACGACGATCTGGCCGACCTGGCCAACTCCGATTGGCCGAACAAGCTCAACACCAGCTTGAACTGGAACATCGGCGACTGGTCGAGCACCTTGTTTGTCACCCGCTACGGCCGGGTGCCGAACGCGGCCGGCACGGCGCTGCTGAACTCGACCACCAAGGTCAACGCCAGCACGGTCTACCAGCTCAACCCGCGCACCACCGTGTCGCTGATCGTCAACAACGTCTTCGACAAGGTCAAGACCGACACCAGCTACGGTTGGCCCAACTACCCGGTGGGCAGCTTCAGCCCGGCCGGACGGCAGGTCTGGCTCGAGCTGAACTACCACTTCGGTTCCTAGTGCCGGACCCGGGAGTAAGGAATTGTAAAAAAGTATACACATGGACCGCCGCTCGCCATAAAATTGCCGCAAAGATACTTTACGCGGCGCGAGCGGCAGCCTGATGACTTTCAAACTCCCCCTACTCCTGGCTACGGCCGTCCTGGTTCAACTGGCCGCCTGCGGCGGCGGCGGCTCGGCCGCGCCGGTCCCGGTGCCGCCGCCGGTGGTGCCGCCGCCGCCGGTGGTGCCGGTGCCGCCGCCGCCCGATCCGCTGCCGCCGTCGATCACGCTGCTCGGCCGCTGCCAAACGCCGCGTCCGGGACTCGGCCCCAACGGCCTGCCCTATATGGACCAGCAGGGCACGCTGGCCGACGAGTTGAACTGGGTGCGCGCCCTGATCGACGAAACCTACCTGTGGTACCGCGAGGTGCCGGCCGAACTGCGCGCGCTCGACTTCGGCAAGCCGGTCGACTATTTCAACGCGCTGAAGACGCCGGCGCTGACCGCCTCCGGCCGCCCGCGCGACCGCTTCCACTTCAGCTATCCCAGCGACGTCTGGCAGGACTTGTCGAACGGCATCGAGCGGGGCTATGGCCTGACCTGGCTGCGCGACAGCGCGCCGGGCCAGCTGCGCCGCTGGCTGCTCACCCAGGTCGAACGCGGCTCGCCGGCCGACCGCGCCGGCCTGCGCCGCGGCGACCAGCTGCTGTCGGTCGACGACGACGCGGTCGCCGACATGGCCGACCCCGCCGTCGCCAAGCGCGTCAACGCCGGCCTGTTCCCCGCCACCGCCGGACAGACCCACCGCCTGCTGCTGCGCCGCGACGGCGCGCAACTGGCCGTCGCGTTGACCTCGCAGAGCTTGGCCGTGGCGCCGGTGCAGGACGTCAAGGTGCTCGACACGCCGGCCGGCAAGACCGGCTACCTCGGCTTCAAGGAGCACAACGGCCTGGCCGAGCCGCAACTGGTGCGCGCGATCACCGACTTCAAGGCGGCCGGCGTGACCGAGCTGGTGCTCGACATGCGCTACAACGGCGGCGGCCTGCTGCTCGTCGCCAGCGAGCTGGCCTACATGGTCGCCGGGCCGCAGGCGACCGCCGGCAAGGTGTTCGAACAGCTGCGGCAGAACGACAAGGCGAAGCCCCGGCCGCCACAGCTGTTCGATGCCGTCGCCTACGGCTTCGCCGTCGCCAACCCCGTGCGCCGCGGCAGCAGCCTGCCCTACCTGGGCTTGAAGCGCGTCACCGTGCTGACCAGCGCCGGCACCTGCTCGGCCAGCGAATCGCTGATCAACAGCCTGCGCGGGGTCGACGTCGAGGTCAACCTGATCGGCGGCACCACCTGCGGCAAGCCATACGCCTTCACTCCGGCGGCCAACTGCGGCACCACCTACTTCGCCATCCAGTACCAAGGCGTCAACCACAAGGGTTTCGGCGACTACGCCGACGGCTTCGCGCCGACCTGCCACGTCGCCGACGACCTGGGCCACGAGCTGGGCGACCCGGCCGAGGGCCTGCTGGCCGCCGCCCTCAACTACCAGCGCGGCGGCGGCTGCCCCGCCGCGCCGCTGGCCGCCCGGACGCCGGCCGCCGCCATGCAGCTGGCCCGTCCCGCCGCCAAGGAGATCGCCATCTACACGCCGCCACGCTAGCGCCGCGCCGGCCGCCGCCGACTATAATTGCCGCTGCCGGCGCCAGCGCCGCGCCGCGCAACCCCACCAACCCTCGCCGGAAGCCCGCCCATGTACCGTCCCGTCCTGTTGTTTGTCCTCGCCTGCGCCGCGCCGCTGTCCGCCACCGCCGCCCCCGACCTGAGCACCGCCGCCGAACGCTCCGGCTTCCAACACACCGGCCGCTACGCCGAGGTGCGGCAGTTGTGCGCGCGCTTCCAGCAGGCCTACCCCAAGGCGGTGCGCTGCTTCGAGTTCGGCCGCACGCCGGAGGGCCGGCCCATGCTGGCGCTGGCCGTCTCGCGCACGGGCGCGTTGACGCCGGCCCAGGCCAGGGCGCGCGGCCTGCCGGTGCTGCTGGTGCAGGGCGGCATCCACGCCGGCGAGATCGACGGCAAGGACGCCGGCTTCCTGGCGCTGCGCCAGGCGCTCGACGGCCGGGCCGCGCCCGGCGCCCTGGACCAGCAGGTGCTGCTGTTCGTCCCGGTCTTCAACGTCGACGGCCACGAGCGCTTCGGCCGGTGGAACCGGCCCAACCAGCGCGGCCCGGTGGCCATGGGCTGGCGCACCACGGCGCAGAACTACAACCTGAACCGCGACTATGTGAAGGCCGACGCGCCCGAGATGCGCGCCATGCTGGCCCTGGTCAACGCCTGGGACCCCGCTGGCCTACATCGACCTGCACGTCACCGACGGCGCCAAGTTCCAGCCCGAGGTGTCGATCCAGGTCGAGCCGGTGCACGGCGGCGACGCCGAGTTGATGCGCTCCGGCGCCGCCCTGCGCGACGCCGTCATGGCCGACCTGAAGCGCGCCGGCTCCGACCCGAAACCGTTCTACATCTCCTTCGCCGTCAACGACGACCCGCAGTCCGGCTTCGAGGACGGCATGGCCGCGCCGCGCTTCTCGACCGGCTACTTCCCGCTGCGCAACCGCTTCGCCATGCTGGTCGAGACCCACTCGTGGAAGGACTACCCGACCCGCGTCGGCATCACCCGCAACACCATCGTCTCGCTGCTGTCGCAGGTGGCCCTGCACGGCCGCGAGTGGCAGGCGCAGACCCGCGCCGCCGACCTGCGCGCCGCCGCCCTGGCCGGCACGGCCGTGCCGCTCAGCTACCAGGCCACCGCCCGCACGACGATGATCGATTTTCCCGGCTACGCCTACACCCGCACGCACTCCGAGGTGTCCGGCGGCCTGATGACCCACTACGACGAGAGCACGCCGCAGACCTGGCGCGTGCCGCTGCGCGACGAGGTGGTGCCCAATCTGCTGGCGACGGCGCCGCAAGGCGGCTACCTGGTGCCGGCCGCGCTGGCCGAGCGCGTCGCCGCCCGCCTGCGCGTGCACGGCGTCGCGTTCAAGTTGCTGGCGCGGGCGCCCGGCCAAATCGAGGTGGAGACCTTCCGCGCCGAGCAGGCCAAGTTCGGCGCGCAGTCCTTCGAGGGCCGCCAGGCGCTGGCGCTGCAGGGCGAGTGGAAGAGCGAGCGGCGCGAGGTCGGCGCCGGCGCGCTGTTCGTGCCCATCGCCCAGGCCAAGGCGCGCCTGGTGGTGGCCCTGTTCGAGCCGCGCGGCGCCGACTCGCTGCTGGCCTGGGGCGAGTTCAACACCGCCTTCGAGCGCAAGGAGTACATGGAGGAGTACGTCGCCGAGGACGTCGCCCGCGAGCAGCTGGCGGCCGACCCGGCGCTGGCCGCCGCCTTCCAGCGGAAGCTGGCCGGCGACGCCGCCTTCGCCGCCAGCCCGGAGGCCCGGCTGGAGTTCTTCGCCCGCCGCCACAGCTCGTGGGACGAGCGCTTCAACCTGTATCCGGTGCTGCGCAGCGCCAAGGCCTGGTAGGCGCTTAGGTAGGCGCTTTAAGTCGGCGGATAGGGCGCCGGCGCAATCAATGTTATTCTTTGCGCCATATTTCACCACCGGGCCCCGTTCCCCGCCCGCCATGACCCAGAAAAAAATCCTGCTGCTCAGCGTGTCCGCCGGCGCCGGCCACATGCGCGCGGCCCAGGCCATCGAGGCGCACGCCAACCTGGCCGGCGGCGCCGCCGTCGCCACCCACCTCGACGTGATGAACTATGTCAGCGCCGGCTTCCGCAAGCTCTACACCGACTTCTACATCAAGCTGGTCAACAAGGCGCCGGCGCTGTGGGGCTACCTCTACCACGCCACCAACGAGGCCCAGGCCGACAGCTCGATGCAGCGGCTGCGCCGTGGCGTCGAGCGCCTCAACACCCGCGCCCTGCTGCGCGAGGTCGAGGCCTTCCGGCCCGACGCCATCATCTGCACCCACTTCCTGCCGGCCGAGATCCTCTCGCGCGCGCTGCGCCAGGGCCAGTTGGCCTGCCCGGTGTGGGTGCAGGTCACCGACTTCGACCTGCACCGCATGTGGGTGCACGAGCACATGAGCGGCTACTTCGCCGCCAACGACGAGGTGGCCTTCCGCATGCGCGACCAGGGCATCGCCGACGCCCGCGTCCACGTCACCGGCATCCCCATCATGCCGGCCTTCGCCCAGGCGCCGCCGCGCGCGCAGGCCGCCGCCGCCCTCGGCCTCGACCCGCGCCGCACCACCATCCTGCTGATGGGCGGCGGCGCCGGCCTGGGCAGCCTGGACACCGTCGCCGCGCGCCTGCTGGCGCTGGAGGGCGACTTCCAGCTGATCGTCCTGGCCGGCAACAACGCCGCCGCCCTGGCCGCCCTGCGGCAGCTCGCCGCGCGCCACCCCGGCCGCCTGCTGGCGCAGGGCTTCACCGACCAGGTCGAGCGGCTGATGGCCTGCGCCGACCTGGTCATCACCAAGCCGGGCGGGCTGACCACCTCCGAATGCCTGGCCATGGGGCTGCCGATGATCGTCAACTCGCCCATCCCCGGCCAGGAGGAGCGCAACGCCGACTTCCTGCTCGAGCAGGGCGTCGCGCTGAAGGCCTTCGACGGCGTCACGCTGGAATACCGCGTGCGCCACCTGCTGGCCAACCCCGCCAAGCTGGCCGAGATGCGCGCCAAGGCCGTCGCCCTGGGCCGCGCCGGCGCCGCCGACGCCGTGCTGGCGCGCGTGCTGGCCGGCGCCGCAGGCGCCGCCACCACCGCCGGGACCGCCGCCGGGACCGCCGCCACCACCGGGGCTGCCGCAACGGACGCGGGAGTCGCCGCCTGATGGCGGGCGCCAACAAGCCCTGGCAGATCGCCCTGACCGTCGCCTGGGTCGCGCTGCTCGGCCTGTTCTTCGCCCAGGTCGAGATCCAGATCGAGGGCGCCGCCGGCTGGGCCGCCAAGCTGCCGACCTGGCGCGTCGAACACCACTGGCTGCTCGACATCTTCTGGGGCGGCCGGCCGATGACCGGCTACCACGCCTGGGTGTTCCCCTTCGTCGCGCTGTTCTTCCACTTCCCGCTGCTGTTCATGCAGCAGTGGTCGCCGCGGCTGGAGGCGCGCGCGCTGGGCAGTATCATGCTGTTCTGGATCATCGAGGACTACCTGTGGTTCGTCCTCAACCCGGCCTACGGCGTGGCCCGCTTCAACCCGGAATCCATCGCCTGGCACAAGCACTGGCTGTGGTGCGCGCCGACCGACTACTGGGTCTCGCTGTGCCTTGGCGGCCTGCTGCTGTGCTTCTCTTACAGGAAAAAGACATGAAACGATTGATCCCGCCGCTGCTGTTCGCGCTGGCGACCCTGCCGGCGCCGCGCGCCGCGCTGGCACTGTCGGCCGGCGCCGCGCCGCCGGCCGAACCGGCCGCCGCCGCCGCGCTGGCCAGCTCGGCGTCGGGCGCCGAGCTGGCCCCGGCCGCCCGTCCCGCCGACTGGGCCGAACCGGTCGACCGCGCCGCCAACCTGTACCGCGTCACCCCCGGCTTGTACCGCAGCGCCGCGCTCGACGGCAACGAACCTGGCGCAGATCCGCGCGCTCGGCGTGCGCACCGTGGTCAGCCTGCGCTCCTTCCACGCCGACACGGCGCTGCTCGAGCACAGCGGCATCCGCGCCGTGCGCGTGCCCATCAACACCTGGGAGGTCGGCGACCGCCACGTCGTCGCCGCGCTGCGCGCCATCCGCACCGCCGAGCGCGACGGCCCGGTGCTGCTGCACTGCCAGCACGGCGCCGACCGCACCGGCATGATGGTGGCGATGTACCGCATGCTGTACCAGGACTGGAGCCGGGCGCGCGCCGTGGCCGAATTGAAGCAGGGCGGCTACGGCTACCATCCGATGTGGAAGAATATCGAACGCTATTTGGCGCGCGTCGACGTCGACGAGATCCGCCGCCGCGTCGAGGCGCCATGAGAAAGGCAAGCATGACAAGCACAACGAACATGATGAAAACGGCCGCCGCGCTGCTGCTGCCGGCCGCGCTGGCGCAGGCCGCGCCGCCGGACCTGGGGCCGCTGGCCGCCAACAAGGTGGCGCTGCAGGACGTCAGCCAGAGCGGCGTGGCGGGCAAGACCTTCGCCGCCGGCACCGTCATCGCCGCGCCGCTGGCCACGCTGTGCGCGGCGATCCAGGACTACGCCGGCTACCCCGGCTTCATGCCCAACGTCGACAAGGTCAAGGTCAGCGCCGGCGCCGGCGACAGCGCGCTGCTCGACCTGACGCTCAAGCTACCGATGGGCAAGGTCAAAAAATATCGTCTGCGGATGG
Organism: Rugamonas sp. DEMB1; assembly: GCF_029834475.1. Classification (GTDB taxonomy): domain Bacteria; phylum Pseudomonadota; class Gammaproteobacteria; order Burkholderiales; family Burkholderiaceae_D; genus Rugamonas; species Rugamonas rubra. The sequence continues at coordinate 6,040,997 of NZ_CP122407.1, read as the reverse complement.
AGCCGAAGGCCGGCGCGCAAAGCTGCCGGCTGGCGTGGAAGCTGGTGCCCAGCGAGGGCCTGAAGCCCGACGAGACCATCGCCGACACCAGCGGCTACTGGCAGCTGGCGCCGCTGGCCGCCGACCGCGGCAAGACCGAGGTGCGCTACCTGGTCTACACCGACCCCGGCCCGGTGCCGATGGGCTTCGGCTGGATCGTCGACAGCATGAGCAAGGACAGCATCCCCAAGATGCTCGAAGCGCTGCGCGCCCGCGTCGCCGCGCGCTAAACCCGGCGGGGTCAGTGCCGACATTCGGACACGAACTCGGCAGCAAGCTGGAGATTCCGTTCGGCAAATGCTTCGATTACCGACTGGGGCGCGACGGCTTGTGGCTGAGGCCGTGTCCGAATGTCGGCACTGACCCTAATGACTCTAGTGACTGATGTAAGTCCGCAATCAAACTGGGCGTTTTCTCGCCGTGTGCCAAACCTGAAGGACCTCTACCCGGTCCGAGCAGATGCGGTAGGTCAGCAAGTAATGATGATGGACGATCAGTTCCCTGACGCCGGGCCTGACCTCGCGGCCTATGCCGGGCATCGTCGTCAGCGCTGTTGCCCTGTTGCGGATGCTGGCGGCGAATCGCGCCGCCGCGTCTGGCTTGTCGTTGGAAATGTAGTTGATGATGCGCTCAAGGTCAGCCAAGGCATGCCGACTCCACGCCAGTTTGAGCTTATGCGCCATGACGGGCGAAGAATGCCTTCACCTCGTCGTCCGATGCGAACTCGCCCCGGTCGGCGGCGAGGATCGCGGCATCCAGGTCGAGTTGTTGTTCGTGGCGCCAATCCAGCCAATCCACATAATGCCGCAGGGCTTCTTCGGCGATCAGCTCGGCCGTTTTCCCCGACGTGGCCGATAATTCGTCGACGGCGTCCCTGAGTTCCTGCGAAATTTTCAGCTCGATTGAAAGCGCTTTGCTCATGGTGTCTCTCCGGCCGGGTATCGAGAAAATTATACGCCCCGGGCGGCGCGCCGGTTTGCGGACCGGCAGGGCGCCGGCCCGTTGTTGCCGCCGCCGGCCTTACTGCGGCTGCAGCGGGATGGTGCCGAACGCCGTGGTCGGCGTCGCGCACGGCTCCTCGTCGAAGGCGATGTCGCCCAGCGGGTTGGCGACGCCGTCGGCCTTGATGTCGGCGAAGCCGAACAAGTCGCGGTCCATCAGGTGGCTCGGCACCACCGTCGACAGCGCCGAGAAGATGCTCTCGACGCGGCCGGGGAACTTCTTCTCCCAGTCGCGCATCAGGGCCTTGATGTGCTTGCGCTGCAGGTTCTCCTGCGAACCGCACAGGTTGCACGGGATGATGGGGAAGCCCTTGACGGCGGCGTAGCGCTCGCTGTCCTCCTCCTTCACATAGGCCATCGGCCGGATCACCACGTGCTTGCCGTCGTCCGACACCAGCTTGGCCGGCATGCCCTTGAGCTTGCCGCCGAAGAACATGTTGAGGAAGAAGGTCTCGAGGATGTCGTCGCGGTGGTGGCCCAGCGCGATCTTGGTCGCGCCCAGCTCGTCGGCGACGCGGTACAAAATGCCGCGGCGCAGGCGCGAGCACAGCGAGCAGGTGGTCTTGCCCTCGGGAATCAGGCGCTTGACGATGCTGTAGGTGTCCTGGTTCTCGATGTGGAAGGCGACGCCCAGCTCGGTCAGGTAGCCCGGCAGGATATCCTCTGGGAAGCCCGGCTGCTTCTGGTCCAGGTTGACGGCGACGATCTCGAAGTTGATCGGCGCGCGCTCGCGCAGCGTCATCAAAATGTCGAGCAGGGCGTAGCTGTCCTTGCCGCCGGACAGGCAGACCATCACCTTGTCGCCGTCCTCGATCATGTTGAAGTCGCCGATCGCCTGGCCGACCAGGCGGCACAGCCGCTTGTGCAGCTTGTTGTTCTCCAGCGCCGTCTTCTCCATCGACTTGACGCTGGCGGCCGGCGCGGCCGGCGCGGCGGCGCCGTTCAGGTTCTCGATGACGGCGTTCATACGCTGTCCTTGATCTGGAACACCTCGACGCCGACGCCCTCGCAGTCGGGATAGACGTCCGGCTTCATGGTCGAGACGCGGGCGGCGCGCACGCGCGGGTGGGCCAGCATGGCGCGCACCACGTCGTCGCACAGGCTTTCCTGCAGCTGCACGTGGCCCTGGGCCATGCGCTTGGCGATGGTCTCGCGCATGAAGTCGTAGTCGACCACCTCGTCGAGCTGGTCGTCCTTCGGCGTCGACACGGCCAGCGGGATGTACAGGTCGACGTTGATCAGGACGCGCTGCTCGCCCTTCTTCTCGAAGTCGTGCACGCCGATGTTGATCAGCACTTCGTAGTTGCGCAGGAACAGGCGGCGGCAGTCGGACAGGCGGGGGTGGTACAGGGCGGACAACATGGTTTTACCTTCTTTCGGGGATGCGGATACGGTTGGATTCGGTGGCGGCCGGGGTGTGTCTTCGGCCGTGGCTCAAGTCAGGAACATCACGTCGCGCGCCAGCGGCGTCAGGTGCTGGCCGCCGTCGACCAGCAGCGTGGTGCCGGTCAGCGCGCCCGCGCCGGCCACGTAGACGACGGCGGCGGCGATGTCCTGCGGCGTGCTGGAGCGGCCCAGCGGGGTGCGCCGGTGCGCCGCCGCGAACTGCTCCTCGGTCTGCTCGCCGGACACCAGGCTGATGCCCGGCGCGATGCCGACCACCCGCACGGTCGGCGCCAGCGCCTGGGCCAGCAGGGTGGTGGCGGTGTGCAGCGCCGCCTTGGACAGCGTGTACGACAAAAAATCAGGATTGAGATTGTACAGTTTTTGGTCGAGCAGGTTGACGACCACGGCCTGCCGGCCGGCCGGCGTGGCCGCGTGCAGGGCCTGCGCCAGCAGGATGGGGGCGCTCAGGTTGGCGCGCATGTGCCGGTCCAGCCGCGCCGGGGTGAAGTCGGCCGCGCTGTCGTAGTCGAACAGCGAGGCGTTGTTGACCACGCAGGAGACGGGGCCCAGCGCGGCGGCGGCGCGCGGCAGCAACTGGCGCACGGCGTCCTCGTCGGCCAGCTCGCACTGCAGGGCGACGCCGCGCCGGCCCAGCGCGGCGATGGCGGCCACCACCTCGGCCGCCTCGGCCCCGGCGCTGCGGTAGTGCACCGCCACGTCCCAGCCGGCGCCCGCCAGGGCCAGCGCGATGGCGCGGCCGATGCGCCGGCCGGCGCCGGTCACGAGCGCCACCGGCGCCTGCGAGCCCGGCGCCACTGGCGCGCCGTGCGGCGGCGCGGCCCGGGTGGATTGTTCTGTTGCTGTCGTCATGTATCTGGTCTTTTCCTGGTTGGCGGGCGGCGCCGCTGGCGGTCGGGCGCGCCGATTGGCTACAATGCCGGTATGTCCCTACCCGCACCCACCCCCGACGCGCTGGCCGCGTCCCACGCCCTGCAGCACCTGATCGCCGCCGAGATCGAGCGGCAGGCAGGCGCCATTTCCTTCGCCCGCTTCATGGAGCTGGCCCTGTACGCGCCCGATCTGGGCTACTACAGCGGCGGCGCCGCGAAACTGGGCAAAGATGGCGATTTTACAACCGCGCCCGAGATGAGCACCCTGTTCGGGGCCACGCTGGCGCATGTCGCAGCCGCTATTATGGCGCAAAGCGCGCCACGGATTCTCGAATTCGGCGCCGGCACCGGCAAGCTGGCGCACGACATCCTGACGGAACTGGCCGCCGCCGGCGTCGCCGTCGAGCAGTACGCCATCGTCGAGCTGTCCGGCGAGCTGCGCGCCCGCCAGCAGCTGGCGCTGGCCGCCTTCCCGCAGGTGGTCTGGCTGGACGACTTCCCGCCGGCCTTCTCCGGCGTGGTGCTGGGCAACGAGGTGCTCGACGCCATGCCGGTGCAGCTGGTCAGCAAGCACCCGGACGGCTGGCGCGAGCTGCAGGTGACGGTGCGCGAGGGCGCCTTCGGCTGGCTCGAGGTGGCCGCCGACGCCGCCCTGGCGGCGCAGGTCGCGCGGCAGATCCCGGCGCACGAGGAGCTGCCGGTCGGCTACGTCACCGAGGTGCACGGCCTGGCCTGCGGCTTCATGGCCTCGCTGGCGCGCATGCTGCTGGCCGGCGACGGCGGCGCGGCGCTGCTGTTCGACTACGGCTTCCCGGCGCACGAGTACTACCTGGGCCAGCGCGCCGCCGGCACGCTGATGTGCCACTACCGCCACCACGCCCACGCCGACCCCTTCTACCTGCCCGGCCTGCAGGACATCACCGCCCACGTCGACTTCACGGCGATGGCGCTGGCGGCGCAGGACGCCGGCCTGGACGTGCTGGCCTATATGAACCAGGCCGGCTTCCTGGTCGGCGCCGGCATCGGCGAGTTGTTGCTGCGCACCGACCCGGCCGACGCGCGCCGCTACCTGCCGCAGGCCAACGCGCTGCACAAGCTGGTCTCGCCGGCCGAGATGGGCGAGTTGTTCAAGGTGCTGGCGGTGGGCCGGGGCGTCGAACTGCCGGCCGCGCTGCTGGCGGCCGACCGCAGCCATCGTTTGTGAACGAAAAGCATCATTGCCAGAATGGCCATGACATGGCGCAGTTCGACTTTGCGTTTTGCCGGCCGGGATCGGCTATGATGGTCGGATCGCGGCGCGCTCGTTAAACTAAATGGACCGATGGGAAAGATACACACTCACTATGACAACCTGAAGGTGTCGCGCATGGCGCCGCAGGAAGTCATACGTGCCGCCTACAAGGCGCTCAGCCAAAAATACCATCCGGACAAGAATCCGGGGGACGAGAAGGCTGCGCGCATCATGGCCATCCTCAACAGCGCCTACGGCACCCTGTCCGACCAGCAGCGCCGCAAGGAGCACGACGAGTGGATCGCCGCCGAGGAGTGGGAGATCGAGTGGCTCGAGAGCACCCGCCAGGAGGAGGGCCGCCATCGCGGCGGCGGCGACGGCCCGGCGCAGGCCTGGGCCGACGACGACGAGGCGCGCATGCCGCGGCCGCGGCGGCGCAACTGGCCGTGGTGGCTCGGCCTGGCCGTCTGCCTGGGCCTGGGCTGGACCGGCGGCGCGCTGATGGTGGCCGAGCCGCGCCAGGTGGCCACCCTGCTGGCCTCGGCCTGGGACGGCAAGGCCGCGCCGGCCGGCGGCGCCCGCGCCGAAGGCCGCGCCGAGCCGTCCGCGCGGCCCGAGCCGCGCCTCGAGCCGAAGGCCGAGGCGCCGCCCGACGGCTGGGCCGTGGCCAAACCCTATTCGGCCGAGGCCAGCACGGCCAAGATGGCGCCGATCAAGGTGGTGGCGCTGTCGCAGATCGTGCTGCCGGGCGCGGCGGCCGACTGCGAGGCGCCCAGCCAAACGCTGATGTCGCCCAACGGCGAACCCTGGCCGACCCGCTCCGGCTACATCGATGGATTTCCTGTTGGTAACAAGGGCGAGGACATGCAGCTGACCCTGGACAACGCCGGCAACGCCTCGGCCGTCTTCATCAAGGTCTACGACATGGAGCGCCACTCGAACGTGCGCTACGCCTTCGTGCAGGCGCACGACAAGCTGGTGGTCGACCAGCTGGCCAGCGGCAAGTACGAGATCCGCTACCAGAACCTCGACATCGGCGCCGAGCAGGCCGGCTGCGAGGGCCAGCGCAAGACCGCCACCGCCAGCAACTGAGGCGCCCCGCCTTGGCGCCAGGGGATACTCGCCCATCGGCGGGAGGGTCAGACCCTAGGGTCTGACCCTGGCTTGGCGCCGCCGGCTTCGCCCGACTCGGCTGCATTCCGCTCCGTTACCGGGCTAGAACTCCTCCCACTCCGACTCGGCGCTGGCCTTCGGCTTGAGCTTGGGCTTGGCCGGCGGCGCGGGCGGCGCCGCCGGCCTGGCCTTGGCCCTGGCCGGCACCGGCCGGGCCGCCGCCGCCACCACGCTGAGCGGCGCCTGCGCCGGCGCGGCGCGGGGCGCCAGTTGCGGCGCCGCGTCGCCCTGGCCGTCGGCCAGCTTGAAGATGCTGACCGAGCGCGACAGCGTGCCGGCCTCGTCGAGCATGCTCTGCGCGGCGGCGGCGGCCTGCTCGACCAGCGCCGCGTTCTGCTGGGTCATCTCGTCCATCTGCGCGATGGCCTGGTTGACCTGCTCGATGCCCAGGCTCTGCTCCTGGCTGGCCGAGGTGATCTCGGCCATGATGTCGGCCACCTGCTTGACCGAGGTGACGATCAGGCCCATGGTCTGGCCGGCCTCGTCGACCAGCGCGCCGCCGCCGTCGACCTTGGCCACCGAGTCGTCGATCAGGCCCTCGATCTCCTTGGCCGCCGTGGCCGAGCGCTGCGCCAGGCCGCGCACCTCGGCGGCCACCACGGCGAAGCCGCGGCCCTGCTCGCCGGCGCGGGCCGCCTCGACGGCGGCGTTCAGCGCCAGGATGTTGGTCTGGAAGGCGATGCCGTCGATGACGCCGATGATGTCGGCGATCTTGCGCGAGCTGTCCTTGATCGAGCCCATGGTCTGCACCACCTGGGCCACCACCGCGCCGCCGCGCAGCGCCACCGAGGAGGCCGAAATCACCAGCTGGTTGGCCTGGCGCGCGTTGTCGGCGTTCTGCTTGACGGTGCCGGTCAGCTGCTCCATCGAGCTGGCGGTCTGCTCCAGCGAGCTGGCCTGCGACTCGGTGCGGCCCGACAGGTCCAGGTTGCCCGAGGCGATCTGGCCGGAGGCGGTGGCGATCGTCGCCGTGCTCTGGCGCACCTCGCCGACGGTGCGCGCCAGGCTGGCGTTCATCTCGCGCAGCGCGCCCAGCAGCAGGCCGGTCTCGTCGTTCGAGCGCACCTCGATGCGGGTGGTCAGGTCGCCGGCGGCGACCGACTGGGCGATCGCCACGGCCTCGTTGAGCGGGCCGGTGATCGAGGCGGTGATCCAGTAGGCCAGCGCGGCCGACACCAGCAGCGCCGCCACCCCCATGGCGATCATCATGCTGCGCGAGAAGTCGATGTCGCCGGTGGCCTGGCGGCCGCCGCCCTCGATGTCGGCCTTCTGCTGCGCCACCATCGCCTGGGTCAGCTCGAGCAGGGCGTCGAGCGCCGGGAAGGTCTCGCTGTTCATCAGCGCGGCGGCCTTCTCCTTGTCGTCGGCCTCGACCAGGTCGGCCACCTTCAGGAAGGAGCTGCTGTAGGCGGCGCGCGCGGCGGCGATCCTGGCCAGCAGCGCCCGCTCGCCCGGCGAGTCGGTCAGCTTGTCGAGCGTGGCCAGGGCGGCGTCGATGGCCTTCTTGTCCTGGTCGATCCGCTCGTAGCTCTTGGCGCGCAGGCCCTTGTCGTTGACGATGAACAGCGCCAGCGTGCGGCGCGCGTCCTCGCGCGCGGCCGAGTCGATGGTCTCGGCGGCCGAGGCGCTGGGCCAGTCGCGCTCGACGATGGCCTTGGTGCTGCCGCCGATCGAGCCGAAGCGGCCGATGCTGGTGGCGTTGGTGGCCAACATCATCAGCACCAGCAGGCCGAAGCCGGCGGCCAGCCGGGTCTTGATCTTCCATTGGGCGAGGTTCATGGCGGCTCCCTGGGGCGTGGCGGCGGGCGGCGCGGCGCTAGGCGGCCTGGACGTCGATCAGGCCCATCTCGGCGCTCGACATCAGGCGGTCGATGTCGACCAGGATCAGCATGCGCTCGTCGATGGTGCCCAGGCCGATCAGGTAGTCGGTGCTGAAGGCGCTGCCCATCTCCGGCGCCGGCTTGACCTGCTCGGGCGTCAGGGTGGTCACGTCGGACACCGAGTCGACCACCATGCCGACGATGCGCCCGCCGATGTTGAGGATGATGACCACGGTGAACTGGTCGTACACCGGCTCGCCCAGGTTGAACTTGATGCGCATGTCGACCACCGGGATGATGATGCCGCGCAGGTTGATGACGCCCTTGATGAAGGCCGGCGCGTTGGCGATGCGGGTGACCGCCTCGTAGCCGCGGATCTCCTGCACCTTGAGGATGTCGATGCCGTACTCCTCCGAGCCGAGCGTGAAGGCGAGGTATTCGTGGCCGGCGATCTCCTTGCCGGAGGCGTGCGTGCTGCTGCTGGCGTTGCTGCTCGATTCTTGCATGGTATGGTCCTTGTAGAGAAGACACCGCCGGGCGGCTGCCCCGGCGCGCGGCCCGGGCGGGCGGCGGTGGTAGTTCGGTGAGCCGGGTGGCGACCCGCAACCATGGCACTATGCTCAAAGAGTAGCAGAGTCGGCGCCCGCTGACGAGCGCGGCCGAACGGCTTTTTGCATTTTGTCGGGGTCGGCGCCGGCGCCGCCCGGCGCGCCGCCGCGATGGGGGTTGTCACGCTGGGCGAATCTGATTATGCTAGGCTCGGGACGGTCGCCGGCCGCCGCCGGGCGAGCGCCGCGTTCGCACCTCCAGGAGACCGTATGACCGATTCCACCGCAGACGACAACTGGCTGATCGACGAGGACGAGGAGGTGGCCAAGCCGGCCGGCCTGGCGCCGCCCGACCAGCGGTTGTGGCGCGTGCTGATCGTCGACGACGACGTCGACGTCCACGCCGTCACCCGGCTGGCGCTGCGCAACGTCAGCTTCAAGGGGCGCGAGCTGGAGTTGTTCTCGGCCCACAGCGGGCGCGAGGCCTTCGACATCCTGCGCGACACGCCCGACATCGCCCTGGTGCTGCTCGACGTGGTGATGGAGACCGACGACGCCGGCCTGATCCTGGCGCGGCGCATCCGCGAGGAGCTGCACAACGCCATCGTCCGCGTCGTGCTGCGCACCGGCCAGCCGGGCCAGGCGCCGGAGCAGCGCGTCATCATCGAATACGACATCAACGACTACAAGGCCAAGACCGAGCTGACCACGCAGAAGCTGTTCACCACGGTGATCTCGGCGCTGCGCGCCTACGAGAGCCTGAACATGCTCGAGCGCAGCCGCATCGGCCTGGGCAAGATCCTGGCCGGCGCCACCAACCTGTACCAGATCCATTCGCTGCGCGAGTTCGCCTCCGGCGTGCTGAACCAGGTGTCGGCGATCCTCGACGTCGGCTCCGACGGCGTGCTCTGCCTGATGCAGGGCGACACCGGCGTGACCACCGTGGTGGCCGCCACCGGCGGCTACTCGGGCCTCAACGAGGCCGAGCTGATGCCGCCCGGGCACCCGCTGTGGCCGACCATCGCCAAGGCCTTCGCCGAGAAGAAGAGCCAGTTCGAGCACCCGGCCAACGTGCTGTTCATCCACACCCAGGAGAACCGCGAGGTGGCCATCTCGGTCACCCCGCCGTGGCCGCTGGCGCAGATCCAGCGCGACCTGCTCGAGGTGTTCTGCCAGCGCATCGCCGCCGCCTTCGACAACCTGTACATGTTCGGCCAGCTGCGCAAGGCGCAGGAGGCCACCGTGGTGGCGCTGGCCGACCTGGCCGAGTTCCGCGACAGCGGCACCGGCGGCCACGTGCGCCGCGTCCAGCAGCTGTCGGCCGCGCTGGCCCAGCGCATGAAGGCGCGCGGCGTCTACGACGCGCAGATCACCCCGCAGCTGCTCGACATGATCGGCCTGGCGTCCATCCTGCACGACGTCGGCAAGGTCGCCACGCCGGACCACATCCTGCTCAAGCCGGGCATCCACACGGCCGACGAGCGCACGCAGATGCAGACCCACGCGGCGGTCGGCCGCTCGATCCTCGAGCGCGCCGCCAACATGGTCGACGGCGTCAGCTACCTGACCTACGGCGCCGAGATCGCCGGCGGCCACCACGAGCACTTCGACGGCGCCGGCTACCCGAACGGCCTGGCCGGCCAGGACATCCCGGTCTCGGCCCGCATCGTCGCCGTGGTCGACGTGTTCGACTCGCTGCTGCACGAGCGCCCCTACAAGGAGCCGTGGCCGCACACCGAGGTGATGAGCTACATCACCGAGCGCGCCGGCAAGCAGTTCGACCCCGAGGTGGTGGCGGCCCTGCTCGACCTGATCGAGCGCGAGCCGGGCATCGGCCACACGCCCGAGTAGGCGGCCGGCCGGCGCCGGACCCGGCGCGCCGGCTGTGCATTCCGGCGGCGAAAACTCACCAAATCCCACCTCCGGGCGCGCCGCCGGGGCGCCGCCGTACTATACTTTGTGGAAGCCGGCACCGCGCCGGCGCGGCGCGCGCTGGCCCCCGCCACCGCCTTGCCGCCGCCACACACACGGGAACGCCATGACACTGGCCTCGAACACGCCGCCGCAAGAGGCGCCGCGCGCCGCGCGCGGCCAGCTGCTCAAGCAGTTGTGCGGCGACGAGCGCCTGTTCGCGCTGGGCGCGGCGGTGGCCCGCGTGGTCCAGCTGGCCGACGCCGACGACCAGGGCGCGCAGAACCTGGCCTACTTCGTGCTGGCCGATGTCGCGCTGACCCAGAAGATCCTGCGCCAGGCCAACACGCCGCTGTTCCGCAGCGCCGCCGGCGGCACCGTCACCACCGTCTCGCGCGCCATCTCGCTGCTCGGCTTCGACCACGTCAAGGCCAGCGCGCTGGCCATGCTGCTGGTCGACACGCTGGCCAACAGCCGCCACGCCCACAGCGTGCGCCACGAGCTGGAGGCGGCGCTGTGCGCCAGCCTGTTCGGCCGCGAGCTGGCGCGCGGCGGCGCCTGGCAGGGCGCCGAGGAGGCCGCCATCGGCGCGCTGTTCAAGAACATCGGCGCGCTGCTGATCGCCTCGCGCGAGCACGAACTGTTCGGCCAGATCGCCGCGCTGGCCGGGCAGGGCGCGCTGAGCCTGGGCCAGGCCTCGCAGCAGGTGCTGGGCAGCAGCTACGACGCGCTGTCGGCCGCCATCCTGCACGAGTGGAAGATCCCCGAGCTGATCATCCACAGCCTGAGCGCGCCGCCGCCCGGCGTGCTGCGCCCGGCCGCCAACCGCCACGAGTGGATGCGCCAGGTGGTCGCCTTCAGCGCCGAGGCGGCGCGCCTGCTGGTGCGCCGCGTCGAGCCGGCCGGCGCCGAGGGGCGCGCGCTGGCGCTGCGCTACGGCGCCGCGCTGAACCTCGACGCCGGCCGCGTCGCCGCCCTGTTCGGCGCCGTCGGCCGCGAGATGGACAGCCTGCTCGACAGCATGCAGCTGGCCCCGGCCCTGGCCCCGGCCGCCGCCGCCAGCAGCCTGCCGGCCGCGCTGCAGCAGGCCACGCTGGCCGGCGCCGCCGGCGCCGCCGGCCAGCACCCCAGCGGCAAGCCGCTGCAGGCGCGCGAGCTGCTGCTGGCCGGGGTGCAGGACGTCACCCAGATGCGCGCGCAGATGCGCGCCGCCGGCGCCGTGCGCGCCAACCAGCTGATCCAGGCGGTGCTCGAGACGCTGTACCGCAGCATGGGCTTCCGCTTCGCCACCGTCTGCCTGAAGGACGTGCGCGCCGGCCAGTACCGCGCCCGCATCGCCTTCGGCGAGCAGAACGCCGCCCGCCTGGCCGGCTTCGCCTTTCCCCTGCGCGGCGGCGACCTGTTCCACCTGGCGCTCGACAACGACGCCGACCTGATGATCGCCGACGCCTTCGCCCCCAACATCGCCGAGCTGCTGCCGCCCTGGCACCGCGCCCTGCTGCCGGACGCGCGCAGCTTCATCGTGCTGCCGCTGGTGCTGGCCGGCGCGCCGCTCGGCCTGTTCTACGCCGACCGCGTGCACGCCGCGCCGGAGGGCGTGCCGGCCGACGAGGCCTCGCTGATCCGCGCCCTCAAGGCGCAGGTGCTGGCGGCGCTGGCGCCGCCGCCTTGAACCGAGCGCGCCGCCGCCGCCCCGAGGCTCAGGCGCGCTTGGCCAGCGGCTGCAGCAGCGCCTCGAAGGCCAGCGCCGGCATCGGCCGGGCGAACAGGTAGCCCTGGCCCTCCTCGCAGCCCTTGGCGCGCAGGAAGTCGCGCTGCGCCGCCGTCTCGACCCCCTCGGCGACCACCGCCAGCCCCAGCGAGTGGGCCAGCGCGATGGTGGCCTCGACGATGACGGCGTCGTTCGGGTCGCTCTCGATGTCCTTGACGAAGCTGCGGTCGATCTTGATGCGGTCGAGCTCGAACAGCTTGAGGTAGCTCAGCGAGGAGTAGCCGGTGCCGAAGTCGTCGATCGCCACCTTGATGCCGCGCGCGCGCAGCTCGCGCAGCAGCAGGCGGCTGCGCTCCGGGTCCTGCATCGCCGCCGACTCGGTGATCTCCAGCTCGAGCAGGGCCGGGTCGATGCCCTCGCCGGCCAGCAGGCGGTCCAGCTGCGGCAGCAGGCCGGCGCCGTGGCACTGGCGCGCCGACAGGTTGACCGCCAGGCGCAGCCGGCCCAGGCCGCGCGCGCGCCAGCCGGCCAGCAGCTCGACGGCCTGCTGCAGCACCCAGTCGCCCAGCGGCAGGATCAGGCCGGACTCCTCGGCGATCGGGATGAAGCGGTCCGGCCCGACCAGGCCGAGCTCCGGATGGTGCCAGCGCAGCAGCGCCTCGGCGCCGATGATGCGCAGGTCGTCGAGCGCCACCTGGGGCTGCAGGTACAGCTCGAACTCGCCCTGCTCGAGCGCCAGCCAGAGGCGGTTTTCCAGCAGCAGGCGCTCGTGGGTGGCGGCGTTCATGCTGCTCGAGAAGAACTGGAAGTTGCCCCGGCCCTGGCTCTTGGCGGCGTACATCGCCGTGTCGGCGTGGCGCAGCAGGGTGTCGGCGTCGCCGCCGTCGGCCGGGAACATCGCCACGCCGACGCTGGCGCCGCTGTGCACGGTCTTGCCGTCCAGGTGGTAGGGCGAGGCCAGCGCGGCGACGATGCGCACGGCGATGTTGCTGGCGGCGTCGGGCGTGGTGCCGCCCGAGGTGACCACGATGAACTCGTCGCCGCCCAGCCGGGCGATGGTGTCGACCTCGCGCAGCAGCTCCTGCAGGCGCTGCGCCACCGCCACCAGCAGCAGGTCGCCGGTCTGGTGGCCGTGCGAGTCGTTGATCTTCTTGAAGTGGTCGAGGTCGATGAACAGCAGCGCCGCCGCCGTGCCGCTGCGCCGCGTCTGCGCCAGCAGCAGCTCGAGGCGCAGGTGCAGCGAAAGCCGGTTGTCGAGCCCGGTCAGCGGGTCGTGGTGGGCCAGCCGGTGGATGCGCTCCTGGGCGCGGTGCTGCTCGGTCAGGTCGTGCAGGATGGCGACGAACAGGTGGCCGTCGGCCAGCTCGACCTCGCTCACCGAGATCGCCAGCGGGAACGTGCTGGCGTCGCTGCGCCAGCCCTGCGCCTCGTGCTCGTGGCTGGCGCCCTCGGCGATGGCGCGCAGCAGCGCCGCCGGGCCGGCCGCGCCGACCGGCAGCAGGCGCGCCAGCGGCATGCCGGCCAGCCGCTCCGGCGGGTAGCCGAACAGGCGCCCGGCGGCGCCGTTGGCCGACTCGAGCACGCCGTCGGTGTCGATGGTCAGGATGGCGTCGGCCGCCTTGTCGAGGATCGCCTGCAGGCGCGCCTCGCGCTCGCGCAGGCGCGCCGTGCTGTCCTTGACCTGGGCCTGGATGCGCGCCCGCTCGCCGCTGATCAGCAGCAGCAGGGCGCCCAGCAGGGCCGTCAGCAGCAGGCCGCAGCTGAGCACCGTCCAGCTCTGCCAGCCGCGCTGCTGGCGCAGGTAGGCCGGCGTCGGCGCCAGCGTCAGCTGGTAGATGCGGCCGCCGAAGTGCAGCTGGCGCTGGTAGTCGCCGGCCTGCGCCGGCCGGCCCAGCTGGTCGCGCACCACCGCCAGCGCGCCGTCCTCGTCGCTGTCCTCGAAGCGCATCAGGAAGTGCGGGAACTCGCTCTGCTTGACCGCCTGGTCGAGGTAGCCGTCCATCTGCAGGCCGATCAGCAGCACGCCCATGCCGTGGCCGCGCTGCGCCGCCGCGGTGGTGGTCTGCAGCAGCAGCATGCCGCGCAGCTTGCCCTCGCGCCGCTGCAGCACCATCGGCGCGCTGGCGGTCGGCTGGCCGGACTGGCGCGCCCGCGCCACGGCGCCGGCGCGCACCGGCTCGGCGAGGAAGTCGAGGCCCTGGAACATGCGGTTGCTGGCCGGCTCGATGAAGGTGGCCGCCAGGTAGCGCGGCCTGGCCGGCGAGGGCGCCAGCCGGCCGCTGGCCGGATCGGGCGCGCGGATCGTGAAGCCGGGCGCGATGGCCTCGCCGCCCCAGCGCTCGAAGGCGGCCCGCTCGGCGTCCTCGACCGGCACCAGCCAGGCCAACGACAGCAGCTCGGGGCGCTGGTCCAGGTAGCCGTGCGCCAGGTTGCCGAAGTCCTCGGCCGTCAGGCGCCGCTGCCGCTCGCCGTTGAGCGCCTTGGCCATGGCGTAGATGAAGCGCTCGTGCTCGCTGAACTGGGCCTGCAGCAGGTCGCCGGTCTGCTGCGCCTTGAGGCGGAAGGTTTGCAGCTGCTGGGTCGATTCCCAGCGGTCGGCCTGCAGGTAGATGGCGACGAAGGCCGCGCTGGCCAGCAACAATGGCAGGCCGACCAGGTAGCGCCGGCGCCACCACAGCGCGCGCGGCCGGCCGATGGCGATCCAGCTCAGCGGCGCGCCGAGCAGGATGCCGATGCTGTCGCCGATCCACCAGGCCATCCAGTCCGGCCCCAGCGCCCCGGGCCGCAGCACGCCGCCGAGGACCATGCCGGCCATCGCCACGCTGCTGCAGATCAGCGCCACCAGCGGCGCCAGCAGCAGGAAGCGGCCGATGTCGCGGCCGGCGGCCAGGCCCGGTTCGACGTGGCGCCGCAGCAGGCGGGCGCCGGCCCAGGCCTGCAGCGTGGCGCCCAGCGCGGCGAAGGCGGCGGCCAGCACGGCGCCGCCGCTGACGCCCTGCGCGCTGAGCGCGGGATACACCAGGTTGATCGCCAGCGCGCCCAGCGCGACGGCCGGCAGCAGGCGGGCGCCGCCGACGGCGACGGCGGCCAGCGCGATGCCGGCCGGCAGGAACAAGGGCGAGGCGTAGCCGGGCGGCAGGGCCAGCAGCAGGCCGGCGCGGCCGCTGAGGTAGTACAGGGCGCACAGCCCGAGGTTGGCCAGCAGCAGGCCGCGCCAGTTGGCCCAGCGTCCCGATCGATTCTTCAAATCCCGGCTCCCGTGCGTTTGGATGTTGTCGATTGTATAGGAAAAAAACTTCTGAAAAACAACACTTGCACAATTGCGGAAGGTGCAGTTACAATCTCGCCCCGAAGCAGACGGTTCATCGCCACTGAAACAAACGGTTCAGGCGGGGTTGACAAGTCGAAGAAGTTGCTTCATACTCTGCGGTTCCTCGCGGAGGGGTGGCCGAGTGGTTAAAGGCGACAGACTGTAAATCTGTTCTTTCGAGTACGCTGGTTCGAATCCAGCCCCCTCCACCAAGTTGTTGCAGGAATGCTGAGTGGTAAAGAAGTGAATGAACGAAACCTCGCGGGTGTAGCTCAATGGTAGAGCAGAAGCCTTCCAAGCTTACGACGAGGGTTCGATTCCCTTCACCCGCTCCAGTGTCCTGCACTGCGTTAGGTGTGCATCGCAACAAATTAGCCCTTTTAGCTCAGTGGTAGAGCACTCCCTTGGTAAGGGAGAGGCCACGTGTTCAATCCACGTAAAGGGCACCAGAATTCGTAGTACGCAGGAGCGTCACGCTCGGCATCAAGACAGTCGGGCGCGAGCCCTGGCAATCTCATCAAATCGTTAGGAGTCTAAAATGGCAAAAGAGAAATTCGAGCGGACCAAGCCGCACGTCAACGTCGGCACCATTGGTCACGTTGACCACGGCAAGACCACCCTGACCGCTGCGATCGCAACCGTACTGTCGAAAAAATTCGGCGGCGAAGCTAAAGCATACGACCAGATCGATGCAGCTCCGGAAGAAAAAGCACGCGGCATCACCATCAACACCGCCCACGTCGAGTACGAAACCGCAGCGCGCCACTACGCTCACGTTGACTGCCCAGGCCACGCCGATTACATCAAAAACATGATCACCGGCGCAGCGCAGATGGACGGCGCGATCCTGGTTTGCTCCGCAGCTGACGGCCCAATGCCACAGACCCGCGAACACATCCTGCTGGCCCGCCAAGTTGGCGTTCCATACATCATCGTGTTCCTGAACAAGTGCGACCTGGTCGACGACGCGGAACTGCTGGAACTGGTCGAAATGGAAGTGCGCGAGCTGTTGTCGAAGTACGATTTCCCAGGCGACGACCTGCCAATCGTCAAAGGTTCGGCCCGTATGGCGCTGGACGGCGACACCGGCCCAATGGGCGAGCAAGCCATCATGCAACTGGCCGAAGCGCTCGATTCGTACATCCCTACGCCAGAGCGCGCTGTTGACGGCGCCTTCCTGATGCCAGTGGAAGACGTGTTCTCGATCTCGGGTCGCGGCACCGTTGTTACCGGCCGTATCGAGCGCGGTATCATCAAAGTCGGCGAAGAAATCGAAATCGTCGGCATCACCGACACCGTCAAAACCATCTGCACCGGCGTGGAAATGTTCCGCAAGCTGCTGGACCAGGGTATGGCTGGCGACAACGTCGGTCTGCTGCTGCGCGGCACCAAGCGTGAAGACGTCCAGCGTGGTCAAGTTCTGGCCAAGCCAGGCTCGATCAAGCCGCACAACCACTTCACCGGCGAGATCTATGTGCTGTCGAAAGACGAAGGCGGTCGCCATACCCCGTTCTTCAACAACTATCGTCCACAGTTCTACTTCCGTACCACCGACGTGACCGGTTCGATCGAACTGCCAGCGGACAAAGAAATGGTTATGCCAGGCGACAACGTGTCGATCACCGTCAAGCTGATCAACCCGATCGCCATGGAAGAAGGCCTGCGCTTCGCTATCCGTGAAGGCGGTCGTACCGTCGGCGCCGGCGTGGTTGCAAAAATCATCGCCTAAGAAGGAATCTGGGCTTCCACCCGGGGCGTCCCGGGTGGTAGAATAGCAGACCTTTTTTCAAAAAGTTTTACGTAGGGACGTAGCTCAATTGGCAGAGCGTCGGTCTCCAAAACCGAAGGTTGGGGGTTCGATGCCCTCCGTCCCTGCCACCGATTCTGGTGCAGGGCACCGAAAGTAAAAATAGAAATGTCTAATCAATCCGTGCAAACCGTTAGCACGTCAAACGACAAGATCAAAGTCGTGCTGGCAGTGGTTGCGGCGATTGCGGGAGTCGTCGGGTTCTTTTACCTGGCAGGTCAACCATCCCTGGTGCGGGTAGCTGCGCTTGTGGGTGGTTTGCTTATTTCCGTCGCAATTGCCTACACCTCCAGCAATGGCCGCGATTTCCTGAATTTCGCCAAGGAAGCCGTGCGCGAAACCAAGAAGGTCGTTTGGCCCACCCGCAAAGAAGCCACGCAGATCACGGCGATCGTTTTCGCCTTCGTGCTGGTGATGGCTGTGTTCCTTTGGGGCACGGATAAGATTCTCGAGTTCCTGTTGTACGACGTCATTCTGGGTATAAGAAAATAATGAGCGAAAATGTGCAAGATGAAGTGCCGGGCAGCGTTCCGGCACAAGATGCTGGCGCTGAGCTTAGCACTCCCGTAAGCGTGCCCGTCAGCAACAAGCGTTGGTATGTCGTCCACGCCTATTCGGGCATGGAAAAAAGCGTGCAGCGCGCCCTGACGGAACGCGTCGAGCGCGCCGGCATGCAAGACCAGTTCGGCCAGATCCTGGTGCCGATCGAAGAAGTGGTCGAAGTCAAGAACGGCCAGAAATCGGTCACCGAGCGTCGTTTCTTCCCGGGCTACGTCCTGGTCGAGATGGAAATGACGGACGAGACCTGGCACTTGGTCAAGAACACCAACAAGGTCACCGGCTTCATCGGCGGCAAATCGAACAAGCCGACCCCGATTCCTGCCCGCGAGATCGACAAGATCATGCAGCAGATGCAGGAAGGCATCGAGAAGCCACGGCCGAAAGTGCTGTACGAAGTGGGCGAGCAAGTCCGCATCAAGGATGGTCCGTTCACCGACTTCAACGGCAACGTCGAAGAAGTCAACTACGAGAAATCCAAAGTGCGCGTCTCGGTCACCATCTTCGGCCGCGCCACCCCGGTCGAGCTCGAATTCGGCCAGGTCGAAAAAGTATAAGCGGCAAGCGTCCCCGGAACGCGCAGAGTTCAGCGAATCCCGGACAAGAGGAGCCCCGCCAGGCAAGGCATCGCCGGGTGGGGCGCTACTACTCAATCCAAAGATAGGAGCCAATCATGGCAAAGAAAATCATTGGTTTTATCAAGCTGCAAGTTCCAGCTGGTAAAGCAAACCCATCCCCACCAATCGGTCCAGCACTGGGTCAACGCGGTCTGAACATCATGGAATTCTGCAAGGCGTTCAACGCCCAGACCCAAGGTATGGAACCAGGCATGCCGATCCCTGTCGTGATCACCGCTTTCGCCGACAAATCCTTCACCTTCGTCATGAAGACGCCTCCGGCGACCTTCCTGATCAAGAAGCTGTCGGGCGTTGTCAAAGGTTCGCCGAAGCCACATACCGACAAAGTCGGTAAGCTGAGCCGCGCGCAAGCTGAAGAAATCGCTAAATTGAAAACCCCTGATCTGACCGCTGCCGACCTGGATGCTGCTGTACGCACCATCGCTGGTTCCGCACGTTCGATGGGCATCACGGTAGAGGGTGTGTAATCATGGCTAAACTGTCCAAACGCGTCAAAGCAATCAAGGCCAAGGTCGACCGCACCAAGGCATACCCGTTCGACAACGCCGTCGCTCTGATCAAAGAACTGGCCACCGCCAAGTTCAATGAATCGATCGACGTGTCGGTACAACTGGGTGTGGATCCGAAGAAATCGGACCAGGTCGTTCGCGGTTCCGTCGTGCTGCCAGCCGGCACCGGCAAGACCGTTCGTGTCGCCGTTTTCGCCACCGGCGAAAAGGCCGAGCAGGCTAAAGCCGCCGGCGCCGACATCGTTGGTATGGAAGACCTGGCCGAAATGGTCAAGGCCGGCAACATGCCTTTCGACATCGTCATCGCTTCGCCAGACACCATGCGTATCGTCGGTACCCTGGGTCAGATCCTGGGCCCACGCGGCCTGATGCCTAACCCGAAGGTCGGCACTGTCACCCCTGACGTCGCTACCGCCGTGAAAAACGCGAAAGCCGGCCAGGTTCAGTACCGTACCGACAAAGCCGGTATCATCCACGCTACCATCGGCCGCAAATCGTTCGCCGACGCCGATCTGAAGAGCAACCTGGTTGCCCTGATCGACGCCCTGAACAAAGCCAAGCCGACCACCAGCAAGGGTGTTTACCTGCGCAAGGTGTCGCTGTCGTCGACCATGGGCGCTGGCGTCCGTGTCGACCAGACCACCCTGGCCGCTTAAGTTTCAAGTATCAAGCCCCCGCGTGTTGCAGTAACACGCGGGGCGAATCTTTGGGCCGGACGTCCCCTGTTTTGCAGGGGGCGGCCGGACAATCAAAGACCGTTGGGCCGACTGCGACCGCATGTGCAGGAAGATAAACGCAAACCGGGCGACCGGCGCGCACCCAACGCAGATGGTGTACCCGAACAAGTTTTGTAGTCCATGTTGCAGGAATTTATTCCGCTCTTTGTACTTCTTAACTTCGGACGCCGTGTTCGAACCGATGCGAGGTCCATGGCCATAGGGTCATGTAAACCGAACATCATTTAAGGAGGTTGACCGTGGGTCTCAATCTGAATGACAAAAAGGCTGTAGTCGCCGAAGTTTCCGCAAAAGTAGCAACTGCGCAAACCGTGGTGGTAGCCGAATATCGTGGCATCCAGGTTGCTCACTTGACGCAACTTCGTGCTAAAGCGCGTACCCAAGGTGTGTACCTGCGCGTGTTGAAAAACACGCTGGCTCGTCGCGCCGTGGAAGGCACGCAGTTTGCCAACCTGGCCGACAGCATGACCGGTCCGCTGATCTACTCGATCTCGGACGACGCCGTTGCAGCAGCTAAAGTCATCGCCGACTTCGCTAAAACCAACGACAAACTGGTCATCACCGCAGGTAACTACGCAGGCAAGCAGCTGGATAAAGCTGCTGTTGTCGCGTTGGCAAGCATTCCTAGCCGTGACGTCCTCATTGCGCAGCTGTTGGGCGTGATGCTGGCTCCGGTGTCGGGCTTTGCACGTGGTCTGGCTGCCCTGGCAGCGAAAAAATCCGAGGGCGAAGCTCCTGTGGCCGAAGTGGCCGCGGAAGAAGCCCCAGCAGCCGCCTAATAGCGCGCTGCGCCCCGGTTCGCGCCGGGGCGGTTTTTCTCAAGTACCAATCTGATGTATTAACGAATCAAAAAATTATTGGAGTTTCAAATGGCAATTAGCAAAGACGACATCCTGGCAGCAGTTAGCGAAATGTCCGTAATGGACCTGAACGACCTGGTCAAAGCCTTCGAAGAAAAATTCGGCGTGTCCGCCGCAGCAATGTCGGCTCCTGCAGCCGGCGGCGCCGCTGCTGCTGTCGCTGAAGAGCAAACCGAATTCAACCTGGTTCTGGCTGACTTCGGCGCGAACAAAGTCGGCGTCATCAAAGCCGTCCGCGAAATCACCGGTCTGGGCCTGAAAGAAGCCAAAGATCTGGTCGATGGCGCTCCTAAGACCGTCAAAGAAGCGATTTCGAAAGCTGACGCTGAAGCCGGTAAGAAGAAACTGGAAGAAGCCGGCGCGAAAGCCGAAATCAAGTAATTGTTGTACGGCGGCTAGTTAGCGCCACGAGCCAAAGCTGCGGGTTTCCTCTGTCAAAGGGGGAAATCCGGCTTTGGCTCCTTTGTCGTCTTTGTCGTATTTGTAGCGGTATGTCCACGCTGCAGTTTTATCGAATCAGCTGGAAATGGTAGAACTTTGAGGTTTCGTCTGTGTGACATGCAGCCGAACATTGCTGCTGAAACGCACTAGCAAAACCTGAATTTTCTATCCTTTCTGTCACTCACGGAGTGTCCATGCACTACTCATTTACTGAGAAGAAACGCATTCGCAAGTCATTCGCGAAGCGCGCCAACGTTCACCACGTTCCGTTCCTGCTGGCTACCCAGCTCGAGTCCTACCATAGCTTCCTGCAAGAGGACGTGCAACCGTCCTCGCGCAAGAACGACGGCCTGCAGTCGGCCTTCACCTCGATATTCCCCATCGTGTCGCACAATGGCTTTGCGCGTCTCGAATTCCTGTCGTACGTCCTGGGCGACCCCGCCTTCGACGTCAAGGAATGCCAACTGCGTGGCCTGACGTTCGCGTCGCCGCTGCGCGCCAAGGTGCGCCTGGTGATCCTGGACAAGGAATCGCCGACCAAGCCGGTCGTCAAGGAGATGAAGGAACAGGAAGTCTACATGGGCGAACTGCCCCTGATGACCACCACCGGTTCCTTCGTCATCAACGGTACCGAGCGCGTCATCGTTTCGCAGCTGCACCGCTCCCCGGGTGTGTTCTTCGAGCACGACCGCGGCAAGACCCACTCCTCGGGCAAACTGCTGTTCTCGGCCCGCATCATCCCTTACCGTGGCTCGTGGCTGGACTTCGAGTTCGATCCGAAGGACATCCTGTTCTTCCGCGTCGACCGCCGCCGCAAGATGCCGGTAACGATCCTGCTCAAAGCCATCGGCATGTCGCACGAGCAGATCCTGGCCAACTTCTTCGTCTTCGACAACTTCAATCTGCGCTCCGAAGGCGCCGAGATGGAATTCGTCGCCGAGCGCCTGCGTGGCGAAGTGGCCCGTTTCGACATCGTCGACAAGTCCGGCAAGACCCTGGTGCTGAAGGACAAGCGCATCAACGCCAAGCACGTGCGCGAAATCGAAGCGGCCGGCATCAAGCACATCTCCGTGCCTGAGGACTACCTGCTCGGCCGCGTGCTGGCCAAAAACATCGTCGACCCGGAAACGGGTGAAGTGGTGGCCTCGGCCAACGACGAGTTGACCGAAGACCTGCTGGGCCGTCTGCGCGACGCCCACGTGTCGGAAATCCAGACCCTGTACACCAACGATCTGGACCAGGGCGCCTACATCTCGCAAACCCTGCGCATCGACGACACCGCCGACCAAATGGCCGCCCGTGTCGCGATCTACCGCATGATGCGTCCAGGCGAGCCGCCAACGGAAGACTCCGTCGAAGCCCTGTTCAACGGCCTGTTCTACAGCGCCGACCGTTACGACCTGTCGGCCGTCGGCCGCATGAAGTTCAACCGCCGCATCGGCCGCGACGAACTGACCGGCGCCATGACGCTGTCGAACGAAGACGTGTTGGCCGTGATCAAGATCCTCGTCGAGCTGCGCAACGGCCGCGGCGAAGTCGATGACATCGATCACCTGGGTAACCGTCGCGTCCGTTGCGTCGGCGAACTGGCCGAAAACCAGTTCCGCGCCGGCCTGGTGCGCGTCGAGCGCGCCGTCAAGGAACGCCTCGGCCAGGCCGAAGCGGACAACCTGATGCCGCACGACCTGATCAACTCCAAGCCGATCTCGGCCGCCATCCGCGAGTTCTTCGGTTCGTCCCAGCTGTCGCAGTTTATGGACCAGACCAACCCGCTGTCGGAAATCACGCACAAACGCCGCGTTTCCGCCCTGGGACCCGGCGGTCTGACGCGCGAACGCGCCGGTTTCGAGGTGCGCGACGTGCACCCGACCCACTACGGCCGCGTCTGCCCGATCGAAACGCCAGAGGGCCCGAACATCGGTCTGATCAACTCGCTCGCGCTGTACGCCCGCCTGAACGAATACGGCTTCCTGGAAACCCCGTACCGCAAGGTCGAAGGCTCCAAGATCACCGACCAGATCGACTACCTGTCCGCCATCGAAGAAGGCCGCTACATCATCGCCCAGGCGAACGCGACCATCGACAAGAACGGCATGCTCAGCGATGAGCTGGTGTCGGCCCGTGAAGCCGGCGAAACCATCCTGGTGTCCCCAGAGCGCATCCAGTACATGGACGTGGCGCCGGGCCAGATCGTTTCCGTCGCAGCGTCGCTGATTCCGTTCCTGGAACACGATGATGCGAACCGCGCATTGATGGGTGCCAACATGCAGCGCCAGGCCGTACCTTGCCTGCGCCCAGAGAAGGCACTGGTCGGCACCGGTATCGAACGCACCGTGGCAGTCGACTCGGGTACTACCGTGCAGGCTCTGCGCGGCGGTATCGTCGACTACATCGATGCGGGCCGTGTGGTGATTCGCGTCAACGATGACGAAGCGACCGCCGGCGAAGTCGGTGTCGACATCTACAACCTGATCAAGTACACCCGCTCGAACCAGAACACCAACATCAACCAACGTCCTATCGTCAAGGTTGGCGACCGTGTCGCCAAGCGCGACGTGATCGCCGACGGCGCATCGACCGACCTGGGTGAATTGGCTCTGGGCCAGAACATGACCGTGGCCTTCATGCCATGGAATGGTCTGAACTTCGAGGATTCGATCCTGATCTCGGAAAACGTCGTCAAGGACGACCGCTACACCTCGATCCACATCGAAGAGTTGTCGGTCGTGGCGCGCGACACCAAGCTGGGCGCGGAAGAAATCACCCGCGACATCTCCAACCTGGCCGAGAACCAACTGGCCCGTCTGGACGAGTCCGGTATTGTCTACATCGGCGCCGAAGTGCAAGCCGGCGACACCCTGGTCGGCAAGGTCACGCCTAAAGGCGAAACCCAGCTGACGCCGGAAGAGAAGCTGCTGCGCGCCATCTTCGGTGAAAAAGCCTCGGACGTGAAAGACACCTCGCTGCGCGTGCCTTCCGGCATGATCGGCACCGTCATCGACGTCCAGGTGTTCACCCGTGAAGGCATCGTTCGCGACAAGCGCGCGCAACAGATCATCGACGATGAGCTGAAGCGTTTCCGCCTGGACCTGAACGACCAGATGCGTATTGTGGAGGGCGATGCCTTCCAGCGTCTGGAAAAAATGCTGATCGGTAAAGTCGTCAACGGCGGCCCGAAAAAGCTGGCCAAGGGCGCCAAGATCACCAAGGAATACCTGGCCGATCTGGACAAATACCACTGGTTCGACATCCGTCCATCGGAAGACGACGCCGCGGTAGCGCTGGAAGCGATCAAGGAATCGATCAACGAAAAACGTCACCAGTTCGATCTGGCCTTCGAAGAGAAGCGCAAGAAACTGACCCAGGGCGACGAGCTGCAACCAGGCGTGCAGAAGATGGTCAAGGTTTACCTGGCCGTCAAACGCCGCCTGCAGTCGGGCGACAAGATGGCGGGTCGCCACGGTAACAAGGGTGTGGTTTCCCGTATTGTTCCTGTGGAAGACATGCCATACATGGCCGACGGCACGCCAGCCGACGTGGTGCTGAACCCGCTGGGCGTTCCTTCGCGGATGAACGTTGGTCAGATTCTCGAGACCCACTTGGGCTGGGCCGCCAAGGGTCTGGGTATCCGCATCGGCGAAATGCTGGCGCTGCACACCAAGGCCGAGGAAATGCGCAAGTTCCTGACCGTGGTCTACAACGAAAACGGCAAGCCGGAAGATCTGGACCAGTTCGACGACGAAGAGATCATGAAGCTGGCGAACAACCTGAAAAAAGGTGTTCCGTTCGCCACCCCGGTGTTCGACGGCGCGCACGAGTCGGAAATCCGCCGCATGTTGGATCTGGCCTACCCTGACGACATCGCCGCCAAGCTGGGCATGACGCCATCGAAGAACCAGGTCACCATGTACGACGGCCGCACCGGCGAAGCGTTCGAGCGCAAGGTCACCGTCGGCGTGATGCACATGCTGAAGCTGCACCACTTGGTTGATGACAAGATGCACGCCCGTTCCACCGGTCCTTACTCGCTCGTGACGCAGCAGCCACTGGGCGGTAAAGCCCAGTTCGGCGGCCAGCGCTTCGGTGAGATGGAGGTGTGGGCACTGGAAGCGTACGGCGCATCGTACGTGCTGCAAGAGATGTTGACCGTCAAGTCGGATGACGTGAACGGCCGTACCAAGGTGTACGAGAACCTGGTCAAAGGCGACCACGTGATCGACGCCGGCATGCCTGAATCGTTCAACGTTCTGGTCAAGGAAATCCGTTCGCTGGGTATCGATATCGACCTCGAACGCAACTAAAAGACAGCAAACCTGTCATTTGGTTTGAGCACGACAAAGCCCGGCTGGGAAACCACGCCGGGCAATGTAGTCTCAGGAATTAGAAATTTAATCACCTCTGGAGTGATACATGAAAGCACTGCTCGATCTATTCAAGCAAGTACAGCAAAACGAAACGTTCGACGCGATCAAGATCGGTCTGGCGTCGCCTGAAAAAATCCGTTCGTGGTCCTACGGCGAAGTTAAAAAGCCGGAAACCATCAACTACCGCACCTTCAAGCCTGAGCGCGACGGCCTGTTCTGCGCCAAGATCTTTGGCCCGATCAAGGATTACGAATGCCTGTGCGGCAAGTACAAGCGCCTGAAACACCGCGGCGTGATCTGCGAGAAGTGCGGCGTCGAAGTCACGCTGGCCAAGGTGCGCCGCGAGCGCATGGGCCACATCGAGCTGGCCTCGCCGACCGCCCACATCTGGTTCCTCAAGTCGCTGCCGTCGCGTCTGGGTATGGTGCTGGACATGACCCTGCGGGACATCGAACGCGTGCTGTACTTCGAAGCATACGTGGTGACCGATCCAGGCATGACCCCGCTGAAAAAATGCCAGATCATGTCGGAAGACGACTACGCCGCCAAGTACGAAGAGTACGGCGACGACTTCACCGCCTTCATGGGCGCCGAGGGTATCCGTGAACTGCTGCGCTCGATCGACATCCACCGCGATGCCGAAACCCTGCGCGTGGAACTGAAGGAATCGAAGTCCGAAGCGAAGATCAAGAAGTACGCCAAGCGCCTGAAGGTGCTGGAGGCGTTCCAACGTTCGGGCATCAAGCCGGACTGGATGATCATGGAAGTGCTGCCGGTGCTGCCGCCGGAACTGCGCCCGCTGGTGCCGCTGGACGGTGGCCGCTTCGCGACCTCCGATCTGAACGATCTGTACCGCCGCGTCATCAACCGCAACAACCGTCTGAAACGCCTGATGGAGCTGCGCGCTCCAGAGATCATCACGCGCAACGAAAAGCGCATGCTGCAAGAAGCGGTCGATTCGCTGCTGGACAACGGCCGTCGCGGCAAAGCGATGACCGGCGCCAACAAGCGTCCGCTGAAATCGCTGGCCGAGATGATCAAAGGCAAGGGCGGCCGTTTCCGTCAAAACTTGTTGGGCAAACGCGTCGATTACTCCGGTCGTTCGGTCATCGTCGTGGGCCCGCAATTGAAACTGCACCAGTGCGGTCTGCCGAAGCTGATGGCCTTGGAACTGTTCAAGCCTTTCATCTTCAACAAACTCGAACTGATGGGCCTGGCCACGACCATCAAGGCTGCCAAGAAACTGGTCGAGATCCAGGAACCGGTGGTGTGGGACATCCTGGAAGACGTGATCCGCGAACACCCGATCATGTTGAACCGTGCGCCTACGCTGCACCGACTGGGTATCCAGGCTTTCGAGCCGGTCCTGATCGAAGGCAAGGCCATTCAACTGCACCCGCTGGTCTGCGCCGCATTCAACGCCGACTTCGACGGCGATCAGATGGCGGTCCACGTTCCCCTGTCGATCGAAGCACAGATGGAAGCGCGCACGCTGATGCTGGCGTCGAACAACATCCTGTTCCCGTCGAACGGCGAACCGTCGATCGTTCCTTCGCAGGATATCGTGCTGGGTCTGTACTACGCGACCCGCGAGGCGATCAACGCCAAGAACGAAGGTATGCTGTTCCAGGACGTGTCGGAAGTCATCCGTGCCTACGACAACAAGGAAGTGGAACTGACCACACGCATCACCGTGCGTATCGTCGAGCATCCGAAGGATCTGGAAACGGGCGAATTCGTCCGCACCGTGACGCGCTACGAGACCACCATCGGCCGCGCCATCCTGTCGGAAATCCTGCCTAAGGGTCTGCCTTTCTCCGTGCTGAACCGCGCGCTGAAAAAGAAAGAGATCTCCAAGCTGATCAACACGTCCTTCCGCAAGTGCGGTCTGCGTGCCACCGTCGTGTTCGCCGATCAACTGATGCAGTCGGGCTTCCGCCTGGCAACCCGCGCCGGTATCTCGATCTGCGTCGACGACATGCTGGTACCGCCACAAAAAGTCACCCTGATTTCGGCCGCTGAGTCCGAAGTCAAACAGATCGAGCAGCAGTACGCCTCGGGTCTGGTGACCGCCGGCGAGCGTTACAACAAAGTGGTCGACATCTGGGGCAAGACCTCGGATGAAGTCGGCAAGGCCATGATGGACCAGCTGAAAGTGGAAGACGTCATCAAACGTGACGGCACCAAGTCCACCCAAGAGTCCTTCAACGCGATTTACATGATGGCCGACTCGGGCGCCCGCGGTTCCGCGGCGCAGATTCGCCAGCTGGCAGGTATGCGTGGTCTGATGGCGAAACCGGATGGTTCGATTATCGAAACGCCGATTACCGCGAACTTCCGCGAAGGCCTGAACGTGTTGCAGTACTTCATTTCGACCCACGGCGCTCGTAAAGGTCTGGCCGATACGGCACTGAAAACGGCGAACTCGGGTTACCTGACGCGTCGTCTGGTCGACGTGACCCAGGATCTGGTCGTCATCGCCGACGATTGCGGCACCACCAACGGCGCGCTGATGAAGGCGATGGTCGAAGGCGGTGAAGTCATCGAGGCGCTGCGCGACCGCGTGCTGGGCCGTGTTACCGTCAACGACGTCGTCAATCCTGAAACCCAGGAAACGCTGTACGAAGCCGGCACCCTGCTCGACGAAGACATGGTCGAAGAGATCGAACGTCTGTCGATCGACGAAGTCAAGGTGCGTACTCCGCTGACCTGCGACACGCGCTTCGGCCTGTGCGCCAAGTGCTACGGCCGCGATCTGGGCCGTGGCGTGCTGGTCAACTCCGGCGAAGCCGTCGGTGTGGTGGCGGCGCAGTCGATTGGTGAGCCGGGTACCCAGCTGACCATGCGTACCTTCCACATTGGTGGTGCGGCGTCGCGTGCGGCGGTGGCATCGTCGGTGGAAGCCAAGTCGAACGGCACCATCCGCTTCACCTCGACCATGCGTTACGTCACCAACGGCAAGGGCGCGCAAATCGTCATTTCCCGTTCGGGCGAAGTGCTGATCACCGACGACCACGGCCGTGAGCGCGAGCGTCACAAGGTGCCTTACGGCGCCACCCTGATCGTCAAGGATGGCCTGGTCATCAAGGCCGGTACGGCCCTGGCAACCTGGGATCCGCTGACCCGTCCGATCATCACCGAGTACGCCGGTCTGGTCCGCTTCGAGAACGTCGAAGAAGGCGTGACCGTGGCCCGCCAGGTCGATGAAGTGACCGGTCTGTCGACTTTGGTCGTGATCGATGCGAAACGTCGCGGTTCCTTGACCAAAACGCTGCGTCCACAGGTCAAACTGTTGAACGACGCCAACGAAGAAGTGAAGATCGCCGGCACCGAACACTCGGTGGCGATCGGCTTCCAGGTCGGCGCGCTGATCATGGTCAAAGACGGCCAGGCGGTAACGGTCGGCGAAGTGCTGGCACGTATCCCGACCGAATCGCAGAAGACCCGCGATATTACCGGTGGTCTGCCGCGCGTTGCCGAGCTGTTCGAAGCCCGTTCGCCGAAGGATGCCGGTATGCTGGCCGAAGTGACCGGTACCGTTGCATTCGGTAAGGAAACCAAGGGTAAGCAGCGTCTGGAAATCACCGACATGGACGGCAACAAGCACGAGTTCCTGATCACCAAGGACAAGCAAGTGCTGGTCCACGATGGTCAAGTCGTCAACAAGGGCGAGATGATCGTCGACGGTCCTGCCGATCCACAAGACATTCTGCGTCTGCTGGGTATCGAAGCGCTGGCCCGTTACATCGTCGACGAAGTGCAGGACGTGTACCGTCTGCAGGGCGTGAAGATCAATGACAAGCACATCGAAGTGATCGTGCGTCAGATGCTGCGTCGGGTTCAGATCGTCAACGCCGGCGACACCAACTACATCGTTGGCGAGCAGGTCGAGCGTTCGGAACTGCTGGACGAGAACGACCGTATGGATGCCGAGAACAAGATCCCGGCGACCTACGAAAACGTTCTGCTGGGTATTACCAAGGCATCGCTGTCGACCGATTCGTTCATCTCGGCCGCATCGTTCCAGGAAACCACCCGCGTGCTGACCGAAGCGGCGATCATGGGCAAGCGCGATGGTTTGCGCGGCCTGAAAGAGAACGTCATCGTCGGCCGTCTGATTCCAGGCGGCACGGGTCTGGCATTCCACCGCGCACGCAAAGAGAAAGAAGCGTGGGAAGTGGAAGAGCGCCAAAACCTGTTGAACGCCGAAAAGGCCAACATGGCCAGCGAACTGGAAGCGGTAGAAGTTGCTTCCCAGGCCGCGGCGGCGGCACAGCACAACGACGAAGCGTAATAACGCTGAGTAGTTAAATAGAAACGGCACCTTCGGGTGCCGTTTTTTTTCGTCCGCATTTTTTGAAATTCTATTCGTATATAGGGTGCTGGATAAACTGGCCGCCTTAAATCTATCCGGGAATATACGGCGTCCATTTTTATCGCTATTTAAATTGCAGGCGCCATTTCTAAGCGTGCCGAATATATCCCCTCCGGTATGCCCTTTCCTTGCATTCAACGCGGTCCGTTAGCAAATAGCTTGCGCGCTCCACATCAACGTTGTGCCGATGGCAGGCGAGTGCACGGTGTCGGCACCCAAACGTGCTCCAAACCTTCCATGCCGCTTGGGCGCGGCGGCATGGCGAAGGGGGGGGGGGGCGGCCATCAGCAACCGCGAGCGTAGAACCAAGCGCGGCGGCGACGACGGTGACGCGTATTGCTATGGAGCGGCTCGAGGCTAGAT
Organism: Rugamonas sp. DEMB1; assembly: GCF_029834475.1. Taxonomy (GTDB): domain Bacteria; phylum Pseudomonadota; class Gammaproteobacteria; order Burkholderiales; family Burkholderiaceae_D; genus Rugamonas; species Rugamonas rubra. The sequence goes on along the minus strand of NZ_CP122407.1, from coordinate 6,011,325 downwards.
ATGCCACTTTTTAGCATGTGGTGCGGATCGGGCGGCGGCCCGCAGATTTCCCGTTGCGGCCGGGGTGGTGGCGGCATCGACGGCGGTGGCGCAGGGGTTTTGAGCGTACTTGTTGCAAAGCGGTGTGAGCACGGGCCGTATGCCCGGGCGCAATGTAGAAAGCACATTATTGTCGAGCCAGTTGTTAGTTCATTCATGCTAAGATTTAGCTCATGATAGCCCAAGCCCTCTTCACTCCCGCCCAGCAAAAGCTGCTGGGTTTGCTTTTTGTCCGCGTCAACCAGGGTTTCCACCTGAACGAGATCATGCGTTTGACCGGACTGGGCAGCGCGTCGGCCCAGCGCGAGCTGAAGCGTTTGCACGACTCCGGTTTGATCGTGTCCGAGCGGATCGGCAATGTGCGGCGCTTCCGGCCGAACCGGGACTGCATGATCTACGGGGAATTGAGCAGCCTGGTGAAGAAGACCTTCGGCCTGGTCAGCGTGCTCAACTCCGCGCTGGCGCCGCTGTCCAAGGTGTTGAATGTGGCCTTCGTGTATGGCGCGACGGCCAAGGAGCAGGAGGGCATGGATACCAACGTCGAGTTATTGCTGATCGGCGAGAACACCAGCTATGGCGAGTTGTTATCCAGGCTGCCGGTGGCCGAACGTATATTGCGGCGCAAGATCAATCCCAACCTGTATTCGCTTCCCGACTTTAAACGGCGGCTGCGCGAGCAGCAGCCGTTTATTCTGCAAATGCTGCGCGAGGAAAAGATATATGTGCTGGGCGACGAGGAGGATTTGAATCGGGTAATGGAATCGGAAGCGACATTTGAATCCGACTTGAACAACATCAAGTTCGTTTGAAATTAATATATGCTGATCGGCCCGGTATTATCTATTCGGTGCCGTGCAATCGTTGGGGAATTGCAGCGAAAACATCGTGTAACGCCCGGCCTTGGATTCGCAGAGTATCTGGCCGCCGAAGGCGGTTAATACGCGCTGGCAAAACGCCAATCCCATGCCGGTACCACCGCCGCCCTGGCGGGTGGTATAAAACGGATCGAAAACGTGCGGCAATACATCCTCGGGAATACCCGGGCCGGTATCGCGCACCACCAATTGTTTTCCTTTTCCGCAGGTGAAGAATTCGATCTCCACCTCGCCCCGTCCGGCCGACTTGATCGCGTGCAGGGCGTTCTTAAACAAGTTGTACAACACATAGACCAGCAGCACGTCCGAGCCGTAGAAGGTGAAGTCGTTGTCGATGCGCACCCGCACCTTGTCGCGCATGGCGCTTTCGAATGGATAGCGGGCGAGCGCCTCGTCGACGCATTTCTTAACCGAGTGCAAGGCGAAGTCCTGCCGGTTCAGCATGCCGGCGCGGGCCGAGGCCAGCACCAGGTCGACCACGAAGTTGGAGCGCGACACCTCGGCGTCGATCAATTGGGCCAGCTCGGCCAGGTAGGCCAGCTTGTCGGCGCGCAGGGTGGGCGCGAGCAGGCCGTGGTCGACGGCGCTCTGATATCCGGCGAGCAACTCCGGCAGGCTGTTGCTCAACACCCGGGACTGGCTGCGGATGGTGGCCAGCGGCGTGCGCATTTCGTGGGCGATGGTGGCGGCCAGTTCGAGCGGATCGGTCAGCAGGTCGTGGCGCACGGTGGCCAGGGCGACCAGGCCGAGGCTGGTGGCGATGAACAGCACGCCGGGTGGATAGAATTGCACGCCGTAGTTGCCCAGGTAGTCGACCGCCGCCAGCAGGTAGACCAGCATGCTGGCCAGGCAGTAGCGCAGCCGGGTGCGCTCGGTGGAGACGGCGGCGCGCTGGCGGCGGTACAGCAGATGCAGGCCGCGCCCGATCACCAGCGCGGTTTGCAGCAGGTGCAGCGGATGCAGCCAGCCGGCGCGCGGATAGTAGCCGAAGAAATAGGAGTGCAGGCCGGCGACGATGGCGTTGCTGCTCAGCAGGGCGACGGCGAGGACGCCGGCCAAGCCGTAGGACAGCTCGACCCAGCGCCGCTCGGCTTGCCGGCCGGTCAGTTCGACGATGAAGTGGTACAGCGTGGTGGGTAGGAAGAGTATCAGCAGATAGCCGAACTTGGCCAATATTAGCGCGTGTTGCGCGTCCTTGAGCTGGAACAGCACGGCCCAGCTGATTTGCCAGCAAAACGTGGCGGCGCAGATCAGGAAGGCGGTTTGGCCGATCCGGCTGCCGCCGTGGCGGCGCAGCAGATAGATGCCGTAGGCGAGGAAGAAGAGGGACACCAGCGCGGGCAAGATCGAAGGCATGGCGCACTTTCTATCGGCGGAGTCGACAAGGAACGAGGGACGGTCCGCCGATACTAGCAACTGGCATTGTGCATGTCGATGTTGTGCGCTTGAATAAAACGCAAGTGTTTGCGCAATATCAAAAATTGTTCAGTTCGCTTGTCGGCCCCGCCGGGCGGGCCGCCGGGCGAGCGCCACGGCCACCCGGTCCGGCGCCGGCGCGGCGGCCGGAACGGGCCGCCGCGCCGGCGATGTTGCGATGCGATGCGCGGGAATGCTTAGCGTTGCGCGGCGATCCAGCGGTCGACCTTGGCTTCCAGCAGACTCAGGGGAAGCGTGCCGTCGCTCAACACCACCTCGTGGAACTTCGGCAGGCTGAACTTGTCGCCCAGCGCCTGCTGGGCGCGTTGGCGCAGTTGGACGATCTTCAGGGAACCGATTTTGTAGCCCAGCGCCTGGCCGGGCCAGGCCATGTAGCGCTCGGTCTCGCTCTTGGCCACGGCGTCGTAGCCCAGCGTGTCGTGCATGTAGGCGATGCTTTGCTCGCGCGTCCAGCCCTTGGCGTGCATGCCGGTGTCGACCACCAGGCGGGTGGCGCGCAGCAGCTCGTCGTTCAGGTGGCCGAAGTATTGCTCCGGATCGTTGAACAGGCCCATCTCCTTGCCCAGCGTTTCGGCGTACAGCGCCCAGCCCTCGGTGTAGGCGTTGTTGCCGCCGTATTTGCGGAAGTCGGGCAGGTTCAGCTCCTGCATCAGGGCGATGTGGAAGTGGTGGCCGGGCTTGCCCTCGTGCAGGAACAGGGTGGTCATGCCGGTGTTGCCGTACTTGGCGGGATCGTTGACCACCGACCAGAACACGCCGGGGCGCGAGCCGTCGCCGGCCGGCGCGGTGTAGTGGTCGGAGGCGGTGGCGCGGCTCAGCTCGGGTTCCAGGCGCAGGTCCAGCTTGGCCTTGGGCAGCAGGGTGAACAGCTGGGGCAGCTTGGTGTCGAGGATCTGGTCGAGCTGGTGGTAGACGGCCTGCACTTCCTGTTCGGTCTTGAAGGGGAAGAACTTGGCCTGCTGCGCGACCCAGACCGGCAGGCCGGCGGCCGGGCCGGTGTAGCCCAGTTGCGGGCCGAGCAGGGCGAACTGTTGCTGGATGCGCGCCACTTCCTGCAGTCCGGTGGCGTGGATCTGTTCCGGCGTCAGCGTGGTGGTGGTGGCGTTGGCGACGCGGGCGCGGTACCAGGCCTGGCCGTTGGGCAGGTCGCCCAGGCCGGTGCTGGCGCGGCAGGCCGGCAGGTAGTCTTGCTCGAGGAAGCCGGCCAGGCGGGCCAGCGCCGGCATCAGCCGCTCGGCCACCACGGCGCGGTAGGCGGCGCCAAGGCGCTGCTGCTCGGCGGCGGAGAAGGCGGCGGGGAACTTGTTGACCGGGGTGTAGAAGATGTTGCCCTCGGGCGTGGCGCTGAGCAGCTTCTGGAACTGCGGCAGGGCCGACTGCATGATCGCCTTCGGCACGGTGACGCCCTGGCGCATGCCCAGGCGCATGTTGGCGATGGCCTGGTCTATCCATGCGGGCAACTGGCCGAGGCGGTTCAGATAGGCCTCGTATTCCTTGACCGTGGTGAGCGGCTGCGAGCCTTCGCCGCCGGCGTAGTTGGCCAGCATCATCGGCACGCTGTCCATCTGGTTGATCGGCAGCAGGTGCTCGGGGAACTTCTCCATCGCCAGCAGGCCGCGCAGTTCGAAGTCGAGGATGTCGTAGTTGATGCGGGCGCGCTCGTCGAGCTTGGCGCGGGCGATGCCGTGCAGGCGCTTGGCGAACTGGCGGTACAGGGCGGACTGGCGGGCGCGCTGGGCCGGCGCGATGGACAGGCCGAGTTGGTCGTCGAAGCGGTTGTCGCCGTTTTCGGTGGCGCCGATCGGTTCGAAGCGGGCCAGCGCCTGGTAGTAGGCGTCGGCCAGGGCCAGCAGTTGGCGGCTGGCCGGGTTGGCCGTATGGCCGCTCGCGCTCGCGCTCGCGGCGGCGGCGGGCGCTGGCGGCGCGGCGGCGGCGGGGCCGGCGCACAGCGCGGCCAGGCTCAGGCAGGCGGCGGCCAGCGGGCCGAGGCGGACGGATACGAGGGGGCTGCGGGTGGTGCGAGGCGTCATTGCGGATTCCTGAGTAGGTGTCACGGTGTCGAAACAAGGCGGCGACAAGGATACGCGATGCGGCGCGACTGTCGGGGGTAAATTTGTAACGCCGCCACACAATTTCCTTGTGGAAATGCTAAATATCACTTTGCAATCAATTTCCATTGTTTTAGCGAAAAATTGTCCTACTCTGAAACTTGCCGCAACGATAGATGATGTTCTTGCGGGCATATACGGCGCGGTCGCCCGGCAGGGCGGCGGCGATCCAAACAAAAATATCTCGGGGGTAGCATGAAGAAATTAGCAGCAGCAAGCTTGGTGGCGGCACTGGTGGTTCCCATGTCGGCGATGGCCGTGCCGACGGTCAATTGGACGCTGTGGAGCGACAGCAGCAGCGGCACGACAATGCAGAACGCGGTGTCGATCAACGTCACGTATACCGGCGACACCATCGGCATGGACACCAACCCGGTCTTCTACAACGTGCCCAGCTCGTTTACCAGCGCGGAGGTGCCCAACACCCCGGGCAGCAACGGCACCATCCTGATGCAGGGCGGCAACTCGACCATCAACGGTTTCCATTTCGACACGCCGGTGGTCAACCCCTACATGGCGATGTTCAGTGTCGGCCAGAACGGCGTGCCGGTCAGCTTCAACTTCCAGGACGGCCTGAGCTTCACGCTGCTGAGCCAAGGCGGGGGCAACTGGGGCGGCGGCTTGTTGACGCCGTCCAGCGGCAGCAGCATCGTCGGCTACGAGGGCAACGGCGTGATCAAGTTCACCGGCACCTTCACCGACATCCGCTTCACCACGCCGAACAGCGAATACTATTACGGCGCGACGATAGGCGTGGCCGAGGTGGCGGCGGTGCCGGAGCCGTCCAGCTACGCGATGCTGGCGGCCGGGCTGGGCCTGCTGGGTTGGACCGCGCGGCGGCGCCAGTTGGCGGCGGCGCGCACGGAACGCTGAGCGCGGCGGCCGGGACCGCCGGCTGCCAGGCCGGCGGTCAACTCAGGCAACAAGACAGCATGAAGGCAGGGGGCCGGGACCGGGGGGACCGGCCCCCTGTTTTGTCCGGCCGCGCCCGCCTCAGGCGGCGGCCTCGGCGAAGCGCTGCTCGCACAGCGCCGCCACCAGGTCGGACTGGGTGACGATGCCGATCACCCGCCCGGCGCCGCTCAGCCCGGCAAGCCGTGCGACACCAGCTCCAGCGGCAGCGCCGTGGTGACCTTGATCTGCTCCATCGAGAAGGCAGAGCTGACGCCGGTCAGCTGCGACACCTTGATCAGCTTCTTGTAGAAGCGGTCGTAGCCCTCGATGTCGGTGGTGACCACCTTGAGCAGGTAGTCGACGTCGCCGCTCATGCGGTGGAACTCCTGCACCTCGGGCAGGGCGGTGACGGCGGCGGCGAAGCGGGCCAGCCACTTGTCGTCGTGCTGGCTGGTGCGCACGCTGACGAACACCGTCACCGGCAGGCCGACCTTGCGCCGGTTGACGATCGCCACCCGGCCCTCGATGTAGCCGTCCTCCTCGAGGCGGCGCAGGCGCTTCCAGCAGGGCGTGCTGGACAGCCCGACCTTCTCGCTGAGGTGGGCGATCGACAGGGTGCCGTCGGCCTGCAGCGCGGCGAGGATGGCGTAGTCGTAGCGGTCGAGTGGATTCATTCTATTTTTCAACAAAATTTAGCATATTCATGCTACGTGATGAGCAATCAACAGATATTTTAGAACATATTTACCGGCGGGAATGAGTAAGCTGTCCATTATTCGACCACTTTACGCGCGCCCCACCATGATCAAGACCGAAATCTACCTCGACGGCAACGCCACCTCCGCCGTGCTGCCCGCCGCCATCGCCGCCGCCGTCGACGCCATGGGCGAACGCTTCGGCAACCCGAGCAGCTCGCACGCCGCCGGCCTGAAGGCCAAGGCGCTGCTGGAGGGCGTGCGCCAGCGCGGCGCGCGCCTGCTCGGCGTGGGCGACGGCAAGCTGCTGTTCACCAGCGGCGCCACCGAGGGCATCCAGACCGCCGTGCTGTCGGCCCTGTGCGCGCTGCGCGCGCGGCGCGCCGCCGGCGAGGCGATCGGCGCGCTGCTGGTGTACGGCGCCACCGAGCACAAGGCGGTGCCGGAGGCGTTGGCGCACTGGAACCGCCTGCTCGGCCTCGACCTGGAGCTGCACGCGCTGGCGGTCGACCAGGACGGCCGCCACGACCTGGCCGCGCTGCGCGCGCTGGCCGGGCGCGCCGCGCTGGTCTGCACCATGGCCGCCAACAACGAGACCGGCGTGATCTCCGACCTGGCCGGCATCGAGGCGGTGCTGCGCGACAGCGCCAGCGCCGCCTACTGGCTGGTCGACTGCGTGCAGGCGCTGGGCAAGCTGACGCTGGAGCTGGCCGCCAGCCGCATCGACTACGCGCCGTTCTCCGGCCACAAGCTGTACGCGCCGAAGGGCATCGGCATGCTGTACGTGCGCGCCGGCGCGCCGTTCACCGCGCTGATGATGGGCGGAGGCCAGGAGGGCGGCATGCGCTCGGGCACCGAGAACATGGCCGGCATCGCCGCGCTGGGCGCGGTGCTCGAGGCGCTCGAGGGCGGCGCCACCTTCCGCAGCCACGCCGAGCTGGCCGGCGTGCGCGCCCGCCTGGCCGACAGCCTGCGCGCGGCGCTGCCCGGCGTGGTGTTCAACAACCCCTTCGCCAAGGCGCTGCCGACCACCCTGAACTTCTCCGTGCCGGGCCTGGCCAGCGGCGAGCTGATGGACGTGTTCGACGCCGCCGGCCTGCGCGTCAGCGCCGGCAGCGCCTGCTCGGCCAAGAAGGCCGCGCCCAGCTACGTGCTGGACGCCATGGGCCTGGCGGCCTGGCGCAGCAGCGGCGCGATCCGCCTGTCGTTCGGCGCGCTGATCGACGACGCCAGCGTGGCCGAGGCCTGCGCCCGCATCGTCCGCTGCGGCGAGGCGCTGCGCGCCAGCTGCCTGCTGCCGTCGGCGCAGGCGCCGCTGCCGCACGACGGCGTGGTGCAACTGGGCGTGGAGGGCGAGTGCAGCTGGCTGGTGTTGGACGCGGCCAGCCGCAGCTGCGTGGTGATCGACGCGCTGGCCGAGCACGGCGAGCGCATCGAGCAGTTCGTCCGCTGCCAGCAGTACCGCGTGCGCGCCGTGCTGGCCAGCGCCGCCGGGATGGCCAACCCGGCCAAGCCGGACGGCCGCGCCGCGCTGGCCGCCGCGCTGGCCGACAATATGGACGACGGCGCCGTCGACGCCTTCGGCTGGCCGGCCGGCGCCGCCGCGCTGACGCTGGCCGACGGCGGCGCCGCCGAGGGCCTGGCGCTGGGCGCGCGCACGCTGGCCTGCGCGCGCCACGCCGACGGCAGCCGCAGCTACCTGCTCGGCGGCGGCGCGACCGCCACCGCGCTGCCGGCCGACGCCGTGCGCTTCGCCTTCTGCGGCCACGCCGCCCAGCCCGGCCTGGCGGCGCTGCTGGCCGCCGACACGCTGCTGTGCCCGTCGCGCGACGCGCACAACCAGTTCTGCAGCAGCCCGCGCGCGCTGCGCGCCGCGCCGCTGGCCGCGCCGGCCGACACCACCGCGTTGCAGATCGACGCGGCGGCGCTGGCCCAGTTCCTGCGCCGCCATCCCGAGGCGCTGCTGGTCGACGTGCGCGAACCCTACGAGTACGCCGCCGCCGCGCCGACCGGCCCGAACGGCCGCGCCGCGCTGAGCGTGCCGCTGAGCCGGCTCGCCGCCCAGCTCGACGAGTGGCTGCGCGGCGCGCCGGTGCCGCTGGTGTTCTTCTGCCGCAGCGGCAACCGCAGCGTCAAGGCGGCGCAGTGCCTGCGCCGGCTCGGCTACGCCCAGGCCTGGAACCTGAGCGGCGGCCTGGCGCTGGCGCCGCTGGCCTGGGCCGCCTAGGGCCGGCGGTTCGGCGGCGCCCATAGAGGGTCAGACCCTAGGGTCTGACCCTGGTTCCGCGCCCGTTGGCGCCGCCGCCGCCGCCCCCCCGTGGCGCCGCGCTTGCCGCGCGCTGTGTACGTCTGCGCACGGTGGCCAGCCGTGCGCCCCGCTACCATGCCTTGGAACATACTTTCCATCGCGTGGTTCGCGCGCCCGCCGGCCTTCCTGCCGGCCGGCGCGCGGGCGGCGCCGTCCCCGTCCGGGGGCCGACAGCGAGGTCACTTTGAAACTACTCACCGCATTGCACGCCTGGTGCACCCCAGGCTTCCGCGAGGCGCGCTCCGGCGCCGTCCGCCCCGACGACGACGACGAGCTGCCGCTGCGCGCCGAGCTGTTCAGCGCGGCGCAGATGGCGGCCCACGGCAAGACCCTGGCCGGCCAGCACTCGCTGAGCCGGCCCAGCTTCGCCGGCCGCCGCGACCGCCTGCTGGCGCGGCTGGCCGAGAACGCCGAGCTGATCGGCGCCACCTGCGTCGAGCTGACCGCCGCCGTGACGGCCGGGCGCCAGGTGACGCCGGCCTCCGAGTGGCTGCTCGACAACTACTACCTGATCGAGGAGCAGATCCGCACCGCGCGCCGCCACCTGCCCAAGGGCTACAGCCGGCAGCTGCCACGGCTGGCCGGCGCCGGCGTCGAGGGCTGCCCGCGCGCCTACAAGCTGGCGCTGGAGATCATCTCGCACGGCGACGGCCGGGTCGACCCGGAGAGCCTGCGCCGCTTCGTCGACGCCTACCAGGAGGGCGCCGCCCTCGAGCTGGGCGAGCTGTGGGCCATCCCCATCATGCTGCGCCTGGCGCTGATCGAGAACCTGCGCCGGGTCGCCGCGCGGGTCGCCGACAACCGCCGCGAGCGCGACCTGGCGGCCGACTGGGCCGAGCGGATGGGCGAGGTGGCCGAGCACAACGCCAGCGGCCTGATCCTGCTGGTGGCCGACATGGCGCGCTCCGAGCCGCCCGTCACCAGCGCCTTCGTCGCCGAGCTGGCGCGCCGCCTGCAGGGGCAGAGCCAGGCGCTGACGCTGGCGCTGTCCTGGCTGGGCCACCGCCTGGCCGAGGCCGGCCTGACCATCGAGCAGCAGATCCAGAGCGAGATCCAGCAGCAGGCCGCCGAGCAGGTCTCGATCAGCAACAGCATCGGCAGCCTGCGCGTGCTCGGCAGCATGGACTGGCAGGAGTTCGTCGAGTCGATGAGCGTGGTCGAGCGCGAGCTGCGCCAGGCCCGGCCGAGGTGTATCCACGGATGGACTTCGCCACCCGCGACCAGTACCGCCACGTCGTCGAGCGGCTGGCGCGGCGCTGCCGGCACAGCGAGGCCGAGGTGGCCGCCGTGGCGCTGCAGCTGGCGCGGCTGCAGGCCGGCGGCGTCGACGCGCGCCACCGCCACGTCGGCCACTACCTGGTCGGCGCCGGCCAGCGCCTGCTGGCGCGCCAGCTGTGCGTGCGCCTGGCGCCGTGGCCGGCGCTGCAGGCGCGCGCCCGCGCCGCGCCGCTGGCCAGCTACCTGGGCGCGGCCGGCCTGCTGGCGCTGGCCGTGGCGGCGCCGCTGCTGGCGCGCGCCGCCGCCGACGGCGCCCGCGGCCCGGCGCTGGCCGCGCTGGCGCTGCTGGCGCTGCCGGCCAGCGCCCAGCTGGCGCTGGCGCTGGTCAACTGGGGCGCCACCCTGCTGACCCGGCCGCACCCGCTGCCGCGCATGGACCTGCGCGGCGGCGTGCCGGCCGGCGCCCGCAGCCTGGTGGTGGTGCCGACGCTGATCTACAGCGCCGACAACGTCGCCGCGCTGGGCGAGCAGATGGAGGTGCGCTACCTGGCCAACCGCGACCCGCAACTGCTGTTCTGCCTGCTCACCGACTACGCCGACGCCGCCGCCGAGAGCCAGCCCGGCGACGCCGCGCTGCTGGCCCAGGCCTGCCAGTGCGTGCGCGCGCTCAACGCCCGCTACGCCGGCGCCGACGCGCCCGGCCCCTTCCTGCTGCTGCACCGGCCGCGCCGCTGGAACGAGCGCGAGGGTGTCTGGATGGGCCACGAGCGCAAGCGCGGCAAGCTGCTCGAGCTGAACGCCTTCCTGCGCGGCCACGGCGGCGAACGCTTCGCCGCCGTCGAGGGCGAGGCGGCCGTGCTGGCCGCGCTGGACACGGTCAAGTACGTCATCACGCTCGACACCGACACCCAGCTGCCGCGCGACGCCGCGCGCCAGTTCATCGCCGCCATGGAGCACCCGCTCAACGCCGCCCGCGTCGACCCCCGGCTGGGCCGGGTGGTCGAGGGCTACGGCATCCTGCAGCCGCGGGTCGCCGCCAGCCTGCCCGGCGAGCGCGCCTCGCGCTACGAGAAGCTGTGCGGCGGCGAGCCCGGCATCGACCCCTACACGCGCACCGTCTCCGACGTCTACCAGGACGTGTTCTACGAGGGCTCCTTCATCGGCAAGGGCATCTACGCGGTCGACGTGTTCGAGCAGGTGCTGGCGGCGCGCCTGCCCGACAACCGCATCCTCAGCCACGACCTGATCGAGGGCTGCTACCTGCGCGCCGGCCTGCTCAGCGACGCCCAGTTGTACGAGGCCTACCCGGCCCGCTACAGCGAGGACGTGGCGCGGCGCCAGCGCTGGATCCGCGGCGACTGGCAGCTGCTGGCCTGGCTGCTGCCGCGGGTGCCGGCCGGCGTCGACGGCGCCGGCCGCGAGGCCAACCCGCTGTCGGCGCTGTCGCGCTGGAAGCTGTTCGACAACCTGCGCCGCAGCCTGGTGGCGCCGACCCTGCTGGCCCTGCTGCTGCTGGGCTGGGCGCTGCCCGGCCAGGCCTGGTTGTGGAGCGGCGCCGTGCTGGCCGTGCTGTTCGGCCCCGGCCTGCTGGGCGCCCTGGTCGACCTCGACCGCAAGCCGGCCGAGACGCTGTGGCGCCAGCACCTGGCCGGCTCGCTGCGGCGCAGCGGCCTGCAACTGGCGCACGCCCTGCTGCAACTGGTGTTCCTGCCCTACGAGGCGGCCTTCAGCCTGGACGCGGCGGCGCGCAG